>NZ_CP013987.1:3513428-4173892 GCF_001518815.1 Pseudomonas oryzihabitans
CAGCACCGCCGTGAAGCGCTTGATCACGAAGGAGCCCATCAGCTGGCGATCCGAGACGAAGCGCACCAGCGGGATCACCGCGAAGGGCAGCTGCATGGACAGCACCACCTGGCTCAGCACCAGCAGCTTGGCCGTGCCGCTCTCGCCATAGAGACCGGTCACCACCACCACCGGGATGACGGCGATACCGCGGGTGATCAGACGCCGCGCCCAGTCGGGGATGCGCAGCGAAAGAAAGCCTTCCATGACGATCTGGCCAGCCAGGGTCGCGGTTACGGTGGAGTTGATGCCCGACGCCAGCAGGGCGACCGCGAACAGCAGCGAGGCGATCCCCACGCCCAGCATCGGCGACAGCAGGTGATAGGCGTCCTGGATCTCGGCCACGTCGGTACGACCGGCACTGTGGAACACGGCCGCGGCGGTGATGAGGATGGCCGCGTTGACGAACAGCGCCAGCATCAGCGCCAGGGTGCTGTCTGCCACCGCCCAGCGCAGCCCCATGCGCCGCCCCTCCTCGGTTCGCGGATAGGCGCGGGTCTGGACGATGGACGAATGCAGATAGAGGTTATGGGGCATCACCGTGGCACCGATGATGCCAATGGCCAGGTACAGCGCGGCCGGGTTGGTGACGATCTCCGCCTTGGGCAGAAAGCCGTCGAACACCGCGGCCAGGGACGGCTGGGCCAGCACCATCTGCACGCCGAAGCAGACGAAGATCAACGTCAGCAGCGCGATGACGAAGGCTTCGAGCCAGCGAAAGCCGCGGTTCATCAACAACAGGATGAGAAAGACGTCGAGCGCCGTGAGGATCGCGCCCCACATCAGGGGAATGCCGAACAGCAGATTGAGGGCGATGGCCGTGCCTATCACCTCGGCCAGGTCGCAGGCGATGATCGCGATCTCGCAGGCGAGCCACAGCAGCAGGCTGACCGGACGCGAATAGCGGGCGCGGCAGGCCTGGGCTAGATCCAGCCCGGTGGCGATGCCCAGGCGCGCGGCCAGGGCCTGCAACAGGATGGCCATCAGATTGGACAGCAGGATCACCGATAGCAGCAGGTAGCCGAATTGCGAGCCACCCGCGAGGTCCGTGGCCCAGTTGCCCGGGTCCATGTAGCCCACCGAGACCATGTAGCCCGGGCCGACGAAGGCCAGCAGCCGGCGAAACCAGCTGCCGCCTTCGGGCACCGGAATACTGGCATTCATCCGCCCCAGGCTGGGCCGGGCGGACGACGAAGGCTCCTGCCAGGCAGGTTCGACGTAGCTGGCGGATTCTTTCATGGCTGACTCGTTCGGCAAGGTAGGACTACCCTTTGGAGAATTTAGCCTAGGCTAAAATTCACACATCCAGCAATAAAAAATCTCTATCTCATCCGTCGATAACGCCCACTGGCGAAGGAATCTTTGGTATTCGCCGGCAACTCGGTCAAAATGGCGCCCGAGCGCTTCCCTCCGAAGCGCCTTGGCTCTTGCGGAGAAGGTCATTCAGGTGGGCAACATGACAAAGGACGACGAACTGCTGAATCGGTTGGTCGATCCATCCATTCATATGGAAGGTTTTCAACAGGTCCGCGAGGCGCATCGTCAGGAGCTGATCGAAGACTATGTCGAGCTCATTTCCGATCTCATCCGGGACGGAGGTGAAGCGCGCCAGGTGGACATCGCCGCGCGCATCGGCGTCGCCCAGCCCACCGTGGCCAAGATGCTCAAGCGCCTGGCCGCCGCCGGCTTGATCGTGCAGCGCCCCTATCGCGGGGTCTTCCTGACGCCCGAGGGCGAAGCCCTGGCCGAAGCCAGCCGCGCGCGCCACCATGTGGTCGAGACCTTCCTGCTGACCCTTGGGGTAGACGCCGACACTGCCCGCCGCGATGCCGAGGGCATGGAGCACCACGTCAGCGAAGCCACCCTGGAAGTCTTCCGGCGCTTCATCGCCAGCCGCCAAGGCTGAGGCTACGGCTTTAGTCGAAAGTCGCGGCCTTCCCCTTCAGAAAATCCAGGCACCGTCGAAGTAGTAGAAGTCATACTTTCACTTCTGTCGGTGTCCTGCCATGTTCAATCGCCATCTGAAGACCGAGCTCGCCCAACTACGGGCCGAGGTCGCCGAACTGCGTCAACTGCACGCCGGCTTCGAAAGCCAGGCACTCAGTCTTACTGTCGATGACCGTGGCAACATCGAGCGCGTCAACGAGCGCTTCTGCCGCGAGATGGGTTACCGCCCCGAGAATGTGGTCGGTCGTCCGCTGGACGCCTTCATTCCCGAATACGTCAAACAATTGCCCTGCTACCGCGACCTCAAGAGCGCCCTCAGTCAAGGCACCCAGACCAGTGGCATGTATCGCCTGCTGCGCTCCAATGGCCAGGAGGCCTGGCTCTATTCGACCTGGCAGCCGCTGCGCGACACCCAGGGCCGGATCCACAAGACCATCTGCTTCGCCAACGATCGTACCGAGCAGGTTGAGACCTCCACCGAGCACTCCGGCCTGATCAACGCCCTGCTGCGCTCCACCGCCGTCATCGAATTCAACCTGGCCGGCGAGGTGCTCACCGCCAACGACCGCTTCCTGCAGGGCATGGGCTATTCGCTCAAGCAGATCCAGGGCAAGCACCACCGGTTGTTCTGTACCAGCGAGGAAGCCAACTCCGCCGATTACCAGGCGTTCTGGGCGCGACTGAACCGCGGCGAATTCATCGCCAGCCGCTTCAAGCGGATCGACAGCCACGGCCGCACGGTCTGGCTGGAAGCCTCCTACAACCCGGTGCTCAACACCCGTGGCCAGCTGTACAAGGTGGTGAAATTCGCCACCGTCATCACCGAGCAGGTGGAGCAGGAACAGGCGGTGGCCGAAGCGGCCAAGGTGGCCTTCGACATCTCCCAGCAGACCGACGAGAGCGCCCGTCAGGGAGCCGAGGTGGTGCAGGACACCGTCTCGGTGATGCGCAAGATCGCCGAGGAACTGCAGGTGGCCTCCAATGGCATCGAGGCCCTGGGCGAGCAGTCGCTGGTCATCAGCACCATCGTCAAGACCATCAGCGGCATCGCCGAGCAGACCAACCTGCTGGCCCTCAACGCGGCCATCGAGGCCGCCCGCGCCGGTGAACAAGGCCGTGGCTTCGCCGTGGTGGCCGACGAGGTCCGCCAACTGGCCGGTCGCACCAGCAAGGCCACCGAGGAGATCGTCGGGGTGGTGCAGCAGAACCAGCAGCTGGCGCAGACCGCCGTGGCCAACATGGCCGCCAGCAAGCATCAGGCGGAACAGGGCCTGCAGCTGGCCAACGCCGCTGGCACCCGCATCACCGAGATCCAGGACGGTGCCCAGCGCGTGGTGGGTGCGGTGGGTCAGTTCGCCCGTCGACTGAACTGAGCCCTGCCCTGGCTCCCGCCTCAGGCCGGAGCCGGACGCCGTCGCCCCAGCAGCCCCACGGCGGCCAGGGTCACCCCCAGGCTGACCAGCAGGCACAGCCCGAGCAGGCCACGGTCACCCCAGCTCTCCCGCGCCAGGGCATAGCACCAGGGTGCGGCCGCCGAGAGCAGGAAGCTCGGCGCCAGCAGCTTGCCGGTCAGGCGCGCATAGAGCGCCCGGTCGAACAGCTCCAGCGGCAGGCTGGCGCGCAGTACCGCCACCAGGCCATTGAGCGCGCCATAGAGAAAGACGAAGCCAGCGGTCAATAGAAGATGACCGTCGCTCGCCAGGGCCAGGGCGAAACTCAGCGGCAGCCCCAGACCCAGGAGCAGATTGAGCTGGCGCGCCGACAGCCGCTGTCCGGAGGCCAGTTCCGCCAGCCGTGCGCAAACCTGGCCGATGCCCCAGAGCGCGGCCACGCCGACCGGTACGCCCCGCTCGGCCAGCAGCGCCGGCAGATGGGCCGAGAGCCCCGCCGAAAGAAAGCCGATCAACGCCATCCCGGTGGCGAACAGCACCCCAGCCAGGCGTGGCGAACCACCCGCCACCGCGGGCGGCAACTCGGCACTGGGCAAACGTCCGCGGACATTGGGCAGCGGCACGAGCAACAGCAGGCCAGCCAGGGCGATGCCGGCATAGACCACCAGGCCCAGGCGCCAGCCCAGCACCTGCAGCAGCCAGTGGCCCAGGGGCCAGAACACCGCCGAGGCCAGGCCGCCCAGCAGGGTGATGCGCACCATCACCGCCCGCGAGCGCTCGCCCGCCAGCCGGGCCAGGGTGGCGAAGGCGGCGTCGTACAATGACAGCCGCATACCCACGCCCAGGGTCACCCAGGCCAGGTAGAACAGTGGCGCCGATTGAGCGGCCGCAAGGCCGAGGCAACCCAGGGCATCGAGCACCAGGCCGAGCTGCAGGGTGCGGCAGCCACCCAGGCGTTCGATCACCGCGCCACTGAAGGGCGACACCAGTCCCATGGTCAGCATCGCCAGCGAAAAGCCGCCATAGACCCAGCGCGCGTCCCAGCCGAGCCCCGCCGCCATGGCCGGACCATAGACTCCGGGGAGATAAAAGGCCAGGCCCCAGGCCAACAGCTGCATCAGCCCCAGCTGCCAGATGGCGCGGTCGCTCGGCATCGGCGTCATCAACGCGTACCCGGGGTGCGATCGCCTTCGCCCAGACTGAGCTGCATCAGGACCGTGTCCACCCAGCGGCCGTGCTTGAAGCCCACCGCCTCGAAGGTACCGACCATGCGAAAGCCCTGGCGCTGGTGCAGGGCGATGGAGCCCTGGTTGGCACTGTCGCCGATCACCGCCACCAGCTGGCGAAAGCCCGCCGCCGTGCAGGCCGCGACCACCTCTTCCAGCAACCGCCGACCGATGCCCTGGCCGCCGAAACCTTCACGCACGTACACCGAGTCTTCCGCGGTATGGCGATAGGCCGGTCTTGGACGGTAGAGCACGGCGTAGGCATAGCCCACCACTTCGCCATCCCGTTCGGCGACCCGGTAGGGCAGACCAGCCTGGCGCACGGCGGCGAGCCGACGTTCCAGCTCCAGGACATCCGGCGGCTCCAGCTCGAAGCTGGCGCAGCTATGCAGCACATGCTGGGCATAGATGGCCTGGATGGCAGGTAGATCGGCGAGGGTGGCGTCGCGCAGCTGCAGATCGGTGTTCACGGAGGCTGTCCATCCAGGGAGTCGAGGGAGCGATCATGCCGGGAGGACCAGCCAAAGACAAAGCTGTGCTCGACTAACCCTGGCCCTAGCAAAACCTCGGCATGCGCGGGCTCGATGTCATCCAGTTGCACCAGGTGGTGAGCGCGCTGCGCCACCTGCCCCGCTGACCGGCGGCACCGACTCACATTTAGCGCCACCTGTTCAATCATTCAACGATCCTTGTATTATTGAATCATGAATGAAGATCTCGCTGTATCCGCCCTTGCCGCCCTTGCCCACGCCCAGCGCCTGCGGGTCTTTCGAGCGCTAGTGGTCGCGGGGGCCGAAGGGCTCACTCCCAGCCTGCTGGCCGACCAACTCGACGTGGCGCGCAGCAATCTCTCCTTCCATCTCAAGGAGCTGGCCAATGCCGGCCTGGTCACGGTGGAACAGCAGGGCCGCAACCTCATCTATCGCGCCGCCTATGGCCAGATGAACGCCCTGCTCGGCTATCTCACCGAGCACTGTTGCGCCGGTGTCGACTGCGCGGTCACCGACACCGCCCGCTGCCTCTGCTGACCCGTCCGGGCAAAGCTCCTACCCCTGACCCTTCACCGACCTCCACCAGGCCCGCCATGAACAGTCCACCCTCCTGCCCGCCGACAGCCCCCCGCATGAACACCTTCGAGCGCTACCTCAGCCTGTGGGTCGCGCTGTGCATCCTGGCTGGCATCGCCCTGGGCCAGGTGGCGCCCGGTCTCTTCCGCTTCATCGGCCGGATCGAGGTGGCTCAGGTCAATCTGCCGGTCGGCCTGCTGATCTGGGTGATGATCGTGCCGATGCTGCTCAAGGTGGATTTCAGCGCCCTGGGCCAGGTACGTCATCACTGGCGCGGGATCGGCGTCACCCTGTTCGTCAACTGGGCGATCAAGCCCTTCTCCATGGCCCTGCTCGCCTGGCTGTTCATTCGCCAGCTCTTCGCCCCCTGGCTGCCGACCGAGCAGCTGGACAGCTACATCGCCGGCCTGATCCTGCTGGCGGCGGCGCCCTGCACCGCCATGGTCTTCGTCTGGAGTCGGCTCACCCAGGGTGATCCGCTGTTCACCCTGTCCCAGGTCGCGCTGAACGACACCCTCATGGTGTTCGCCTTCGCCCCCATCGTCGGCCTGTTGCTGGGGCTGTCGTCGATCGCGGTGCCCTGGGCCACCCTGCTGATTTCGGTGGTCCTCTACATCGTGCTGCCGGTGATCCTTGCCCAGCTCTGGCGGCGCGCGCTGCTGCGCCAGGGCCAGGCGGCCTTCGACCGCGCCCTGGCTCGCCTGGGGCCGCTCTCGATCGCGGCGCTGCTGGCCACCCTGGTGCTGCTGTTCGCCTTCCAGGGGGAAGCCATCCTGGCGCAGCCGCTGGTGATCGCCCTGCTGGCTGTGCCCATCCTGATCCAGGTGCTGTTCAATTCGGCGCTGGCCTACTGGCTGAATCGCCTGGTGGGCGAGAGCCACAGCGTCGCCTGTCCGTCGGCGCTGATCGGCGCCAGCAACTTCTTCGAACTGGCCGTGGCCGCCGCCATCAGCCTGTTCGGCTTCCACTCGGGAGCCGCCCTGGCTACCGTGGTGGGCGTCCTCATCGAGGTACCGCTGATGCTGCTGGTCGTGCG
Source organism: Pseudomonas oryzihabitans (assembly GCF_001518815.1). Taxonomy (NCBI): domain Bacteria; kingdom Pseudomonadati; phylum Pseudomonadota; class Gammaproteobacteria; order Pseudomonadales; family Pseudomonadaceae; genus Pseudomonas; species Pseudomonas oryzihabitans. Next base: position 3,520,135 of record NZ_CP013987.1, read on the forward strand.
CCTGGTGAACGGTTCACGCGGCTGGTACGAACGCGGCGCCCTCTCCTCCCGTCGAGACCTCCCATGAGCAGCGACATCACCATCTATCACAACCCCGCCTGCGGCACGTCGCGCAACGTGCTGAGCCTGATTCGCAACAGCGGCGTCGAGCCGACGGTCATCCACTACCTGGAGACACCGCCCGATAGGGCGCAGCTGGAACGGCTGATCGCGGACCTGCGCATGCCCGTGCGCGACCTCCTGCGCCAGAAAGGCACGCCCTATGCCGAGCTGGGGCTGGACGATCCGCAACTGGACGACGCGGCGCTGATCGCCGCCATGCTGCACCATCCCATCCTGATCAACAGACCCATCGTCGTGACGCCCCTGGGCACCCGGCTCTGCCGGCCCTCGGAGCAGGTGCTGGAGATCCTGCCCGAGCCGCAGCGCGGGCCCTTCGTCAAGGAAGACGGCGAGGTGGTGGTACCGCCTGCGGCGCCGCGCGGCTGATCGGGGCCGCCATGCGCGACATTGCCCGCGATAAGGACAGCGCCTGGCAGGTCTTCCTGATCTTTCTGCGCCTGGGCTGCACCAGCTTTGGCGGCCCCATCGCCCACCTGGGCTATTTCCGCCAGGCCTTCGTCGTTCGCCGGCGCTGGCTGGACGAGCCCGCCTACGCCGAACTGGTCGCCCTTTGCCAGCTCTTGCCCGGCCCCACCAGCAGCCAGGTCGGCATGGCCCTGGGTCTGGGCCGCGCCAGGGGCTGGGGCCTGCTGGCGGCCTGGCTAGGCTTCACCCTGCCCTCCGCGCTATTGCTGATCCTCTTCGCCCTCGGTCTCGCCCGCTATCCAGAGCTGGCCGACTCGGCGGCGGTGCATGGCCTCAAGGTTTTCGCCGTGGCGGTAGTGGCCCAGGCGGTCTGGAGCATGGGCCGCACGCTGTGCCCGGATACCCGGCGCCGCGTCGTCGCCCTGATCGTTGCCGGTCTCACCCTCTGGCTGCCTGGCTCAACCGGTCAGCTACTGGGGCTGGGGCTTGCCGCCCTGGTCGGTCGCCTGGCACTGGCGCCGACTGCCACGCCGCCGGCCCTGGTCCTACAAATGGGACCCTCCCGGCGCCTGGGTGTCGTCGCCCTGCTGCTGTTCCTGCTGCCGCTTCTGCTGTTGCCCGCCTGGGGTAGCCTAGGCGAGGGCGTCTACCGCGCCGGCGCCCTGGTGTTCGGCGGCGGCCATGTCGTGCTACCGCTGCTGCAGGCGGTGGTGGTCCCCACTGGCCTGGTCAGCGATGGCCAGGTGCTGGCCGGCTATGGCCTCGCCCAGGCCGTGCCCGGACCGCTGTTTACCTTTGCCGCCTACCTTGGCGCCCTGGTGCCCTCGGCGCTCCCCGCCTGGTTCAACGGCCTGCTCTGGACCCTGCTGATCTTTCTGCCCGGCACCCTCCTCCTGCTTGCCGCCCTGCCCTTCTGGCAGAGCCTGCGCCAGCACCTCGGCTGGCAACGCGCATTAACCGGGCTCAATGCCGGCGTGGTCGGCCTGCTGCTGGCGGCGCTCTACGATCCGGTCTGGACGGGTGCCATCCACGACCTGCTGGACGTCGCCCTGGCCGCGCTGGCCCTGGCGCTGCTCTTGCGTACCCGCTGGTCCCCGGTACTGATCGCGCTGTTGGTCGTCCTATTCGTCAGTCTATTGAACTTTTAGCGCACTACCGTTTGGCGGCGTGCCACTAGTGGCCCGATGAAATTGCGGTGTGGTTCGCTGTAGCTCCGTGAAAAGCTAGGCACTGTCGGCGTGACGTTCAGCTGTCAGAAACGTCTTGCCTTGCGCGAGAACGTGTCCAGCGAGCGCTCGGCCTGACATGCATTAAGGATGACCGCCATGACCTACAAGAATCCCCTGGACACCGCCGCTCCTCTCTTCACCTCTGCCTTCGCCAAGGCGCCCCTGGCCGCCGCGCCTGCCAAGCCGGCCGGCACCGCTGATGGCGTCACCTACTACGCCTTCCACAGCCAGCCGCGTCTCACGCTCGACATCAATGCCGCCCCCGAGCAGGTAGGCTTCGCCAAGACCTTCGATGCCAAGGGCCCGCACTATGCGGCCGGCTCGACCCTGAGCGAACTGACCCTGACCGGTCATTGGGAAGACCAGGTCACCCGCCTCGACGGCCATACCCGCGGCGCCACCGCCAGCGATAGCACCCTGGATTCAAGCATCGCCAAGCTGACCGTCAGCCTCACCGACGTGCCGACCAATCAGTTCAATGAAAGCGATCTGATCACCCTGGACAACTTCGATGGCCTGCAGACCTTCGACGGCTCTACCTCCACTGCCGGCCTATCGATTGACTTCCTGCATGGCTACACCGAAGGCCATGACTACGCCTATGCCAGCCAGAGCGCCTTCCTGAAGAGCGTGATCACCGGCAGCGGCAAGGACTCGGTGAGTGTCAGCACCATCGCCGCCGCGGAACTGGACAGCGTCGCCTCCCTCGCACACTCGCGGGTCAAGGCCATCACCGTCGATACCGGCGCCGGTGGCGATCAGATCGGCGCTCACATCCAGCAGGCCGACGTCATCATCAACGCCGGCGCTGGCAACGATTACGTCGACCTGCTGTTCACCAAAGGCGTAGCCGCCCACAACGCCAACCTGAACGGCAGCTACGGCCACGGGGCCACCATTACCCTGGGCGAAGGGCCCGATTACCTGAGCCTCGAACCCAGTCTGGTCAACTTCGATGGCAGTAGCAGCGCCGCCGCCAACCGTTCCCTGGCCGCCAACCATGTGACGGTCACGGACTACAACGCGAACGATGACCACATCATCTTCGGCTTCGCGGTGTACGACGAGAAAGCCGTGGTCACCATCCAAGACGCCGCCCTGGCGCAAGCGACCAGCCTGTTCGCCGCGCTCAACACCGTGACCCAGTCCACCACCGGCCTGGTCAATGCCGCCGTCTTCCACTACGGCCAGGACACCTATGTCTTCCGTGACGCAGGCTACGAAGGCCAGGTCGACAACTTGGACTCGCTGATCCAACTGGTAGGCGTTCATAACCTTGATGACGTCGCCAGCACCGTCTCCGCTCGTGAGCGCTATGAGCCGGGCGGTAGCCTCGGCTGGGGTTGATCTACCTGAACGCCATGGCCGCCCCAACCGGGCGGCTCCCCTGCTGCTTCTGTGAGGTATTCGTGGCTTGCCGAAGAAGTCGGGCACTCACAGCGCGGACCCAGGGTCTGTCTAGCGATACCCTTTCGAACACGAGGAACGCGCGATGAAGATCCTGATGGTCCTGACCTCCCACGACCAGCTCGGCGACACCGGCAAGAAAACCGGCTTCTGGCTGGAAGAATTCGCCGCCCCCTACTACGTCTTCAAGGACGCCGGCGCCCAGATCGCCCTGGCCTCCCCGGCTGGCGGCCAACCCCCGCTGGACCCCAAGAGCGACGCCCCCGACGCTCAGACCGAGTCCACCGAGCGCTTCAAGAACGACCCCGAAGCGCAGCAGGCTTTGGCCAATACGGTCAAGCTGGCTGAAGTGCAGGCCGACGATTACGACGGCCTCTTCTACCCCGGCGGCCATGGCCCGCTCTGGGACCTCGCCGAATCCCGCGACTCCATCGCCCTGCTCGAAGCCTTCGCCCAGTCCAACAAACCCTTCGGCCTGGTCTGCCACGCCCCGGGTGTACTGCGCCACGTCAAGGCCGGCGACGGCACCCCGCTGGTCAAGGGCCGCACCGTAACTGGCTTCACCAACAGCGAAGAAGCCGGCGTGCAACTCACCGACGTGGTGCCCTTCCTGGTGGAAGACGAACTCAAGAAGCTCGGCGCCCGCTACGAGAAAGGCGCAGACTGGGGCGAGTTCGTGGTGGAAGACGGCAACCTGGTCACCGGCCAGAATCCGGCCAGTTCGGAAGCAGCGGCGGATGCCTTGTTGACCAAGCTGGGCTGAGCGTCCCGGACATGAAAAAGCCCGCCTAATGGCGGGCTTTTTCATGGTGGCCTATCACCACCTATTTAGCGGCGCGCATGCCAGAGACCTGACCGCAAGGCTGCGGATCAGCATCGTCCAGCCCCTACCGACACCTTGGACGCTCTGGTTCGCGAGCCTGTAACCTCAGGTCTCGCACCTTTCACCGATAGCGCTTGCCGGCGGTTGATCGTCAAGGCTGTTCGAGAGCGCTCGCTTACCCCTATTACGATTGACTAATCGAATGAGATCAAAGTGCCATTGGTCGTAAAGGGTGTGGAAATCCAAGGGGCGGCCGACACCCTCTCATAAGCGAAGCGTTTAGCCCTGCTTCGCCCAGACTGGAAAGGACATTCCGTGCGGCTATCTAACTGGTCGTATTTTCAGAGCATTGCCTGATGAAGAAAACCCTACTTGGCATGCGAGCCTTGATGTCCGTGCCCAAGGACAATCCTGGCCTGGTCAAGGCGCAATACCTTGCGCTGTCTCGCCAGCTGCCGATGATGTACTTCATCCTGCTGATCAACACCCTGATGCTGGCGGGCACCCACTATGCCGTCGCACCACGCTGGCTGGTGGTGTATTGCCCGTTGCTCATGACGCTGTTCGGCGTGATCCGGGCGACGGAATGGATCCGCACGCGCAATCAACCGCGCAGCCCAGCGCAGATGCTGACGGCGTTGAAACGTACCAATGGGCTCGCGCCTGTCGTGGCCCTGGCGTTCACCGCCTGGCCACTGGCGCTGTTTCCCTATGGCGACAGTTACACCCAGGCGCATGTCGCCTTCTATATGGCGATCACCGTCATCGGCTGCATCTTCTGCATGATGCACCTGCTGCCCGCTGCCCTCGCCACCACCGCCGTGGTCAACACGGCCTTCGTGGTGTTCTTCGCGTCCACCGGCATCATCACCTTCGTAGCCACGGCGATCGACGTCCTGCTGGTGTCCATCGCCATGCTGATCATTCTCAGGGCGCAGTACGCCGACTTCACCCGCCTGGTGAACATACAGGCGCAAACAGCCAAGCTCAGCGAGGAAAACCTCAAGCTCGCCAACCAGGACAGCCTGACCGGCCTGGCCAATCGGCGGCAGTTCTTTGCCCGCCTCGATACCCTGCTGGCCGACGCGCGCGCGCAGGGGACCCGCCTGGCCGTGGGCCTGATCGACCTGGACGGCTTCAAGCCGGTCAACGACATCTATGGCCATAGCGTGGGCGACCGGCTGCTCTATCAGGTCGGCCAGCGCCTCAGCGGACTGCTCGATGAGGACGTCCACCTGGCTCGCCTGGGCGGCGACGAATTCAGCCTGATCATCACCCGGGTCTTGAACGACGAGCAGCTGCGGACCTTTGGCGAAAAGGTCTGTGCCAGCCTGCGCGAGCCCTTCCTGCTGGTGGTCATGCCCATCCAGATCAGTGGCTCGCTGGGCATCGCAACCTTTCCCGACCAGGCCTTTACCGCCACGGACGTCTATGAACACGCCGACTACGCCCTGTACCAGAGCAAGCGCCACCGCCCCGGCACGGCCTGCCTGTTCAGCACCGCCCATCGCCAGCAACTCAATCGCGAAGGCCTGACCGAACAGGCCCTGCGCCGAGCCGATCTGGAACGCGAGTTCTACATGGTCTTCCAGCCCATCGTGGACATCCACAGCAAGCAGACCGTGGCCTTCGAGGCCCTGGCCCGCTGGGAAAGTCCGGAGCTGGGCAACGTGCCGCCCGGTGACTTCATCCCGACCGCCGAGCGCGTCGGCATGGTCAATCGCCTCACCCTGCCCTTGCTAGGCAAGGCACTGAAGGCGGCCGCGCAATGGCCTGCCGGTATCCGCCTGGCCTTCAATCTCTCCGCCCACGACTGTGGCTCGGAGGACGCCGCTCAGCAGATCGTCGAGCTGATCAAGCGCAGCGGTTTCGACCCGGCCTGTCTCGACCTGGAAATCACTGAAACCGCCGCCATCCAGGACCTGCCCCAGACCCAGCGCGCCATCAGCCGCTTTCGCGAACTGGGCTGCGGCATCTCCCTCGACGACTTTGGCACCGGCTACTCCAGCCTGAGCCAGATCCACGCGCTGTCGCTGACCAAACTCAAGGTGGACCGCACCTTCGTCACCGACCTCCACCTAGACCCGGCCAGCTTCAAGATCGTCAAATCCCTGATCGCCCTGTGCCAGGACATGCAGCTGGAATGCATCGTAGAAGGGGTGGAGACCGCTGCAGAACTGGGTGCGCTGAAGAATCTTGGATGTACGCGGGCGCAGGGTTATCTGTTCGCCAAGCCGATGCGGGCGAGTGAGATTAGGGGTTGGTTGGAGGGGGAGCATTTGGCTGAGGTGCTGGAGGTTTGATTTGTCGAGAGGGCGAGGTGCGATAGGCGCTTATGCTCTAGCAGCAACTCGAGTTCGATCTTGTCGCCTACGACTACCCCCCTTACCAGCAGGCTTGCGAAGGGCCTCCCAGTACTCCATCGAGGGCCTCTCAAAGAATGCGAGGCAACTCGATGAATACGAGGCCCATAGAACACTACCAGAGGGCATTTGAACGTGCTAAACCTAGATAAAACACGACAAGAAATACATGAAACCATTGACTCAAAAAACGAGCTAGCTCTAGCAAAGGTGCGTGGACAGCTGAGCTGGTTATCGCACACAGATAAAAACTATAAAAACTCAGAAAAGACCTGGATCCTCAAAGCTCAGGAGGGAACACTTGAAAAGTTTCGAGACATATATAGAATATCAAGGCTAGAAAGCGACATAGAATTAGTGTCGCTTGCACGCAATTTATTTGAAAACATAATATGGCTAAAGCTTTTCAATAAAGATCACGGCTACGGCTTAGTGTTCTACTATCAGCTACTTAATGAACAAATAAAGAGCCAAGAGCAAGTCATCAAAAAAGCTCAAGGCGAGATCGAGCTATTCGAAGAGCTGGCAGAAGAAGACAAACCCGACCTTGAAACATACGAAAATTTAATGAGCAAGGGTGATATCTCTGAAGCAGGTATAGATACTGTGGAAAAGTTCCTCTCCGATCAAAGAGCCGCAGTGGACTCTAAAGCCAGAAATTCTTTTTCAATATATGCCGAAGCTGCAAAACAAAATGGCTATTCTTATCAAGCTCATCTAATAAAAACCAAAGTCATCCCACATCACCAGGAACGAATATCCGTATTGCAAAACCACCTTGAGGATCTAAAAAAATCACACACTGAAGCCGACCTCTCAAAGCTAAAGGAGCTTGGACTAAACATACGATGGAATTGGCACGATAAGGCAAAAAATGTTGGGATGTCTGATCATTACTATTTTCTCTACGCTTTCACAAGTCGATCCTTACATTGCACAGCGATGAACGTCATAACTCCAAAAGCTCTAGACGATAGCGAGAGAAATCTTTTGCTGGACTACATCTTTATCACCAGCAAAAATTGCTACAACGAGATAGAGTCAATTAGTTACCACGGAAAGGTCAACTTAGTTCACGTAGATATATAACAGCCACAGCTAAGCGCCTTGCCTCGCTTTGTCTATTGCAGTGCTGTCCACATGCAGAGTACAAGAAGTGTTATCCGAGTGCTGAAATGGATCTCTTCTTCCTTTCACAACTTCTGTGCCGATAGCTCACCGCATACCCGATTCTAGCCTATGAAAAATTAACGAGACAGTATTCCCGCCCCGCATTAAAAATACAACTAAATCCAACTTTATATCTCACTATCCATTCCGTGGCTACCGGCGTGGAGCACTAGGTCGGCAAGCCAGTCGCCGGAATAATGCGTGGCGACGGATCAACTGGCAGTTCGGTCGCGTCCGTGGCGGACCAACTATCGCTTGACTGCTCTTTATTCTCCCGCATGCTCTCCAATATTTGATGAAAGGGGTTTCGGGGACGATGTTCGAAATTACTGGCGCACAAGTCGCGAACCTCAATGACGCCGATCTGCGGACATTAGTCGCGCGTCTTGCCTTGGCAGAGTTGCGGGCGCAGGGTTGCCCCAGTTCGTCGGTAACGGCTGGTGGCAATCAGGATGCGGCCGATGGCGGCCTTGATGTCCGGGTCGAGTGCCCGTCCGCACTGGTGATGCCGGATTTCGTACCGCGCCAGCACGTAGGGTTTCAGGTGAAAAAGCCCGACATGCCGGCGAGCGCAATCCGCGATGAGATGCGTCCTGGCGGCGTACTACGGCCGGTCATCGCCGAACTCGCCGCTCGCTCGGGTGCCTACATCATCGTCAGCGCGCAAGGGTCAGTCGCAGACAAGCCCCTGAGCGATCGTCGCGATGCGATCCGAGCGCAGCTCGAAGATCTGCCTGAGGCCGAGCAGTTGCATAGCGACTTCTATGATCGCGACCGGCTAGCGACATGGGTCAATCACTATCCCGGAATTGCCGCTTGGGTCCGCACGCGGCTCGGCATCGGTATGTCTGGCTGGAGCAGCATCGGCGATTGGTGCGGCGTCGGCGTGAGCGAAGAGACGCCCTATCTCTTCAACGACAAGGCTTGCCTAACCGATGAACGAACGAGCGATCGCGAGCAACTCACCATTGGTGAGGGTATCGCTCGGCTTCGCGTTTCTCTGACCAACGCTCGCCAATGTATCCGGTTGATTGGCTTGTCCGGTCTCGGAAAGACTCGTCTCGTGCAGGCACTGTTCGAGGATGGTGTCGGCGAGGCAGCGCTCGACCCGGGGCTTGCCGTTTATACCGACTATTCGGTCGAGACTGACCCAACCGCCCGGGACATGGCGCGCCAGCTAGTTATCGCACGGCAACGTGCGATCCTGATCGTCGATAACTGCAATCCGGCGACGCACAGCGAACTTGCCCGCATCTGTTCGGGAGCGGGGAGCCAGGTCAGCCTCCTCACGGTCGAATATGATGTTCGCGACGATGAGCCCGAGCGTACCGAGGTCTTTCGCCTGCAATCAGCATCGCCCGAAATGGTGGAACTGTGGCTGGAAAAGACCTTCCCTAATGTGACGCAGGTGGACCGGCGCACGATATCGGAGTTCAGCGACGGTAATTTCCGTGTGGCGCGCGCGCTCGCCGAAACCCTCGGGAAAGGCGAGACCCTGGGAAAGCTCAAGAGCCGTGACCTCTTCGAGCGGATTTTTCACCAGCGCAACGAGCCCGACCGGGATCTCCTTTCCGCCGCCGAAGACCTTGCGCTGCTCTATTCGATCGATGGCGAAGACACATCGGAAAGCAGCGAACTTGCGCGGGTTGCTGCTATTCGCTGCGCTTCCATGGCGACGATATATGCGGCGCTGAACACGCTTCGTCAGCGCGGGATCGCGCAGCTGCGCGGACGGTGGCGCGCGATCCTGCCGCACGCGATCGCCAACCCGCTCGCCGGGTTCGCCCTCGAACGCATGCCCCCGGCCGATTTTGATCGCTTCTGCGCGTCGCTCACGGCGCGCATGCAGAAGTCCCTTTCGCGCCGCCTCGGCTATCTGCACGACAGCGCCGAGGCACGGGCCGCGGTCGAGCGCTGGCTCGGTGCCGACGGTCTTCTTGGCGATCTCACGGCGTTGGGCGAAGACGGCCTCCAGATCATCACGAATATCGCTCCGGTCGCGCCCGATGCCGTGCTCGCAAGGATCGAGCGAGACGTGGCGGGGCCGCGCGGCGCCGAGATACTCAATCCGCAGTCGAGCGACCGATGGCAGTGGATACGGTTGATCAAGCTCCTCGCTTACGATTCACCGCTATTCGACCGCGCTGCGACATTGCTTGCCCGGTTCCTTTCCGCCGAACCGCCCAATCAGAACAACAACTCGGCATCGGACATGTTGGCCGAGCTGTTTCACCTGTACCTGTCGGGCACCAAGGCATTGCCAGATCAGCGGCGATCGCTTGTGCGCCGGCTCGCGCAATCCGGTGATCCGGCTTTGGTGCGCTGCGCCGGCGTCGCCCTCAATGCGCTGCTGAAGGCCCACCATTTCAGTTCAACCAGCAATTTCGACTTCGGCGCCCGGTCACGCGACTATGGCTGGCACCCGCCAAAGCGTGGCGACATCTGGGCCTGGTACAACGGCGCGGTCGACTTGGCGGTCGAGCTTTCGCCAATCATCGAAAACGCCCGGGACCACCTTGCCCATAGCGTAAGGGAGCTGTGGCATTTCGGCGCCTGTCACGATGCGCTCGAACGGGCAGCGACCAACTTCTCTTCCGAGCGGCCCTGGATCGAGGGGTGGATCGGCTTCCGCACAGCGCTGCGTTTCGAGGGCGACGCTATGCCTGATGAGGTGCGCGCGCGTCTCACCGCGCTCATCAACCGCCTGAAACCCACCGATCTTCTCCATCAGGCCCGTGCGGTGGTACTGGGGCGCAGCAATTTCGGTTGGGATGTCGCTGACGGTGATGCCGACGACGGCGATATCATGAAGCCGTATGAGCGCGCCTCCCAGCTCGCGAAGGAGATCGGAACCGCGCTCGCGCACGACCCGGAGACGCGCGCTACCTTCATCGCCGAACTGCTCGTCGAACAACATCCGCAGCGCGCCTACGAGTGCGGCATCGGCCTGTCGGATGGCGCCGCCGATCTTGATGCGATTTGGCGGGAACTGCTGGGCCTCTTTTCTGCCGCCGATGTGGACAGCCGGAATGCGACGGTGCTGGGCGGGTTCATCCATGGAGCAAACGCCAGGGATTCGGCCTTCGCCGACGCCGCGCTGGAAGATGTGATCGAGAATCCCGATCTCGCCGCGAGCTTGCCCTATCTTCAGGCGCGTGTCGCTATCGATACCCAGGGCATTGCGCGGCTTCGGCGTGCGATTGAACGTGGCGTCCTGTCGGCGCGGATTTTTCACAGCATCGCTAATGGCAGCGTTGGCGAGTCTCCACCCGACGCGCTTGGGCCGCTGCTCACTGACATCGCCAGTCTCGCCGACGGCGTGGAGATCGCGCTCGATATCCTGCACATGCACTTCTACTGCGATCAGGAGGAGGGCCGACAACGCGCTCCATCCTTGATTGCCGTTGGCCGTGAGCTGCTGCTGCGCGCCGACTTCGGGAAGAAGCAGTCGTTTCGCGATTTTGGGCTGCATACCGTCATTCGGGTCTGCTGCGCCGGACCTGATGGTGCGGCGACGCTGCGCGAGATCTGCGCGCGGGTCCGGGTCGGGCTGGAGACCGTCTATCTCTCGTCCTACGATCTTGGTTATGTCTTGAAGGCGCTCTTCGAAACGCATCCCCTGATCGCTCTCGACGAATTCCTGCTTCCTGAGCTCCGGCCGAGGAATCAGGGACTGTTTGAGGGGGACTTTGGGTCTGGCACACCGGTGGAAGATGTCGGCGCCGAAACCCTTATTCAGTGGGCGAATATCGATCCCGATCGGCGCTATCCCATGCTTGGCAAAAGCATCCCCATGTTCAAGCGGCAGCACGGCGAAGAGGAGAATGGTGTCTCAACGCTTTTTCTGGAAATATTGGGCTATGCGCCAGACAAGCGGACGTTCCTCGATGATATGTGGTCGCGACTGCATCCGCGCAGCTGGAGCGGCTCGCTCGCCGATATCCTGGTTCAGCGTCGCGAGGCTATCACCACGCTGGGTGACAATGTTGGGGGCGAGGTTCAGCAATTAATCTCCGACATGCTGCCCAAACTCGAACGCTGGATCGAAAATGAGAGCAAGCGCGATCGGAAAGGCGAGGAGAGTTTCGAATAGTCACTGATCCATGCATCCCCAGCGGGGCTCTGACGCCGATCATCGCCTTCAGGTCGACGACTAATCGATTGGATTATTGAACCCCCCCCTAACCATAAACCGGATTTGCCATCACTCAAAACCAAAAGCCCGCAGTTACGCGGGCTTTTGGTTTTTCCTACTAGACGTACCGGTCTATGCCGGACGCGGGATCACTCCCACTCAATCGTCGCCGGCGGCTTGCTCGAGACGTCGTAGGTGACGCGGGAGATGCCGTCGATTTCGTTGATGATGCGGTTGGAGACCTTTTCCAGCAGCTCGTAGGGCAGATGGGCCCAGCGGGCGGTCATGAAGTCGATGGTTTCCACCGCGCGCAGGGCGACGACCCAGGCGTAGCGGCGGCCGTCGCCGACCACGCCGACGGATTTGACCGGCTGGAAGACGACGAAGGCCTGGCTGACCTTGTGGTACCAGTCGGCCTTGCGCAGCTCGGCGATGAAGATGTCGTCGGCGCGGCGCAGCAGGTCGGCGTATTCCTTCTTCACTTCGCCGAGGATGCGCACGCCCAGGCCCGGGCCCGGGAAGGGATGGCGGTAGACCATGTCGTAGGGCAGACCCAGCTCCAGGCCGATCTTGCGCACCTCGTCCTTGAACAGTTCGCGCAGCGGCTCGACCAGCTTGAGGTTCATCTCCTCGGGCAGGCCGCCGACGTTGTGGTGGGACTTGATGACATGGGCCTTGCCGGTCTTGGCGCCGGCCGACTCGATGACGTCGGGATAGATGGTGCCCTGGGCCAGGAACTTGATGTTGTCGAGCTTGCTGGCTTCGGCGTCGAAGACGTCGATGAAGGTGCGGCCGATGATCTTGCGCTTCTTCTCCGGGTCGGCTTCGCCCTCCAGGTTGGTCAGGAAGCGCTGCTCGGAGTTGGAGCGGATCACCTTGACGCCCATGTTCTCGGCGAACATGGCCATCACCTGGTCACCCTCGTGCAGGCGCAGGAGGCCGTTGTCGACGAAGACGCAGGTCAACTGGTCGCCGATGGCCTTGTGCAGCAGGGCCGCGACCACGGAGGAGTCGACGCCGCCGGAGAGGCCCAGCAGCACGTTGGCGCTGCCGACCTGGGCGCGCACCTGGGCGATGGCGTCCTCGACGATGTTGGCCGGGGTCCAGAGGGCTTCGCAGCCGCAGATGTCCTTCAGGAAGCGCGAGAGGATGCGCCCGCCCTGCTTGGTGTGGGTCACCTCGGGGTGGAACTGCACGCCGTACCAGCCACGCTCGTCGTCACCCATGGCGGCGATGGCGCAGCTGGGGGTGCTGGCGACGACGTGGAAGCCTTCCGGCAGCTTGCCGACCTTGTCGCCATGGCTCATCCAGACGTCCAGGCCGAGCACGCCGTCGTCGTCGAGGTGGTCCTGGATGCCTTCGAGCAGGCGGCTCTTGCCGACCACGTCGACCTTGGCATAGCCGAATTCACGGATGTTGGAGCCTTCGACCTTGCCGCCGAGTTGCTCGGCCATGGTCTGCATGCCGTAGCAGATGCCGAACAGCGGTACGCCCAGGTCGAACACCGCCTTGGGTGCGCGCGGGCTGCCGGCCTCATGGACCGACTCGGGCCCGCCGGCCAGGATGATGCCGCGCGGAGCGAAGGCACGGATATCGGCGTCGTCCATGTCGAAGGGGTGCAGCTCGCAATAGACGCCCAGTTCGCGCACGCGGCGGGCGATGAGCTGGGTGTACTGGGAGCCGAAGTCGAGGATGAGGATGCGGTGGGCGTGGATGTCTTGGGACATGGCCAGGTCTCGATAGCACTAGGTTCAGACGATTCGGGGCTGTCTAGACAGCCCCGAATCGCAACGATAAGAACAACAGATTAGGAATCAGCTAACGCGGTAGTTAGGCGCTTCCTTGGTGATCTGCACGTCGTGGACGTGGGATTCGGCCATGCCGGCGCCGGTGATGCGCACGAACTGCGGCTTGGTACGCATCTGCTCGACGGTGGCGCAACCGGTGTAGCCCATGGACGCACGCAGGCCGCCCATCAGCTGGTGGATGATCGCCGCCAGCGGGCCCTTGTAGGGGACGCGGCCTTCGATGCCCTCGGGTACCAGCTTCTCGGCACCAGAAGCGGAATCCTGGAAGTAGCGGTCGCTGGAGCCCTGGGTCTGGGACATGGCGCCCAGGGAGCCCATGCCGCGGTAGGACTTGTAGGAGCGCCCCTGGAACAGCTCGACCTCGCCCGGGGCCTCTTCGGTACCGGCGAACATGGAGCCCATCATCACGCAGTAGCCACCGGCGACAATGGCCTTGGACAGGTCGCCGGAGAAGCGGATGCCACCGTCGGCGATCAGCGGGACGCCGGTGCCTTCGAGGGCGGCAGCGACGTTGGCGATGGCGGAGATCTGCGGCACGCCGACACCGGCGACGATGCGGGTGGTGCAGATGGAGCCCGGGCCGATGCCGACCTTGACCGCATCGGCGCCGGCATCAGCCAGGGCCTTGGCGGCTTCGGCGGTGGCGATGTTGCCGCCGATCACCTGCACCTGGGGGTAGGTTTCCTTGACCCAGCGCACGCGCTCGATCACGCCCTTGGAGTGACCGTGGGCGGTGTCGACGACGATGACGTCGACGCCGGCGGCGACCAGGGCGGCCACGCGCTCGGGGGTCTCGGAACCGGTACCGACGGCCGCGCCGACGCGCAGGCTACCGGCGTCGTCCTTGCTGGCGTTGGGGTAGGCCTTGGCCTTCTCGATGTCCTTGACGGTCATCATGCCCTTGAGGGCGAAGGCTTCGTCGACGATCAGCACCTTCTCGATGCGGTGCTTGTGCAGCAGCTCGCGCACTTCCTGCTTGTCGGCGCCTTCGCGCACGGTGACCAGGCGATCCTTGGGGGTCATGACTTCGCGCACCGGTACATCGAGACGGGTCTCGAAGCGCACGTCGCGGGAGGTGACGATACCCACCAGGTCACGGCCGGAGATCACCGGGACACCGGAGATGTTGTGCAGGCGGGTCAGGTCGAACAGATCGCGCACGCTGGCATCGGCGTCGATGGTGATGGGGTCCTTCACCACGCCGGCCTCGAAGCGCTTGACCTTGCGGACTTCCGCGGCCTGCTGCTCGACGGTCATGTTCTTGTGGATGATGCCGATGCCGCCTTCCTGGGCCATGGCGATGGCCAGGCGGGACTCGGTCACGGTGTCCATGGCGGCGGACACCAGGGGAATGTTCAGCTCGATGCCACGGGTCAGGCGGGTCTTGAGACTGACGTCTTTCGGCAGGACATCCGAATAGCCGGGGATGAGGAGAACATCGTCGAACGTCAGGGCTTCTTGGCTGATGCGCAGCATGGCGGGCGCTCCCGGGCGGGAAAATTTAGGAGCGCGACATTATACCTGCGCTTGGGGATGGGCAGCAACGCGCCTGACACCAACGGTCGGAGGATTCGATTTACTTGAGAATGACTATCACTTTAGAATCGCCGCCACTTTTCCCGACCGCCCCGAGAACGCCCTTGAACACGCCGCCCAGAGCCCTTCGCCGTTTCGCTCCCTTCGCTTTCAGTACCCTGGCCCTGGCGACCAGTTCGGATCTGCTGGCGGCGGCTGACACTGCCCTCGCCCCCATGGACATCTCCGCCACGGCCAGCGAGGCCGACCAGGGCTATCGCGCGACCCGCGCCTCGACCGCGAGCAAGAGCGACGTGCCAATCAAGGAAGAGGCGCAGTCGGTGCAGGTGGTGACGCCCGAGACCCTCGGCGACTTCGAGGTGCGCAGCCTGGATGACGCCATGAAGTTCATCAGTGGCGTGACCCAGAGCAATACCCTGGCAGGCACCAAGGACAGCTTCGTCAAGCGCGGCTTCGGTACCAATGCCGATGGCTCCATCCTGAGAGACGGGGTACGTTCCAGCCTGTCGCACAACTTCGACGCCACCGCCGAGCGGGTCGAGGTGCTCAAGGGGCCGGCTTCTCTGCTCTATGGCGCCCTCGAACCCGGTGGCCTGATCAACGTGGTCAGCAAGCAGCCGCAATACCAGCAGCGCACCCGGCTCAGTGGTTCGGCCTACAGCGAGGGTGGCGGCAACCTGGGCCTGGATACCACCGGACCGATTGGCGACACCGGCCTGGCCTATCGCCTGATCGCCGAACGCCAGAGCGAGGACTATTGGCGCAACTATGGTGTCAGCCAGCACAGCCTGGTGGCGCCGTCGCTGTCCTGGACCGGCGAGCGTGCCAGCCTGACCCTGGCCTATTCCTACAATGACTACTCCGGCCCGGTGGATCGCGGCACGGTATTCGTCAACGGGCATCCGGCCAACGTCGACTACAACAAGCGGCTGGATGAGAAATGGGCCAAGGGCGATGGCATCACCGAGACCGCCAGTGCGCGCTTCGAGTACCAACTCAGCGACGACTGGAAGACCCGGCTGATCTACGCCTGGAACAACGACAGGTACAGCCTGAACTTCGCCCAGCCCATCTCCCTGGCCGCCAATGGCAACCTGCTGCGCGCCGGCAACGGCGCCGACTACGACTACGAGACCCAGTACACCAGTTGGGACTTCATCGGCAGCCAGGAGCTGTTCGGCCAGCGCCACGACCTGCTGGTCGGCATCGATCACGAAGAAAGCAGCCAGTACCGCGGCAAGACCTATCGCAACAACACGGCGTCCCGCCGCAACATCAATATCTTCGCGCCGGTGTACGGCAACCTGGCGGCGCCCAGCCTGCTCAGCGCCGCCCAGAGCGATCAGGACAGCGACCTGGACTCGACCTCCCTGTACTTCAAGGACAACTGGCACCTGAACGACCGCTGGATCCTGGTGCTGGGCGGGCGCTATCAGCAATTCGACCAGTACGCGGCCCAGGGCCTGGGCAACGCCCATGTGGTCAACCTGGACAAGCGCGATCATGCCGTCGTGCCGCTGGCCGGCCTGGTGTTCAAGGCGACCGATGAGCTGTCGCTGTATGGCAATTACAGTCGCTCCTTCGTCCCCAACACCACGGTCGACGACCGCGGCACCACCTTCGAGCCCGAAGAGGGCCGCAGCGTCGAGGTGGGCGCCAAGTACGACCTGACGCCGGGCCTGAACCTCAACGTCGCGCTCTACGACATCGAGAAGAAGAATGTGGTGACCACCCGCACCGTGGGAGGCCTGAGTATCAGCGAGGCCGCCGGCAAAGTGGGTTCGCGCGGGGTGGAAGTGGATCTCACCGGTCGCCTGGCCGAGCGCTGGGACATGATCGCCACCTATGCCTACGATCACACCGAGGTGCTCGACGATCCCAGCAACGAGGGCAATCGCCTGCCCCAGGCGCCCAAGCACAGCGGCAGCCTCTACCTGACCCACCACCTGCAGGTGCCGTCCAACCTGGGTGGCTGGCACCTCGGTGGCGGTGCCCGCTACGTCGGCGAACGGGCCGGCGATGCGGCCAACAGCTTCTACCTGAGCAGCTACACCGTGGCCGACGCCTTCCTGCGCTGGGACCTGCCGGTGACCGGCTACCAGGCGCGGCTGCAGCTGAACGTCGACAACCTGTTCGACAAAGAGTACTACCCGTCGAGCGCCAACAGCCCGCTGCAGGTGGCGGTGGGTGAGCCGCGAACAGCGCGGTTGAGTGCCACGGTGAGTTTCTGATCGGCCGTTCCCTCACCCCAGCCCTCTCCCAGGGGGAGAGGGCGACAAAGCGTAAAGCAGGAGCACTGCCCCTAGGGTGGCTGAGGGCGCAGCCCCAGCCACTGATCGCCACGTGCAATCCCGTGGAAAACGCTTCGCGGTTTTCCACGCTACGAACAAGGATGCATCGCCTGTAGGAGCGGCCCATGGCCGCGATCCGCTAGAAGCCTACCGTCACCCCAACCCTCTTCCATGTAGGAAGGGGCGGAGGGTGGCCGGTCGGAGCGGCCTGGCTTCCGTAGCGAGTGCCAGCCCCGAGGTGATGCTCTATCCTAGCCGCCCCGTCACGGGGCCTCGGCCCGCCTGGCGGGCCTCTTTCGGTCTTCAGCCAGTCCCCGTCATGCTCGATCGTCGCGCCTTTCTCCAGCTTGCCACCGGTACCGCCCTGCTCGCCGGCCTGCCCGGTCGGGTGTTCGCGCGTGCGGCGGTCACCGATGGCGAGTTTCCACGACAGGTAGAGCATGTGGTGGGTAGCACCACCCTCCTCCGCGCACCCCAGCGGGTGGCGGTGATTTCCACCGGCCAGCTGGACGCCGCCCTGAGCCTGGGCATGATCCCGGCCGGCACCACCCGGGTGGACAATCGCGAATTGGCACCCAGCTATCTGCGCACCGCCTTTGCCAGCCGCGCACCGGAGCTGGAGGCTATGGTCGACCTGGGCAGTCGCCAGGCGCCGGACCTGGAAGCCCTGGCGCGACTGGCGCCGGATCTGATCGTGCTCAACCGCACAGTGCTCAAGGCCGGCGGCCTGGAGCTGTTCTCGCGGATCGCCCCCACGGTGGTAGCGCGCGGCACCGGTAGCAACTGGCGGTCGGACTTCCTCTTGTTGGCCGATGCCCTGGGGCGGCGCCAGCAGGCCGAGCGCCTATTGGCTGATCTGGATCGGGATCTGGCCGGCCTGACGCAGCGCCTGGGGACTCAGCCGCCCTCCGCCTCCCTGCTGTTTTCCAGTGGCGCCCGGCTGCGCCTGATGGGGGCGGATTCCTTCGCCGGTGGGCTGCTGCAGGCCATGGGCGTGACGCGCCCGGCGGCCCAGCGCTTCAAGGGCACCTCGCGGGATGTCAGCGCCGAGTTGCTGGATCTGGCCGACGCCGACTGGTTGTTCTACGCCGAGCAGGGCACCGCCCTGGCCAGCCTGGCGCGGCAGCCGCTGTGGCCGCGGCTGACGGCAGTGAGCCGATCCCGAGCCATCCGCGTGGACACCGATGCCTTTTACCTCAACGCCGGTCCCCTCGCCGCACGCCAGGTGGTAACGACGGTCGCCACCGCCCTGGGGGTGGCATGACCCAGCCGGCCCGCGTCACGCCCGTTATCCAGGGAGCCTCCTCTGCCCGAGGCGCCCTGGTGCTGCTCCTGCTGCTGATCACCCTGGCGCTGGCGATGGTGGCGAGCCTGGGCATAGGCGCCCGGCCGCTGTCGGCGGCGCACCTCCTGCACCTGCTCTTCGCGCCCGATGGTTCCACCGATGCCGTGGTGCTCTGGGAACTGCGGCTGCCGCGCACTCTGCTCGGGCTGCTGGTGGGCGCCGCCCTAGGCCTGGCCGGTACCCTGATGCAGGCGCTGACCCGCAATCCCCTGGCCGATCCCGGGCTGTTGGGCATCAACGCCGGGGCGGCCTTTGCGGTGGTGGCCGGGCTGTCGCTGGTGGGGCTGGACGATGCCCCGACGCGCCTGGCCTGTGCCCTGCTGGGGGCGGCCCTGGCCGCCGGCCTGGTCTATCTGCTCGGCGGCAGCGCGCCGGCTCGTGGCCAGCCGCTGCGGCTGATCCTCGCCGGCATCGCCCTGAGCGCCAGTCTAAACGCCTGCACCGGCATCATCACGCTGTTCGACAGCGCGGTATTCGACAGCTATCGCTTCTGGGCGGTAGGCGCCCTGAGCGGCCAGACACCAGGCGGCGCCCTCACTATCCTGCCCTTGCTGCTGATCGGCCTGCTGCTGGGCCTGCCCCTGGGCGGCCGCCTCAATGCCCTGGCCCTGGGCGACGACCTGGGTCGCGCCCTCGGCGCCCGCCCCGGGCAACTGCGCCTGCTGGCCTTCGTCGCCATCGTGCTGCTGTGCGGTGCGGCCACCGCGGTGGCCGGCCCCATCGGCTTCCTGGGGCTGGTGGTGCCCCACGCCCTGCGCCTGCTGGTGGGCGCCGACTGGCGCTGGATCCTGGCGCTGGCGCCCCTGGCCGGTGCCAATCTGCTGTTGCTGGCCGATACCCTGGGCCGCCGTGTGGCCCTGCCGGGCGAACTGGAGGCCGGAATCGTCTGTGCCCTGCTCGGCACCCCAGTGTTGCTCGCCTTGATCATCCGCTCCGCCCGCCGGGTGCGCCCTTGAGTCGCCATCGTTTCGCCCCTCGCCGCTCGGCACGCTTCAAGGCCTGCCTGTTGCTGCTCATGCTGGCAGCCATTGGTATCTGCACCCTGACCCTCAGCGGCGGCGCCTTCGCCCCGACGCCGCACCGGGTGGTCGCCACCCTCATGGGCCAGGGTGATGCCCTGGCCCGCCTGATCTTGCTGGACTTGCGCCTGCCACGGCTGCTGGCAGCCTTTGGTGTCGGTGCGGCCCTGGGCGCGAGTGGCGCCATCTTCCAGCGCCTGGCGCGCAATCCGCTGGCGAGTCCGGACCTGGTGGGCTTTACCGTCGGCTCGGCCAGCGGCGCCCTCATCACCCTGCTCTGGCTGCAACTGGGCGGCGCGGCCCTGATGCTGGGCGCCCTCACCGGCGGTCTCTTGGCGGCGGTGCTGGTGGCCGGGCTCGCCGGTCTGGCCGGCATCCGTGGCGAACGGATGATCCTGCTCGGTATAGCCGTCAGCGCCCTGCTCGCCTCCCTCAACGAATACCTGCTGACCCGCGCCGAGCTGGATGAAGCCCAGGAAGCCCGGCTCTGGCTGTTCGGCAGCCTGGACATGATGACCTGGAGCCGCACCCTGACCCTGCTCGCCGGCTGCCTGTTGCTGCTGCCGCTGGCCGCCTGGCTGGCGCGCCGGCTGCGCCTGCTGGAGCTGGGCGACGACTTGGCCCGAGCCCTGGGCCTGGCCGTGCTGCCCAGCCAGAATCTGCTGCTGGCCGTCGCGGTGGCCCTGGCGGCCCTGGCCATCGCCACCGCCGGTCCCATCGGCTTCGTCGCCCTGGCGGCGCCCCAGCTGGCCCGGCGCCTGATCCGCAGCGCCGATCTGGGCATCCTCACCCCTGCCCTGCTCGGCGCCTGCCTCACGGCGCTCGCCGATCTGCTGGCCCAGCGGCTGCTGGCACCCTTCCAGATTCCGGTCGGGCTGCTCACCGGCGCCCTGGGCGGCCTCTATCTGATCTTTCTGCTGAGCCGCGAATGGCGGCGGACCTCATGAGCCAAGACGCTTCTCCCAGCCGCCTCGCCGCCCACCGTCTGACCGTGGGCTATGGCGGCCAGCCGATCTGCGCCGATCTCGACGTGCGGCTGCCCGATGGCCGTTTCACCGTCATCATCGGCCCCAACGGCTGCGGCAAGTCGACCCTGCTGCGCAGCCTGGCGCGACTGATCCGCCCCAGCGCCGGCGAGGTGCGCCTGGACGGCCGGCTGATCCAGGACCTGCCCACCCGCGAGGTGGCGCGGCGCATCGGCCTGCTGCCGCAGAGCGCCGTGGCCCCGGACGACATCCTGGTCAGCGACCTGGTGGCCCGCGGGCGCCATCCCCATCGGCAGGCCTTCGCCGGCTGGACGGATGCCGACGAGGCGGCGGTGCAGCGCGCCCTGGAAGCCACCAATACCCTGGAACTGGCAGAGCGCGCGGTGGACAGCCTTTCCGGCGGCCAGCGCCAACGGGTATGGATCGCCCTGGCCTTGGCCCAGGAGACACCGCTGCTGCTGCTCGACGAGCCCACGACCTTCCTGGACATCGCCCACCAGGTGGAGCTGATGGAGTTGCTCTGCCGCCTCAATCGCGCGGGTGGCCGCACCCTGGTGGCGGTGCTGCACGACCTCAACCAGGCCTGTCGCTACGCCGACCATATCATCGCCCTGCGCGCCGGGCGGATTCTCGCCGAGGGCCCGCCGGCGCAGATCGTCACCCCCGAGCTGATCGAGGCGCTGTACGGCCTCAAATGCGCGGTGATCGAGAATCCCCTGGCGGGTACGCCGCTGGTGATTCCTTATTAAAAACAGGTCCCGGAAAACGCTGCGCGGTTTTCCAGGCTACCGGTAGCCTTGTCCACCGTCGCGCCACCCATCTTGTCGGACGACCTTGCAGGTGCTCCACTGGCGGTCCAGAACAAAAACGGAGCCCGCCATGCATATCGTCATCCCCGACGACTACCAGCACGTCGTCGAAACCCTGGACTGCTACCCCCTGCTCCAGCGCGCCGGGCATCAGGTGACGCTCTACCACGACGCCGAGCGTGATCCCAAGGTGCTGGTGGAGCGCTTCCGCGATGCCGATGCCCTGGTGCTGACCCGCGAGCGCACCCGCGTCGACGCCGAGCTGCTGGCGCACCTGCCGCGGCTCAAGCTGATCAGCCAGACCGGCAAGGCCACCGCTCATCTCGACGTGGCCGCCTGCACTCGCCAGGGCGTGGCGGTATGCGAAGGCAGCGGCTCGCCGGTCTCCACCGCCGAGCTGACCTGGACCCTGATCCTCATGGCTCGCCGCAAGCTCAAGCCGGCCATCGACGCCCTCTATGCCGGGCGTTGGCAGGTCAACCTGGGCGAGCGGCTGGATGGGCAGATCCTCGGCATCTGGGGCTACGGCAGGATCGGCCAGCGCCTGGCGCGCTACGGCCAGGCCTTCGGCATGCCGGTGCTGGTCTGGGGCAGCGAGGCCTCGCGTGCCCGCGCCGAAGCCGACGGCCATCGCGCAGCGACCAGCCAGGAGTCTTTCTTCGCCGAGGCCGATGTCATCAGCCTGCACCTGCGATATAGCGAGCGCAGCCGGGGCTGCGTGCGCGCCGAGGACCTGGCACGGATGAAGAAGACTGCCTTGCTGGTCAACACCGCCCGCGCCGGCCTGATCGAACCCGGCGCCCTGCTCACGGCGTTGGAACTGGGGCATCCCGGCCAGGCGGCGCTGGATGTGTTCGAGCAGGAACCCGTGGCGCCGGACGATCCCCTGCTCGCCCATCCCCAGGTGCTCTGCACGCCGCACCTGGGGTACGTGGAAAAGCACAGCTACGAACTCTATTTCGGCGAGGCCTTCGCCAACCTAGTGGGCTTCTTCGCCGGCGAACCGACCGGCCTGGCGAATCCGGAGGTGTTGGGGCGGTAAGGCCGGATGCGCGTGGATAAGGCTGCGCCGTTATCCACCCTACGCTCGAATCTTCGTAGGGTGGAAAACCGCGCGGCGTTTTCCACGGCTCTGGCTTTACCGCACCTGTTGGGCTTCGACGATGCAGCCGTCTCAGCCCAACCTACGAATCGGGTGCCTTTCAGCGTAGGTTGGCGTTGAGCGCAGCGAAGCCCAACAGTCCACGGCGCGGTCTGGCGTTGGGCTTCGACGATGGAGCCGTCTCAGCCCAACCTACGGAAGCCGCTCCCTTACCGCGGCGGCGAAGGCAGTGGACGCTTCCTGGGGGATGTTGTGGCCGCAGCCGGGTAGCACCTCGTAGCGCAAAGGCCCATGGAAATGCCGGGCTACAACGGTTTCGCCCTGTACCTTCGTCACGCCGTCGTCCGCACCGGCCAATACCGTGGTGGGCACGTCGATGGGTGGCTGCGTGGCGAGCCGGCGCTCGGTCTCGGCATAGGCCGGATCATCCGGCGCGAGGCCGTAGCGGTGGCGATAGGAGTGGATCACGGTGTCGACGAAATCGGGATTGTCGAAGGCCGCGGCGGTAAGCGCGTAGGTGGCATCACTGAAGTGCCAGCTGGGCGACCACAGTGACCAGAGCAATCGACAGAAGTCGCGGCGATGGGCCGCCAGGCCTGCGCGGCCCCGCTCACCGTGGAAGTAGTACTGGTACCAATAACGCAATTCCGCCTCCGGGGCGCCAGGCTGCGTAGCGGCGGTGGGGATGTCCTGGATCGGATAGCCGTCCCCCAGCACCAGCCCCGCGACCCGCTCCGGCCAGAGCGCGGCCACGATACCGGCGGCGCGACCGCCCCAGTCATAGCCAGCCAGGGTCGCCCGCTCGAGCCCCAGGGCATCGAGCAGCGCCAGGACGTCGTGGGCCAGGGCGGCCTGCTGGCCGGAGCGCGGGGTGTCGGCGCTTAGATAGCGCGTTGCGCCATAGCCACGTAGGTAGGGCACATAGACCCGGCAGTCCTCGGCGGCCAGTTCGTCGGCCACCTCATCGTAGGCATGGATGTCGTAGGGAAAGCCGTGCAGCAGCAGGACCGGCGGGCCATTTTCCGGTCCTTGGACCTGATAGGTCACGTCCAATACGCCTGCCTGGATGGAGGTGAGCATGGGAGTTCTCCGCAAAGGGGCTCTAGAGCGGAGACTCAGGTGGGCTTGGGAGTTCCCGACGTCGAGGCGTCGCGTGGAAAACGCCAGGCGGTTTTCCATCCTATGGCGTCCAAGAGCATCGCGGCCATGGGCCGCTCCTACGGGAGTATCCGTTTCCCGTAGGAGCGGTCGCTACGGCGCACCGGCATGGCCGCGATTAGCAAAGCGCAAAAACTGATAGCAGTGACGTAGGTTGGCGCTGAGCGCAGCGAAGCCCAACGCGGGGTGTCCGCCTCGTTGGGCTTCGACAATGAAGCTGTCTCAACCCAACCTACGGGTCTTCCGCGCCAGGATGACCTGGCTACCCCGCCAGATACCGTCCGATCAGGGTCACGCCAGAGACCAGCACCAGCCAGGTCACCAACCGGGTGAAGCGTTCGTGGGACAGGCGCCGTTGCAGGTGGCGACCGATCCAGCCGCCGAGCACCATGGCCGGTAGCAGGCAGACGGCGAGCAGCAGCAGGCTGCCGTCGCTGTAGGCGCCGGCGATCAGCAGCAGGACGATGCGGATGGAGGCGCTGCAGCCGATGAGGAAGCTCTGGGTGCCGCGGATAGCGTTCTTGTCTTCCAGGCGGCCGTTGAGATAGAGCGCATAGAGAAACCCGCCACTGCCGAACAGGGCGCCGCAGAGGCCTCCGACGCCACCTGCGGGGATCGACCAGGCCGGCGCCAGCTGGCGAAAACCCTTGGGCGTGAGCAGGCTGTAGGTGGAATAGGCGACCACGAAGAGCCCCAGCCAGAGCATCAGCAGCCGGGCATCGGTGCGCATCAGCAGGTAGGTGCCCAGGGCGGCGCCGAGCAGCAGCATGGGCAGCAATCGCCTGAGTTCGCGCCCGGCAATGGCGCGGCGATCCGGCAGCCAGTTATGAAAGGAGGCGAGGAAATCCAGCATCACCAGCAGCGGCACGATGCGCGACAGCGGCATCCAGCTGGTGAGCAAGGGACCTGCGACCAGGGCGCTGCCGAAACCGGCCACGCCGAAGATCAGATAGGCCAGGACCACGATGGCTTCGATGAACAGCCAATCGAGCGGACTGAAGGCGGGAATCAGGGCAGCGAGGGTTTCGAGCATGGGGCGCATCCTGCGACAGGAAATCGCATTCTGCGCCCGCGGAACGGCTCGTGAAAACCGCCGGCTGCCCGCGTTCACGGGAACCGGCGATCCAGAGCGACTCAGGGAATCAGGCGCTGGGCTCTGAGGCGGGTGAAAAGGTCGAGAAAGCTCGCCCGGGTGTCGCGATAGCCGAAGAAGCCCAGGTCACGGCTCTTGGTCATGTCGTTGAGGCATTCGATCTCGCGACCGAGGTCGGCGTCGCTGTGCCACCAGGAAGCGAGCTTGTCGACATCGGCTTCCACCAGGTCGTGTTCCTCGGCCAGCTTGCGCCACTGCGCCGGGGCCGTGTCCTTCATCCGCGCTTCCAGCGGCATGGGCTGCTCGGGATAGGGTGCCGGCTCCAGGTCGAAGAAGGCGGCGATCTCGCTCCACAGCCAGCGCCAGCGGAAGACATCGCCATTGACGGTGTTGAACGCCTGGTTGCGCGCCGCCGGTGCCAGGGCCGCCCACTCCAGCTGCTCGGCGAGCAGGCCGGCATCGGTGACGTCGGTCAGGCTGTCCCACTGGGTACGGGAGCCGGGAAAGACGAAGGGCTGGCCGGTGGCCTTGCACAGGGAGGCGTAGACCGCCAGGGTCAGGCCCATGTTCATGGCGTTGGTGCCCTTGGCCTGGCCGATCATGCTGTGGGAGCGGTGCACGCTCCAGCCGAAGCCATGCTGCTCGGCGGCGGCGAAGAGGATGTCTTCCAGGGTGTAGTAGAAGTTGGCGCCGGGCTGGCGCGGTTCGCTTTCGCGGAAGGGCGTCTCGGCCTTGCCACTGCCGTATTCCTCGAAGGAACCCAGGTAGTGCTTGGTGCCGGTGACCAGCGCCAGGTGCTGCAGCGGCGCGCCGGCCAGGGCCTGGCAGAGGTTGTTCATCATGGCGCCATTGGCCTCGACGTTTTCCTTCTCGGTGTCACGGCGGGTCCAGGTGCAGAAGAACACGTGGCTGATCAGCAGGCCGGCCAGGGCCTGGCGGGTGGACTCGGCATCCAGCAGGTCGGCGGCGACCGGGATGACGCCCTCCTGGGCCACGGGTTTACGGGCCAGGCCATAGACCGTCCAGCCCGACGCCACCAGGGTGTGGGCCAGGTTGTAGCCGGAAATGCCGGTAACGCCAACGATAAGAGCAGTGCCCTTGCGCATGAAACCTCCAATAGGGTTGAGGGAGAGCCTGCGGCAGTCGCAGGCGCTGTAGATAAGGGAGTGCCTTGTCTCAGGGTTGATTCCAGCCTATTGGAGAATTAACGGCGTATCCTGGGTATAAATTCCTCTTTCACTGGAATCAGATTCCGCAATAAGGAACTGCCCTTGTATTCTTCCGAACGCCTCAAGGGGCTCGACGTCTTTGTCACCGTGGCCGATCTCGGCAGCTTCACCGCCGCCGGCGAGCGCCTCAATCTCACCGGCTCGGCCGTCGGCAAGAGCGTGGCGCGACTGGAAAGCCGGCTGGGCGTGCGGCTGTTCCAGCGCACCACCCGCCGCCTGAGCCTGACCGAGGCCGGCGCCAGTTTCTATCGCACCTGCACCGGGGTGCTGGCCGAGCTGGAACAGGCCGAGCTAGGGCTGACCGCCCAGGAGGGCGAGCCCCATGGCCGGGTGCGCATCGACCTGCCCGCTTCCTATGGCCGCCTGCACGTACTGCCGCTGATCCTGGAACTGCTGCACCGCTATCCCCTGCTGCAACCGGATCTGTCCTTCGCCGATCGCTTCGTCGATCCGGTGCACGAGGGCATCGACATCCTGGTGCGCATCGGCGGCTCCGATGCCTGGCCGGCCAGCCTGGGGCATCGCTTCCTCGGTACCCAGCGCCAGGTCTTTTGCGCCGCTCCGGCCTATCTTGCCCAGCATGGCCGACCCCAGACCCCGACCGACCTGGTCGATCACCAGTGCATCGGCTTTCGCCAAGCCGACGGCCTGGTCAGCCCCTGGCAGCTGCGCGGCGAGCAGCCGGGCGATAGCGAACGCTGGGTGTTCCAGCCGCGGCTGGTAGTGGGCGATGGCGAAGGCGAGGTGCTGGCGGCGCTGGCTGGCCATGGCATCGCCCAGCTGCCGACCTGGCTGATCGCCGAGCACCTGGCCACTGGCGCCCTGGTCGATGTGCTGCCCGAGCATGCCGTCGACGGCTCGCCGATCAACCTGGTATGGCCGCGCAGTCGCGAGACCCTGCCCCGGGTCCGGCTGCTGCTCGACCATCTGGCCGCGCGCCTGTTGCCTACCGTGGCGCCGCGGATGTCCCGCTAGGCACGACCGGTCGACGGCTGCGTCGTACCAGGCCGTGCGCCACGGGAACATCGTCCCAGACACCCCGGTCGTAAAACGTCGTACCCCTGCCTGACCCGAGTTCCATCGATGGGCGGCATGACGATTATCGAGACGATCGATTGGCGCCGCCGTGCCTGGCTGCGCAGGATCGATGGTTTGCTAGCTGGCCAGGCCCGCCTGGCCGCCCCCGTTCCACCATCTAGATGAGGTATCTCATGAGCCAAGCCCAAGGCTACGCTGCCCAGTCCGCCGACCAGCCCCTGGCGCCCTACTCCTTCGAGCGCCGCGAGCCGGGTGCCCACGACGTGCAGATCGACATCCTCTTCTGCGGCGTCTGCCATTCCGACCTGCACACCGCACGCAACGAGTGGAACAACACCCTCTTCCCGTCCGTGCCCGGCCACGAGATCGTCGGCACCGTTACCGCGGTCGGTGCCCACGTGAAGAATTTCAAGGTCGGCGACAGCGTCGGCGTCGGCTGCATGGTCGACAGCTGCCAGCACTGCGCGCCCTGTGATGCCGGCGAAGAGTCCTATTGCGAGAACGGCTTCACCGGCACCTACAACGGCAACCTCTACGGTGGCAGCGAAAACACCCAGGGCGGCTACTCCGACCACATCGTGGTCAACGAGAAGTTCGTGCTCAAGGTGAGCCACACCGAGAACCTGGCCGCCGTGGCACCGCTGCTGTGCGCCGGCATCACCACCTACTCGCCGCTGGCCCACTGGAAGGTCGGCCCGGGCAAGAAGGTCGGCATCGTCGGTCTGGGTGGCCTGGGCCACATGGGCGTGAAGATCGCCCACGCCATGGGTGCCCATGTGGTGCTCTTCACCACCAGCGCCAACAAGAAGGACGACGCCCTGCGTCTGGGCGCCGACGAAGTGGTGGTCTCGAAGAACGAAGACGAGATGGCCGCTCATGCCAACAGCTTCGACTTCATCCTCAACACCGTGGCCGCGCCGCACAACCTGGACGCCTTCCTCACCCTGCTCAAGTGGGACGGCACCATGACCCTGGTCGGCGTACCCGCCGAGCCGCACCCGGCGCCCAGCGTGTTCAACCTGGTGATGAAGCGCCGCCAGCTGGCCGGCTCGCTCATCGGCGGCATCCGCGAGACCCAGGAGATGCTGGACTTCTGCGCCAAGCACGGCATCGTCTCGGACATCGAGCAGATCGCCATCCAGGACATCAACGAAGCCTATGAGCGCATGCTCAAGAGCGATGTGAAGTATCGCTTCGTGATCGACATGCAAAGCCTCAAGCAGGGCCAGACCGCGGCCTGATCCCGCGCTCCGTTCCGCCGACAACGCCCGCGCCCGTCGCGGGCGTTGTCATTTCCGGTAACGCATTTTTGGCGCGTCCTGCGGTCCTAGCGATGACGACAATAACGAGGCGGCCGCCATGCAGTGGGACAAGGGACAACGTAGCGACAATGTAGAACAGGCCAGCGGTGGACGCGGCATGAAGATCGGCGGCGGCCTGGGCCTGGGCGGCGTGGCCCTGGTGGTGGTGTTCGGCCTGCTCAGCGGCCAGAGCCCGACGCAGATCCTGGGCAACCTGATCAGCCTCAGCGGCCAGAGCGCGCCGAGCCAGCAGCAGACCACCGCCCCGGCGGACAATCGCCAGGTGGATTTCGTCCGCGTGGTGCTGGGCGAGACCGAAAATACCTGGACGCGCATCTTCCAGGCCCATGGCGAGCAGTACCAGCCGCCCAAGCTGGTGCTGTTCAACGGCCAGGTGCAATCCGGTTGCGGTGGCGCCACGGCGGCCAGCGGCCCCTTCTATTGCCCGGCGGACAGCAAGGTCTACCTGGACCTCACCTTCTTCCAGGAACTGCAGCAGCGCTTCGGCGCCGATGGCGACTTCGCCCGTGCCTATGTCATCGCCCACGAGGTCGGGCACCACGTGCAGAACCTCACCGGCACCACCAGCAAGATGGAAGCGGCCCGTCGCCGTGGCATCCCCACCGAAGGTGCCACCGGGTTGTCGGTGCGGCTGGAACTGCAGGCCGACTGCTATGCCGGGGTCTGGGCCAACGACGCCCAGAAACGCTTGAACTGGCTGGAGCCGGGTGACCTGGAAAAAGCCCTGAACGCCGCCAACGCCATTGGCGACGACCGCCTGCAACGCCAGTCCCAAGGTCGCGTGGTGCCGGACTCCTTTACCCATGGCAGCTCAGCGCAGCGGGTCAAGTGGTTCCGCGCGGGCTTCGACAGTGGCAAGGTGGAGAGCTGCGACACCTTCGCCGCCAAAGCGCTCTGATCCCTCGGGAGATCCTCGATGCATCGGCTGCTCGCGCTGTGCCTGGCGCTGGCCTGGGGCTCCGTCCTGGCGGCGCCTCACGAAGGCGTCGCCCGTATCGTCGACGACCGCCTGCCGATCGGTCAGGCGCAGGCCGCATTGCAGCTATCCACCGACTGGAATCAGCCGCACCCGGAAATTCGCCGCGCCCTGGTGATCGTCCATGGCCGCCTGCGCAATGCCGCGACCTATTTCCGCTCCGGCGAGACGGCCACGGCGGCAGCGGGAGCAGGCGCGGATACCCTGGTGATCGCCCCGCAGTTTCTCAACGAAACGGATATCCAGCGTCATCGATTGCCTGACGACCTGCTGCGCTGGCAAGGGAATGCCTGGATGGGCGGCGAGCCCGCCCTGGGCCCGCGACCCTTGAGCAGTTTCGCGGTGTTCGACGCCCTCCTCGCTCGCCTGGCGGACCGCCAGCACCTGCCCAATCTGCAGGAGGTGGTGATCGCCGGCCATTCCGGCGGTGGCCAGGTGGTGCAGCGCTACGCCGTCCTGGGCCAGGGTGGGCGCCAACTGGCCAGCAGCGGCATCCGCCTGAGATTCGTGGTGGCCAATCCGTCGTCCTATGCCTATTTCGATGGCCAGCGACCCGAGGCCCAGGGCCGGCTTGTGCCCTTCGCCAACGCGGCCGCCTGCGCGGACTTCGACACCTGGAAATATGGGATGCAGGGCTTGCCGACCTATGCCGAAGGGCGCTCTGCTGCGAGTCTGGAGCAGCACTATGTGGGCCTGGACATCACCTACCTGCTTGGCGCGCGTGATACCGACCCGCAGCATCCGGCGCTGGACAAAAGCTGCGCCGCCGAAGCGCAGGGCCCCTATCGTCTGGCACGCGGGCTGAATTACTACCGTTACCTGCAAGACCGTCATCCGGGGCTGCGCCAGCAACTGGTGGAGGTGCCCGGCGTCGGTCACAACGGCGATGCCATCTTCACCTCCGCCGAAGGCCGCCGGGCGCTGTTCGGCGTTGGCGGCTAGCCCTCGAAACCCAGTCGCTCGGTAGTACTGAGGATGTTCTGCACTCTGGCGACGAAGGCATCCAGGGTGAAGGGCTTGGCCAATACGGCCATCCGCTCACCGATCAGGGGCACGGGAGGCTCGCTGCCCGCCGCATACCCCGTGATGAAGAGGACCGGCAGGTGCGGGCGCAGGGTACGGGCCGCGTTGGCCAGCAGCCGGCCGTTCAGCCCCGGCAACCCGACATCGGTGATCAGCAGGTCGAAGCCCTCGCCTTCGCGCAGCGCCTCCAGGGCCGCGTCGGCATCGACCGCATCGCGATAACGCCAACCCTGGTCGACGAACAGCTGCACCAGCAACTCGCGAATGACCGCATCGTCCTCCACCAGCAGCACCCGGACGCTGGGCAGCGTGCGGGCCGCCTTAGCGCTGGAGGCGGCCAGGGGCACGCGGATCGGCGGGGCCGGATGACGCGGCAGCAGCAGGCTCACCCGACAGCCCTGCCCCGGCGTACTGGTCACGTTCACCTGGCCACGGGACTGCCGCACGAAACCATAGATCATGGACAGCCCCAGCCCGGACCCCTGGCCCACGGGCTTGGTGGTGAAGAAGGGTTCGAACACCCGCTCCAGCACCTCCGGAGGCATGCCCACGCCGTCGTCAGCGACCTCGATCAGCAGGTAGTCACCCGCTGGCAGCGCCGGGTCGGCGTCGCGCTGCACCCAGTTGCGCGCGCTGATGGTCAGGGTGCCGCCCGCGGGCATGGCATCGCGGCTGTTGATGGCCAGGTTGAGCAGGGCATTTTCCAGCTGGTGGGGATCGGCCTCGACCGGCCAGAGCCCTGCGTCCAGCTCGAGCTGGCAGCGAATCTGCGGCCCCAGGCTGTGCAGCAGCAACTCCTGGAAGTCGCCGATCAGTTGGGCCACGTCGACCGCCTGGGGATTGAGCGTCTGCCGGCGGGAAAAGGCCAGCAGGCGATGGGTGAGACTGGCGCCTCGCCCCACCGACTGGGTCGCGGTATCGAGCAGCCCGCCGACGCCAGCCAGGGCCTCCGCCGGCAACCGGCGGCGCAACAGATCCAGGCTGGCCTGGATGCCGGCCAGGAGATTGTTGAAATCATGGGCGATGCCGCCAGTGAGCTGGCCCACGGCCTCCATCTTCTGCGCCTGGCGCAGCAGCTCCTCGGCCTGGGCGCGACTGTGCATCTCTTCGCGCAGCTGGCGATTGGTCTCTTCCAGCTCGGCGGTACGCGCCTGCACCTGGACCTCCAGGGTGGCGCGCTCGCGGCGCAGCGCTTCCTCGGCCTCGCGACGGTCGTCGATGTCCTCGCTGGTACCGTACCAGCGGATCACCCGCCCAGCCTCGTCGCGGCGCGGATAGGCGCGGGTGCGCATCCAGCAATGGCTGCCATCCGCCAGCCGCACCCGATGCTCCTGATCGTAGGCCTGGCCGGCGCGGCACGCCGCGTCCCAGGCTCGCCGGGTCACCAGGCGGTCATCCGGATGCAGCAGCGACCAGAAACCCTCGGCCTGCAAGTCATCCTGGCCGGTCAGCTGCTGCCAGCGCGGCGAGAAGACCATGAGTCGGCCGCTGGGGTCACAGGTCCAGGTGTATTGCGGATTGAGCTCCACCAGGTGCCGATAGTGGTCTTCGCTCTCGCGCAGCTGCAGATCCGCCTGATGACGCTCGATGGCCAGGGCCGCGGTCTCGGTAACCAGGCGAAAGGCGTCGCGCTCGGCGGCCAGAGGGCGCCGCGGCTCCAGGAAATAGTTGGCGAAGGTGCCCAGCAGCCGGCCATCCAGGGCCAGCAGCGGCATCGACCAACAGGCGCGCAGGCCGTAACGTAGTGCCAGGTCCCGAGCGCCGGCCCACAGCGGATCGCGTGCAATGTCCTCGACATAGACGGCTTCGCGCCGGTAGGCGGCGGTGCCGCAGGAACCCGCCTGCGGACCTATTTCCAGCCGACCGAGATCGCGGCTGTAGGCGTCCGGCAGGCTCGGCGCGATCCCGTCCTGCAAGAAACGACCGTCATCGCTGAGCAGCAGGATGCAGGCATGCAGGCGCACCTGCGCCAGATGCTCCACCCGTTGCATCAAGGCATGCAGCACGTTGGCCAACGGCAGCCCGGTGGCAAGGCTTTCCAGCGTCTGGCGCTCGTACTGGCGCAGGTCACTGGCAGGCTGCTGATCGCTGGAAGATCGCTGAAGGCTCATACGACTGGCCTGGCATGAATCCAAAGTCAGCATCTTAGCCATCCCCCAGGCAACCGACAGACTATTTGCGCCTAGTGGACGTTTTAACAGCGTCAAAGCGCCGCCAGGATTTCCGTGCAGTCCTCGAAACGCTGGTCGCGCGATGCCGGCCAGGGATCGCCAGGCTGGTTGACCTGCAGCGTACGGCAGCCCGCCGCTCGCCCACATTCCAGGTCATAGCGGTGATCGCCGATCATCACCAGGCTGGTGGGCGCCACCTGCCAGCGCTCGGCGAGATGCAGCAGGCCACCCGGATGGGGCTTGGGCGGGGCCTCGTCGCGGCCGAGCACGGCGGCAGGCTCGAAGCAGTCTTCCAGGCCGATGGCCGCCAGGGTCAGCAACGCCAGGTCGCGCGCGTTGCGGGTCAGGATGCCCAGGTGGCACCCGCGTTCATGCAGCGCGCGCACCAGGTCCACGGCGCCCGGCGCCGGGCGCGCGGCGACGGCCAGTTCCCGTTCGTGCTCGAACAGCCAGGCGTGCTTGGCCTCGCGCTCGGTGGGCGGCAGGTCGGCCAGGTGATGCAGGATGTCGGCCTGCTCGGGAATGCCCAGGTGGCGGCGAATGGCGGCGAAGTCGTGTACCGCCAGGGTCAGGGTGCCGTCCAGGTCGAACACCCAGTGGCTGAGGTGACGCAGCGTCATGCGGAGATCCTTTGGCAGGGGTGACCTTCGGGCACTCGGGGGAACCCTGGTCACGGGTGTTCCGTCTGGTGGAGACAACCTTCTGCAGGAGTCTACCCATGACGACGACCGTTCGGGCGCTACTTTTCGATGTCTTCGGCACCGTGGTGGACTGGCGCGGCAGCCTGGTCAACGGCCTGCAGGGGCTGTCCGCCAAGCATGGCGTCCAGGGCGACTGGGAGCGGCTGGCCGATGCCTGGCGCGCCGAAGCCTACGAGGCCATCCTGCCGCAGATCGAAGCACGCAGCCTGCCCTGGCTGCCCCTCGACGACGTTCATCGCCTGGCACTGGACGAACTGCTGCCACGCCACGGCCTGGTCGGCCTGACCGATGCCGAGGTGGCCTGGGTCAATCGCCTCTGGCATCGCCTCGATCCCTGGCCCGATGCCGTACCGGGCCTGCAGCGGCTGCGCCAGGGCTACCCCGTCTGCGCCCTGTCCAATGGCAACGTCAGCCTCCTGCTGGACATGGCGCGGCATGCCGGACTGCCCTGGGACATGCTGTTCGGCGCCGATCTGTTCCGGCGCTACAAGCCGGCCGCGGAGGTGTACCTGGGCGCCTGCGCCCTGCTCGATCTGCAACCCGAGCAGGTGATGCTCTGCGCCGCCCACAACGGCGATCTGCAGGCAGCCAAGGAGCTGGGCCTGGCCACCGCCTTCATCCAGCGCCCGCGTGAAAAGGGTTCGGCCAGCGGCGAGGTCTCGGCCGGCGGCTGGGATATCGACGCGAGCGATCTGCAGGACTTGGCCGACCAGCTGGGATTGCCAGCGACCGGCATGGTCCCCGACCAAGACAGCAGCCAGCGCTGAACCCAGCGATTGAGCGACGCCCGAACGCTTCTGTATCCTGCCGGATACTCTTCGCCAGGGCATCGCCATGGGTTTTCTCGATAAGCTGCGCAAGAAACGTGAACGTCAGGCGCTGGCCGCCCTGCCCCGGCTGCACCAGCGCACGGCGCGTCTGCGCCGCGAGCTGCCCGATTACGAGATCGGCGCCGGCACCTATGGCGCGCCCAGGGTGTTCGATCTCAAGGAAGGCGCCACCCTGCGTCTGGGAAGCTATACCTCCATCGCCGAGGGGGTACGCATCCTGCTCGGCGGTCTGCACCGGCTGGACTGGGTGACCACCTACCCTTTCCCCGCCTTCGTCGATGGCCTGGCCCATATCACCGACTACGGCGGTACCCGCGGTGACGTGGTGATTGGCAGCGACTGCTGGATCTGTACCGATGCCCTCATCCTGTCCGGGGTCACCATCGGCCATGGCGCGGTGGTCGCCGCGGGCGCCGTGGTCACCCGCGACGTGCCGCCGTATGCCGTGGTGGGCGGCAATCCGGCGCGCTTCATCAAGTGGCGCTTTCCCGAGGCTACCTGTCAAACCTTACTCGACATCGCCTGGTGGGACTGGCCGGAGGCGGACATCCTCGCCGCTGGCGAACGGCTGTGCAGCCCGGACATCGAGGGTTTCATCGCCTACGCCCAGGCGCGCCATCCGGCGCCCTGATCCCCCTGCCCGGAACTCGGGACGGCTCCAGAGGCTCACCTTCATTAGTCACTCTTTTGAAGGTCATCCATGGAAATGCTCGATCTGCTGCAATGGCCGGCCATGGCCATCACCCTGCTCGCCGCCTGGCTGGTGGCCTCCCAGCGCCAGGGCCGGCGCAACCTGGGCTTCTGGGTGTTTCTCCTGAGCAACGGCCTGTGGATCGCCTGGGGCCTGCAGGCCGAAGCCTATGCGCTGATCATGCTCCAGCTGGGCCTGGCGGCGATGAACCTGCGCGGCGTGCGACGCAACGCGCACGATGCCCAGGCCGCCACGCTACCGGAGGGCCCGAGCAGGGCATAATGGTCGACCCCGCATCAGACGGCCCAGTCCCATGCAGCACAGCGTCACCCCCATCGGCCACGTCCGTTCCTGCTTCAAGGAGAAGTTCGCCATTCCCCGGCAGCCGGCCCTGGCGCCAGCCGCCCGCGGCGTGCTGGAACTGCTGCCGCCTTTCGACCGTCCCGAGGCGGTAGAGGGCCTGGAAGGCGTCAGCCACGTCTGGCTGCTGTTCCTCTTCCATCAGGCCCTGGAAAGCCAGCCGCGCCTGCGGGTGCGACCGCCGCGCCTGGGGGGCAATCGCTACCTGGGCGTCTTCGCTACCCGCGCCACCCACAGACCCAACGGCATCGGCCAGTCGGTAGTGCGCCTCGACGGCCTCGAACCAGGACGGCTGCTGCTCTCGGGCCTCGATCTGCTCGATGGCACCCCGGTGCTGGATATCAAGCCCTATGTGCCCTATGCCGACAGCCCTCCGGGCGCCCACAACGCCATCGCCGAGGCGCCACCGCCCGCACTGGCGGTCAGCTGGGCGGCGGCCGCGCGCGCCCAGGCCGAGGCCCATGGCCAGCGCCTGGGCGAACCCCTGGCCGAGCTGATCGAGCAGTGCCTGGCCCAGGATCCGCGACCGGCCTACCAGACGCCGACGCCCGAGCGGCGCTACGGAGTGCGGCTGTGGGATGTGGAGGTGCACTGGCACTATCCAACCGCGGCCTCCATCCAGGTGCTGGACGTCACCGCCACGGTCTGACACGGCCCCGTTTGCATTCCGGCGCCCGCGCCCCCAACAATGACAGTGCCGGATCGCATGAAGCGGTCCGCATCCGGCTACGGTCGCCGTTCGGCCGTATCACCGATAGGGAAGCATCTATGGCTCCAAGCAGACAGGTCATCAACGCTCAGGTCAGCCCCAAGGGCAGCCTGGAGACCCTTTCCCAGCGCGAGGTCCAGCAGCTCAGCGCCGCCGGCTCGGGCACGCTTTACCAGCTCTTTCGCCAGTGCGCCCTGGCCATCCTCAACACCGGCGCCCACAGCGACAACGCCAAGACCATCCTCGAGGCCTACCAGGATTTCGAGATCCGCATCCATCAGCAGGACCGCGGCGTCCGCTTGGAACTGGTCAACGCCCCGGCCGATGCCTTCGTCGACGGCGAGATGATCGCCAGCACCCGCGAGATGCTGTTCAGCGCCCTGCGTGACATCGTCTACACCGAGAGCGAGCAGAGCAGTCTGCGCATCGACCTGGAGAGTTCCGAGGGCATCACCGACTACGTCTTCCACCTGCTGCGCAACGCCCGCACCCTGCGTGCCGGGGTCGAACCCAAGATGGTCGTCTGTTGGGGTGGTCACTCCATCAGCACCGAAGAATACAAGTACACCAAGAAGGTCGGTCACGAACTCGGCCTGCGCAGCCTGGACATCTGCACCGGCTGCGGCCCGGGCGTGATGAAGGGGCCGATGAAGGGCGCCACCATCGCCCACGCCAAGCAGCGCATCCAAGGTGGTCGCTACCTGGGCCTTACCGAGCCGGGCATCATCGCCGCCGAGGCGCCCAACCCCATCGTCAACGAACTGGTGATCCTGCCGGACATCGAGAAACGCCTGGAGGCCTTCGTCCGCGCGGGCCATGGCATCATCATCTTCCCGGGCGGCGCCGGCACGGCGGAGGAGTTCCTCTACCTGCTGGGTATCCTCATGCACCCGGACAACAAGGACATCCCCTTCCCGGTGGTGCTCACCGGGCCGCAGAGCGCCGCGCCCTACCTGGAGCAGCTGCACGCCTTCATCGGCGCCACCCTGGGCGAAGCCGCCCAGCGCCACTACCAGATCGTGGTCAACGATCCGGTCGAGGTGGCCCGGCAGATGGCCCAGGGCCTCAAGGCGGTCAAGCAGTTCCGCCGCGAGCGTCACGATGCCTTCCACTTCAACTGGTTGCTGCGCATCGAGGAAGGCTTCCAGCGTCCTTTCGATCCCACTCACGAGAACATGGCGGCTCTGCAACTGACCCATGCCGTACCGCCCCACGAACTGGCGGCCAACCTGCGGCGCGCCTTTTCCGGCATCGTCGCGGGCAACGTCAAGGCCAAGGGCATCCAGTTGATCGAGGAACGCGGGCCTTACGAGATCCATGGCGATCCCGACATCATGCGCCCGCTGGACCGGCTGCTGCAGGCCTTCGTCGAGCAGCACCGCATGAAGCTACCGGGCGGCGCGGCCTACGAGCCCTGCTACCGCGTGGTCAGCTGAATCCTTTCACGCCGGTCTTTTCGGCCGGTTTTTCCCGCACTCGACCGTTCGTCATCACCCCGCTCGACGAACGGTCGCTTTGCCGGCCAAGTGCCATCACAAAGTCGCTAGCTAGCTATCTAGAGCGCTCCGCCTTGCTCGACCGGCGCGTTTCCAACGCCCCCTGCCTGCTTGGAAAAAAACCTCGCGCGCTAACTGCCTGGGTGTGCGTTAAAGCCCCTCTTCACCGCGCCGATAGGGCAAGGCAAGCTAAACCCAAAGCGGCGACTGCCGTGGTGAAGACTGCCCGGATCGACGAGCTCCGGTCGGGCAGCCTTCGTTCAGTCGCGCTGGATTTCCTGCCGAGGCAACGGAATGAACAACTGGTTGGGACTCGACTTTCTCGTCGCCCCTCTCACCCAAGACCAGGTGCACCTGCACGGCCAGCATGACGCCTGGTTGGTGGCGCTCGCCTACCTGGTCGCGGTCAGCGCCTGCTATGTCACCCTGGTGTTCGCCGAGCGCATCGGCCAGACCCGTACCATGGCCCGGCGACGTGCCTGGAGCCTGATGGGCGCCCTGAGTTTCGGCTTCGGCGTCTGGGGCATGCACTTCATCGCCATGCTGGCCTTCACCGTGCCTACCCGGGTGCATTACGACCTCTTCGTCACCCTGGCCTCGCTGCTGATCGTGGTGCTGGCCGGCCTCATGGCCATGCCCGCCCTCAGCCAGCCCGACCTTACCCTCGGCCAGCGGCTCAAGGCCGGTCTGGTGCTGAGCGTGGGCATCGTGCTCATGCACTACACCGGCATGGCCGCCGCCCATACCGAAGCGGTGGTGCTCTATCGTCCGGCGCCCTTCCTGCTGTCGATCGCCATCGCCGTGGGCGCCAGCTTCGCCGCCCTGCAACTGATCCAGATCTTTCGTCGCCACTACACTGGCATCTACCGCTGGCTGCGCATGGCCACCGCCCTGGTGATGGGCCTGGCCATCGCCGCCATGCACTTCACCGGCATGTGGTCCATGGTGCTGATCGCGCCCGCCCAGGCCGAGGGGCCGCTACAAGGGGCCAGCAATTCCTGGCAGCTCGGCGTGGGCATCGCCATCATCGCCCTGCTGCTGGTGATAGGTGGCCTGGGCGCAGCCTGGGCGGATCGCCAGCTACAGCGCAAGGAAAACGACCTGGAGCGGGTCAACTCCCTGGTCGGCCAGCTCGACGAAGCCCGGGCCTCACTGCAGCAGGCGGCGCACTACGACCCTCTCACCGACCTGCACAATCGGCGCTCCTTCAACCAGGCCTTCGCCGAGATTCTCGACCGCCATGCCCAGCAGAATCGCAGCCTGGCGGTGATGTTTCTCGACATCGATCACTTCAAGCGCATCAATGACAGCCTCGGTCACGACGCTGGCGACCAGTTGCTGGTGGCCATGGCCAAGACCATCCGCGACGCGGTCCGCGACGGTGACCTGGTAGCCCGCTTTGGTGGTGACGAATTCTGCATCCTGGCCAGCCTCGCCGGGCCGGACGAGGCACGCCATCTCGCCCAGCGCATCCTGGAGCGACTGCGCAATCCGATCACCATCGGCAGCCGCCCGCTGGTGATGACCACCAGCATCGGCATCAGCCTCTATCCCCGCGACGGTGGCTGTTGCGAAGAGCTGCTCAAGAGCGCGGACCTGGCGCTCTATCTGTCCAAGGGTAACGGGCGCAACACCTACAGCTTCTTCGACGAGACCCTGCGCGAGAAGATCTCGCTGCAACTGGAGCTGGAGGCCGAACTGCGTGAGGCACTGGTCGAGGAGCGCGGTCTGCAGCTCTACTACCAGCCGATCCTCGACGTCGCCAGCGGCCACCTGGACAAGGCCGAAGCCCTGATTCGCTGGGATCATCCCCGCCTTGGCCTGCTGGCGCCCAACTTCTTTCTTGGCGTCGCCGAGGCCAATGGCTTCATCGAGGAGCTGGATGCCTGGGTACTCAAGCGTGCCTGCCGGGACCTTGCCGACCTGACCGCCGCGGGGCTCACCGACCTGCGCATCGCGGTCAACTGCTCGGCCCTGAGCCTGAGCAACGACGCCCTGCCCGGCCAGATCGCCTGGCGCCTGGACGATCACCGGTTGTCACCACGACGACTGGAGCTGGAGGTGACCGAGAACGCCCTGGTCAAGAATGTCCAGCCCACCGCCGAGTTGCTGCAACGCATCCGCGACCTGGGCGTGACGGTATCCATCGACGATTTCGGCACCGGTTATTCGTCGTTGGCCTATCTCAAGCGCCTGCCCATCGACACCGTGAAGATCGACCGTTCCTTCATCACCGGGCTGGTCGAGGGCAATGCCGACCACCAGATCGTCCAGGCCATCATCGGCATGGCTCGGCCACTCAAGCTCAAGGTCACCGCCGAGGGTGTCGAACACCTGGAGCAACTGCGCCTGCTGTGCGCCCTGGGCTGCGATTTCATCCAGGGCTATCACATCAGCCGGCCGGTACCCTTGGCCCAGGTACCCGAGGTGATCGCGCGCTATGCTAGCGGGATCTGTCCGCTAGAGGCCGCTGCCGAGGCCGGGGCGGACGCCCTGGCCCTGGCAAAGGCGCTCGGCTAGGCGCGACGATAACGCAGCCAGACGCTGCCATCGTCCTGGGCCTCGGCCGCGTCCAGCTTGAGGTACAGCGGCTGCTGCCAGACCTGCTCGGCGATTTCAAAGGACGCCGGGTGCGCGCCGCGACCATCCACCAGCGGGATGATCAGCACGCTGATCTCGTCTACCAGGCCGGCGGCGACAAAGGAGCCGCTGACGTGGGGACCGCCCTCCACCACCAGCCGCTCGATGCCCAGCTCGGTGTTGAGCAGTTCCAGCACCGCCGCCAGGTCCAGCTCCTGCTTGCCGCCGAAGACATAGGAGGCACCGATGCTCTGCAGATGCGCCAGGTAATCGTCGCTCACCGCTTCGGAGAGCACCGCCACCACGTGGGAATCCAGCGCCTCGTTCTTTTTCCAGGCCACCTTGCCCTGGGGATCGATGGCGATGGCGTACTTGCCGGCGTCGCGCCTGGCGAAATGGTGGATGCGCGGGATGGGCGCCTGGGCGACGCCCGTGGGATAACCCTCGCCGTGGGCGATCTCTTCCATGGTCACCCGGCCGCAGGCCCAGGCATCGAAGTCGAAGCGCTCGGCCAGGCGCTCGTAGGTCGTATCGGCCTGTTTCTTGAGGGTACGGTCCCAGCCGTCGGTGAGGGCGTGACCATCGACCGACGACATCATATGGCAGATCACATAGGGCTTCATGGGGGCTCCCGGCAATGGCGTGTCGCCATGACACGTCCTGCAGAAACCGACCGACCCGGCGTCGGCGGAGTTCAGCCCAGCTGGCTGCACACATGAAAAACCCGCCGGAGGGCGGGTTTTCGTGGAGCTTGCGGCGTTACTTCTCGACGAAGGCGCGCTCGATCAGGTAGTCGCCCGGATCGCCCATGCGCGGCGAGATGGTCAGGCCGAATTCGTTCAGCACGGCGCTGGTCTCGTCCAGCATGCTCGGGCTGCCGCAGATCATGGCGCGGTCGTCCTGCGGATTGATCGGCGGCAGGCCGATGTCCGCGAACAGCTTGCCGCTGCGCATAAGGTCGGTCTGACGACCCTGGTTGCGGAATTCCTCTCGGGTGACCAGGGGATAGTAGATCAGCTTCTCGCGGACCAGGTCGCCGATGAATTCGTGCTCCGGCAGGGTCTTGGTGATGAAGTCGGCATAGGCCAGCTCGTTCACGTAGCGCACGCCGTGGACCAGGATCACCTTTTCGAAGCGCTCGTAGGTTTCCGGATCCTGGATGGTGCTCAGGAAGGGCGCCATGCCGGTGCCGGTGCTCAGCAGATAGAGGTGCTTGGCGGGCTTGAGGTCACTGAGGATCAGGGTGCCGGTGGGCTTGCGGCTGACCATCAGGTTGTCGCCTTCCTTGAGGTGCTGCAGGCGCGAGGTCAGGGGGCCGTCCGGCACCTTGATGCTGAAGAACTCCAGGTGCTCTTCGTAGTTGGGGCTGGCGATGCTGTAGGCACGCATCAGCGGACGACCACCTTCGGTCTCCAGGCCGATCATCACGAACTGACCGTTCTCGAAACGCAGGCCCGCATTGCGGGTGGTCTTGAAGCTGAACAGGGTGTCGTTCCAGTGATGAACGCTCAGGACGCGCTCGGTGTACAGGTTGCTCATCGATGACTCCAGGAAAAATCGGTACAGCCCGGGGCTGGATAGAAATTGCGCGACAGTTTATAGAGGGGGAAAATATCCGTGAAATGAATAATTCGAATATAGGTTATCCAAAAGGCAGATATGAGATTCACGTTGCGTCAACTCGAGGTCTTCGTCGCCGTGGCCCGCCAGGAAAGCGTTTCCCGGGCGGCCGAGGCGCTCAGTCTGTCGCAGTCGGCCACCAGTACCGCCCTGGGCGAACTGGAACGGCAATTCGACTGCCGGGTGTTCGACCGCGCCGGCAAGCGTTTGACACTCAACGCCCTGGGTCGTCAGCTGCTGCCCAAGGCGGTGGCCCTGCTGGACCGCAGCGCCGAGGTGGAGAATCTGCTGCGCGGCAAGACCGGCTTCGGCTCCCTGGAGGTCGGCGCCACCCTCACCATCGGCAACTACCTGGCCACCCTGCTGCTGGGCGACTTCATGCAGCGGCATCCCGATTGCCGGGTCCGCCTGCATGTGCACAACACCGCCAGCGTGGTGCAGCGGATCGCCAACCATGACATCGACCTCGGCCTGATCGAGGGCGATTGCCAGCACCCGGACCTGGAGGTGCAGCCCT
Organism: Pseudomonas oryzihabitans; assembly: GCF_001518815.1. NCBI lineage: Bacteria > Pseudomonadati > Pseudomonadota > Gammaproteobacteria > Pseudomonadales > Pseudomonadaceae > Pseudomonas > Pseudomonas oryzihabitans. Next base: position 3,562,200 of record NZ_CP013987.1, read on the forward strand.
GGATCGAGGATGAACTGGTGGTGTTCTGCGCGCCCGGACACACCCTGGCGGGTACCCAGGCCGCGCAGGCCGAGTTGGAAGCCCAGGCCTGGATCCTGCGCGAACAGGGCTCCGGTACCCGGCTGACCTTCGACCAGGCCATGCGCCATCATGCCCAGCCACTGGACGTACGCCTGGAGCTGGAGCACACCGAGGCCATCTTGCGGGCGGTGGAATCGGGGCTGGGTATCGGTTGCCTGTCACGGCTGGCGCTGCGCGACGCCTTCGCCCGCGGCACCCTGGTACCCATCGAGACCCCGACGCTGGATCTGCGCCGGCAATTCTGTTTCATCTGGCACAAGCAGAAGTACCAGACCGGGGCCATGGTCGAATTCCTCGACCTCTGCCGGCAGCTGACCCTGGGCCTGAGCCGCAGCGATCAGATCGACACCGCGCGGCCCCGGCCAGGGCGCTAGTTACTGGCCCTGGTAGATCCGGCGATTCTCCAGCTCCCGCTGCTCGTGGCGGCGGTGGGCGCGCAGCGCCAGCAGGGCGAGGATGCCGATGACCAGGCGATAGCCCTGGGAATAGAGGTCCAGCTCGGCGGTGGCCGACTCGCCCAGCACGCCGCTGATCAGGCGTACCACGAACAGCGTCAGCTGCACGAAGGCCACCAGTAGCAGGCCGGCCGACAGCCACTCCGCCCGGCGAAAGGCCAGCACGGCGAACAGCGCCAGGGCGAACTGCATGCCGCCATACCAGACCCGCGCCTCGGCCACCGACGCCGAATCCATCAGCACCATGCCGCGGGCATTGGCCATCTCGTAGGGATAGAACCAGTGCGCCAGGGCGAGTCCAAACCAGACCAGGGCCTGCAGACCCAACACCAGACGTGCGAAGCTAAGCTCGGACATTCCCCGTTTCTCCTTGGGGCCAGAGGTGGATGACAGTCGCTCCAGTGTAGCCAGTGTGGTGTTCCAGAGGTTAACTGCACACTTTTTTGGCGGCGCCTTTTCGGCCGCAGCGGCGGACCGTCCTGGCGGCGTTGCCACTCCTCGCCATAGCCCTGCCATGACTCGTCGGGGCGCCTCGCCAATGCAAAATCACTCGCCAATTCTTGCGCGAACCGCTGAAACACCACACTAGCCGAGGCGCCCCGCGCAGGGAGCGATCCGCACTGCCGATGCAGACCGCCATATCCGGGTTAGGGTTCGCTCGAAGGGCTGGGGTAAGCTGCAGAGACTCTTCGTTTTCGGCTCGGATCGCGAGCCCGCTGCCCAGGTGACCGCCATGCCCGCCGCCTTGCCCGCCCAGCCGCCGCTGGTGCTGTCCATCCAGTCCCATGTCGCCTATGGCCACGTCGGCAACGCCGCCGCCACCCTGCCGCTGCAACTGCTCGGCCTGCAGCCAGTGGTGGTCAACACGGTGCAGTTCTCCAATCACACCGGCTACGGCGAGTTCAAGGGCCAGGTCTTTCCGCCCGAACACATCCACGACGTACTCGACGGCCTGCGCGCCCGCGGCGTCCTGGAGCGCTGCGTGGCGGTGCTTTCCGGCTACCTGGGCGACGCCGCCATCGGCGAGGTGATCCTCGGGGTGGTCCAGGAAATCCGCCGCCAGCGCAGCGACCTGCACTATCTCTGCGACCCGGTGATGGGCGACGTCGGCCGTGGCATCTTCGTCCGCCCCGGCATCCCCGATTTCCTGCGCCGCCGCGCCATCGAACAGGCCAGTCTGATCACCCCCAACCACTACGAATTCGAATTGCTGCACGGCCAGCCATTGGCGGATACCGCCGACGCCGTGAACGCCGCCCGCCTGCTGCTGGGGCGCCCGGGCCAACCAGGGCCGGCGACCATCGTCATCACCAGCCTGCGCACCCCGGACCTGCCCGCCGACGTCCTCAGCACCCTGGTGGTGGAGGCCGCGGATGCCTGGCTGGTACAGACGCCCTACCTGGACCTGCAACCACTGCCCAACGGCATGGGTGACGTCTTCTCGGCGGTGCTGCTCGGCCAGTTGCTGAACGGCCAATCGACGCCCGTGGCAGCCTCCCACGCGGTCAGCGCCCTCTACGCCCTGGTCGCCCGCACCGCTCCCGGCAGCCGCGACCTGCCCCTGATCGCCGCCCGCGACCAGATCGTGCGTCCAAGCGAGCTGTTCGAGGCGCAACGGCTTTCGTAGGTTGGGTTGAGCGTTAGCGAAGCCCAAGGGCGTCACGTTCGAGCCTGCCTGTTGGGCTTCGACGACGGAGCCGTCTCAACCCAACCTACGGCCAGTGGTTCGAGGCGCAATGTCGTGCGTAGGTTGGGTTGAGCGTTAGCGAAGCCCAACGGTGCCACGTTTGCAGCGCTCTGTTGGGCTTCGACGATGGAGCCGTCTCAACCCAACCTACGGCCAGTGGTTCGAGGCGCAATGTCGTGCGTAGGTTGGGCTGAGCGTCAGCGAAGCCCAACGGTGCCAGGCTCGACCTTGCTCTGTTGGGCTTCGACGATGGAGCCGTCTCAGCCCAACCTACGGGCGACCCTTCCTGCGCCATACCGCCCCCTCTCCCCTCGGGAGAGGGCTGGGGTGAGGGAAGCCCAGTCACCGCACCCTCACGATGACTGCATATGCCGCTCGCGCTGCTCCTGGCGTTCCTTGGCTTCGACGCCAAGGGTGGCGGTGGGTCTCAGCAGCAGTCGTGCCAGGCCGATGGGTTCGCCGGTATCCTGGCACCACCCATACTCATCACGGGCCAGGCGCTCCAGGGCCTCGTCGATCTTGTCCAGCAGCTTCTTCTCCCGCTCCAGCTGGCGCAGTTGCCATTGCCGCTGCTGCTCGGCGTTACCGACATCGGCCGGATCGCCGTGGGCGTCCATGCCACGCAGGTCTTCCACCTGCTCGTCGATCAGCCGCTGCAGATCGCCACGCTGGTCGAGCAGCAGCCGACGAAAGAAGTCGCGCTGGGCCTCGTTCATGTAGGCCGACTCGGGTTGGGCCAAGAGTTCTTCAGGGGTCATGCGACAGTGCTCCTCGATACAAGTGTTATATTATAACACTTCACGAGTGCTCTAGCCTGGGTCTTGTACCTAGCGAAGCCTTCACAAAAATCTCGTAGTGCCTTTGCCAAACCACTACACAAAGCCAAAAGGCTATGAGAAAGTAGCGCCACAACCTGTATGACAACCTTACAACCACAACAGCAGGTCTCCATGTTCGCCAAGGTCCCCGCCAATGTGCTGAGCGATAACGTCGCTCAACAGCTGCTGGACAAGATCGAAGCCGGTGTCTTCGCCCCCGGTAGCAAGATCCCCAGCGAAGCCCTGCTCTCCGAAGCCTTCGGCGTCAGCCGTACCGTGGTACGCGAAGCCATTTCGCGGCTGAAGAACGAAGGCGTGCTGCAGCCCCAGCAGGGGCGCGGCATCTTCGTTACCACCCACGCCAGCATCCGCCCACTGCGTATCGACGCCGACGAAGCCAGCCTGCCAGGTAGCGTCTTCCACCTGCTGGCCCTGCGCCGCGCCGTCGAGGCAGAGATCGCCTCCGAGGCCGCCATCAACCGCAGCGAGGCCGATCTGGTGGCCATCGACGAGGCCTTGGCCGCCATCGACGAAGACGTCGCCGACGGCCATGACGGGGTACGCGCCGACGTCGCCTTCCACCGCACCATCGCTCAGGCCGCCGGCAACCCCTACTTCATCAAGACCCTGGAATTCGTCAGCCAGTACCTGGAGACGGCCACGCGCATCACCCGTACCAACGAGGCGCGGCGCGAGGACTTTTCCCGCCAGGTGCACGAAGAACACCAGGCCATCGTTGCCGCCATCCGCCTCGGTGACCCCCTGGCCGCCGCCAACGCCGCCCGCCAGCACATCTACAACGCCGCCCGCCGCCTGCGGCAGGCCGGCTTCGCCTGACCACCTTTCTGGAGAACAACAAGATGCAAGACAACGTTGGTGTCATCGGCCTCGGGGCCATGGGTCTGGGCGTCGCCCGTTCGCTGCTGCGCGCGGGTTTCGCCGTGCACGCCTGCGATGTGCGTGCCAGCGTGCTGGAAAGCTTCGCCAGCGAAGGTGGCGTCGCCTGCACCTCTCCCGCGGCCCTGGCCGACAGCTGCGACATCCTGATCACCGTGGTGGTCAACGCCGAGCAGACCGAAGCCGTGCTGTTCGGTGAAGGCGGCGCGGTGGCGGCCCTGCGGCCGGGCAGCCTGGTGATCGCCTGCGCCACCGTGGCCCCGGCCTACGCCGTGGAGCTGGGCGAGCGCCTGGCAGAGCGCGGCATCCTGCTCTTGGACGCCCCGCTCTCCGGGGGCGCCGCCAAGGCCGCCAGTGGCGAGATGACCATGATGACCTCCGGCACCGCGGAAGCCTATGCCAAGGGCGATGCGGTCCTGGCCGCCATGGCCGGCAAGGTCTATCGCCTGGGCGATGCGCCTGGCCAGGGTTCCAAGGTCAAGATCATCAACCAGCTGCTGGCCGGGGTGCATATCGCCGCCTCTGCCGAGGCCATGGCCCTGGGCCTGCGCGAAGGCGTCGATCCAGACGCCCTCTACGAGGTCATCACCCACAGCGCCGGCAATTCCTGGATGTTCGAGAATCGCGTGCCGCACATCCTCAAGGCTGACTACACCCCGCTGTCCGCCGTGGACATCTTCGTCAAGGACCTGGGCCTGGTGCTGGATACCGCCCGCACCTCGAAATTCCCGCTGCCGCTGTCGGCCACCGCCCACCAGATGTTCATGCAGGCCTCCACCGCCGGCCATGGTCGTGAAGACGACTCGGCAGTGATCAAGATCTTCCCGGGCATCGAGCTGCCCAAGGCCGCGGAGTGATCCCAATGAGCCAGACCGAGACCCGCCCGCTGCTGGGCTGCATCGCCGACGACTTCACCGGCGCCACCGACCTCGCCAACATGCTGGTGCGCGGCGGCATGCGCACCGTGCAGGTGATCGGCGTGCCCGCGGCCGACGCCGAACTCGAAGCGGCCGATGCCGTGGTGGTCGCGTTGAAATCCCGCACCACGCCGACCGCCGAGGCGGTGAGCGAATCCCTGGCCGCCCTCGCCTGGCTGCGCCAGCGCGGCTGCCGGCAGTTCTTCTTCAAGTACTGCTCGACCTTCGATTCCACCGCCGAAGGCAATATCGGCCCGGTGGCCGAGGCGCTGCAGGAGGCGCTGGACTGCGACTTCACCCTGGCCTGCCCGGCCTTCCCGGAAACCGGGCGCACCCTGTTCCGCGGCCACCTGTTCGTGCAGGACCAGCTACTCAGCGAATCCGGCATGCAGCATCACCCGCTGACGCCCATGGGCGACGCCAATCTGGTGCGGGTGCTGCAGGCGCAGAGCCGCGGCACCGTCGGACTGCTGCGCTATGACCAGGTCGCCAAAGGCCCGGAGGCCGTGCGCGCAGCTATCGACGAGTTGCGTCGCTCGGGTCATCGCCTGGCCATCGCCGATGCCCTGTCCGACGCCGACCTGCATACACTGGGCGCGGCCTGTGCCGAGCTGCCCCTGGTCACCGGCGGCTCGGGCATCGCCCAGGGCCTGCCGGAGAACTTCCGCCGCGCCGGCCTGCTCCAGGCCCATGATGCCGCCGCCCTCGACCTGCCCGCCGGTGGCGAGGCGGTGCTGGCCGGCAGCGCCTCCCAGGCCACCAATGGCCAGGTCGCCGCCTGGCTGGAAGCCGGTCGTCCCGCGCTACGCCTGGACCCGCTGGCCCTGGCCCGGGGGGACGACTCCATCGACGCCGCCCTCGCCTGGGCGCGGGAGCAAGGCCAGGCCGTGCTGATCTATGCCACCAGTCCCGCCGACGAGGTCAAGGCCATCCAGCGCGAACTGGGCGTGGCACGCGCCGGTGAACTGGTGGAACGTGCCTTGGGATTGATCGCCCGCGGCCTGTTCGATCAGGGCGTGCGCCGCCTGGTAGTGGCTGGCGGCGAAACCTCCGGCGCCGTGGTCCAGGCCCTGGGCGTGCAAAGCCTGCGCATCGGTGCCCAGATCGATCCGGGCGTGCCGGCCACCCTCGGCCAGGTGCAGGGCGAACCCCTGGCCCTGGCGCTCAAGTCCGGCAACTTCGGCAGCCGCGACTTCTTCGCCAAGGCGTTGCGCCAGCTGGCAGGAGAGCAGGCATGAGCGTCGAAGCCCGTCTCCGCGAAGAAATCTGCACCGTCGGCGCCAGCCTCTATGCCCGCGGCTACACCGTGGGCAGCGCCGGCAACATCAGCGCCCGCCTGGAAGACGGCTGGCTGATCACCCCCACCGACGCCTGCCTGGGTCGCCTGGATCCGGCCGCCATCGCCAAGGTCGGCCTGAATGGCGACTGGGTCTCCGGCGACAAGCCGTCCAAGACCCTGGCCCTGCATCGTCAGGTCTATGATCGCAACCCAGGCGTGGGCGGCGTGGTGCACACCCACTCCACCCACCTGGTGGCCCTGACCCTGGCCGGCGTCTGGCGCCCCGACGACATCCTGCCGCCGATCACCCCCTACCAAGTGATGAAGGTCGGCCATATCCCGCTGATCCCCTATGCCCGTCCCGGCGCCGCCAGCGTCGCCGAGCAGGTGGCGCAACTGGCCAACCGGGTAAGGGGCGTGATGCTCGAACGCCTCGGCCCGGTGGTCTGGGAGAGCAGCGTGAGCAAGGCCAGCTTCGCCCTGGAGGAGCTGGAAGAAACCGCGCGGCTGTGGCTGCTGACCGAGCCGCGACCGGCGCCGCTCGATGCTGCCGCCCTGGCCGAACTGGCGGAGACCTTCGGCGCCGTCTGGTGACCTGAAGCCCGCGCTACCGCAATACCCCCACGATGGCCCTTGCCGGCCGTCGCGGGATCGGCTTGCCCTGGAAAAACAACAATAGCGAGGAAAGTGCCATGTCTTACGTCGTCAGCCCTACCCGCCTGGAGTCCCGTTCATGAGTCCATTGCTCCTGGTCCTCATCGCCGCGGCGGGCATCGCCCTGCTGCTGTTCCTGGTCCTCAAGTACAAGTTCCAGCCCTTCGTGGCGCTGATGCTGGTGAGCATCCTGGTGGCCCTGGCGGCCGGGGTGGAACCGTCCAAGCTGGTGGCCACCATCGAAGGCGGCATGGGCAAGATCCTTGGCCACATCGCCATCATCATCGCCCTGGGCGCCATGATCGGCCGCATCATCGAACTCTCCGGCGGCGCCGAGGCCCTGGCCAAGACGCTGATTGAGCGCTTCGGCAACAGACGCACGCCACTGGCCCTGACCCTTGCCGGCTTCCTGGTCGGCATCCCGGTGTTCTTCGAAGTCGGGGTGATCGTGCTGATGCCGCTGGCCTATGGCATCGCCCGCACCGCGCGCAAACCGCTGATCGTCTTTGCCCTGCCAATGTGCGCCACCATGCTCACCGTGCACGCCATGCTGCCGCCCCATCCGGGCGCCGTTGCCGCCGCCGGCCAATTGGGCGCCGACCTGGGTCGGGTGCTGCTGTTCGGCCTGCCGCTCACCGCCGTGCTGGCCCTGATCGGCTGGTGGGTGGCCGGGCGCATGACCCGTCGTCACTACCCCATGACCGACGACATCCGCAGCGACGTCTATGGTCCGCAGATCACCGACACCCATCTGCAGCAGTGGGGCCGCGGCCAGGACATGGCCCCCGGCCTGCCCAGCCTCGGCGCCGCCGCGGTCAAGGTCGACGAGACCCCGGCCGGCCTCGCCGCCGGCCTGCCGCCCGCCCCGGCCCCCGGCTTCGGCCTGGTGGTGACCCTGATCCTGCTGCCCATCGTGCTGATCCTGCTGGGCACCCTGGCCACCAGCTGGCTACCGGCCGGCAACCTGCTGCGCGACATCTTCACCGTGATTGGCGCGCCCCTGGTGGCGCTGCTGATCGACACCCTGCTGTGCGCCTATGTGCTGGGTTTCCGCCGCGGCTGGTCGCGCGAGCAGGTCTCGGACGTCATCGGCTCGGCGCTGCCCGGCGTGGCCATGGTCATCCTCATCGCCGGTGCCGGCGGCGTCTTCGGCAAGGTCCTGGTGGACACCGGTATCGGCGCGGTGGTCTCGGAGCTGCTGCGCGCCACCGGCCTGCCGGTGCTGGCGCTGGGCTTCGTGCTGACCCTGCTGCTGCGCGCGGTCCAGGGTTCCACCACCGTGGCCCTGGTCACCACCGCCGGCATCCTCGGCCCGCTAATTGCCACCCTGGACCTCTCGGCCAACCACATGGCCCTGCTCTGCCTGGCCATGGGCGCCGGTGGTCTGGCCGTGTCGCACATCAACGACGCCGGCTACTGGATCTTCACCAAGCTGGTCGGCCTGAGCGTCGCCGACGGCTTGCGCACCTGGACCGTCCTGACCACCCTGCTGGGGTGCCTGGGTTTCACCATCACCCTGCTGCTCTGGCCCTTCGTCTGACCTGGGAGACCCTCATGCCTCGTTTTGCCGCCAACCTCAGCATGCTCTACCCCGAGCATGCCTTTCTCGACCGCTTCGCCGCCGCCGCCGCGGACGGCTTCCAGGCCGTGGAATACCTCTTCCCCTACGAGCACAGCGCCGCCGAGATCAAGGCGCGCCTGGACGCCGCCGGCCTGACCCAGGTGCTGTTCAACGCCCCGCCCGGTGACTGGGCGGCCGGCGAACGCGGCCTGGCTGCCCTGCCCGGCCGCGAAGCCGAATGCCGCGCCGGTATCGACCGCGCGCTGGAATACGCCGCCGTGCTGGGCAATCGCCTGGTACACGTCATGGCCGGGCTGCTGCCCGCCGAGGTCGACCGGGCCCGCGCCCGCGACACCTACCTGGGCAACCTGACCTATGCCGCCGAACAGGCGGCCAAGGCCGGGGTGACGATCCTCATCGAGCCCATCAACGGGCGCGACATGCCCGGCTACTTCCTCAATCGCCAGGACGACGCCCAGGCCATCCGCCAGGCCATAGGCGCCAACAATCTCAAGGTGCAGTTCGACTGCTACCACTGCCAGATCGTCGAGGGTGACGTCAGCAAGACCTTCGAACGAGACTTCGCCGGCATCGGCCATGTGCAGATCGCCGGAGTGCCCGATCGCCACGAACCAGACCTGGGCGAGTTGCACTATCCCTACCTGTTCGAGCGCTTCGACGCCCTCGGCTACGACGGCTGGATCGGCTGCGAATACCGTCCGCGGGGCGACACCTCGGCCGGGTTGGAGTGGCTGCGCAAGCTCAAGGCCTGAGTCCAATACCTCGCGCTGCCTGCGCCCCTGTTGGGCTTCGACGATAGAGCCGTCTCAGCCCAACCTACCCTCCCGTAGGTTGGGTTGGGCAACGAAGCCCAACACTGCGCCCTTCCAGCTTGTAGCGTGGACAACGGCGCAGCCTTGTCCACCGTCAGGCACCTAGGCCCACAGGAAAACGCTGCGCGGTTTTCCACGCTACGGTTCTATGGCTCCATCGCGGCCATGCCAGTGCGCCGTAGCGACCGCTCCTACAGAGCTGATGTTCCTGTAGGAGCGGCCCATGGCCGCGATAGACCCACCCGCCCCTACACCTCCACCACCGCCAACGGCTGACCCAGCCGCCTCCGGAATTCCTCCAGGAAGGCCGGGGCGAAGGCTCGGGCCGGCCAGTGGTTGAAGATGAAGCCCAGGTCGGAAAAGGCGCAGGGCTGGGGGAAGTCGAAGCCGTTGATGTCGTCTTCGTGGTCGCATTCCGGGCAGGCGAAGTTATCGCTTTCCGCCGGCATCCAGACTTCCAGGTGTTCGAACAGCGCCTCGCCGATCTCGCGGCGGCAGGCGGGGCAGCGCGCCCGACCTTCGAAGCCGTCCAGCGGAGTGAAGATGCAGCGTTCGGTGACGATTTCCAGGCCGCCGTCGGCGAAGTCGCGCGGATCGTCCATGCCTGGCGCCAGGCGCAGCACCTCGGTCAGTCGCGGACCCGGCGCATGGCCACGCCGGCCGCGACTGGGCAGACAGGGCGAGGCCTCGGCCCTGACCACGCCGCTGGCGGCGAGCCAGCCGAGAATCTCCACGGCGGTGCGCTCCACCCGCGGATGGCTGGAAATGCGGGGAGCGAGGATGGTCTGGCGCAGGGTCATGGAACGCGTGTCTCGAAGGAAGGGGCGCGCAGCTTAATGGGCTGCTCGCCCCGCGCCCAGAGCTGCTAAGGTGGGGCCGACGAAAGCCACAGATAGCGCCCCATGTTCAAGGATCCCTTCGCCCGCCTCGGTCTCGACCGCGAGGTGCTCAGCGTCAGCCAGCTCAACAGCCGCGCCCGGGTGCTGCTGGAAGACGTCTTCGCCCAGGTCTGGGTCGAGGGCGAGATCTCCAACCTGGCCAAGCCGGCCTCGGGCCACCTGTACTTCACCCTCAAGGACGGCCAGGCCCAGGTGCGCTGCGCGCTGTTCCGCCAGCACGCCAGCCGGGTACGGCAAGCCCTGCGCGACGGCCTGGCGGTCAAGGTACGCGGCAAGGTCTCGCTGTTCGAAGGCCGCGGCGACTACCAGCTGATCCTCGACAGCGTCGAGCCGGCCGGCGACGGCGCCCTACGTCTGGCCTTCGAGGCCCTCAAGGAACGTTTGGCCGCCGAAGGCCTCTTCGCCACCGAACGCAAGCGAACGCTGCCCGCCCATCCCCAGCGCATCGGCATCGTTTCCTCGCCTACTGGCGCGGTAATCCGCGACATCGTCAGCGTCTTCAAACGGCGGGCACCTCAGGTCGAACTGACGCTGATTCCTACCGCGGTGCAGGGCCGCGAGGCCACTGCCCAGATCGTCCGCGCCTTGCAACTGGCCGACCGCCAGGGCTTCGACGCCCTGATCCTGGCCCGCGGCGGCGGTTCGCTGGAAGACCTCTGGTGCTTCAACGAAGAACCCGTAGCCCGCGCTCTGGCGGCCTGCCAGACCCCGGTGGTGAGCGCCGTGGGCCACGAGACCGATGTCTCCATCGCCGACTTCGTCGCCGATGTCCGCGCACCCACCCCTTCGGCCGCGGCGGAATTGCTCGCCCCCCATAGCGCCGACCTGCGCCAGCGCCTGGACGGTCTGCACCGCCAGTTGCTCCTGCGCATGCGCGAGCGCCTGGCCCGCGAGCGACTGCGCCTGGACGCCTGCAGCCGGCGCCTGCGTCATCCTGGCGAGCGCCTGCGTCAGCAGGCCCAACGCCTGGATGATCTGGATCTGCGTCTGCGGCGCGCCTATGTCATCGCCCAGAATCGTCGACGCGATCGCCTGGCCCACCTGGATACCCGCCTGGCCGGCCAGCATCCCGGGCGCCAACTGGCCTTGCTGCGCCAGCGCCTGGAGCAGCTCGCCGAACAACTACCTCGGGTCATGCAACGACAGCTGAAGGAACGTCAGCAACGCCTGGCTGGCGTGGTCCAGACCCTACAGATCGTCAGCCCGCTGGCCACCCTGGGCCGCGGCTACAGCATCCTCCTCGACGAACGCGGCCAGGCCGTGCGTGCGGCCGGCCAGGTACAGCCCGGTCAGAGGCTCCATGCCCGCCTGGCCGAAGGCGAACTGGAGGTACGGGTGCTGGACAATCACCAGGCACCGGTCACCCTGTCGTTGCTGGACTGACGCTGGCGCCTCAGGGCGCCTTGGTCCCCGGATTGCCATGCTCCACGGTGCGATCAGGCGACTGAGTGGCCGGATCGCTGCCGGGCGCGCTTTTCTGTACCACCTCGCTGCGCTGGGGCGGCGGGGTCTCCGGTGATTTGTCGCAACCGGCGAGTACCGCACTCAGGGTAAGCAGGGCCAGGCTGCTGGCGATGGGACGGAACATGGTCTTCTCCTCTGGGGTTTCAGGGAGGACCCCGGGATTTCCACGGACGTTCCCGCGCGGGCCAACGGCCAGCCGGCTGTCGGCCCTGGCGATCTTCCAGGCGGGCGGCGCAGTCGTACCTGCAGGACCGGTCCCTCCGGTCGCCCACCAGGATCCCACCATGTCCAGACCCGCCCTCAGCCGCCTCGCCTTGGCCACGCTATTGACCGCCCTGCCCCTGGCACCTGCCGCCTTTGCCGCCGAGTCCAGCGCCAAGCTGGAAAAGGTCGCCAGCTTCGACCATCAGGTCACTGGCGTTACCGTCAGCGAGAACGGTCGGATCTTCGTCAACTTCCCGCGCTGGACCGAGGACAGCGAAGTCTCGGTAGCTGAACTCAAACCCGACGGTAGTTTGGTGCCCTATCCGGATCCGGCCTGGAACGGCTGGCGCAATGCCAAGCGCGATGAGCTGACGCCAGGCAATCACTGGGTGTGCGTGCAATCCGTGGTGGCCGACGGCCGTGGCAATCTCTGGGTCATCGACCCGGGCGCCCCAGCCCAGGCTCTGGTGGTGCCAGGGGCACCCAAGCTGGTGAAGATCGACTTGGCCAGCAACCAGGTGAGCAAGGTCTACGCGCTGGACGAGAGCGTGGCGCCCCAGGGCAGCTACCTCAACGACGTCCGTCTCAGTCCGGATGGCCGCCATGCCTACATCACCGATTCCGGCGCACGCGGGGCCCTGGTGGTGCTGGACCTGGACAGCGGCAAGGCGCGCCGCGCCCTGGATGGCGATCCCAGCACCCAGGCCGAGAAGGGCGTCAAGGTCAAGGCTGACGGCAAGCCGCTGATGCGTCCGGATGGCCGTGGCGTGGAATTCTCCGCCGATGGTATTGCCCTTTCCCCGGCCGGTGACTATCTCTACTGGCAGGCGGTCAAGGGCAACACCCTCTATCGCATCGCTACCGCCAGTCTGCAGGGCGATGAGCTCGCCAGCCTGCCGGCCAAGGTGGAAAAGGTCGGCGAGAACGGCCCGGCCGATGGCCTGCTGATGGATCCGCAAGGGCGTCTCTATGTCAGCGCGGTGGAAGAGCATGCGGTGAAGGTCCGCGAGAACGGTCAGCTCACTACCCTGGTACAGGACAAGCAGCTGATCTGGCCGGACACCTTTGGCCGCGGCCCGGATGGCACCGTCTATGTCACGGATTCGCGCATCCCCGAGATGAATTTCTTCGATCCAAAACAGAAGCCGGCGCTGGAAACCGTGCTCTACAAGATCGTCCCCAACTGATGAAGAATGCCGCGGGTGCCTTGCCCGCGGCCCTTGCCTGCCCCAGCATGGGTGTTTTCGTCGCTAGAAATTCCCATGTCCCGCCTGCTGCCGCTGCTCTGCTGCCTGTTCCTCGCCCTGCCCGCCCATGCCGGTACCTACCTGCAACGCCTGCTGGACAAACCCGTGCCGGGCGGCGTCGCCGTGGTCCCTATCCCGGGTGACGCCGCGCCGCGGGTGCGCTACCAGGGCAAGCCGGTGCTGGTGGTCAAGGACGGCAACGGCTGGGTAGCCATCGTCGGTATCCCCCTGGGCACCGCAGCAGGCCGCCAGCCATTGGAAGTCATCGGCGCCACGCCCCTGGCGTTCACGGTCGGTAGCCGGCACTACGCCGAGCAGCGCATCACCCTGAAGAACCAGCGCCAAGTCACGCCCAATCCCGAAGACCTGAAGCGTTTCGAGCGCGAACTGGCCGAACAGCAGGCCGCCTACCGATTGTTCTCGTCCAACCAGCCCAGCAACCTGCTGCTGGACAAGCCCGTGGACGGTCCGCTCTCCAGTCCCTTCGGCCTGCGCCGCTTCTTCAACGGCCAGGAGCGTAACCCGCACTCGGGCCTGGACTTCGCCGTGCCTGCCGGCACCCCGGTCAAGGCCCCGGCCGCCGGCAAGGTGGTACTGGTGGGTGACTACTTCTTCAACGGCAAGACGGTGTTCGTCGATCACGGGCAGGGCCTGATCAGCATGTTCTGCCACCTCTCGCGCATCGACGTGCAGGTCGGCCAGGAGGTCCCGCGTGGCGGCGTGGTCGGTCGCGTCGGCAGCACCGGCCGCGCCACGGGTCCGCACCTGCACTGGAACGTCAGTCTCAACGACGTACGGGTCGACCCGAGCATCTTCATTGGCGCCTTCAAGCCCTGACCGGCAGCAAACAATTGGTTGCAGTCGGGGGCATTGCCAGGCGTCCGGCGCTGGCTTAAAAGGGACGCCCTCCTCCGCCCCGACCTGGAACCGCCGCCATGACCCCAAGACCCCGCTTCGGCAGCGCCCTCGGCAGCATCCTGCTGGTCACCGCGGCCTGCTACCTGCTGGTGGGCTTCTCCCAGGGCTTCGTGCTGTCGGCCTGGTCCTGGCGCACCTGGCTGGTCTTCGCCGTCATGGTGACGATCTATCCGGTCGGCCTCTTCGCCGGCTGGTGGAAAAAGCGCGAGGCAGTGGAGCCTTAGGTTCCTAGCCCCAGCCGTGGCGGGCATAGGCCCGCGCGAACCGTTCCTCTCGCGAACTGAACAGATCGCCGTCCGCCAGGCCGCTCGTGGCCAATAGCCGGTCCTCCAGCTCGGCCTGGCTTTCCAGCCGACCGTCCGGGTGGATATGAGTGACCGCCAGGCCCCGCTGCATCAGACAGGGCGCTACCAGCAATCCACGGTGACAGGTCAGGGGATCGCGCTCCGCGCACAGCAGGGCGATCCGCCAGCGCGCCTGACCTTGCTCCAGGCGTAGCAGTCCCCGCTGAAACAGCGCACTGGCGGCCAAGCGGTCATAGCGCACCTGCCCATCCTCGTAGTGCGCCGGATCCGGGCTGCGTGCGCCCAGCTCCTGGCCCAGGAACACATAGGCGATCCCGGCGGCCGCCAGCCCTTCGCGCAAGGCCTCTCGGCGATATTGGGGCACGTGTCGGCTATAGGGCTGCGAGCGCACATCGGCCACGGCCGTTACCTCCTGCGCCTGCAGCAGTTCGATATAGCGCGCCAGTGGGTGATTGGAATGCCCGAGGGTCAGGATCATGGCGTTTCAGCGTAAGGGATCGAGGCGATACAGGCCGCCGATGGGGCACTCCATCCGACTGCCCCGGGCATCGGTGGACACCAGGAAGTCGCCCGGACGCAGGCCAGCGGCCCGCGAGCGATAGCCCAGCCGATTGCCGGCGGCCAGGTTGCGGCAGGGTACGGCAAAGTCCACCAGATAAGCACGGCCAAGCCCGGTCCCCAGCGCCAGATGCCCGGCATCCAGGTAATGCCAGCCGGAGAGATCGAACCCCAGGATGGTGTCCAGGGCAGCGCCCTGCCGATAGCCCAGGTCGGCCAGGCGATCATCCAGAGTCGGCGGACCGAAGGGACGCCCGGCGCAACCGGCGAGCAGCAGTGTCGCGGCGACGGTAAGAACAGCAGCTAAGGGACGCATGGATATCTTCCTGAAAGGGCTGAACCTATGACCGACCGCAGATGACGAATACGGCAAGCAGGGCCCAGCTTTGCTAACGTGGCGTTCGTAGTATCCCGTCAAGAGACCCCCTATGCCCACGGCCCTGACCCGACTGATCGACGACCTCGAAAAACACCCCCAACTGCTCACCCTGGTAGCCTGCCTCGGCCTCCTGCTGGCCGCCTGGGTCCTCAACTGGATCGTCAAGCGCATCCTGGTGCGCGGCTTCTATCGCCTGCTGCGCAGCACCTCCTTCGGCCAGGATCACGAACTCAATCACCACAGAGTCATCGGCCGGCTGGCCAACATCGTCCCGGCCCTGGTGCTCTCGATCGGCATCGAGCTGGTGCCGGGTCGCCCCGACGCCCTGGTCACCGTGGTGCAGAACGTCTGCAGTGCCTTCATCGTGCTGACCATCGCCCTGGCCCTGGGCAGCGCCCTGAACATGGTCAACGTGCTCTATTCGCGGCGCCCTTCGGCGCGGCTCAAGCCGATCAAGGGCTACGTCCAGGTCAGCAAGATCGTCATCTACGCCATCGCGGTCATCCTGATGATCGCCACCCTGATCGACCGCTCGCCGCTGATCCTGCTCTCCGGCCTCGGTGCCATGGCCGCGGTGCTGCTGTTGATCTTCCAGGACACCCTGCTCTCCCTGGTGGCCAGCGTGCAGATCTCCAGCAACGACATCATCCGCGTCGGCGACTGGATCGAAATGCCCCAGCTCAACGCCGATGGCGACGTCATCGACATCGCCCTGCACACGGTCAAGGTGCAGAACTTCGACAAGACCATCACCACCATCCCCACCAAGAGATTCATCACCGACTCCTTCCGCAACTACCGCGGCATGCAGGAGGCCGGTGGCCGGCGCATCAAGCGGGCGCTCAACATCGACCAGAACAGCGTGCACTTCCTCAGCGACACCGAGCGCGAGCACCTGCACCGCTTCAACCTGCTGGATGACTACCTCACCGCCAAGGAAGAGGAACTGGCGGAGTGGAACCGCAAGCTGGAAAAACGCGGCCAGGAACCGGTCAACACCCGCCGGGTGACCAACCTGGGTACCTTTCGCGCCTATGTGGAGCGCTACCTGCGTGCCCATCCCGGGGTCCACCAGGGTATGACCCTGCTGGTACGCCAGATGCCGCTCTCCGGCGAGGGTCTGCCGGTGGAGATCTACTGCTTCACCAACACCACGGTGTGGGCGCAATATGAGGGCATCCAGGGGGACATCTTCGATCACCTGCTCTCCATCCTCCCGGAATTCGGCCTGCATGTGTTCCAGCACCCGAGCGGACGCGACTTCCGCGGGCGCCTGGTACCGCGCGAGGCCATGACCTCCCTAGGCGAACCGGGCACTCCGGCGCCCTGATCGTCCGTCCCCGGCCTAAGGAAAGACCATGATCATCGTCCACCACCTGAACAACTCCCGCTCCCAGCGGGTGCTCTGGCTGCTCGAAGAGCTTGGCGTCGATTATCGGGTACAGCGTTACGAACGCGCCGCCGGCGGGCTGTTCGCGCCACCGGAATTGCGCAAGGTACATCCCCTGGGCAAGTCGCCGATAATCGTCGACGGCGACCTGACCCTGGCTGAATCCGGCGCCATCGTCGACTACCTGGCACGGCGCTATGGACCGCAACTGCTGCCGGCCCAGGACAGCCCCGAGTTCGTGCGCTACACCTACTGGCTGCACTACGCCGAGGGCTCGGCCATGACACCGCTGCTGCTCAAGCTGGTGTTCGACCGTATCGCCACCTCGCCCATGCCCTTCTTCGCCAGGCCCATCGCCAAGGGCATCGCTGCCAAGGCCACCGCGAGCTTCATCCAGCCGCAACTGGACCTGCACCTGGACTACCTGGAAAGCCAACTGGGCGCCAGCGGCTGGTTCGTCGGCGACCGCTTCACCGCGGCCGACATCCAGCTCAGCTTCCCCCTGGAGGCCGCCGCCAGCCGCGCCGGCCTGGACAACGGCAAGCGCCCCAAGCTGGTGGACTTCCTCAAACGCATCCACGCCCGCCCGGCTTATCAACGGGCGCTGGAGCAGGGTGGGTCCTACGTCTACGCCTGAGGCTCGAACCCCGTAGGTTGGGCTGAAGCGGCTCCATCGCCGAAGCCCAACAGGCGCAGGGTGCCATGGTGTTGGGCTTCGCTGACGCTCAACCCAACCTACGCCGCATCCGGCTGCATCGATAGGTCCCCCTCTCCCCCTGGGAGAGGGCTGGGGTGAGGGAAGCCCCCATAGTGTGAAAAACCGCGCCAGCGTTTTCCACTGACGTCCCAACGTCCTTACCACGTCTACGCCTGAGGCTCAGACGCCGATGCCCGCACCCGTAGGTTGGGCTGAGGCGGCTCCATCGCCGAAGCCCAACAGGCGCAAGGTGCCTTGGGTGTTGGGCTTTGCTGACGCTCAACCCAACCTACGCTGCATCCGGCTGCCTCGACAGGCCCCCTCTCCCCCTGGGCGAGGGTTGGGGTGAGGGTCCCCTCCCTCACTGCCGCATCGGCATCCGATCGACCGTGCCGAACAAGGCCTTGAGCGACCACCCCTGCTCTTCGCTCACCTTGACACCACCATCCTTGCCCACCAGATAGAGCGTCGCCGGCTGCCCAGCGCGCGCGTCCAGCGCCTGGAGCAGCGCCTGGCTCTGTTCCGGGCGCAGCGGCTGGTCGTTGCGGCTGCCGGCGCCGGCCACCACGGTATAGAGCACCATGTCCCGTTCGACGAAGGCTTCGCGATTCGCTGGCTGCGCCAGTTCCTCGCGGAGCTTCACCACCTGGGGATCATTGGCCGTCGGCGCGACCAGGATCAGCGGTCGGGTCTGCCAGCGTTCCGCCTCCAGGGGGTTGTCGGCCGCCTGGGCCGTCGAGACCAGACCGGCGATCAGGGTGGTCGCCAGGCCTACCAGCGCAAGGGTCTTCATGGACGCTTTCCTTCCGTTCGGTTGCCAAGAGTCGTCCAGCATTGACCTCGGTCCGGCGTCAGGGATCGCCCTGGCGATTTCGGGTTACACAAAAACCGCGAGTTCCGTTGTTCATAAATCACCAATAGGTAGCCCTACATAGCAATAAATGGTCGACTATAGAGTCTAGACGACCATTCCTGCCAATTTTAAAAAGAACATTGCGAGCACTACCTCGAGCGGACTAACGTTAGCCCCATGCACAACGCCCATACCCTCATCCTCCTCCGGCAGCACCGCTGCCTGCGACTGGTCAGTCCACGACTGCGAAGCTCGACCGCGCTCGCTTCGTAAGTCCCGACCACGCCCAAGGAAAGAATCGCCATGACCATGCTCCAAGATCCCTCACAGAAGTACCGTCCCTTCACGCCCATCGCCCTGCCCGACCGCACCTGGCCGGACAAGGTCATCAACAAGGCGCCGATCTGGCTGTCCACTGACCTGCGCGACGGCAACCAGTCGCTGATCGAGCCGATGGACGCCGAGAAGAAGATGGCCTTCTTCAAGTGCCTGATCGCCGTGGGCCTGAAGGAGATCGAGGTGGGTTTCCCCTCCGCCTCCCAGACCGACTTCGATTTCGTCCGCGAGCTGATCGAGGGTGGACACATCCCCGACGACGTCACCATCCAGGTGCTGACCCAGGCCCGTGATGACCTCATCGAGCGCACCTTCGAGTCGCTCAAGGGGGCCAAGCGCGCCATCGTCCACTACTACAACGCCTGTGCACCCAGCTTCCGCCGCATCGTCTTCAACCAGGACCAGGCGGGCGTCAAGGCCATCGCCGTGGCCGCTGGCCAGACCATCGTGCGCCTGGCCGCCGAGCGTCCGGAAACCCAGTGGGGCTTCGAGTATTCCCCCGAGGTGTTCAGCTCCACCGAGACCGACTTCGCCGTCGAGGTGTGCAACGCGGTGATCGCGGTGTTCGCACCGACCCCGGCCAACAAGCTGATTCTCAACCTGCCGGCCACCATCGAGTGCGCCACGCCCAACAACTACGCCGACCAGATCGAGTGGTTCGGCCGCCACATCGACCGCCGCGATAGCGTGCTGATCAGCGTCCACACCCACAACGACCGCGGCACCGGCGTCGCCGCCTCGGAACTGGCGGTGATGGCCGGCGCCGATCGGGTCGAAGGCTGCCTGTTCGGCAACGGCGAACGCACCGGCAACGTCTGCCTGGTGACCCTGGCGCTCAACCTCTACACCCAGGGCGTCAACCCAGAGCTGGACTTCTCCGACATCGACGCCGTGCGCAAGACCGTCGAGGAGTGCAACCAGCTGCCGGTGCACCCGCGCCATCCCTATGTCGGCGATCTGGTCCACACCGCCTTCTCCGGCTCCCACCAGGACGCCATCCGCAAGGGCTTCGCCCAGCAGAAGCCGGATGCGCTCTGGGAAGTGCCCTACCTGCCCATCGACCCGGCCGACATCGGTCGCGACTACGAGGCGGTCATCCGCGTCAACAGCCAGTCGGGCAAGGGCGGCATCGCCTTCCTGCTGGAACAGGAATACGGCATCAGCCTGCCGCGCCGCATGCAGATCGAATTCAGCCAAGTGGTGCAGCGCGAGACTGATCGCCTGGGCCTGGAGATGACCGCCGCCCAGATCCACGGTCTGCTCGAACAGGAATACCTGCAGGCCAAGAGCCCCTATGCGCTGGTCAGCCACAAGCTGCGCGAGGAAGACGGCACCTCCACCGTCGACATCAAGGTCGCCGTCGACGGTCGCATCGAGCACTGGCACGGCACCGCCAAGGGTCCGCTGGAAGCCCTGGTCGCCAGCCTGCCCCAGACAGTGGAGATCATGGACTACCACGAGCACTCCATTGGCGCCGGCGCCAACGCCAAGGCCGCCTCCTACATCGAGGTCCGCCTGGAAGGCCAGCGTCCCCTGCATGGCATCGGTATTGACGAGAACATCACCACGGCCAGCTTCCGTGCCCTGCTCAGTGCCCTGAATCGCGCGGTTACCCAGGCGCAGGCCAAGGCGGCCTAATACTGACATTCGTCAAACTTAAGGGAATGCCCGTCGGCGTTCCCTTTTTTTATGGCGCCTCTGCATCGATACTGGCCGCTTCGAGGAATTTCCGCTTCCGCCGTGCAGCGCCACGCCGAAAGCGGTCCGTTACGGACGGTCGATGAACGTATCTTCGCTTCGGGTTCACCCCGCCCTGGGTAGCGCCTTGGCACTCAGCGGCGTGTTCCTGATCGCTTCTCTGCTGTGCATAACGCTTGCCCGTCAAGATGCCAGTTCGGTGCCCACCCTGTGGTTACCCAACGGTCTGGCCCTGGCATGGCTGCTGCGCCGTCAGCCGCAAGAGTGGCCGCTACTGTCCATTGCGGTGGTAGCCGCCGCTGTACTGGCGGATCTGCTGAGTGGTGGAACGACACTGCATGGCCTGGGGTACGGCCTGAGCAGCCTGGCCGAGATCCTGCTGGGCGCCATGCTGTTACAGCGGCAACGTCTGGCGTTCGATCGCAACATCGCCGCCATGGGCCGCCTGCTTATCCATGGCGTTCTCCTGCCGCCCCTCCTGGGCGCGGCCCTGGGTACCCTGATCATGAGTCTGGCAGGGGAGAACGAGTGGCTGACCGTGGCCGTCCACTGGTACATCGGTGACGCGCTGGGCCTGCTAGTAGTACTACCATTGGCCTTCCTACAGTGGCCGCTGACCTTGACGGTCTTCACCCGGCACGGCCTCGGGGAGTTTGTCGCGCTCCTCGTGCTGAGTCCCTTGCTGGCCATCTGTATCCTGAGTTACCTGCCCTATCCCTTCGTCTATCTGGCAATGCTGCTGTTGATGCTGACCATGCGCCTCACGGTAGAGGGTACGGCGCTCATCGGTGGGCTCAATATCTTCCTGCTGGGCAATCTCATTGCCTACGACCATGTCATCGATCTGACGGGCGCATCCCTGGTTACCCAGGCGCTCACCTATATCCCGGTGGCGCTGATGCAGATCCCCCCGCTGCTGCTGGCGTCCGCGGTGCAACAGAGTCGCCATCAGCATCAACGACTGCTGCGCAATCAGGCACGCTATCGGCACGCCATGCAGACGGCGCCCTATGGGATGGCGCTGGTGTCCACCCAGGGCCTGTTATCGGACGTCAATCCGGCTCTGGAAAGCATGCTGGGTTACTCACGCCATGCCCTCGAAGGCCAGCCACTGGGCGACCTGCTGGCCGAGCCCCATGCCGAACCCGACCTTGGCGAGCACGAGCAGACATTGCAACTCCGCCACCATGACGGCCACGCCCTATGGGTGATGATGGCCTGTTCGCCCGACCACGACGACCAGGATCTGCTGACGGGTTATCTGCTGCAGGTTCGTGATATCGATGCCGAGCGGCGCGCCGATGAGATCAATGCGCACCTGCGCGAACGCTTGCAACTGGCGATTCGCGCTAGCAACGTCGGCATCTGGGAGTGGGACAGCCGCAGTCGTCAGTTCATCGCCGACACCAAGGTCCATCAGCTCTACGGATTGCCGCTGATCGATGGCTATCACGAACTGACGACCTGGATCGGGGCCTTGCATCCTGAGGATCGCGAGGCCTCCATGACCCTCTTCCGCGAGTCGATCCGTAACCTTTCCTCCTACGAACACGAATTCCGCATCGTCCGTCCGGACGGTGTCGAGCGCCGGATCCTCTCCGAAGTGATCGCCATCGAAAGCAGCGAGGGCCACTGCCGCATGGTCGGCAGCAACCGCGACGTCACCGAGCACCACCGGTTGACCACGGCACTCTACGAAGAAAAGGAACGACTGCAGGTCACCCTCGCCTCCATCGCCGACGCCGTCCTGACCACCGACGTGGACGGTCGCGTCCTCTTTCTCAATCCGGTCGCCGAGCAGCTGACCGGCTGGTCGCTGGCGGACGCCCAGGGGCGGCCCCACGAAGAGGTGTTTCTCATCCACGACAGCCAGAGCGATGCGATCCTGCCCAGCCCGGTGGCCCGCTGCCTGCGCGACCAAACCATCACCTCGCTGGACGAAGGCGCCGTGCTGCTCAGCCGGCACGGTGAGCGACACGAGGTACAGGATTCCGCAGCGCCGGTGCGCACGGTGGATGGCCGCATCATTGGCGCGGTGCTGGTATTCCAGAACGTCACCCATGCGCGCAACCTGCAGCGCGAACTGAGCTACAACGCCTCCCACGACACCCTCACCGGCCTCTTCAACCGCCTGAAGTTCGAGCAGGAACTGGACGCCGCCTGGCAACAGGCCCAGGCCGGCACCACCCAGCATGCCTTGTGCTTCATCGACCTGGATCGCTTCAAGGTGGTCAACGACTCTGCTGGCCATGCCGCCGGCGACCTGCTGCTGCGCGAGCTGGGCACCCTGCTGCGTGACTCCCTGCGCGGCTCCGATGCCGTGGCGCGTATCGGCGGCGACGAATTCGCCCTCTTGCTGCGTGACTGCGATCTGGTGCAGGCCGAGGCCGTCGCCGAAAAGCTCATCGCCAGCATCGGCGCCGTGCGCTTCAACTGGCAGAACCGGGTCTACGACGTCGGCGCCAGCGCCGGCATCGTCGCCATCACCGCCGAGACCCGCAGCCCCGCCGAATTGATGAGTCAGGCCGATGTGGCCTGCTACACCGCCAAGCACGCCGGGCGCAATCGCGCCGCGCTCTATCGGGCCGGCAGCGAAGATGTGGAACGCCAGCACCGCGAGATCCTCATGGCCAGCGGTCTGCGCGAGGCCCTGGAACAGCATCGCTTCGAACTGCACGCGCAGCCTATCGTCGCCACGCGCGACAGCGGCCGCGACGAGCAGCATGTCGAACTGCTGCTGCGCCTGCGCGACGTCCAGGGCCAGCTGATTTCCCCGGCCACCTTCATCCCGGCCGCCGAACGCTTCGGCCTGATGAGCAACATCGACCGCTGGGTGGTGCGCCAGGTATTGATCGAACTGGTGCCCTGGCTGCAGGCGCGTCCCCAGCTGCACGTGGGCATCAATCTCTCGGGCAACAGCCTGAGCGACCCGGGCTTCCTGCCCGAACTGCTGGAGCTGATCGCCGCCTCGCCGCTGGATCCACAGCGCCTGCTGTTCGAGCTGACCGAGACAGCGGTCATCAACAAGCTGTCGGTGGCCTCCGCACTCATCAGCCAGGTGCGCGAACGCGGCTGCCGCATCGCCCTGGACGACTTTGGCGCGGGACTCAGCTCCTTCACCTACCTGAAGCACTTCCGCGTCGACTACGTGAAGATCGACGGCAGTTTCATCCGCAATCTCGATCAGGATCCTCTGGATCGCGCCATCGTCGAGTCCATCAACCAGGTCGCCCATCACCTGGGGGCCGAGACCATCGCCGAGTTCGTCGAATCCCGGGCCACCTTCGAGCTGCTCGGTACCATCGGCGTCGACTACGCCCAGGGCTATGCGCTCGGCAAACCCATCCCCCTGCTGGAGTGGTCAGGGCCGCCGCGTCTCGAACCTTGAGCCGCGGCCATCGGTCGTAACCTGCATGTCTTCCCTATCCAGATGAGGATCCCATGCAAAAACGTACCCTCGGCCACTCCGACCTGCAGGTCCCGCCCCTCTGCTTCGGTGGCAACGTCTTTGGCTGGACGCTGGACGAAGCCCAGTCCTTTCGTATGCTGGACGCGCTGCTCGACGTCGGCCTGGATTTCATCGACACCGCCGACGTCTATTCGCGCTGGGCGCCAGATAACCGTGGCGGCGAGTCCGAGACCCTGCTCGGCAAGTGGTTCGCCCGGAGCGGCAAGCGCGATCAGGTGATCCTGGCCACCAAGCTGGGCATGGACATGGGCGAAGGTCGCAAGGGCCTCAAGGCGAGCTATGTGCAGGAAGCGGTGGAAGCCTCGCTCAAGCGCCTGCAGACCGATCGCATCGACCTCTACCAGGCGCATTGCGATGATCAGGACACGCCCCTGGAAGAGACCCTAGGGGCCTTCGCCCGCCTGGTGGAACAGGGCAAGGTGCGGGTGATCGGCGCCTCCAACCATGGTGGCCAGCGCCTGCGCGAAGCGGCCCAGGTCGCCGAGCGCCTGGGCGTGCCGGGCTACCAGAGCCTGCAGCCGCACTACAATCTGCATGCGCGCAAGGACTACGAGACCGATCTGGAGCCGGTGGTCCAGGAGCTCGGCCTGGGCGTGATCAGCTACTTCTCCCTGGCCAGCGGCTTTCTTACCGGCAAGTACCGCACCAAGGATGATCTCCAGGGCGCGCGGGCAGAGATGGTCAAAGGCTATCTGGACGAACGCGGCATGGCCATTCTCGCCGGTCTCGACGAGATCGCCGAAAAGCACGACGCCACCCCGGCCCAGGTCGCACTGGCCTGGCTGATCGCCCGTCCCAGCATCACCGCCCCCATCGCCAGCGCCACCTCCCAGGCCCAGCTCGACGACCTGATCGCCGCCACTCGGCTACAGCTGCCCGCCGATGACATCACCCTGCTGGATCAGGTCAGCACCTATCGCGAATGACGCACCCAGGCCCCGCAGTAGACTCCTATCGCGGCCATGCCGGTGCGCCATAACGGCCGCTCCTACCATTCAAGTTCGATGTAGGAGCGGCCCATGGCCGCGATGACTGCAGCCGGAGATATGAAATCAAGACGTCAGTCTTGACCTTGCGAGCTCACGGATAGGAGCGCCTGCCCGGATAACCCCCTCTCCCTGCGGGAGAGGGCTGGGGTGAGGGCAACATCTCTCACCCAGCGCCAGTGGAAAAGGCTGCGCCGTTTTCCACGCTACGTATCAGCTGGAGGCTGCCGAAGCCAAACGCCTGCTCGGATAACCCCCTCTCCCTCCGGGAGAAGGCTGGGGTGAGAGCAACATTTCTCAGCCAGCGCCAGTGGAAAAGGCTGCGCCGTTTTCCACGCTACGTATCAGCTGGAGGCTGCCGAAGCCAAACGCCTGCTCGGATAACCCCTCTTCCTCCGGGAGAAGGCTGGGGTGAGCGCAACATCTCTCAGCCAGCGCCAGTGGAAAAGACTGCGCCGTTTTCCACGCTACGTATCAGCTGGAGGCTGCCGAAGCCAAACGCTAGCTTGGATAACCCCCTCTCCCTCCGGGAGAGGGTTGGGGTGAGGGCAACATCTCTCAGCCAGCGCCAGTGTAAAACGCTACGCCGTTTTCCACGCTACGTATCAGCTAGAAGCTGCCGAAGCCAAACGCCTGCTCGGATAACACCCCCCTCTCCCTCCGGGAGAGTGCTGGGGTGAGGGCATCGCGATCCGCTACCGCACATAATCCAACGGCAACGCCGTGCTGTACTTGATCTGCTCCATGGCGAAGCTGGAGCTGACGTCCAGCAGGCCGGGTACCTGAATCAGGCGCTTGTAGACACCGTCGTAGGCGGCGATGTCCGGCACCACGATGCGCATCAGGTAGTCGGTATCGCCGGCCATGCGATAGAGCTCCACCACCTCCGGAATGGCCGCCACCGCCGCATGGAAGCGCTGCAGCCAGTCCATGGCGTGCTGGTTGGTGCGCACCGAGACGAATACGGTCACCCCCACATTGAGCTGCCGTGGATCGAGCAGCGCCACCCGGGCACGAATGACGCCCTGCTCCTCCAGCTTCTGGATACGCCGCCAGCAGGCGGTGGTACCCAGGCCGATACGTTCGGCGATATCGGCCACTGGCCGGGTGCTGTCTTGCTGTAACACCTCAAGAATGGCGCGATCGAAGCGATCCATGGAATATTTTTCTCTAAAGCGGCCTTCTCCTGAAATTATATTCGCACCTGACTACCAACGAGCAGCCAGAAAGCAAATTTCTTCGAGGCTCGTGGCGTTAGCCTAGACGCATTCAAACGCCCGAGGCCGCCATGGACGCTTACCCCCTGTATTTCGATTACGCCGCCACCACCCCGGTCGACGAGACCGTCATCGAAGCCATGCTCGGCTGCATGGGTCGCCAAGGCGTCTTCGGCAATCCTGCCTCGCGTGGTCATGCCTTCGGCAACGACGCCCAGCGCGCCGTGGACAATGCCCGCCAGCAGGTAGCCGAACTGGTCGGCGCCCGGCCCGAGCAGTTGATCTGGACCTCCGGCGCCACCGAATCCAACAATCTCGCCCTGCTTGGCGTGGCCCGCCGCCGAGGCCATGGCCATCTCATCACCAGTTGCCTGGAACACCGGGCGGTCCTGGACACTGCAGCACAGCTGGAAGCCGAGGGGTTCGCCGTCACCTACCTGACCCCGGACGCAGCAGGTCTCATCACCCCCGACGCCGTCGCACAGGCTTGGAGGGAGGACACCTGCCTGGTTTCGCTGATGTTGGTGAACAACGAGCTCGGCACCCTGACCGACATCGCCCATATCGGCCAGCAGGTCCGTGCCCGGGGTGCCCTCTTCCACGTGGACGCCGCCCAGGCCACCGGCAAGGTCGCCATCGATCTGGCCAGCCTGGAGGTCGATCTGATGTCCTTTTCCGCGCACAAGACCTATGGCCCCAAGGGCATCGGCGCTCTCTATGTCGGTCCGCGTGCCGAAGGCGCCTTGCAGGCGCAGATCCATGGGGGCGGCCATGAGCGCGGGTTGCGCTCAGGGACCCTGGCCACCCACCAGATCGTCGGCATGGGCACGGCCTTCGCCCTCGCCGGTCAGGCCATGGCGCGGGAGAACGAGCGTCTCGGCCAGTTGCGCGAGCGGTTCCTGGCCGGCGTCCAGACCTTGCCCGGCATGCAGCTGAACGGCTGCGCCCGGCAGCGCATCCCCCATACCCTCAACCTGACTTTCGCTACGCCGCTCGACACCGCGGCGCTGCAGCGTCAGCTGGCCTTCTCCACCACGTCGGCCTGCAGTTCGGCCAAGGCGGCGCCCTCCCATGTATTGCTGGGCCTGGGCCTAAGCGCCGAGCAGGCTGCGCGCAGCTACAGATTCAGCCTGGGCCGCTACAGCAGCGAGGCGGACGTGGACCAGGCCGTCGCCCTGATCCACCAGCACGCCGCCCAGCCAGCGCCCTTCTGGGCCTGATCAGGCCAGGTGGAAGACGTCGGCATCGCGCTGCGCCGGAAAGCGCTCGCGATAGGCTGTGAGGGCGGTAGCCGAGAGCGTCGTGTGGAAGATGCCGGCTACTGCGCCGGCTTCCACCAGGGGTTCACCCTGGAAGTCCAGCACCTGGCTGTCACCGGCATAGGGATGGCCATTGCCGTCACTGCCGATGCGATTCACCGCCGCGACATAGCAGAGATTCTCGATGGACCGCGCTGGCAGCAGCCGATTCCAATGCCCACGCCGAGGCGCTGGCCAGTTGGCCACGTAGAGCAGCAGGTCGGTATCGTCCTGAGCGCGACTCCAGACCGGGAATCTCAGGTCGTAGCAGATCAGCGGCCGGATCCGCCACCCCTTGAGCGTCAGCACCAGGCGCTGCTCGCCAGGCGCGTAATGCTCGTGCTCACCGGCCATGCGAAAGAGATGACGCTTGTCGTAGTGCAGTAGCTCGCCTTCGGGCGTCGCCCACAGCAGCCGGTTGCGATGCCGTCCATCTTCATCCTGCACGATCAGGCTGCCCGTCACCACGGCGCCGATACGCCGGGCCTGTTCGCGTAGCCACACGGCGGTCGGCCCATCGGCGGGCTCGGCGAGGACCGCCGACTCCATGGAAAAGCCGGTGGTGAACATCTCCGGCAGGATGACCAGATCGGTCTCTCCTACCCGTGCCAGCAGTTGCTCGAAGTGGGCACGGTTGGCGGCCGGATCGTGCCAGACCAGTTCAGTCTGCAGCAGCGCCAGACGCAGGTCCTGGCCGGGGGTCAGATCGCGCATAGCCGCTCCGCTGCCTGCCGCAGGGTGTCTTCGCGCTTGGCGAAGCAGAAGCGCACCAGGCGCAGGTCCGCGGGCGGCGCCTGGTAGAACACCGACAGCGGAATGGCGGCGACGCCGTGCTCGCGGGTCAGCCATTCGGCCATGGCCACATCGTCCAGATCCGGGCGAATGTCGGAATAGTCGACCACCTGGAAATAGGTGCCGGCGGCGCGCTGGAAGCTGAAGCGCGAGTTGCCTAGGAGGTCGCAGAAGAGATCCCGCTTGGCCTGGTAGAAGCCCGGTAGTTCGCTCAGGTGCTCGGGATGAGCGGCCATGAAGTCGGCCAGGGCACCCTGGATCGGCGTAACCCCACAGAAGCTCACGTACTGGTGGACCTTGCGCAACTCGGCCGACAGTACTGGCGGCGCCACCACATAGCCGGTCTTCCAGCCGGTGACGTGATAGGTCTTGCCAAAGGAACTCACCACGAAGGCGCGGGCATAGAGCTCGTCATGGGCGATGACGCTGGCATGGCGCTCGCCGTCATAGACCAGATGCTCGTAGACCTCGTCGCTGACCAGATAGAGATCACGACCGCGAATCAGGTCGGCCAGGCGGTCCAGTTCCGCCGCGCTGACCAGGGCCCCGCTGGGATTGTGCGGGGTATTGAGCACGATGGCGCGGGTGCGGGGGCTCAGGGCCGCCTCCAGCGCCGCCCAATCGATGCCGAAGCCTGGGAGCGCCAGGGGCACGTGCACACAGCGCCCACCCGCCAGCTGCACCGAAGGCTCGTAGCTGTCATAGCAGGGATCGAAGACGATGACCTCGTCACCTGGCCGCACCAGCGTCTGCAAGGCGCAGAACAGCCCCTGGGTGGCCCCCGGCACGATGGTGACCTCGGCGTCGGCATCCACCTCACGGCCATAGAAGTGGGCGACCTTGGCGGCCACCTGCTGGCGTAGCGCCGGCAACCCGGTCATGGGTGCGTACTGGTTGTGCCCGGCCGCCACATGGCGACCGACCGCGGCCAGCAGTTCGGCGGGTCCGTCGAAGTCGGGAAAGCCCTGGGACAGATTCAGCGCACCGGTCTGGGCGGCGAGCTGGGACATGCGGGTAAAGATGGTGACGGCGAGGTCGGGAAGCTTGCTCTGGATCATCGCGCGGGCACGGGTCTGGTTGAAAGGAGATCGGCAGCCTGCGATTTTTTCCCGGCGAGGGCAAGAGAGGTAGCTTGGAAAGGGAGCGGTTCGGTTCGCGCGCCCAGCTAGACGCTCGACCCAACGCTCATCGCGGCCATGGGCCGCTCCTACAGAAGCTCGAATCCTGTAGGAGCCGCCCATGGCCGCGATCAACAGAACCTCGGGTTCCTTAGAAGCCGGACCGCCATGCCCTCGATAAGGCTGATCGCGTAGCGTGGAAAACGGCGCAGCCTTTTCCACGGGTGAAGCCGCGGGGACGTCCTCACCCCAACCCTCGCCCCCAGGCAGAGGGGGTAGCTCAGTGCATCCGGTCGCATCAGCGCACCGCCATAGCTGTGATGAGGATGTCCACCAAGATGGGTCAGGTAAAGGCCCTCATCCATACATCCCCTGGCCCTCTCCCTCTGCGAGAGGGCCAGGGTGAGGGTAACTGCACAGCCCTTTCCACTGGAGCATCCACTACGGGAATGCTGACAGAGCGCCCAACGAAAAAGGGGGCTATCAAGCCCCCTTCCTTTCGCAGCGTCCTACGGTCTAGCGCCGCTTGTCCTTGCGCTTCTTCTCGGCCTTCTTGTGGTGGCTCATCAACCGGCGCTTCTTGTTGACCTGGCGCTCGGTGAGGGTGTTCTTCTTGCCCTCGAAGGGGTTCTCGCCACCGCGGTACTCGATCCGGATCGGCGTACCCACCAGCTTGAGCACCCGGCGATAGGTCTTCTCTAGATAGCGGGTATAGGACTTGGGTACCGCATCGGTCTGGTTGCCGTGGATGACGATCAGCGGCGGGTTGGCGCCACCCAGGTGGGCATAGCGCAACTTGATGCGCCGGCCACTGACCATCGGCGGCTGGTGCTCCTGCACCGCGTCCTCGAGGATCTGGGTCAGGCGACTGGTCGGCCAGCGGGTGGTGGCCGAGGCGAAGGACTGCTGCACCGACTTGTACAGGTGACCCACGCCGGTGCCATGCAGCGCCGAGATGAAGTGGATGTCGGCGAAGTCGACGAACAGCAAGCGGCGTTCCAGTTCGGTCTTGACGTAGTCGCGCTCGCCGGACTCCATGCCGTCCCATTTGTTGAGAGCGATCACCAGGGCACGACCGGTCTCCAGCACGAAGCCGAGCAGGTTGAGGTCGTGCTCGACCACGCCTTCGCGCGCGTCCATGACGAAGATCACCACGTTGGCGTCCTGGATCGCCTGCAGCGTCTTGACCACCGAGAACTTCTCGACCGCCTCGAAGACCTTGCCGCGACGGCGCACGCCAGCGGTGTCGATCAGGGTGTAGCGTTCTTCGTTGCGCTCGAAGGGGATGTAGATGCTGTCCCGGGTGGTGCCGGCCTGGTCATAGACGATCACCCGCTCTTCGCCGAGCATGCGGTTGACCAGGGTCGACTTGCCCACGTTGGGACGGCCGATGACGGCAATCTTGATGCCGGTGGTCTCGTCGATGCCCTGGACGCGGCGGAAGACGTCACCGCCCTCTTCCGCGGCGGCACGGACCTGCTCCTCGGAGAGCTCCTCGACTTCGACCTCGTCCTTGGGAAAGACGCCCAGGGCGGCTTCCAGCAGGTTGTTCACGCCACGGCCATGGGCCGCTGCGATGGGATAGGCGTCGCCGATGGCCAGGGGGCTGAATTCCGCCCGGGCGATATCCGGGTCGACGGTGTCGACCTTGTTGGCCACCAGGAAGGTGCGCTTGTTTCGCTTGCGCAGGTGCTCGGCGATCATCTGATCGGCAACAGTCATCCCTTCGCGGGAGTCCACCAGGAACAGCACCGCATCGGATTCTTCGATGGCTTGCAGCGATTGCTCGGCCATTTTCAGGTCGATGCCTTCCTCATCACCGGAGATGCCGCCGGTGTCGACCACGATGTAGGTGCGCCCCTGCCACTTGGCTTCGCCGTACTTGCGATCACGGGTCAGGCCGGCGAAGTCGGCGACGATGGCATCGCGAGTCTTGGTCAGGCGGTTGAAAAGCGTGGATTTGCCGACGTTCGGCCGCCCCACCAGGGCAATTACGGGAACCATGCGGCTCTCCCAGAGCAGAAAACACGATGGCCGCTACCGAACTTCACGGTAGCGGCCATCGGTTGAGGATAATAATTTCTAGCGCAGACGATAGGCGACGAGTTTACCGCCATTGCCGTAAACGTAGAGCATGTCGCCGACGACCAGTGGCCGTACCCGGACGCCGTCACCATCGACCTTGGTCCGGCCAACGAAACGACCATCGACCTGGCTCAGCAGATGGATGTAGCCGGCATAGTCGCCCACCACCACATTGCTCGACCAGACCACCGGACCGGTGAGCTGGCGACGGGCCAGATCGGCGTTGGTCCACAGGGCGGAGGTCGAGGATTCCTCGACCGCTTCGACGGTGCCGTTGTCCAGGCTCAGGTAGACGTTGCCGAAGCCTTCGGCCACGCCGTCGTAGCTGGAGGCATCGCGCTGCCAGAGGATCTGGCCGTTGGCCGGATTGAGCGCGGCCACGCGACCGTTGTAGCTGACCACATAGAGGGTATCGCCCGACAGCGACAGGCCACCGTCGACGTCGACGATCCGCTCCAGTTCGGAACGGCCCTTGGGCACGGCGATCTGCTGTTCCCACAGCGGCAGGCCGCGCTGCACGTCCAGGGCGACGACCTTGCCGCTGGCGAAACCGGCCATGACCACCTGGTTGGCGATCAGGGGGGCACCGGTGCCACGCAGACTCAGCACCGGCTGGGTGTCTTCGTAGATCCAGCGACGAGTACCACTGCCCAGCTCGAAGGCCTGCAGCTTGTCGTCCTGGGACTGCACCACCACCACGTCGTCGTTGACGACCGGCGCCGATAACACTTCGCTGGATGCCTGGGCACGCCACTTCTCGTCGCCACTGCTGGCGTCGAGGGCGATCACCTGGCCCCGCAGGGTGCCGACCAGCACCAGACCGGAGCCCACGCCGACACCACCGGACACAGGCAGGTCCAGATCCTTCTTCCACAACACCTGGCCGGTCTCGCGATTCATCGCCATGACCCGGCCATCGGCATCGGCGGCAAAGATGGTTTGGCCGTCGACGGCAGGGACCAGGCGGTTGTATTCCTTGCCCTGGCCGTCGCCCACCGAGCGACTCCAGACTTCATCCAGGCGGACTTCCGCCTTGATGTCCTTGAGCTCGGCGGGGGGCAGTTCCTTTTTACCGGTGCTGCTGCACCCGACGACCGCAAGGGCGAGGCCCAGTACCGCGATAGGCTTCCAGCGCAACATCAGGCGTCTCCTTTGGCGAGATCATCGAGTTTCATCTGCAGCACGCCTTCGGCTGCATCGTTGGGCAACGCGGCGCGGGCTTTTTCATAGGCGGCACGCGCTTCGGCGGGCTTCTTCAGCGCCACCAGGAGATCACCGCGCAATTCTTCGCGATTGGCGACATAGGCCTTGGGCGCCTCGCCATCCAGCAGCTTGAGACCCTCTTCGGCCTTGCCCTGGGCAGCCAGCACCCGGGCCAGGCGCTGGCGCGCCAGCTCGCCGAGTTCGGCGTCATGGGGCTTGTCCACCACGGCCTTGAGCTCGGCGGCCGCGTCGTCCAGGCGATTGTTCTCCACCGCCACCTTGGCGACGAAGAGACTACCGTACTGGGCGTAGGCAGTACCGGAATAATCCTGCTTGAGCTTGCCGTAGGTGTCCGTCACCCGGGCGGTGTCGACCTTGCCACCGGGAGCCAACGTGGCTTCCACCAGTTGCTGATAGAGCACCGAAGCGCCTTGCGCCTGGCTGTTCTGGTAACGCTGCCAGCCCTGCCAGCCGAGCACCGCCACCAGAGCGATGACACCACCCGCCACCAGCGGCTTGCCGTTACGCTGCCACCAGGCCTTGGCGACCACCAGATTGTCGTCGTCGATGGAACTCAAATCCGTTCTCCTCAATTCCCGCGACCGGAACCGGCCAGGGGCAAAATCTCGTCCAGACGGGCGGCCAGGGCCGCGAAATCGACCTTTTCCTGGGGCGCATCGCCACGCAGCGGCTTGAGTGCCACCTGTTGCGCGGCCAGTTCGTCTTCACCCAGGATCATGGCCCAGAGCGCGCCGCTCTTGTCGGCCTTCTTGAACTGGCTCTTGAAGCTACCGGCACCGGCATTGACCAGCAGACGCAGGTCCGGACGGGCATCGCGCAACTGTTCTGCCAACTTCAGGCCGGCCAGCTCGGCCGCCTCGCCAAAGGCGCACAGATAGAGATCGGCGGGTCGCTGCAGATCGCCAGGCAGGCATTCCAGGGTATCCAGCAGCAGCACCAGGCGCTCGACCCCCATGGCGAAGCCGACACCCGGGGTGGGCTTGCCGCCGAACTGGGTGATCAGGCCGTCGTAGCGGCCACCGGCACAGACGGTGCCCTGGGCGCCCAGCTTGTCGGTGACCCACTCGAAGACCGTACGGCCGTAGTAGTCCAGGCCACGCACCAGCTTGGGGTTGATCTGGTAGCGGATCCCGGCGGAGTCCAGACGGGCCTTGAGGCCGTCGAAGTGCGCGCGGGACTCGTCGTCCAGGTAGTCGGCCAGGGTCGGGGCGTCCTGCAGCAGCGCCTGGGTCTGGGCGTTCTTGCTGTCGAGGATGCGCAGCGGATTGGTGGTCAGGCGGCGCTGGCTGTCTTCGTCGAGCTGCTCGAAGCGTTCCTGCAGATAGGCCACCAGGGCTTCGCGATAGCGGGCGCGATCGGCGCTGGAACCCAGGCTGTTGAGCTGCAGGGTCACGGCGTCGGTCAGGCCCAGGCGTTGCCAGAGGCGCGCGGTGAGCACGATCAGTTCGGCATCGATGTCCGGACCGGGCAGGTTGAACACCTCCACGCCGATCTGGTGAAACTGGCGATAGCGACCCTTTTGCGGCTTCTCATAACGGAACATGGGCCCGGCGTACCAGAGCTTCTGCACCTGGCCACCACCGGTCATGCCGTGTTCGAGCACGGCCCGCACGCAACCCGCGGTGCCTTCCGGACGCAGGGTCAGGGACTCCTCGTTGCGGTCGAGGAAGGTGTACATCTCCTTGTCCACCACGTCGGTGCCCTCGCCAATGCCACGGGCGAAGAGTTCGGTGAACTCCATGATGGGCAGACGGATCTCGTGGTAGCCATAGCCGTCGAGCAGCGTCGCGAAGGTACGTTCCAGGTAGCGCCAGGCCGGAGTCTGCTCCGGCAGGATATCGTTCATGCCACGGATGGCTTGCAGGGACTTGCTCACGAAAGGGCCTTATTCCTTGATCTTTCAGCTGCGCGCGATGAGCGCGGCATCCGCTTCGGCCTTTTCGGCCGCCTTGCGGCGGATGAGCCCTTCCAGCTCGTCCACCAGATTGTCGTTGTTCAGCTTGGACGCCGGCTTGCCATCGATGTACACCAGGTTGTTCGGCGTACCTCCGGTCAGGCCGACATGGGCTTCCTTGGCTTCGCCGGGACCGTTGACCACGCAGCCAATCACCGCGACGTCCAGGGGCACCAGCAGGTCCTCCAGGCGCCCTTCCAGCTCGTTCATGGTCTTGACCACATCGAAGTTCTGCCGCGAGCAGCTCGGGCAGGCGATGAAGTTGATGCCCCGCGAACGCAGGCGGAGGGATTTCAGGATGTCGAAACCGACCTTGATCTCCTCGACCGGATCGGCCGCCAGGGAGATGCGGATGGTGTCGCCGATGCCTTCGGCCAGCAGCATGCCCAACCCTACGGCGGACTTCACCGTGCCCGAGCGCAGGCCGCCGGCTTCGGTGATGCCCAGGTGCAGTGGCTGCTCGATACGGGTGGCCAGCTGGCGGTAGGCCGCCACGGCCATGAAGACGTCACTGGCCTTCACGCTGACCTTGAAGTCGGGATAGTCCAGCTTCTCCAGATGGTCGACGTGGCGCATGGCCGACTCCACCAGGGCTTCCGGAGTGGGCTCGCCATACTTCTTCTGCAGATCCTTTTCCAGCGAACCGGCATTGACGCCGATGCGGATCGGGATACCGCGCTCGCGGGCCGCATCGACCACCGCCTTGACCCGGTCTTCGCGACCGATGTTACCGGGGTTGATGCGCAGGCAATCCACACCCAGCTCGGCCACGCGCAGGGCGATCTTGTAGTCGAAGTGGATGTCGGCCACCAGCGGCAGGCTGACCCGCTGCTTGATGCGACCAAAGGCTTCGGCGGCGTCCATGTCGGGGACGGAGACACGTACGATGTCGGCACCGGCGTCCTGCAGACGCTGGATCTGGGCCACGGTGGCGTCGACGTCGCAGGTTTCGGTGTTGGTCATGCTCTGCACGGCGATGGGAGCATCGCCGCCGACCGGCACCGAGCCGACCCAGATCTTGCGGGACAGCCGACGTTTGATGGGCGATTCGCTATGCATGCTGGTTTCCCATGAGGTCGCCGGACGTCATTGTCCGGCCTGACCGAGTTTGATGCGGGCGGTCTCGCCCTTGGTGAAGGGCGCAAGGTCGACGACCTGACCGTTGTAGGTGATCTGGGCACCGCGCGCGAAGCCGAGACGAATGTTCACGGGCGGTTTGATCGAGGCGTAGTCGAGGCTCTCGCCACCCTTTTTCACACCGCTGAAGAGAATCTTGCCCGTGCTGTCGCTGACCTGCGTCCAGCAGTTGGCCGTGAAGCGGATGCTCAGGCTATCGCTACCCGTAGTAGGCGAGGCCGAGGCAGCCGCCGCAGTCGTCGGGCTGGCCGACGGCGTGGTAGCTGGTGCAGTGGTGGCTGGCGCGCTCGTCCCCGTCGTCGGCGTCGGTGCCGGCATCTCGCTCGGCGTGGTCATGGCGGCGATGGCGTTGGTGTCGGGCGTGGGCGTACCCACCGGCGACGGCACGCCCGGCGCCGGTGGCTGGGTGGCGACCGGGGGCTGCTCTTCCGGCTCGTCGATGGGATGGATCTCGGTCTTGCCATCGGCGCCCTCGACCTCGACATGCTCCATGCTCACGGCACTGCTGCTGGAGGCCTGACGGCTGCGCTCCTGCCACCAGAACAGACCCATGGCGATGAACAGCACCACCAGGATGAAACTGACGAACCTGAGGACATTGCGCGACAGCCGCACCGGCTCGTCGAGGCGTCCCAGGCTGTGGACCGTACTGCCCTTGGCATCGGTGCCGGTATAGCCATCGAAGGTACGCACCAGTTCGACCTGGTCCAGGCCAAGTAATTTGCCATAGGCCTTGGTGTAGCCGCGGGCGAAGGTGTGCCCCGGCATCTGCTGATAGTTGCCGGTTTCGAGCTGCTCGATGATGCGCTCGCTAAGATTGAGATTCTGGGCGACCTGAGCCTGGCTCCAGCCAAGCGCCAGGCGCTTTTGACGCAAGATCTCACCGGGATTACCCCGTCCGGCGTGTACCGCTTCGGATTGCACTGCGGTCATTTCTGCTCCGACTGAAGTTGACGATATTCAGGTGAGTTCGGGTACAGGCGCTTCAGCTGCAGGGCATAACTCGCGGCGGTGTTGCGGTCGTTGAACACTTCGGCGAGGCGGATCCCGAGCAAGAGGCTGCGGGCATCCTGGGGGCTGAGCTGGCTGAAGGCCTGGTAATAGTTCCGGGACGGCACATAGTCGCGCGTCTGGTAGGCCAGTTGAGCCAATTCGAACAGAGCCCTGGGCTGATTGCGATCCAGTCGCAGGGATTTTTCCAGATTTTCCTTGCCCAAGTCGACCTGATTGAGTCGCAGGGCGGTCAGGCCGAGATTCTCGAACACCCGGGCGCGCTCGGGGTACAGGCTGTCCTCGGCGGCCTGGGTGAAGCGCTCATAGGCATCCTTGTAGCGCCCCTGCTCATAGAGGAAGCTGCCGTAGTTGTTGAGGATGCGTGCATCGTGGGGCCGCTCGCGCAGAGCCAGGCGATACTCCTGATCCGACAGTTCCGTCTCGCCCTGGGCCTGGAAGACCAGCCCCAGCGCGGCATGGGCGTCGGCGCTGGAGGAATCCAGCTCCAGGGCCTTTTTCAGCGGCACCTTGGCCTGTTCGGTATTGCCCTGCTGGACATAGCCGAGGCCGAGCTGGATATAGGCATCACGCGCCTGCATCCGCCCCTGGCGGGTATCCATGGGATTGCGATCACCCTCGGTCACGCAGCCGGCGAGGCCGCCGACCACCAGGGCGAGCGCGACAGCCGCAAAGCGCGTGATCGCCATGGTCGCGCCCTCAGCCCTGGAGTGGCGTCACGGTTTCGGCACCGTCGAGCTGGCGGACGGCAATGTAACGCTGGCTACGGCGGGTACGGTCCATGACCTGCCCCACCAGCTGACCGCAGGCGGCGTCGATATCGTCGCCACGGGTGGTACGCACCGTGACGTTGAAACCGGCCTGCTGCAGCAGCTCCTGGAAACGACGGGTGGCGTTCTTGCTCGGCCGCTCGTATCCGGAGTGCGGGAAGGGATTGAAAGGAATCAGGTTGATCTTGCAGGGCACGTTGCGCAGCAGCTCGATCATCTGCAGCGCGTGCTCGGGCAGGTCGTTGACGTCCTTGAGCAGGGTGTACTCGATGGTCAGGACACGCTTCTCGCCCAGTTGCCCGATGTATCTCTGGCAGGCATCGAGCAGCATGGCCAACGGATACTTGCGGTTGATCGGCACCAGCTCATTGCGCAGCTCGTCGTTGGGCGCGTGCAGCGACAGCGCCAGGGAGACGTCGATGTGCTTGGCCAGCTCCTCGATCATCGGCACCACGCCCGAGGTGGACAGGGTGACCTTGCGCTTGGAGATGCCGTAGCCGAGGTCGTCCATCATGATGCGCATGGCGGAGACGACGTTGTCGAAGTTCAGCAACGGCTCGCCCATGCCCATCATCACCACGTTGGTGATGGCGCGGTCGATCTTGGCCGGTACGCTGCCAAAGGACTTGTTGGCGATCCACACCTGGCCGATCACTTCAGCGGCGGTGAGGTTGCTGTTGAAACCCTGCTTGCCAGTGGAGCAGAAGCTGCAGTCCAAGGCGCAACCAGCCTGGGACGACACGCACAGGGTGCCACGGCCGTTCTGCGGAATGTAGACGGTCTCGACGCAGCTGCCGGAGGCGACGCGGATCACCCACTTGCGGGTGCCGTCGCGGGAGATATCTTCGCTGACGATCTCGGGCCCACGGATCTCCGCGGCAGCCTTGAGCTTTTCCTTGAGCGCCTTGCCCAGGTTGCTCATGGCGTCGAAATCGTCGATGCCGAAGTGATGGATCCACTTCATGACCTGGCCGGCGCGAAAGCGCTTCTCCCCGATGGACTCGAAGAACGACTCGAGTTGCGGCTGGGTCAGGCCCAGCAGATTGACCTTATCGGTGGCTGTGGTCATGGGATCACCTCGACGAAATCTGTTTGAAGCCCGCGCGAGGCGCGGGCGGTGCCAGGAAGGCGGGCTGGCCGCTTCCCTGGCCGGCGCTCATCCTTAGCGGATGCGCTCGCAGACTTCGGTAGCTGCGAAGAAGTAGGAGATCTCGCGAGCGGCGGACGCTTCGGAATCCGAACCATGGACGGCGTTTTCGTCAATGGAGACGGCGAAGTCGGCACGGATGGTACCGGCGTCGGCTTTCTTGGGATCGGTAGCGCCCATCAGCTCACGGTTCTTGGCGATGGCGTTGTCGCCTTCCAGCACCTGAACCACGACCGGACCGGAAGTCATGAAGGAGACCAGATCCTTGAAGAAGGGACGCTCTTTGTGTTCGGCGTAGAAGCCACCGGCCTCGCGCTCGGACAGCTGGACCATCTTGGCAGCGACGACGCGCAGGCCAGCCTTCTCGAAGCGGGTGACGATCTCACCGACGACATTCTTGGATACGGCATCGGGCTTGATGATCGACAGGGTACGTTGAACAGACATGTGAACTCCGAATGTGGGAATAGAGCAAAAACGAAACCCGCGGATTATACGCGGGTCCCGGTGAAAAGCGTAGCGCGGTACGGGCGATGCGTCAGGCGGACTCGTCGATCCAGGCGGCCTGGATGGCCTCCAGCACCTTCTCGCCACCGCGCTGGGGATCGTCGTCGAACTCCGGCAGGTCCACGACCCAGTTACGCAGCTTGACGAAGTTCACGTAGCGCGGATCCACGTCGGGATGGGCGTCGTTGAGTTCGATGGCGATATCCAGCACATCGGTCCATTTCAGTGCCATGACAGCTGTCCTCAGTGACCTTCGGAAACCTGGTTGATGGTGTAGCGCGGAATCTCCACCACCAGGTCTTCGCTGCCAACTACCGCCTGGCAGGACAGGCGCGAACGCATTTCCAGGCCCCAGGCCTTGTCCAGCATGTCGTCCTCGAGTTCATCGGAAGGTTCGAGGGAGTCGAAGCCTTCCTGGACGACCACGTGACAGGTGGTGCAGGCACAGGACATCTCGCAGGCGTGCTCGATGTCGATGCCGTTGCGCATGGCCGCGGCGATGATGGTTTCGCCTTCGCTGGCTTCGAAGACCGCGCCCTCGGGCAGTGCTCGGCGTGGGGCAGCAGGGTGATCTGCGGCATGATGGAACTACTCCTCGATATCGTTGAGACGGCGACCCGCCAGGGCCGCCTTGACCGAGGCGTTCATCCGCCGGGCGGCGAAGGCATCGGTCACCTGAGAAAGACGCTTGGTCTGCTCTTCGAGCGCCTGGACGTCAGTGGCTTCCAGCAGCTCGGCCAGCCGGCCAATTTCCAGCTCGATCACCTGACGCTCCTCGGCGTCCAGCAACCGCTCGCCATCGGTGGCGACCGCGGCGGTGACCGCCTCGATCAACCGCCGCGCCTCGACCTGCTGCTCACGCAGCGCGCGGGCCTGCATGTCGTCGCCGGCGTGACGGAAGGAATCCTGCAGCATATTGGCGATCTCGCCATCGGTCAGACCGTAGGACGGCTTGACCTGGACACTGGCTTCCACCCCACTGGACAACTCACGCGCACTGACGCCGAGCAGGCCGTCGGCGTCGACCTGGAAGGTGACGCGGATCTTGGCCGCACCGGCGACCATGGGTGGGAAGCCGCGCAGCTCGAAGCGGGCCAGCGAGCGGGCGTCCTTGACCAGTTCGCGCTCGCCTTGCAGCACATGCACCAGCATGGCGGTCTGGCCGTCGCGATAGGTGGTGAAGTCCTGCCCCCGCGCCACCGGGATGGTAGTGTTGCGCGGAATGATCTTCTCCATCAGGCCGCCCATGGTCTCGAGCCCCAGGGACAGCGGGATGACGTCCAGCAACAGCAGTTCTTCGCCGGCACGATTGCCGGCCAGGGAATCGGCTTGCAGGGCAGCGCCGATGGCGACCACGCGATCCGGATCGATATCGGTGAGCGGGGTGCACTCGAACAGTTCGCCCACGGCTTCGCGCACATAGGGCACGCGGGTGGAACCACCGACCATGACCACGGCGGAGATCTCCACCGGCTCCACTTCCGCATCACGCAGGGCACGGCGGCAGGCCTTGAGGCTGCGCGCGACCAGCGGGGCGATGAGCTCCTGGAAGGTGCTGCGCTCCAGCACGCCCGACCAGTCGCCATGGCTGACCTCGACGCGCTCGGCGGCCGACAGGGCTTCCTTGGCGGCGCAGGCGCTCTGCAGCAGACGCCGCTGAGTGCCCGGATCCAGATCGCTGGACAGGCCGGCCTGCTGGACGATCCAGCCGGCGATGGCATGATCGAAATCGTCGCCACCCAGGGCACTGTCGCCGCCGGTGGCCATGACTTCGAAGACACCACGGGTCAGGCGCAGAATGGAGATATCGAAGGTACCGCCACCCAGGTCATAGATAGCGACCACGCCCTCCTCGCCCCGATCCAGGCCATAGGCTACGGCCGCGGCGGTGGGTTCGTTGAGCAGGCGCAGCACGTTCAGCCCGGCGAAGCGGGCGGCGTCCTTGGTGGCCTGACGCTGGGCATCGTCGAAATAGGCCGGCACGGTGATGACGGCGCCGACCAGTTCGCCGCCAAGGCTGGCTTCGGCCCGCTCGCGCAGCACCCGCAGGATGTCCGCGGACACCTCGACCGGACTCTTGCGCCCGGCGGCGGTATCGATGAACGGCATTTCCGATTCACCAGCGACGAAGCGATAGGGCAACTGCTCACCCAGCTGCTTGACGTCGGCGATACCACGCCCCATGAGGCGCTTGACGGAAAGGATGGTATTGAAGGGATCTTGGGCGGCAGCGGCCTTGGCGCCCGCCCCCACTTCCACACCGTCGACGGCGTAGCGCACGGCGGACGGCAGGATCACCTCGCCCTGCAGATCGGGCAGGGTCTCGGCCACGCCACTGCGGACGGCGGCCACGAGGGAATTGGTAGTGCCCAGATCGATGCCCACCGCCAGCTTGCGCTGGTGCGGCTTGGGCGCCATTCCGGGTTCGGCTATCTGCAATAGAGCCATTGGCTAGTCGGCTTATGGTTGTCGGTGCCTGAGCGACACCTGTGATTAATCGTCCAGACGCTCTTCGAGCTGGCGGATCTCGCTGGCCAGCTTGTCGAGAAACTGCATGCGACGGACCAGGCGTTCGGCAGGCTCGCGCTGGGCGGGATCCTGCCAGATCGCGGCAAAGGCCTGCTCGATGTCGCGCTGCGCGTCCTTGAGACGCTGGCGGAAGGCGGGAATGCTCGCGCTGTCGCCGGCGTCCTGCAGGTCTTCCAACTCCTCGCGCCACTGCAATTGCTGCATTAGGAAATCGGTATCCTGGATGGTCGCTTCGAGCGGCATCTCGTGCCCTTCGAGCTCCAGCAGATAACGCGCACGGCGCGACGGCGCGCGCAGCACGTGATAGGCCTCGTTGAGCTCCGCCGATCGCTCCAGCGCCTGGCGACGTTCGCGCTCGGGCGCATCGGCGAAACGATCCGGATGGATCGTGCGGGCCAGGTCGCGATAACGCGAGGCCAGACCCGCTTGATCGATCTCGAAGGCAGGCACGAGCTCGAACAGCGCAAAGTGACAGGGCTTACCCATGGAAGGCCTCAGATGTTGAAGCTTTCGCCGCAGCCACACTCGCCACGCACGTTGGGATTGTTGAACTTGAAGCCCTCGTTGAGGCCTTCACGCACGAAATCCAGCTCGGTGCCGTCCAGGTAGACCAGGCTCTTGGGGTCGATGATGACCTTGACGCCATGGCTTTCGAACACCTGATCCTCGGCCGCGAATTCGTCAACGAACTCGAGTACGTAGGCCAGTCCCGAGCAACCCGTGGTACGAACGCCCAGGCGGATGCCCTCACCCTTGCCGCGCCCATCGAGGGACCGCTGCACGTGACGGGCGGCGGACTCGGTCATGCTGATCGCCATGGATCCTCCTTAGAGCAGGCCTTTCTTCTGCTTGTAGTCGCTTACCGCCGCCTTGATGGCGTCTTCGGCAAGCACCGAGCAGTGGATCTTCACCGGCGGCAAGGCCAGTTCTTCGGCGATCATGCTGTTCTTGATCGACGCCGCTTCCTCGATGCTCTTGCCCTTCATCCACTCGGTGGCCAGGGAGCTGGAAGCGATGGCGGAGCCACAGCCGTAGGTCTTGAACTTGGCATCTTCGATGATGCCCTGCTCGTTGACCTTGATCTGCAGACGCATCACGTCGCCGCAGGCCGGAGCGCCGACCATGCCGGTACCGACATCGGGATCAGCCGCGTCGAACTTGCCGACGTTGCGCGGGTTTTCGTAGTGGTCGATGACCTTTTCACTGTATGCCATGGTTCAATCCTCGCTTATCAGGGTGGGTCAGTGGGCTTGCCACTCGACCTGACTCAGGTCTACGCCTTCTTTGAACATGTCCCACAGCGGAGACAATTCGCGCAACTTGTTGACGGCTTCGGTGACCTTGCTCGCGGCATAGTCAACGTCTTCTTCGGTGGTGAAGCGACCGAAGGTGAAACGGATGGAGCTGTGCGCCAGCTCGTCATTGCGGCCCAGGGCACGCAGGACGTAGGACGGCTCCAGGGACGCCGAGGTACAGGCCGAACCGGACGACACCGCCAGATCCTTGAGCGCCATGATCAGCGACTCGCCTTCGACGTAGTTGAAGCTCAGGTTCAGGTTATGCGGTACACGATGGATCAGGCTGCCGTTCAGGTAGACCTCTTCCAGGCCTTCGAACTGACGGTAGAAGCGATCGCTCAGGGCCTTGATACGGACGTTTTCCTGCGCCATCTCTTCCTTGGCGATGCGGAAGGCTTCGCCCATGCCGACGATCTGGTGGGTCGCCAGGGTGCCGGAACGCATACCGCGCTCGTGACCGCCACCGTGGGTCTGGGCCTCGATACGAACGCGCGGCTTGCGGCTGACGTAGAGCGCGCCAATGCCCTTGGGACCATAGGTCTTGTGCGCCGAGAAGGACATCATGTCGACCTTGAGCTTTTGCAGATCGATGTCGACCTTGCCGGTGGACTGAGCGGCATCGACGTGGAAGAGCACACCCCGGGAGCGGGTCAGCTCGCCGATGGCAGCGATGTCGTTGACGGTGCCGATCTCGTTGTTGACGTGCATGATGGACACCAGGGTGGTGTCGTCACGCAGGGCCGCCTCGACCATGTCGGGGGTGATCAGGCCATCTTCGCCCGGCTCGAGGTAGGTCACCTCGAAGCCTTCGCGCTCGAGCTGACGGGTGGTGTCCAACACCGCCTTGTGCTCGATCTTGGAGGTGATCAGGTGCTTGCCCTTGTTCTGGTAGAAGTGCGCGGCGCCCTTGATGGCCAGGTTGTCGGACTCGGTGGCACCGGAGGTCCAGACGATCTCGCGCGGGTCGGCGTTGACCAGTTCGGCCACCTGACGACGGGCGTTTTCCACCGACTCCTCGGCCTTCCAGCCGAACAGGTGGGAGCGCGATGCGGGGTTGCCAAAGTTGCCGTCCACCAGCAGGCACTCGCTCATCTTCTGAGCGACGCGCGGA
Organism: Pseudomonas oryzihabitans; assembly: GCF_001518815.1. Taxonomy (NCBI): domain Bacteria; kingdom Pseudomonadati; phylum Pseudomonadota; class Gammaproteobacteria; order Pseudomonadales; family Pseudomonadaceae; genus Pseudomonas; species Pseudomonas oryzihabitans. The sequence continues at coordinate 3,605,983 of NZ_CP013987.1, forward strand.
TCGACGGGCGTGGTGGCGGAATAGTCTAGGTAGATCGGCAATTTCATCGGTTACTCCTAATCAGACGGGCGTCTCTGCTCAGTCGATGGTGGACGCTTCGATTTTTTCGACCGCTAACGGCGATTGCTTGCTGGCACAGACCTTGTTGTCCTGACGCTTGGCAACCTGCTGGATCTCGTTGCGGGCGACCAGGTCAGCCAGGGTGATGCCACTGAGAAAGGTGTGGATCTGATCGCTCAGATCGCACCAGAGGTGGTGGGTCAGGCAGGTATCGCCCTGATGACAGCCACCGCCGCCCTGGCAACGGGTGGCATCCACGGATTCATTGACGGCATCGATCACCTGCGCCACATGGATACCGCCCATGTCGCGCGCCAGCTGATAACCACCGCCCGGACCGCGCACGCTGTTGACCAGCGAACCACGACGCAGACGTGCGAACAGCTGTTCCAGGTAGGACAGCGAGATGCCCTGCCGCTCGGAAATGTCGGCCAGCGACACCGGCCCCCGCTGAGCGTGCAGCGCCAGGTCGAGCATGGCGGTTACGGCATAGCGGCCTTTGGTAGTCAGTCTCATGACGAACTCGAGCGGGTTGCATCGGATGAGCTCGATTATCGGATTCCCGACAAAAAAGGTCAACTATAAAACCAACCAAATCACTCAGGCATTATCTATCGGAGGGATAGTCCGCGGGTGGGATTCGCCACGGGCGGCTTTCTGGGTTTCGGTCAGGATGCCGCGCAGGATGTTCATCTCCAGCTTGCTGATACCGGACCGCCCATAGAGGCGCCGCAAGCGACTCATCAGGTGGCGCGGCTTGGCCGGATCAAGGAAGCCGATCTCCACCAGGGTCTGCTCCAGGTGCTCGTAATAGAGCTCCAGCTCTTCCACCGTCACCGGCTGGGTGTTGAGCATGGCGGTAGCTTCGACCTTGTTCATCTTGGTCGGCTGGTTCTGCGCGGCGAGCCAGGCCATGCGCACTTCGTACACCAGCACCTGGACCGCCGCGGCAAGGTTGAGCGAGCCGAAGGCCGGGTCCGAGGGGATGTGCACATGATAATGGCAGCGCTGCAGCTCTTCGTTGGTGAGGCCGGCGTATTCACGCCCGAACACCAGGGCCACTTCGCCGCCCTGCTCCACCTGGGCCAGGGAAGTGGTGGCGCATTCGCGTGGATCCAGCAGCGGCCAGGGGATACGACGATCTCGGGCGCTGGTGCCCAGCACCAGGCTGCAACCGGTCAGGGCCTCTTCCAGGGTGTCGACGACGATGGCGGCATCGAGCACGTCGTTGGCCCCGGAGGCACGGGCATTGGCTTCGCCGCTGGGAAAATCCTCGGGATCGACCAGATAGAGGCGCGACAGCCCCATGTTCTTCATAGCCCGGGCGGCACCGCCGATATTGCCGGGATGGCTGGTGTTGACCAGAACGACGCGGATGTTATTCAGCACGTGGCTATCCTCGAGCGGACGCGGGAAATCGGCGCCGTATACTACGCCCACACGCGCCCGCTTGCCACGAATACCCCTTCCAGCGCCGCGAAGTCTGCTATCATTGCCGGCTTTCCTTATACAACCCAGGTGATTTATCCATGCAGCCCATGCTGAACATCGCACTGCGCGCGGCCCGCAGCGCCGGTGAATTGATTTTCCGTTCGATTGAGCGCCTGGACGTTATCGCCGTCGACGAAAAAGGCGCCAATGACTTCGTCTCCGAAGTCGATCGCGCTGCCGAGCAGACCATTCTCGCCATCCTGCGCAAGGCCTACCCCACCCACGGTTTCTACGGTGAGGAATCCGGCTACCTGGCAGGCGAAGGCGAAGGCGCCGACTACGTCTGGATCGTCGACCCGCTGGATGGCACCACCAACTTCATTCGTGGCGTTCCGCACTTCTCGGTGAGCATCGCCTGCAAGTACAAGGGCCGCCTGGAACACGCCGTGGTCCTCGATCCGGTACGCCAGGAAGAATTCACCGCCAGCCGTGGCCGCGGTGCCGCCCTGAACGGTCGTCGCATCCGCGTCACCAACCGCCGCAGCCTGGAAGGCGCCCTGCTGGGTACCGGCTTTCCCTTCCGTGCCAATGACGTCGACCACCTGGACAACTACCTGGGCATGTTCCGCAGCCTGATCGGCCAGACCGCGGGCATCCGCCGCGCCGGTTCCGCCGCGCTGGACCTGGCCTATGTCGCCGCCGGTCGTTTCGATGCGTTCTGGGAAATGGGCCTGTCGGAGTGGGACATGGCTGCGGGCGCCCTGCTGGTGCAGGAAGCCGGTGGCTTGATCGGCGACTTCAACGGTGGCCACGACTTCCTTGAGAAGGGTCACATCGTCGCCGGCAATCCCAAGTGCTTCCGTGGCCTGCTGACCCAGATCCAGCCGCACCTGCCGGCGTCGCTCAAGCGCTGAGCAGGTACCGGTCATGAAAAAGCCCCTGTCGGCGATGCTGACAGGGGCTTTTTCATGCCTGCCGCAGAGAGGCTCCGCGGCAGGCTGGCCAGGGTTACTTGACCACTTTCAGACTCGGCCGCGCGGGAGCCGGCTTCGGCGCCTCGGGCTCGCTACCGCCGTTGTCGGGACCCTGGTCATCCGGCGGGCTGGGCTCGCTGTCGAAGACCATGCCCTGGCCATTCTCCCGGGCGTAGATGGCCAGAATGGCACCGATCGGAACGTAAAGATTGTAGGCCACGCCGCCGAAGCGGCCGTTGAAGCTCACGGCTTCGTTGTCCATGTGCAGGTCACGCACGGCACTGGGCGAAGCGTTCAGCACGATCTGGCCGTCGTTGGCATAGCCCGGCGGCACGCGCACCTCGGCGTAGTCGGCGTTGACCAGCAGGTGAGGCGTGCAGTCGTTGTCCACGATCCACTCATAGAGCGCGCGGACCAGGTAGGGGCGACTGGAATTCATGGGGTTCTCCTCTAGCGCATCTCACGCTCGGTGACCGAAAGACTGGATCGGAAACTGTCGCGCGCGAACATACGATCCATGTAGTCCTGCAGCGGCTTGGCCGCTCGGGGCAATTCGATGCCCAGGCGCGGCAGTCGCCACAGGATGGGGAGCAGGCAACAGTCCACCAGGGAAAAGTCGTCGCTCAGAAAAAAGGGTTTTTCCGCGAAGATCGGCGCCACGCCGGTCAGGCTTTCCCGCAGCTCTTTGCGCGCGACAGCGAGATCGGCGCCCGGCGCAGCCTGCAGGATGGCGTCCACCAGGGTGCACCAGTCGCGCCCGATGCGGTGCATCAGCAGCCGCGACTGACCGCGGGTGACCGGATAGGCCGGCAGCAGCGGCGGATGCGGGTAGCGTTCTTCTAGGTACTCCATGAGCACCTCGGTACCGTAGAGCACCAAGTCGCGATCCATCAGCGTCGGCACGGTGCCATAGGGATTGTGCTCCGCCAGCTGCCGGGGACACTCGCCGCGGCGCACGGCGATGAACTCGCACTCGACGTTCTTTTCCGCCAGGATCAGACGGATCCGGTGGCTGTAGTGATCCTCGGGATCATGGAAACAGGTCAGGCGGGTTATGGCGCCCATGGGTCCCTCCCCCGTCAGGGGCGAAGCTGCAAAGGGGGGATTATCTCGCACCTTGCCGCCTGCCACCTAGTCTCATCGCTCACTGTCGGGCAATCGCCGCCAGAATTCGCGCTTGAGCCAGAAGGCCAGGACGGCGAACAGCAGCAGATAACCCAGCACCCAGGGCGCGAGACGCCAGGCCAGGCTGCGCTCGGGCGCCGCCGAATAGCTCAGGTAGGCGACCAGGTCCTCGACGGTGCGGGCGAACTGCTCGGGCGTCTGGGCGCCGCTGCCCGGCTCGAGGCGCAGCACGCAGCGTCCTTGGCTGCAGTCGTGCAGCTGACGCCCGCGCAGGGCGGCCAGGACGTCCGGCATGCGGGTGCCGGGCGCCGTGAGGTTATCGACGCCGAGCGGACGTCCGGGCGCCACATAGAACTCCTGCAGGAAGGCACGCAACCAGGCATCGCCACGCACGGCGGCGATGAGAGTGAGATCCGGCGGCACGCTGCCAAAGGCGCGGCGGGCGTCCTCGGGCTTGAGCAGGCCGAGCATGGGCGCGCTGGCGGTACGCCCGGGCGCCCAGCTAGCGAGATCGAGGTGGAGATCGGCGGCGACGCGGTCGAAGCGCTGGTACTCCTGGCCGTGGCAGGCCAGGCAATAGCGACCGAAGGTGATGGCCCCCGCCCGGGGATCGCCTTCGGCGCCGAAGGTCAGACCGCTGCAAAGCAGCAGCAGACCCAGTAGCAGGCCACGCATCATGACCTGAACTCCGGCGGCGTTCGCGGACGACCCAGGCGGCTGTACCAGGGCATGCCTAGCAGACTGGCGAAGTAGAGCCCGGCAGCCAGACGCGCCAGCAGCAGGCGCTCGTCGGTGAGGGCTGCCACGCCCAGCACCCCCAGAGTGGCAAAGGCCAGGCACGCCACATACAGCCCCAGCCGCGCCGGCCAGGCCTTGCGGCGTACCGAGCGGACCGCGCTGCGATCCAGCCAGGGCAGCACGAACAGCAGGGCGATGGCCAAGGCGGCCAGGCCAAGGCCGCCGGCTTTGCTCGGTACCGCCCGCAACAGCGCATAGAAAGCGGCCAGGTACCAGGGCGGGGCGATGTGCGCGGGCGTCACCAGCGGATCGGCGGGTTGCTGATTGGCCGGCTCCAGCACCAGCCCGCCCAGGTCAGGCGCCAGGAGCACCACGCCCAGGAACACCAGCAGGAAGACCGCCAGGCCGCAGAGGTCCTTGAGGGTCAGGTAGGGGTGGAAAGGCACCCCTGCCGCGCCACGCAGGTCGCGATCATCGCCCTCGGGACTGTTCGATCCGGTCTGGCGCAGGGCGACGATGTGCAGCGTCACCAGCATGACAATCAGCAGCGGCAGCCCTACCACATGCAGGGCCTGGAAGCGGCGCAGGGTGGCATCGGACAGCACCACCCCGCCCCGCAGCAGATCGGCCAGGGGCGGGCCAACCACCGGCAGCGCCTCGACCGCGCTGAGGGACACCTGGGCGCCCCAGTAGGAGAGCTGCCCCCAGGGCAGCAGATAGCCGAAGAAGGCCTGGGCCAGCAGCAGCACATAGAGCAGCACGCCAAAGGTCCAGACCAGTTCGCGCGGCGCGCGATAGGAGCCATAGAGCAGGCCCCGCAGCATGTGCAGATAGAGGCAGACGAACAGCGCCGAGGCACCCACCGCATGCAGATAGCGGATCAGCCAGCCGAAGGGCACCTCGCGCATGAACAGCTGGACCGAGGCGAAGGCGCCCTTCACCGTCGGCTCGTAGCCGAACAGCAGCCAGAGCCCCGTCAGCACCTGCAGCGCCAGAATGAAGACCAGCAGCGAACCGAACAGATAGAAGACGTTGAGGTTGCGAGGTACCCGGTATTCGCTGATATGGCGTCGCCAGAAGGCTCCGATCGGCAGCCGTCGCTCCAGCCACCCGGGCTCGTTGTCGTTCATGTCGCCCCCTCCCCATCGCTGCCGATCACCAGCAGGTTGTCGCCCCGGAAATGATAGGGCGGCACGGCGAGATTCAAGGGCGCGGGCTGGTCACGATAGACCCGGCCGGCGAGATCGAAGTGGGAGCCATGGCAGGGGCACAGATACCCCCCCTCCCGGTCCGTCCCGGACGGCGCCAGGGAGGGAATGCAGCCGAGGTGGGTGCAGATGGCGGAGACGACGAAAATGTCCGGCCGCCGCGATCTCAGGCGCGGATCGACATAGGGTGGCTGGCTGGATTCCCGGGAATCCGGGTCGGCCAGCCCTGCCTGGTCCGCCAGGAGTCGGGCCTGGTCCGCGGCGCTGCGACGCAGGACGCAGACCGGCTGGCCGCGCCACTGCAGCGTGAGCTGTTCGCCTTCGCGCAACGCTTTGAGATCCACCTCGACCGGCGCCGCCGCCACCTCCGCCGAACGACTGGGCCGCAGGGCGCAGACGAAGGGCACACTGCCCGCCACCAGTCCCAGGCCGCCCACGGCAGAGGTGGTGGCGATCAGCAGACGGCGGCGTTGGGCATCGGGCGAGTCATTGGTCACGTCAGGCTTCCCGGCTCCATGTCCAGCGTCACCCCGAAGCGCTCCCGCACCGAGACGCGAATGCGCTCCGCCAGGGCCAGGACGTCACGGCTGCTGGCGCCGCCGAAGTTGACCAGCACCAGCGCCTGGGCGGCATGCACCCCCACTGGGCCCTCGCGATGCCCCCGCCAGCCAGCCTGGTCGATCAGCCAGCCGGCGGCCAGCTTGACCGTGCCGTCGGCCTGGGGATAGGTCGGCAGGGACGGATAGCGTTGCTGCAGCGCGGCGGCTTCGGCGGCCGTCACCACGGGATTCTTGAAGAAGCTGCCGGCATTGCCCAGCACCGCGGGGTCGGGCAGCTTGCTCTGGCGGATGCTGCAGATGGCCGCACTCACGGTCTCAGGCGTCGGCTGCGTGACGCCGGCCTCGGCCAGGGCCTGGCGCACCGGACCATAGTCGAGCACCAGCCGCGGCTGGCGACTGAGATGGAAACGCACCCGCAGCACGATCCAGCGGCCGGCCTCGGCCTTGAAGCGGCTCTCGCGATAGGCGAAGGCGCAGTCGTCCGCGGTCAGGTCGTGAAGTTCGCCACTGTGGCGATCGAGCGCCGTCACCCCGGCGCATCTGTCCTTGAGCTCGACGCCATAGGCGCCGATGTTCTGGATCGGTGAGGCACCGACGGTGCCGGGGATCAGGCTGAGATTTTCCAGGCCGTACCAGCCGTTGGCCAGGGTGGTCATGACGAAGGGATGCCAGGGTTCACCGGCTTCGGCCTCGACCAGCAGGGCATCGCCCTCCTCCGCCAGCAGGCGAATACCGCGGGACGTCAGCCGCAGCACCAGACCCTCGACCCGTTCGGGCAGGACCAGATTGCTGCCACCGCCCAGCACCCGTAGCGGCACGCCAAGCTGCTGCGCCAAGGCCAGGGCCTCGTGGACCTCGGCATCGCTCGCGGCTTCCAGATAGCGATCGGCTTCCGCCACCAGGCCGAAGGTGTTGAGCCCCTGCAAGGGGACCTGCTGTTGCACCTCAGCGACCATGACGGGCAGCCACCTCGGCGACCAGGCCATCGCAGGCACTTTCCAGCAGGTCCAGGACGCGCTCGAAGCCGGCCGCGCCGCCGTAGTAGGGATCCGGCACCTCATCCACCGCCAATCCCTGACGCGCCAGGAACAGCTCGGGTACCGCACCCTGGTCGGGGCGCAGCTGTTCCAGCCAGGCGAGATTGTCCTGGTCCATGGCCAGGATCAGGTCGAAGCGCTGGAAATCGTCCGTGGTTACCTGGCGCGCGCGCAGGCCGCTGATGTCATAGCCGCGCCCCGCAGCGGCCTGGATGGCGCGGGAGTCCGGGGCCTTGCCGACATGCCAGTCACCGGTACCGGCCGAGTCCAGCGTCACCGCCTCGGCCAGGCCCGCGGCGTCCAGCTTGGTCCTCAGGATGCCCTCAGCCGTGGGTGAGCGACAGATGTTGCCCATGCAAACGAACAGGATACGCAGGGTCATCTAGGCTCCCAGCAGGCGCCTTACGCGCTCGAGGTCTTCAGCGGTATCCACGCCCGCCTGGGGCGCTTCCAGGGCATCGGCGACATGGATGCGCACACCGTGCCAGAGGGCACGCAGCTGCTCCAGGGCTTCGGTCTCTTCCAGGGCGCAGGGGCCCCAGCTGACGAAGTCGGCGAGAAAGCCGGCGCGATAGGCATAGATGCCGATATGACGGCGATAGGGAAAACCCTGGGGCATCTGCGAACGATCACCGGCGAAGGCATTGCGGGCCCAGGGCAGCGGCGCCCGGCTGAAGGTCAGCGCCAGGCCGTTCACGTCGGTGGCCACCTTGACCACGTTGGGATTGAACAGGCTGTCGACCTCCTGGATCGGCTCGGCCAGGGTAGCCACGCCGGCCTCGGGATGGGCGGCGAGATTGGTGGCCACCTGATCGATCACCGCGGGCGGAATCAGCGGCTCATCACCCTGGACATTGACCACCAGCGCATCGTCGGCCAGGCCGAGCAGCTCGGCCACCTCGGCCAGGCGATCGGTACCGGAGGCGTGATCGGCCCGGGTCAGCAGCACCCGGGCACCAAAGCCTTCGCAGGCACGCAGGATATCGTCGTGGTCGGTCGCCACCACCACCTGCTCGGCGCCACTGCGCCGGGCCTGTTCCCAGACGTGCTGGATCATCGGCTTGCCGGCGATGTCGAGCAGCGGCTTGTTGGGCAGCCGCGTGCTGGCGAGGCGCGCCGGGATGACGACGGTGAAAGCGGTGCTCATTTATCCAGGCGCTCGTCCGTGGTGATGACGCGTGCCTCGCTTTCCAGCATCACCGGGATGCCGTCGCGAATCGGGAAGGCCAGGCCCGCGGCCTTGCTGATGAGTTCGGTCTTGTCGTCGCTCAAGATCAGCGGGCTCTTGGTCAGGGGGCAGGCGAGGATGTCCAGCAGCTTGAGATCCATGGGCGATTGTTCCGTCAGTGAGAGTGTTCGGGCAGGAGTCGAGCGAGACGCCCATCCAGCCAGGCGACGAAAGCGGCCGAGGGCTGGGCGTCCACCGCCAGGTACCACCAGTCGGCGGCGGCGAAGGGCCGACACTTGACCGCGTCCTTCTCGGTCATCACCAGCGGCAGCTCGGGCGTGAAGGCCAGGTCCGCAGCGCTGTAGCTGGCGTGATCGGCGAAGGCATGGGGCAACGGCTGCCAGTGTAGTCCTTCGAGGGTAGCGAAGAAACGCCCGGGGTTGCCGATGCCGGCCAGGGCATGCAGGCGCTGCCCTGGCGGAAAGAAGTCCAGCGGCCGGGTCTCGCCGCTACGCAGATTGATCAGGGCACTGGGCTGCAGGGTCAGGCCGAAGCCGGCGGCAGGATCGGTCGCGGCGCCGTTGTGGATCACGGCATCCACCTCGGCCAGGCGCCCCAGGGGTTCGCGCAGGGGGCCGGCCGGCAGGCAGCGCCCGTTGCCGAAGCCCCGCGCCGCATCGACCATGACCAGTTCCAGATCCCGGGCCAGGCGATAGTGCTGCAGACCGTCGTCGCTGAGGATGACATCGAGCGCTTCCTCAGCGAGCAATCGCTCGACCGCGCGACCGCGGTCGGGATCCGTCACCAGCGGCACCCCGGTGCGCTGCACGATGAGCAGCGGCTCGTCGCCGGCGATGGCGGCGGTGTCGGTGACCCGTACCCGCCAGGGCAGGCTCGGCGGCGTGGCGCCATAGCCCCGGCTGACCACCCCGACCCTCAGACCGCGGGCGCGCAGATGGTCGATCAGCCAGAGGATCATGGGCGTCTTGCCGGTCCCGCCAACGGTGAGATTGCCGACCACGATGACCGGGACGGGCGCCCGATGGATGCTGCCCTGCCCCGCCAGGAAGCGCTGGCGCTTGCGCCGGGCGATCTGCCGATAGAGGGCTTCGAGCGGCGTCAGCAGCCCCAGGGCCGGATGCCCTGCATACCAGGCCCGAACCAGACGTTCGCCCAGGCTCACGGGCGTTTCGCCTGGGCCTCGAGGGTGGTGATGCGCAGCTGGCTGAAGCCCAGCTTGCCGGCGGCATCCATGGCCATGACCACCGCCTGGTGGGTGGCGCGGCCATCGGCGGTGATCACCAGCGGCAGGCTGTTGTCGCCACCGGATTCACGCTGCAGCGCGGTGGTCAGGCCGGTCAGGTCATTGCGGGCCAGGGTCTGGCCATTCAGTGCCATCTGGCCTTCGGCGGTGATGCTGATTTCCAGGGTCTTGCCCTGATTGGCGGCCGCCGCGGCGCTGTCGGCCTCGGGCAGTTCGATCTTCAGCTGGCTGGGCTTGTTGAAGGTCGCGGTCACCACGAAGAACAACAGCAGGACGAAGATGACGTCGATGAAGGAGGCCAGGTTGATATAGACCTCTTCGCGAGCGGCGCCTCCGGCGCGGCGACGGAATTTCACGCCGGGGCTCCTTCGCGCACGTCCACCTCGCGATCGCCATGGAGGATGTCCACCAGCTTCACCGCTTCCTGCTCCATGCCCACCACCAGCTCGTCGACGCGACGCAGCAGATAGCGATGGAAGAACACCGCGGGAATCGCCACCAGCAGACCGGTGGCGGTGGTGACCAGCGCCTTGGAGATACCGCCGGCGAGAATGGGCGCATTGGCCATGCCGTCGTTCATAAAGGCGCTGAAGATGTCGATCATGCCGAACACCGTGCCCAGCAGACCCATCAGCGGCGCCAGCGCGGCGATGCTGCCGAGGGTATTGAGATAGCGCTCGAGGTCATGCACCACGCGGCTGCCGGCTTCCTCGATGGCCTCCTTCATGATGTCGCGACCATGGCGGGAATTGGTCAGGCCCGCAGCGAGGATGTCGCCCAGGGGCGATCCGGCGCGCAGTTCGCGCAGCCGTTCGGCGTTGAGCTGCTTGTCCTGGATCCAGCGCCAGACCTGGGCGAGCAGTGTGGGTGGTGCGACCCGGCTGCGCCTGAGGGTCCACAGCCGCTCGGCGATGATGGCCGTGGCCAGGATGGAACTGAGGATGATCGGCAGCATCATCCAGCCGCCAGCTTTGACCATTTCGAACACGAGACCGTTACCCCTGCCGCAAAATGCGGCCACTCTAGCACGAACGCCTTAGGGTGTCGGCGAGGGGATCCGCCACCAGTGACGCTCCAGGCGCTGACCGTGCGGCGCCTCCCAGCGCCCCAGTGTCCAGCTCAGGGCACCCAGCTCGGCCGTGTCATAGGGAATCACGCCACGTTCGCGATAGCGCTGCATCACCTGCGGATGCGGATGGCCATAGCGATTGTTCAGCCCGCGGGAGATCAGCACACCGCGCGGCTGGACGGCGTCGATGAAGGCGGCGCTGGAACCGCTGCGACTGCCATGGTGCGGGGCGACGAGCCAATCCGCCGCCAAAGGCACGCCACTGGCCACCAGCTGGCCTTCGCGGCGGGCATCGATGTCGCCGGTCAACAGCAGGCGCTCGCCCCTGGCCTCGACGCTGAGTACACAGGAGGAGGCGTTGGAATCCGCATCAGGATGCCACCAGGTGGTGAAGGCGACCTCGTTCCATTGCCAATGGGCACCGTCTGCGCAGTCCTGGGCATGCAATTCCGGTTTTAGCCTACCTGCCTCACCGCTGAGCACTCGACCTGCTGGCAGGCCCCGGGCCACGGCCGGCGCACCGCCAGCGTGATCGGCATCGGCATGGCTGAGCAACATGATATCCAGGGCCCCGATGCCAGCAGCCTTCACGTTGGGCAGGACGACCCGAGCGCCGCTGTCATAGCTGCCCTGGCGCGGGCCGGCATCGTAGAGCAGCGCATGCTGCCGGGTACGTACCAGCACGGCCAGGCCCTGACCGACGTCCAGCAAGGTGATCCGCGCCAGCCCCTCCGCTGGTACGGGCGCCAGAGGAAACAGCCCGGGCAACATCAGCAGTGCGCCGAAGCCGCGCAGCGGCACACCCGCCGGCAGCAGGGCCAGCAACGCCCCGAGTCCCGCCAGCCACAGCGCCCAGGCCGGCGCGAGTACAGGCTGCCAGGCCGCGGCAAGGTGCGCCAATCCGCTCAATAGCCAGAGCAGTCCCTGCAGCAAGCCACCGGCCAGCAGGAGCGCGGGATCGCCCAGCGGCGACCACAGCAGGGATAGCAGCGTCCCCACCAGCGCCAGCGGCACGACCGCCATGTCCATCAGCGGCACGGCGACGGCGTTGGCCAGGGGACCGCTCAGGCTCAGTGGCAGGCCCAGCGCCAGCAGCAGCGGTGCCAGGCCCAGGGCCATGCACCATTGGGCCCGTCCCAGGGTGACCCACCAGGGCAGCTGTCCCAGACGACCCGCGAAGCTCCACAGCAGCAACAGCACGGCGCCAAAGGACAACCAGAAGCCAGGCAGCAGGCTGACCAGGGGATTGGCCGCCAGGACCAGCACCAGGGCCAGCAGTACGGCATCAGCCAGCCGGACCTGCTGGCGCCCCAGCTGCCAAAGCAAGCCCAGGGTAACCATGACGCAGGCGCGCTGCACCGGCACCTCGAAACCGGCCAGCAGTCCGTAACCCAGCGCGGTGGCCACGGTCAGCACGGCGGCGGATAGCCGCCAGGGGAGTCGACTCGGCCAGTAGCCACGGCGCGCCAGGATGACCACCCCGGCATAGACGCCCAGGGCGATCAGGCCGATGTGCTGCCCGGAAATCACCATGAGGTGCACCGTGCCGGTGTCCTGGAACAGCTGCCATTGGCGGTCGCTGATCCCCGAGCCGTCGCCCACCACCAACGCGGCGAGCAATCCGCCCTGCCCGGCCGGATCCCGGGTCTGCAGGTATTGGCGGATACCATCGCGCCAGGTTGCCAGGCCACTGGCGGACTGCAGCCGCTGGCCATCCTTCACGCTACCGGTAGCCCCTATGCCCTGGGCCAGCAGCCAGGCCTCGCGGTCCTGGCCCAGGGCGTTGACCAGACCTGCCGGTCCGCGTAGCTCCGCCGCCAGGCGCCAGCGCTCGCCGGTCAGGAGGCGAGGACCGCCGTGCCAGTTCAGGCGGATGTGCGCGGGCAGTTTGACGTCGCGGCGACTGGTCGCGCCACTGAGCACGAAGCCCACCGAGTCGGCATCCACCGCGGGCAGCCCGCTCACCTGGCCCTCGATCCACAATACCCGCTGCTCCAGCGCCGGATCCAGGCGATCCGCCAGGGCCCCGTGCGCAGCGAGCAGTGCCCAGGCCAGGCCGAGCCCGCAGGCGCCGAGCACGAAGAAACGGGTGCCCAGCAGCACGATGGCGACCGAGGCGAGAGCCGCCAGCAGGGGCAGTGACGGTAGCGCGGCAAAGGCGCGCAGGAGCAGCACATCCAAGGCGAAGGCAAGCAGAGCGGCACGCATCAGGACTCCATCCGTGGAGAACCAGCAGGGCTTCAGATGCGCGGATTAGAGCAGTTGGAACGCAGAAGTGCCAGGGCCAGGGGCGTAAGGTCCGTCTGGCCCGGCAGGGGATCAGTCGTAGCGCAGGGCTTCGGCCGGCGAGGTGCGCGAGGCGCGCCAGGCGGGATAGAGGGTCGCCAGGAAACTCATGCTCAGGGCCGCCACGGCGATGAGTACCACGTCTTCCACTTCCAGCCGCGAGGGCAGGTTGCTGATGAAGTACATGTCGCCGCCGAACAGCTTGTGGCCGACCAGACGCTCCAGGGCGGCGATCCAGCTGCTGACGTTGAGCGCCGCGATGACGCCCAGCACGCCGCCGATCAGGGTACCGACCAGACCGATCACCGTACCCTGGACCATGAACACCGCCATGATCTGCCCAGGCGTGGCGCCCAGGGTACGCAGGATGGCGATGTCGGCCTTCTTGTCGGCCACCACCATGATCAGGGTGGCGATGATGTTGAAGGCGGCCACCGCCACGATCAGCAGGAGCAGCAGGCCGATCATGGTCTTTTCCATCTGCATGGCCTGGAACAGGCTGCCCTGGGAGATCGTCCAGTCGCGTGCCTGGTAGCCCTCGCCTAGGGCCTTGGCCACGTCACGGGAGATACGGGGCGCCTGGAAGAGATCGTCCAGGGCCAGGCGGATGCTCTCCACCTGGCCCGGCTGCCAGCCCTTGAGCGGTGCGGCGTCGGCCACGTTGATCAGCGCCAGGGAGGCGTCCAGCTCGGCGCCGACCTTGAAGGTGCCGACCACGGTGAAGCGACGCAGGCGCGGGGTGATGCTGCCGGTGGCGCCGACCTCGGGGATGATCACCGTAACCTGGCTGCCCACTTCCAGCTGGAAGCGCCGGGCGGCGATCTCGCCCAGGACGATGCCGAATTCGCCCGGTTTGAGGGCGTCGAGGCTGCCCTGGGTCATGCGCTCGCCAACGATGGAAACGCGTTTCTCCTGGGCGGGATCGATACCGTCCACCAGCAGCGGTTGCATGCGACCGCGCACCGACAGCATGCCCTGCAACTGGGTGTAGGGCACCGCGGCCAGCACATGGGGCTGCTGCTCGGCCTTGGCCGCCAGCGGGCGCCAGTCGTCCAGCGGCTGGGCGCCGCTGATGAAGGCATGGGGCACCATGCCGAGGATGCGGCCACGCATTTCCTCCTGGAAGCCGTTCATCACCGACAGCACCAGGATCATGGCCAGCACGCCCAGGGCCAGGCCGAACATGGAGACCAGCGAGAAGAAGGAGATGAACGACTTGCGCCGCTTGGCGCGGGTGTATCTCAGGCCTATGAATAGGGAGAGCGGTCTGAACATAACGACCTCAGACCTGCCGGGCCGGCGTGGCGTCGACCAGATGGCCTTCGTCCAGGCGCAGCATCCGGTCCATCTGGCCGGCCAGCACCTGGTCGTGGGTCACCACCAGGAAGGCCGTGCGCAGCGAGGTGGACAGTTCCAGCATCAGGTCCTGGATACCGTGGGCGGTGTGCTGGTCGAGGTTGCCGGTGGGCTCGTCGAGCAGCACCAGCTTGGGCTGGTTGACCAGGGCCCGGGCGATGGCCACGCGCTGGCGCTCGCCGCCGGACAACTCGGCCGGCTTGTGCCCCAGGCGATGGCCGAGGCCGACCCGTTCCAGCAACTTGGCCGCGCGCTCACGGGCTTCGCCAATGGAGGCCTTGCCGATCAGCAAGGGCATGCAGACGTTTTCCAGGGCACTGAATTCGGGCAGCAGGTGGTGGAACTGGTAGACGAAGCCCATGGCGCGATTGCGTAGCAGACCGCGGGCCTTCTCGTTGAGCGCCGACAGCTCTTCGCCGTCGAGCCAGACGCTGCCACTGCTGGGGGTATCGAGGCCACCGAGCAGGTTCAGCAGGGTGGTCTTGCCCGATCCCGAGCTGCCGACGATGGAGACGCGCTCGCCCGGTTGCAGGGTCAGCTGAACGTTGCTCAGCACCTCGACGGTCTGGGGGCCTTCCTCGTAGCGCTTGCCCAGGTCCTGGCAACGCAAAACGGCTCGATCATTCATAACGCAGGGCCTCGGCGGGTTGGGTACGGGCAGCGCTCCAGGAGGGATAGAGCGTGGCCAGGAAGCTCAGGGCAAAGGACGCGCCGCAGATCAGCAGGACGTCGTGCAGCTGGAGCTGGGCCGGCAGGTAGTCGATGAAATACACCTCGGCGTTGAGGAACTGATGCCCGGTGACCTGCTGCACCCAGGCCAGCGCCGCACTGACGTTGAGCGCGGCCAGCACCCCCAGCAGGCAACCGATGGCGGTGCCGATGATGCCGATGAAGGTTCCCTGGACCATGAACACCGCCATGATCTGCCGGGGTGTGGCGCCCAGGGTACGCAGGATGGCGATGTCGGATTTCTTGTCGGTCACCACCATCACCAGGGTGGAAACGATGTTGAAGGCGGCCACGGCCACGATCAGCAGGAGCAGCAGGCCGATCATGGTCTTTTCCATGCCGATGGCCTGGTAGAGGTTGCCATGGGTGCGGGTCCAGTCGCGGGCGTACCAATCGTTGCCGGGCAACTGGCGGGCGATGTTCCAGGACACGTCCGGCGCCTGGAACAGGTCATGCAGCTTGAGCCGCACACCCTGAACCGCATTCGCCGGCCAGCGTTGCAGCCGTGCGGCATCCTCGATGTCGATCAGGCCCACCGAGCCATCCAGCTCGCCAGCGCCGACGCTGAAGATGCCCACCACGGTGAATCTTTTCATGCGCGGAAACATGCCGGCGGGGGTCACGGCCACTTCCGGAGCGATATAGGTGAGCTTGTCGCCAACCTTGACGCCCAGTTTCTCGGCGGCCAGGGAGCCGATGATGATGCCGAACTCGCCCGGCTTGAGGTCGTCGAGCCTACCCTCGCGCATGAAGCTGGCGATGATCGAGACCTTGGACTCCTCGGCCGGATCTATGGCGTTGAGCAAAACGGTCTGCACCGCCTTGTCGTGGGCCAGCATGCCCTGCAACTGGGTGAAGGGCGCCACCGCCGCCACCTGACTGTTTTGCAGTGCCAGCTCGCGCACGCTGCGCCAGTCGGTAACCGGCTGATAGGACTCCACCGTCGCATGGGGAATCATGCCGAGGACGCGATCGCGCATCTCGCGGTCGAAGCCGTTCATGACCGACAGCACCACGATCATGACGACGACGCCGAGGGCCAGGCCGATCATGGAGGTGAGCGAGATGAAGGAGACGAAATGATTGCGGCGCTTGGCGCGGACATAACGCAGGCCAAGGTAGATCGGCAGGGGTCTGAACATAGGCTCGCTTGCACGGCGGAAAGACGTAGGCGCCCTGCGGGTTGGACGGCGACACCGTGCCGGCTCGCCGGCTACACTCGGGGCCATCACCCACGGAGCGGCCCAACATGACCACCCCAGACGCGCGTGAACGGCGGGAATACTATCGCATCACCGACCGTATCGCACTGCAAATCAGCCCTGCAGACGGGGCCCCAGGCGAGACCGCGCCGCTGTTCGCACTCCTGAGCGAACTGCATCAGCTGGAATTCGAATCCCGTCACCTGCTGCGCAATCTGGACGAACGCGACCGCGCCGTCACCGCCTGCCTGCGCCTGGTGAACAAGCGCCTCGACCTGCTCGGCCAGGCCTTCACCTGGAATCTGCTGCACGACAGCGGCGCCACCCGTGACGTGGTGCTCTCCGAAGGTGGCCTGGCCTTCGTCGACGCCGAGCCCTATGCCCTGGGCACGCGACTCGACCTGCGCATGGCGCTGCCACCCCAGGGCCTGGGCCTGCAGGTGCTGGCCGAGGTGACCAGTTGCCAGGCAGTGGTCGGCGGTCACGAGATCGGCACCAGCTTCATCGACCTGGAAGATGCCCAGCGCCAGCTGCTGGCCCGTCATGTGCTGCGCCAGCAGGCCCGGGTGCGCCGCGCTGATCGCGGAGACGAGGCGTGAAACGCCCCTGGCTGGCCGTCCTGCTGCTCGGCATCGCCCTGCCCGGCTGGGCCGATACCTTGCAGATCCCGCTGGGTAGGCAAGGCGATGTCGGCACGCCGCTGCCCCAGCGGGGCGACAGCCGCTCCCAGGTACTGGAACGCTTCGGCCTGCCCGATCAGGAGCATCCCCCTGTCGGCCACCCGACGATCCGCCGCTGGGACTATCGGGATTTCAGCGTCTATTTTGAAAACGATCGGGTCCTGGATGCGGTCCGCGAACCGCGCCGCCCGCCCCCCTCACCCTAGCGCCAAGGAGCCCTCATGACTCTTATTTACGGACACCGCGGCGCCCGCGGCGAAGCCCCGGAAAACACGCTCGCCGGTTTCGAGCTGTGCCTGGAGCTGGGCGTCCAGCGCTGCGAGCTGGACCTGCACCTCTCCCGTGATGGCGAGCTGGTGGTGATCCACGACCCGACCCTGAAGCGCACCACCGGGCGCGGCGGCAAGGTCAGCGAAAAGACCGTCGCCGATCTGCTCGCCCTGGATGCTCGCCAGGGTGGACCGTCCTGGCCACGCCCCTGCCCCATCCCGACCCTGCGCCAGCTGTTCGAGAAGTGCCGCTTCGAACACTGGCAACTGGAAGTGAAGAGCGCTTCGCGGGTGCGAGCGGCGCAGACCGTCAAGGCCATCGCCCAGCTGGTCGAGGAATTCGGCCTGCAGGACAGGATCACCGTCACCAGTGCCTCGCGGGAGGTCCTGCGCTCCCTGCAACGCGACACGCCCCACCTGGCGCGCGGACTGGTCGCCGAATATGCCTGGCTGGATCCGCTGAAGGTGGCGGCCCACTACGACTGCCATCTGCTGGCACTGAACTGGACGCTGTGTACGCCGGAACGGCTGCTCAAGGCCCAACGCCAGGGTCTGCACGTCTCGGTCTGGACGGTGAACGATGCCAGCCTGATGCGTCGCCTGGCCGATTTCGGCGCGGACAGCGTCATCACCGACTTCCCGAGCCTGGCACGGCGCACCTTGGGGTAGTAGGACCGTCCTCCAAAAGACATCGCGGCCATGGGCCGCTCCTACAGGCACGGACGTCACCGTAGGAGCGGCCGCATCGGCGGACCACCATGGCCGCGATGCGAACCGATTCAGCGTCGTAGGTTGGGCTGAGACAGCTTCATCGTCGAAGCCCAACAGCCCAGGTTGAACCTAAGCATTGTTGGGCTTCGCTGCGCTTAGCCCAACCTACGGGTGCTGCTTGGCGTAGTAGGTTGGGTTGAGACAGCTCTATCGTCGAAGCCCAACAGCCCAAGTTGAGCCTAGGCATTGCTGGGCTTCGCTACGCTCAACCCAACCTACGGGTTATCGCGAAGAGAACCGGCCCGCTCAGAACAGCCGATTCAAGCCATCGAACGCCGCCACCCGGTAGGCCTCGGCCATGGTCGGGTAGTTGAAGGTGGTGTTGACGAAGTAGCGGATGCTGTTCGCCTCGCCTTCCTGGTTCATGATCGCCTGGCCGATGTGCAGGATCTCCGACGCCTGGTCGCCAAAGCAGTGCACACCCAGCACCTGCAGGGTCTCGCGGTGGAAGAGAATCTTCAGCATGCCCACGGGTTCGCCGGAGATCTGCGCCCGCGCCATGCTCTTGAAGAAGGCCTTGCCGACCTCGTAGGGCACCTTTTCCTGGGTCAGTTCGCGCTCGGTCTTACCCAGTGAGCTGATCTCGGGAATGGTGTAGATGCCGGTGGGGATGTCGTTGACCACCCGCCCGTTGTTGTCGTGCAGGATATTGTCCGACGCCGAGCGGCCCTGGTCGTAAGCGGCACTGGCCAGGCTCGGCCAGCCGATGACATCGCCTGCGGCATAGATGTTGGCGACCGAGGTCCGGTAGTTTTCGTCCACGGTGACCTGGCCACGGCTGTTCACCGAGATGCCGACGTTCTGCAGCCCGAGCTGGTCGGTGTTGCCGGTCCGGCCGTTACACCACAGCAAGGCATCGGCGCGCAGCTTCTTGCCAGACTTCAGGTGCAGGATGACGCCGTTCTCCTGGCCCTCGATGCGCTCGTATTCCTCGTTGTGACGGATGAGCACATTGTTGTTCTGCAGGTGGTAGCTCAGGGCGTCGGAGATCTCGTCATCGAGGAAGCTGAGCAACTGATCGCGGTTGTCGATCAGGTCCACCAGCACGCCGAGGCCGCTGAAGATGGAGGCGTATTCGCTGCCGATGACACCAGCTCCGTAGATGATCAGCCGGCGCGGGGTGTGGGTCAGCGACAGGATGGTGTCGCTGTCGTAGATGCGCGGATGGCTGAAGTCGACATCCACCGGACGGTAGGGACGCGAACCGGTGGCGATGACGACCTGCTTGGCCACCAGGCGCTCGAGGTCGCCGCGCTGGTTGACGATCTCGATGGTGTTCTCGTCGGCGAAGCTGGCCGTCCCGAAGAACAGGTCGACCCGGTTGCGTGCGTAGTAGCCGGTACGGGAGGACACCTGGCGGGCAATCACCCGCTCGGCACTGCGCAGGACATCGGGAAAGGAGAACCAGCGCGGCTCGCCGATGGAGCGGAACATCTCGTTGGTGTTGAACTGGATGATCTGCTTGACCGAATGGCGCAGCGCCTTGGAGGGAATGGTGCCCAGGTGGGTGCAGTTGCCGCCGACCACCTGGCGATTGTCCACCACCGCCACGCGGCGGCCGTTCTTGGCGGCGTTCATCGCCGCGCCCTCGCCTGCCGGTCCCGAACCCAGTACCACCACGTCGTAGCTATAGACCGCCATGCTTTCTCCTCAGAAGGTTAGCCGTCCGCAGGCGACGGCTGGAGCCGGACCGCCTCGTGAGAGGTCGCGTCCGGCGTGAGATCGCCCCAGGGGGCTGCGACCTCTTGTCACGGGCCGCTATTGTGGCGCAAAACCCGACCAAAACGAAAACGGGAGCCATCTGGGCTCCCGTTTTTTCTTGCAAGTTAGCCTTGCCTAGAACGCAAGACTCAGGCCGGGAAGGCCGGCGGATTGACGCCCGCCATCTCTTCCAGCACCCGCACGACCTGGCAGCTGTAGCCGAACTCATTGTCGTACCAGACATAGAGCACGACGCGGTTGTCGCTGACGATGGTGGCACCGGCATCGACCACGCCCGCATGGCGGGAGCCAACGAAGTCGCTGGATACCACTTCCGGCGAGTTCACGAAGTCGATCTGCTTGTGCAGCGGCGAGTGCAGCGCCATTTCACGCAGGTACTCGTTGATCTCGTCCTTGCTGGTGCCGTTCTCCAGGTTCAGGTTGAGGATCGCCATGGAGACGTTGGGCGTCGGCACGCGGATGGCGTTGCCAGTCAGCTTGCCAGCCAGTTCCGGCAGTGCCTTGGCCACGGCCTTGGCGGCCCCGGTCTCGGTGATCACCATGTTCAGCGCAGCGCTGCGGCCACGGCGATCGCCCTTGTGGAAGTTGTCGATCAGGTTCTGGTCGTTGGTGTACGAGTGCACGGTCTCGACGTGACCGTTGACGATGCCGTACTTGTCGTTGACCGCCTTCAGGATCGGCACGATGGCGTTGGTGGTACAGGATGCCGCGGTGACGATGGTGTCTTCGGCGGTGATGGTGTCATGGTTGATGCCATGCACGATGTTCTTCAGGCTGCCCTTGCCCGGTGCGGTCAGCACCACGCGGGAGACGCCCTTGCACTTGAGGTGCTGGCCCAGGCCTTCGGCATCGCGCCATCTGCCGGTGTTGTCGACCACGATGGCATCCTGGATGCCGTACGCGGTGTAGTCGACGGTGGTGGGATCGTTGGAGTAGATCACCTTGATCAGGGTGCCGTTGGCACACAGGGTGCTGTTGGCTTCGTCGACGGTGATGGTGCCGTCGAAGGAACCGTGCACGGAATCGCGACGCAGCAGGCTGGCGCGCTTGACCAGGTCGTTGTCGGCGCCCTTGCGCACGACGATGGCGCGCAGACGCAGGCCGTCGCCGCTACCCTGGTGCTCGATGAGGATGCGGGCCAGCAGGCGGCCGATACGACCGAAGCCGTAGAGCACCACGTCCTTGCCTTTGCGCTGCTCGACGCCCTGCTTGCCGACCACGGCGGACAGCTCGCTGCGCAGGAAGTCCTTGAGGTCGCGGCCAGCGCCTTCGGCCTTGAACTTGAGGCTCAGGCGGGCCAGGTCGATGGACGCGGCGCCCAGTTCCAGCTCGCTCAGGGCCTTCACCAGCGGGTAGGTGTCCTGCACGGACAGCTCGACATTGTCGATCTGGCGGGCGAAACGATGGGCCTTGAGAATGGAGATCACCGAACGGTTGACCAAACCGCGACCGTAAATGGAGGTCACAACATTGTTATTACGGTACAGCTGACCAATCAGGGGAATCATGGCCTCGGCGAGCGCTTCGCGATCGATCCATTCTTCAAGGCACTGCTCAGGCTTCTGACTCACGACAAATCCTTCCCTATGTAGGAGCTGAAAAAAGGAACTACATTATGACCGCGCTGCCTGTCCCAGGCAATCGACGCGCGTCGCTGCACTGACAGCGCGAAAGCCCGGTCGTTACAATCCCAACCCTCCCAAAATCCACCGGAGTTCCGCCCGCGTGTCAGTTTTGCGTACCCCGTCAATTCCTGAAACCGCCGGTCGCCAGCAGTGGGGCAACCTACCCGGCGCCGCGCTAGCCCTCGCCATCGCTGAAGCCGCCAAGGCCGCGACACGCCGCTTCACCCTGCTGATCACCCAGGACAGCCAGACCGCTGATCGCCTGGAGCAGGAACTGCGCTTCTTCGCCCCCGAATTGCCGGTGCTGAATTTCCCCGATTGGGAGACGCTGCCCTACGATGTCTTCTCGCCGCACCAGGACATCATCTCCCAGCGCGTCGCTACCCTTTATCGGCTGCCGGAGCTCTCCCACGGCATTTTGGTAGTCCCTCTGGCGACTGCCCTACACCGCCTGGCACCCACGCGGTTCCTGCTCGGCAGCAGCCTGGTGCTCGACGTCGGCCAGCGGCTGGACGTGGAAGTCACCCGCGCGCGCCTGGAAGCGGCCGGCTATAGATATGTGGATACGGTGTACGAACACGGCGAGTTCGCCGTGCGCGGCGCCCTGATCGATCTCTTTCCCATGGGCAGCAGGCTGCCCTACCGGATCGACCTGTTCGACGACGAGATCGAGACGCTGCGCACCTTCGACCCGGAGACGCAGCGTTCCATCGACAAGGTCGACAGCATCCGCCTCCTGCCGGCACGGGAGTTCCCGCTGCACAAGGAAGCCGTGACCGGCTTTCGCGCGCGCTTCCGCGAACGCTTCGACGTCGACTATCGCCGCTGCCCCATCTATCAGGATCTGGCCAGCGGCATCACTCCGGCGGGTATCGAGTACTACCTGCCGCTGTTCTTCGACGAGACTTCCACCCTCTTCGACTATCTGCCGGCCAACACCCAGGTGTTTTCCCTGCCGGGCATCGAGCAGGCCGCCGAACAGTTCTGGACCGATGTGCGCACCCGTTACGAGGACCGCCGGGTCGATCCGGAGCGACCGCTGCTGCCGCCGGCCGATGTCTTCCTGCCGGTGGAAGACTGCTTCGCCCGTCTGAAGAGCTGGCCGCGGGTGGTCATAGGCGCAGATGACCTGGAGTCCGGCGTGGGCCGCGAGCGCTTCACGGCGCGGGCGCTGCCGGATCTAGCCATCGATGCCAAGGCCAGCCAGCCCCTGGCGGCGCTGGAGCACTTCATCACCGACTTCCCCGGTCGCGTGTTGTTCACCGCGGAAAGCGCCGGCCGCCGCGAGGTGTTGCTGGACCTCCTGGCCCGGCTGAACCTGCGCCCCGGTCAGGTCGAAGGCTGGGCAGCCTTTCAGGCCAGCGCCGAACGTATCGCCATCGCCCTGGCACCGCTGGACGAAGGCCTGGTACTGGATGAGGCCGGCGTCGCCCTGATCCCGGAAAACCCGCTGTTCGGCCAGCGCATCATGCAGCGCCGCCGCCGCGAGAAGGGTCGTGACGCCGGCGAGAACGTCATCAAGAACCTCACCGAGCTGCGCGAAGGCGCGCCGGTGGTGCATATCGACCACGGCGTGGGCCGCTACATGGGTTTGATCACCCTGGAGCTGGACGATCAGCCCCAGGAATTCCTGCTGCTCGAATATGCCGACGACGCCAAGCTGTATGTGCCGGTGGCCAACCTGCACCTGATCGCCCGCTACTCGGGCACCGACGACGCCCTGGCGCCCTTGCACAAGCTGGGCTCCGAAACCTGGCAGAAGGCCAAGCGCAAGGCCGCCGAACAGGTACGGGACGTGGCCGCCGAGCTGCTCGACATCTATGCCCGCCGCGCCGCGCGCAAGGGCTATGCCTTCAAGGACCCGGCAGCCGACTACGCCACCTTCTCCGCCGGCTTCCCCTTCGAGGAGACCCCGGACCAGCAGGCTGCCATCGAGGCGGTGCACAAGGACATGCTGGCGGGCACGCCCATGGATCGCCTGGTCTGCGGCGACGTGGGCTTCGGCAAGACCGAAGTGGCCATGCGGGCGGCCTTCATCGCCGTGCATGGCGGGCGCCAGGTGGCGGTGCTGGTCCCCACCACCCTGCTCGCCCAACAGCACTACAACAGCTTCCGCGACCGCTTCGCCGACTGGCCGGTGCGGGTCGAGGTGATGAGCCGCTTCAAGTCGACCCAGGAGGTCGCCGCCGCCGCGCGCGAGCTGGCCGACGGCAAGATCGACATCATCATCGGCACCCACAAGCTCCTGCAGGGCGATGTGAAGTTCAAGGACCTGGGCCTGGCCATCATCGACGAAGAACACCGTTTCGGAGTGCGACAGAAGGAGCAGCTCAAGTCGCTACGCAGCGAAGTGGACATCCTCACCCTCACCGCCACGCCCATTCCGCGCACCCTGAACATGGCCGTGGCGGGCATGCGCGACCTGTCCATCATCGCCACCCCGCCCGCGCGGCGTCTCTCGGTGCGCACCTTCGTCATGGAGGAGCAGAACGCGGTGATCAAGGAAGCCCTGCTGCGCGAACTCCTGCGTGGCGGCCAGGTGTACTTCCTGCACAACGAGGTCAAGACCATCGAGAAGCGCGCCCGCGAACTGGCCGAACTGGTGCCCGAGGCCCGCGTGGGCATCGGCCACGGGCAGATGCGCGAACGCGATCTCGAACAGGTGATGAGCGACTTCTACCACAAGAGATTCAACGTGCTGGTGGCCTCGACCATCATCGAGACCGGCATCGACGTGCCCAACGCCAACACCATCATCATCGAACGCGCCGACAAGTTCGGCCTGGCCCAGCTGCACCAGCTGCGTGGCCGGGTCGGCCGCAGCCACCACCAGGCCTACGCCTACCTGCTCACGCCGCCACGCAAGGGCATGACCCCGGACGCCGAGAAGCGCCTGGAGGCCATCGCTGGCGCCCAGGACCTGGGGGCCGGCTTCATCCTGGCGACCCACGACCTGGAGATCCGCGGCGCCGGCGAACTGCTCGGCGAAGGCCAGAGCGGCCAGATCCAGGCAGTGGGTTTCACCCTCTACATGGAAATGCTGGAGCGTGCGGTCAAGGCCATTCGCAAGGGCGAGCAACCCAATCTCGAGAAGCCCTTGGGGGGCGGTCCGGACATCAACATGCGCGTCCCCGCCCTGATCCCGGAGGACTACCTGCCCGACGTCCATGCGCGGCTGATCCTCTACAAGCGCATCGCCTCGGCGCCGGACGAAGACGCCCTCAAGGAATTGCAGGTGGAGATGATCGACCGCTTCGGGCTCCTGCCGGAACCGACCAAGAACCTGGTGCGCCTGACACTGCTCAAGCTACGTGCGGAAGGCCTGGGCATCGTCAAGGTGGATGCGGGGCCCCAGGGCGGACGCCTGGAGTTCGCTGCCGACACCCAGGTGGATCCGCTGGTGCTGGTGAAGATGATCCAGGCGCAGCCGAAGAAGTACCGGCTGGAGGGCGCGACCCTGTTCAAGTTCCAGGTACCGATGGAACGCGCCGAAGAACGCTTCAACGTGCTCGAAGCGCTCTTCGATCGCCTGACGCCGGCCGCCAGCTGACCAACAGGCCGCCTCCGGGACCTCCCGGAAGCGGCCTGGAGCTATCAGCCCGCCAGCACCTCGGCCAGCACCTGGCGAACCTCGTCGATACCGCTGGCCAAGACGGCTTCGATCTCGGCCATGGTGATCTCTCGCTGCACCTTGCCGGCCGCCGGGTTCACCACCAGCGCCAAGCAGGCATAGGGCAAGCCCAGTTCGCGGGCCAGGGCCGCTTCCGGCATGCCGGTCATGCCGACGATGTCGCAGCCGTCGCGTTCCAGCCGGACGATCTCTCCTGCCGTTTCCAGGCGTGGCCCCTGGGTCGCGGCATAGACGCCGTGGTCGCTATGCGGCAGTTGCAGCTTGCGCAGTGCACCCAGCAGACGCTGACGCAAGGGCTCGTCGTAGGGAAAGCTGAAGTCGATGTGGGTGACATGGTCGAGGTCCGTGCCTTCGAAGAAGGTATGGCCACGCCCCCAGGTGTAGTCCACCAGCTGATGGGGCACGCACAGATGGCCGCTGCCCATGGCGGCGTGAATGCCGCCCACGGCATTCACCGCAAGGATGGCCTCGGCACCGGCCTCCTTGAGCGCCCAGAGGTTGGCGCGGTAGTTGACCTGATGCGGCGGGATACGATGGGGATGGCCATGGCGGGCCAGGAACAGCACCGGTCGCCCGGCAAAGCGGCCGCGCTGCACGGGTGCCGAGGGCTCGCCCCAGGGGGTGTCGAACGTCTGGGCCTCGTCCAGCTCCAGGCCGGCGAGCGCGGTGAGGCCGGTGCCTCCGATGATGGCGTAGGTGGTCATGGATACGTCCTCTAGATGAGTTCAGCCTGGCGCAACCGCCGCAGCACGTGGCTCCACTGCGGCTGCTGCCGATAATCGAGATCCACGTGGCGACGGGCTCTCATGCTGGCCAGGCGTGGCGAGGGCGAGACGCCCAGCTGCTGCACGCGGCTCAGGGCCAGTTCGGCCGCGGCGCGATCGTTGCAGACCAGCCCCATGTCGCAACCGGCTTCCAGGGCTGCCGCGACGCGCTGTCCGGCATCGCCAGCGACGTGGGCGCCGGCCATCGACAGGTCGTCGCTGAAGATGACGCCCTGGTAGCCCAGCTCACCGCGCAGGATGTCCTGCAGCCAGCGCCGGGAAAAACCGGCCGGCTGGGCATCGACCGCAGGATAGATGACGTGGGCGGGCATGACGCCGCCCAACCTCGGCAGCAGGGCCCGGAACGGCCGCAGGTCGGTGCGCTGCAGGGTGTCCAGATCACGCTCGTCGGTGGGGATGGCGACGTGGGAATCGGCTTCCGCCCAGCCGTGTCCGGGAAAATGCTTGCCGGTGGCGGCCATGCCGGCCTCACCCATGCCGGCGATGAAGGCGCCGCCCAGTTCGATCACCTGTTCCGCGTTACCAAAGGACCGCGCGCCTATGACCTGGCTGCGTTGGTAGTCGACATCCAGCACCGGAGCGAAGCTGAAGTCCAGGCCCACTGCCAGGACCTCGGTCGCCATCAGCCAGCCACAGAGCCGACTCAGTTCGACGCTGTCCGCTCGGCCGCTCAACTGCCCCATGGCCGGCAAGCGCACCACGTCGCGGCGCAGGCGCTGCACACGGCCACCTTCCTGGTCCACGGCCAACAGCAGCTCGGGCCGCACCGCGCGAATGGCGCGGCACAGCTCCCGTACCTGGCCGGGCGTTTCGATGTTGCGGGCGAACAGAATCAGTCCGCCCACCTCCGGTTGGCGCAGCAACTGGCGATCCTCGGCGGTAAGCCAGGTGCCAGCGATATCGACCATCAGGGAGCCTTGCATGGGTACCTCGTCCGAATGCTCCGGCGCATGGCGCCGTGAAAGGGACGCAAGCTTACCCCAGGCGCCCTTGGCGCCGCAGCCTAGTAGGTCTCGGCCGTCTCCGCCGCGACTGGACGTCGCGGCCGATACTGCGCCTGGGCCAGTTCGGGCTCCTGCATCGCCGTGGGTGCGCGCATGCCGGTGGCCAGGAAGGGCACCATCAGCCGCAGCACCTGGTCGGTGTGGGTATCGACGCCGAAGTCGTTTTCACCAATTGCCCGCAGCGCCTTGATGCCGGACATGCTGAACACCGCCGCGCCCAGCATGAAGTGGGCACGCCAGAACAGCTCCAGCGGCGGAATCTCGGGCACGGCTCTATTCACCAGCAGCAGGAAGCGGCGGAAGGCCCGGCCATAGGTCTGCTCGAGGTATTTGCGCAAATGGCCCTGGCTCTGACTGAACGCCAGGCCCAGCAGGCGCATGAACACCGAGAGGTCGTTGCCGTGCCGCGGTTTGATGGCCAGGGAATGATCCACCAGCAGATTGAGCAACGCCTCCAGGCTCACCTCCTCCCCGTTCTTTGGCTGCCACTGATCCAGATCCCGCTCCAGGTTGAAGCAGAAGGGATCGAGAAAGCGCGAGAACACCGCCTGGATCAGGGCCTTCTTGGAGCCGAAGTGATAGTTGACGGCTGCCAGGTTGACCCCGGCTCGCGTGGTGATGAGTCGCAACGAGGTTTCGGCGAAGCCGCGCTCGGCGAACAACTGTTCGGCGGCATCCAGAATGCGTTCAACGGTATCCGACTGCGCCATGACCTTCCTCGATAGATGAATTTCCGTTTGAAACATATGTTTCAAACGCTACCGAAGTCAATCGCGGGCTGGTCTGCGAACAGCCATGCGAAGCCTTGGAAGGCACGTCATTCCGTCATTTGAACGCTATTTGCCGTGAATCCGGCCTGTCGTCTGAAGCCAGGTGCAGCGGCCTTGCCTAGCACCTGGAGTTACTGTATATAATCACAGCATCATTAGACGACGCGACGTGCATCATGCTGAAACTGACACCGCGACAAGCCGAGATTCTGGCCTTCATCAAGCGTTGCCTCGAAGCCAATGGCTTTCCGCCTACCCGCGCGGAGATCGCGCAGGAGCTTGGTTTCAAATCGCCGAATGCGGCTGAGGAGCATCTCAAGGCCCTGGCCCGTAAGGGCGCCATCGAGATGACGCCGGGCGCCTCCCGGGGCATCCGCATTCCGGGTCTGGATACGACGCGCAAAGCCGATGAAAGCCTGCCGGTCATCGGTCGGGTGGCTGCCGGCGCGCCCATTCTGGCCGAGCAGAACGTCGAAGAAAACTGTGCCATCAATCCGGCCTTCTTCCAGCCGCGTGCCGACTACCTGCTGAAGGTCAAGGGCATGAGCATGAGAGACGTCGGCATCCTCGATGGCGACCTCCTCGCGGTCCATGTGACCCGTGAGGTGCACAACGGTCAGATCGTCGTGGCTCGGGTGGGCGATGAAGTCACCGTGAAGAGATTCAAGCGCTCGGGCAACCAGGTCACCCTGCTGGCGGAAAATCCCGAGTTCGCCCCTATCGAAGTCGATCTTTCCAGCCAGGAATTCGCCATCGAAGGGTTAAGCGTTGGCGTCATCCGCCGCTAACTTCTAGGGCTGGCCTGCGGGCCAGCCTCTTGTCACCGCCTTTTGCCTTACGCCGAAGTCTTGATCGGGGGTATCTGTTCGCGCTCCGGAAAGCGCTCAAGACCAGGCTGAGCACAGTGACGTCATGTATCCGTGGTACATGACCTCAAGTGGATTTGATCGAGTCGCCTCCAGGAGGTCGCCATGCAATTTCCCCTGATGTTCGATGCACCGCGCTCGTCCGTTCAAGAGCTGGACCTGGCACCTGAGTTCCTGCTGCAGGAACTCACCGCCTTTCTGCCCAAGTCCGGCAAGCCGGCACGGGAGCTGCCAGCCGCTCCGCTGCCGGATACCTTCAGTGAGATGTCCCTGCATGGCAGCCAGGAACAGTGCCTGCAACTGCTGGCCCCCATCCTGCGCCAACTGAGCGACAAGGACGATGCCCGCTGGCTGACCCTGGTCACCCCGCCATCGCTGCTCAGCAATGCCTGGTTGCGCAGCACTCATCTGAATCCGGAACGGGTGCTTCTGCTGCAGACGCCGAGTGCTGCCAAGACGCTGCAACTGGCCTGCGAAGTGCTCCGCAAGGGGCAGAGCCACACGGTGATCAGCTGGCTGCACGACCTGAGCGATGCGGGCAAGCAGCAATTGGCGCGCGCCGCGGCACAAGGCCACAGCCAGAGTCTGAACGTCAGATTCGCGTAGGGAACAGGCGGCGGGACGGGATGTAGCGGCGGCATTCCAGGGCGGAATGCCGGATCGAGAAAAGAATCAGTGCAGGACGCGCGGTTGATCATCGCGCTGGAGGCTATCGCCTTCGGCCAGTCGACCGGCCATCTGCACACCCAGGTTGAACATGGCCTTGGCCACCTCTATCTGCTGTCCATGCAGGAAATCCTTGGCATCGCTGGAAAACTCCAGGGTAACGAGGGCTTCCTCGTCGTCCGCACGGCGCAACACGATGCGACCATCGGAGAGTTCAACGATTTCCAGGTAGGCAGTAGTCATTCAGTATCTCCACAGCTAAGCGGATAGTGTAACAGCGTGGGGTCTGAGAGGCTGACTTGCCTGAGCCTTTTTCGACGGTCTGCAAGGCCAGCATCCTGGCAGCCTTGGATGAGTTGCTGGTGGAACGGGCCTACCACTCGGTCATGGCACCGCGGAATCTGAGCGCCGTCTGCTTGAGGCTTTCGCGCCAGGCTTCCACTTCTTCAAGACCCAGTTCCGGCTCAGCCGGTTCCAGACTGACCGCCTCGATCAGGGCCAGCGTCGGGTCCTGCTTGGTCCGTCGTGGCGCCTGGGGCGGTTGCAGCAATCGCTGGTATTCGGCGATCAGCCGTGCCAGCCAGGTCTCCGAATTGCCAGCCAACTCGACCAGCTCGCCCATCTCCGGACTAGGCGCCTCGTTCAGGGCTTCGGGTGATAGCAGAACGGCGAGCGACGTGGCCTCCATGGTCGGGTGGCGATAGAAGCCCGCCACCTCCTGACAGAGGCCCAGCAGGGCGCCATGCAGGTGGAACAGACAGGCCTCGCGTTCGGCCATGATGCGGCCCTGGCTTTGCGCTGAAGGCGCCGCCTGAGCCGAGCGCCAGCTTTCCAGGGCCAGACCGGCAAAATAGAGCTTCTGGTTGGTGCGGGTGTAACGCTCGTTGGCCATGCCCTTCTCCTGGAGCCGACTCACGCCGGCCGCCTGTCTCCTGCCAGAACCCAGGGCTCTAGCGCTTTTCTTCCACCTGCCACTTCTTGCCGTCGTAGAAGGCCTTCCAGCCGGTGGGCTTGCCCTCGACCTCGGTCTGCACGTACTGCTCCTTGGTCTTGCGGCTGAAGCGAATCACCGCCGGGCGACCTTCGGAATCCTTCACCGGAGCACTCAGCAGATAATGGTACTTGGGATCGATCTCGTCGCGATGGGGCAGCAGTTCGCTGACCAACGGCGCACGGGTTTCGCGATTCTTCGGAAAGCCGCTGGCAGCCAGGAACAGGCCCGAAGCGCCGTCACGCAACACATAGGTGTCGTCGACCTTTTCGCAACGCAGCTCCGGCATGGGCACGGCATCCATCTTCGGCGGTGCGGGCTCGCCGTTCTTGAGCAATTTGCGGGTGTTCTTGCAGGCTGGATTGGTACAGCCGAAGAACTTGCCGAAGCGGCCCGTCTTGAGCTGCATCTCGCTGCCGCACTTGTCGCACTCGAGCGATGGACCTTCGTAGCCCTTGATGCGATAGCTGCCTTCTTCGATTTCGTAGCCCGGGCAGTCCGGATTGTTGCCGCAGACGTGCAGCTTGCGATGCTCGTCGATCAGATAGGCGTCCATCGCGGTGCTGCAGATGGGGCAGCGATGCTTGCCGCGCAGAACCAGGGATTCGGACTCGCCCTCGTCGTCGTCGGCGATCTCGTCGCCCGGCACCAGGTTGATGGTGGCCTTGCAGCGTTCCTTGGGCGGCAGGGCGTAGCCGGAGCAGCCCAGGAAGACGCCGGTGGAGGCGGTACGGATCATCATCGGCCGGCCGCAGAGCTGGCAGGGAATGTCCGTCAGGGTCGGCTGATTGGCTCGCATGCCCTTCTCGCCTGCTTCGGCGTATTCCAGCTTCTGCTTGAAATCCCCATAGAATTCGTCGAGCAGATTCTTCCAGTCCCGTTCGCCCTGGGCGACGTTGTCCAGATTGCCTTCCATGTTGGCGGTGAAGCTGAAGTCCATCAGGTTAGCGAAGCTTTCGTTCAACCGGTCGGTGACGATGTCGCCCATCTTCTCGGCATAGAACCGGCGATTGTGCACCGTTACGTAGCCGCGATCCTGGATGGTGGAAATGATGGCGGCATAGGTCGACGGCCGGCCGATACCGCGCTTCTCCAGCTCCTTGACCAGACTGGCTTCGGAGAAGCGGGCCGGCGGCTTGGTGAAGTGCTGGCTGGGATCGAGCTTGACCAGGCCGAGGTCTTCGCCCTGCTTCATCTCGGGCAGGACGTCGTCGTCGCCCGGCTTGCCCTGCTGGGGCAGGACACGGGTGTAGCCGTCGAACTTGAGGATGCGGCCACGGGCACGCAGCTCGAAGTCTCCCGCCGCGGCGGTCACCGTGGTGGACAGGTACTCGGCCGGGGGCATCTGGCAGGCCAGGAACTGGCGCCAGATCAGCTCGTACAGGCGCTCGGCGTCCCGCTCCATGCCCGACAGGCTGTTGGGCTTGACGTTGACGTCGGACGGGCGGATGGCCTCGTGTGCTTCCTGGGCGCCTTCGCGGCTGCCGTAGACGTTGGCCTTTTCCGGCAGGTACTGCTTGCCGAATTCGCTCTCGATATAGCCGCGAGCCATGGCGATGGCATCACCGGACAGGTTGGTCGAGTCGGTACGCATATAGGTGATGTAGCCAGCCTCATAGAGACGCTGGGCCATCATCATGGTCTTCTTCACCCCGAAGCCCAGGCGATTGCTCGCCGCCTGCTGCAGGGTGGAGGTGATGAAGGGGGCGGAGGGCCTGCTGCTGGTCGGCTTGTCTTCACGCTTGGCGATGCGATAGCCGGCCTTCTCCAGCTTGGCCAGCGCGGCCTTGGCCTGGGCCTCGTTCAACGGCTTGAAGGCTTCACCCTTCTCGCGCACCACCTCGAAGCGCACCTGATCCTTTTTCGGGGTGGCGAGGTCGGCGTGGATTTCCCAGTATTCCTCGGGGACGAAGGCGCGGATCTCACGTTCGCGCTCCACGACCAGCTTGACCGCAACGGATTGCACCCGACCAGCGGACAGGCCACGGGCGATCTTCGACCACAGCAGCGGCGAGACCATGTAACCGACCACGCGGTCCAGGAAGCGACGGGCCTGCTGGGCGTTGACGCGGTTGATATCCAGCTCGCCGGGCTGGGAGAAGGCCTCCTGGATGGCCTTCTTGGTGATCTCGTTGAAGACCACGCGCTTGTAGCGCGAGTCGTCGCCACCGATGGCTTCCCGCAGGTGCCAGGCGATGGCCTCCCCTTCGCGATCCAAGTCGGTTGCGAGATAGACGGTGTCGGCGTCCTTGGCCAGACGGCGCAGTTCCTCGATCACCTTTTCCTTGCCAGGCAGGATCTCGTAGTGCGCCTTCCAGCCGTGTTCGGGGTCGACGCCCATGCGGGTGAAGAGCTGGCGCCGGGCCTTTTCCTTGGGTGACAGCGCGGGCGCCTCGGCGGCGGTCTTGCGCGTCTTGGCGGCGGGCTCCTTGGCGGTGCCGGCGCCGCTGGTGGGAAGGTCGCGGATATGGCCGATGCTCGACTTCACCACGTACTGGTTACCCAGATACTTGTTGATGGTCTTGGCCTTGGCCGGGGATTCCACGATGACCAGCGATTTACCCATGGGAGAGTCAGATTCCTGCTTGAAAGCGGTGAGCGAGCGAAAGGCGAGCGCCGGGACGGCGGATGGAGGACCAGAACGACTTCAGTCTGGTGCGCCGGGGGCGGTCGGCCAACGCGGCACCGCTATATATAGTGGCGATGTCGGCAAGGTCAAGGCTGGGGCGTGGTATCCAGACCCAGGGGATCGGCTTCGACGCTGATCAGCGCGAAGCGCGGCACCTGCTCGCCATCCACCTGGACGCTCTCGCGAAACATGCTCAAGGGCCGCGCCCAGAGACCGTATTCGCCGTACAGCGCCTGATAGATGACCAGCTCTTCCTCGGTCTCCGAATGCCGGGCCACGCCCAGTACTCGATATTGCTGACCCTTGTAGTGCCGGTAGAGTCCCGTCTGCAATGCCATGTTCCACCTCGAAAAAAGAAAACCGGGGCAGCCCTGGGGGCGCCCCGGTCGGATGACGCACGCCGCGGATCAGCGCAGGCGTTCGAACACCGTGGTGATGCCCTGGCCGAGACCCACACACATGGTAGCCAGGCCGAAGGTGCCGTCATTCTGTTTCATGACATTTAACAGCGTGCCTGAAATTCTGGCGCCAGAGCAACCGAAGGGGTGACCCAGGGCGATGGCGCCCCCGTGCAGATTGACCTTTTCCTCCATCTTGTCGAGCACCTTGAGGTCCTTGAGCACCGGCAGGGCCTGGGCCGCGAAGGCTTCGTTGAGCTCGATGAAGTCGATGTCGGCGATGGTCAGGCCAGCGCGCTTGAGAGCCTTCTGCGAAGCCGGGACCGGACCGTAGCCCATGATCGCCGGATCCACGCCGGCCACGGCCATGGAGCGGATCTTGGCCAGCGGCTGCAGGCCCAGGTCCTGGGCGCGCTGGGCGGACATGACCAGCATGCAGGAGGCGCCGTCGGTGATCTGCGAGGAGGTGCCGGCGGTCACGGTACCACCCTTAGGGTTGAAAGCCGGCTTCAGGGCAGCCAGGCCTTCGAGGGTGGTTTCCGGACGGATGGTCTCGTCATGGCTGAAGACCTTGAGGAAGCCGTTCTCGTCGTGACCTTCCAGGGGAATGATCTCGTCCTTGAACTTGCCTTCCTGGGTCGCCTTCCACGCCAGCTGATGAGAGCGGTAGCCGAACTGGTCCTGGGCCTCGCGGGTGATGCCGTGCATCTTGCCCAGCATCTCGGCGGTCAGGCCCATCATGCCGGAGGCCTTGGCGGCGTGCAGCGACAGCTGGGGGTTCGGATCGACGCCGTGCATCATGCCGACATGGCCCATGTGCTCCACGCCGCCGACGACGAAGACGTCGCCGTTGCCGGTCTGGATCGCCTGGGCGGCGGTGTGCAGGGCGCTCATGGAGGAGCCGCACAGCCGGCTCACCGTCTGGGCGCCGCTGGTATGGGGGATGCGGGTCAGCAGCGAGGCCATGCGGGCGATGTTCCAGCCCTGCTCCAGGGTCTGGTTGACGCACCCCCAGATCACGTCTTCCACCTCGGCCGGGTTGACCTGGGGATTGCGGTCAAGGACTGCGTCGATCAGCCGCGCGGACAGGGTCTCGGCGCGGGTGTTGCGGTGCATGCCGCCCTTGGAACGGCCCATGGGCGTGCGGGCGAAGTCGACGATGACGACGTCTCTCGGATTCAGACTCATTTCTTTACTCCAGGCTCAACCGAAGAAGCGTTGGCCAGCGGCGGCCATTTCGCGGAGTTTGGGGGTCGGGTGGTACAGCGGCCCGAGGTCGGCGTACTTGTCGGCCATGGCGACGAATTCGGCCACGCCCAGGCTATCGATGTAGCGCAGCGCACCGCCACGGAAGGGTGGGAAGCCAATGCCGTAGATCAGGCCCATGTCGGCCTCGGCGGCGCTGTCGACGATGCCGTCTTCCAGGCAGCGCACGGCTTCCAGGCACAGCGGTACCATCATCCGCTCGACGATTTCCTCGTCGGTGAATTCACGCTGTTCGTAGGTGACCGGTGCCAGCACCTCGGCCACGGCCGGATCGGCGACCTTCTTCGGCTTGCCCTTCTTGTCAGTCTCGTAGACATAGAAGCCCTTGCCGTTCTTCTGGCCGAAGCGCTGGGCTTCGTAGAG
Organism: Pseudomonas oryzihabitans; assembly: GCF_001518815.1. Classification (NCBI taxonomy): domain Bacteria; kingdom Pseudomonadati; phylum Pseudomonadota; class Gammaproteobacteria; order Pseudomonadales; family Pseudomonadaceae; genus Pseudomonas; species Pseudomonas oryzihabitans. Next base: position 3,640,626 of record NZ_CP013987.1, read on the forward strand.
GGCGTCCACCGCGGTCTTGCGACTTTCCTTCATGCGCTCGGGGAAGCCCTCGGCCATGACGTCGCGGGCGTGGTGGGCGGTGTCCATGCCGACCACGTCCATCAGGTAGGCCGGACCCATGGGCCAGCCGAATTTTTCCATCAACTTGTCGACGCGCTGGAAATCGGCACCTTGGGCCAGCAGCGCGGCGAAGCCGCCGAAGTACGGGAAGAGGATGCGGTTGACCAGGAAGCCGGGGCAGTCGTTGACCACGATGGGGTTCTTACCCATCTGGCGGGCGTAGGCCACGGTGGTGGCGATGGCCCTTTCGCTGGTCTTCTCGCCGCGGATCACCTCCACCAGGGGCATCATGTGCACCGGGTTGAAGAAGTGCATGCCGCAGAAGTTTTCCGGACGCTTGAGCGCCTGGGCCAGGAGGCTGATGGAAATGGTGGAGGTGTTGGAGGTGAGGATGGCGTCCTCGCGTACCTGGCCTTCCACTTCGGCCAGCACGGCCTGCTTGACCTTGGGATTCTCGACCACCGCCTCGACCACCAGGTCGACGCTCTTGAAGTCGCCATAGGACAGGGTCGGCCGGATGCGATTGAGCGCCTCGGCCATCTTCACCGGCTCCAGGCGGCCCTTCTCGACACGCTTGTTGAGCAGCTTGCTGGCTTCGCTCAGGCCCAGCTCCAGAGCCTCGTCGCGAATGTCCTTCATCAGGATCGGCGTGCCCTTGAGCGCGGACTGGTAGGCAATGCCTCCGCCCATGATGCCGGCGCCCAGGACGCTGGTCAGCTTGACCGGAGCGGCCTGCTTTTCCAACACCTTGGCCTTGCGCTTGAGCGCCTGGTCATTGAGGAACAGCCCGACCAGGCTGGCGGAGACCGAAGTCTGGGCCATCTTGGCGAAGCCGGCGCCTTCGACCTCCAGGGCCTTGTCGCGACCGTAGTTGGCGGACTTCTGGATCGCCTTGATGGCTTCCAGCGGCGCCGGATAGTGCGGCCCGGCCTGGCTGGCGACGAAACCCTTGGCCGACTCGAAGGCCATCATGGCTTCGATGGCATTGAGCTGCAGCTTCTCCAGCTTCGGCTTGCGCTTGGCGCGGTAGTCCAGCTCACCGGCGGCGGCGCGGCGGACCAGGTCCAGCGCCGCGTCGAACAGGTGCTCGGGCGCGACCACGGCATCGGCCACACCGACCTTGAGCGCGGTGGCGGCGTCGTTTTCCTTGCCGGAGGCGATCCACTCGATGGCGTTGTCGCTGCCGATCAGGCGCGGCAGGCGGACGGTGCCGCCCCAGCCCGGATAGATGCCCAGCTTGACTTCCGGCAGGCCGATGCGCGCGGCAGTGCTCAGCACCCGGTAGTCGGCGGCCAGGGTCATCTCGCAGCCGCCACCCAGGGCGATACCGCCCACGGCGGCCACGGTAGGTACCGGCAGGTCCTCGAAGTCGTTGAAGATGCGATTGATCTCGGCGATGCCGGCCTGCAGCTCTTCGGTCGGCCGGCCGAACATCTCGACGAATTCGGTGATGTCGGCGCCGACGATGAAGACGTCCTTGCCGCTGGTGACGATGACGCCGCGCAGTCCGGCATGGGCTTTCAGGGCGTCCACGGCCTGGCGGAATTCACGCAGGGTGATGGCGCTGAACTTGTTGACCGATTCGCCTTGGAGGTCGAAGCGAAGTTCGGCGATGCCGTCCTCCACGTCGCGCACCGAAAGGGCTTTGCCTTCGAAAATCATCAGCGGGTCTCCCTTGAGTCCTGGTCGCAAGGCGGGCGGCAGCTTCGGATGGAAGCCGAAAGTCGCCAGCCCCGATATTGTTCTGTGGAGGGCACCGGCCGGGCCGGGGCGAAAATTCATACAACCGTTTGAACGGCTCGCACAACCTTCTGGCAAAAGCGCGCTCTTGTCAATTGGGACACAAGGGAAAGCGGCGGGTATTCGAACGACGGGTGCTTGAGCTTGCCGCGCTTCTGTGCAAGATAGCCGTGGAGCTATCCCCGACTCCTGGAGTCGAAACTACAAGTGGGCGAGCGTCTGCCTGAACAGTTGTCGAGCGAAAGCCGGTTCTGTTCAGCCAGAACCTGAAGCCCGCGAATCGAGCGCCAGCCACGGTATGGCCTGGCGCCCCATCATGAAGGAGAGATGTGTATGGCCTACCAACACATATTGGTTGCTGTCGACCTGACCGATGATTGCCAGCCGGTAATCCGTCGCGCCGTGGCCCTGGGTCAGTGCTGTGGCAGCAAGGTGTCCCTGGTGCACGTGGTCGAGCCTATGGCCATGGCCTTTGGCGGTGATGTGCCCATGGATCTGTCGTCGCTGCAGCAGCAGCAGATCGAGCAAGCCCGCGAGCGGCTGGATGGTTTCACCACCCAGTATGCCGAGCTGGCGGGCAACTGTGTGCTGGCCTACGGGCAACCGCGTCAGGAGATTCACCGCATGGCCAAGGAGCAGGGCTGCGACCTGATCGTGGTCGGCAGCCATGGTCGTCATGGTCTGGCGCTGCTGCTGGGCTCTACGTCCAACGACCTGCTGCACGGCGCGCCCTGCGATACCCTCGCGGTGGCCCTGAACAAAGACAAGGCCTAAAAGCCTGTTCAAAGTCTGCTGCGCGTCGGCCAAACTGCGTTGAAAATGGCCTGAGTCGCCAGCCCGGTCGGAATGCTCATTTACCACTCGTAAACTCGAGCGCGAGCCCGGTCCGCTTCCTCAGCCATTTTCGTGGGGCCGCCCAGGCCTTGCTTGTCTCTAGCTCGCGAGACTTTGAACGGGCTCCAAGCGCGCGGCCGGGTTGGATCACTCCAACTCGGCCCAGCGCTCGATGAGGCGATCCAGTTCCGCTTGCAACGCCTCCATGCGGGCAAGCTTGCCGCGGCTGACCTCGGCGGGCAGCTGATAGAAGCCCGGATCGGCGATGGCGGTCTGCAAGGCCTCCAGCTCGATCTCCGCGGTCTCGATGGCAGCTGGCAGAGCGTCCAGCTCGCGCTGCTCCTTGTAACTGAGCTTGCGCTTGGCTGGCGTGGCTGTAGCAGCCACGGGAGTGGCGACCGGCGCAGGTTCACTCTTGCTAGCCGGTTGTGCCGACTTGCCGTCTTCACGGGTCTGCACACCTAGCAGACGTGGCGAGCCGCCCTGGCGCAGCCAGTCGTGATAGCCGCCGACGTATTCCTGTACCCGCCCTGCCCCTTCGAACACCAGGGTGCTGGTCACCACGTTATCGAGGAAGGCCCGGTCGTGGCTGACCATCAGCACGGTGCCCTCGAAACTCAGCAACACCTCTTCGAGCAGTTCCAGGGTCTCGACGTCGAGATCATTGGTCGGTTCGTCCAGCACCAGCAGGTTGGCGGGCTTGCTGAACAGCTTGGCCAGCAACAGCCGGGCCCGCTCACCACCGGACAGCGCCTTGACCGGCGTACGGGCACGCTGCGGACTGAACAGGAAGTCCCCCAGGTAGCTCAGTACGTGGCGATCCTGGCCATTGATGGTGATGAACTCGCGACCCTCGGCGAGGTTGTCGATCACCGTCTTTTCCGGCTCCAGTTGCAGGCGCAGCTGGTCGAAGTAGGCGATCTCCAGCTTGGTGCCGTACTGGATCTTGCCGGCGGTGGGCTGCAGGTCACCCAGCAGCAGCTTGAGCAGGGTGGTCTTGCCCGAGCCGTTGGGGCCGAGCAGACCGATACGATCGCCGCGCTGGATCATCAGGGTCAGGTCGCGGATCAATGGCTCGCCACCAGGATGGGCATAGCTCATGTGCTCGGCGAGGATGACCTGCTTGCCGGACTTGTCGGCCGTTTCCAGCAGGAGATTGGCCTTGCCCTGGCGTTCGCGTCTCTCGCTACGCTCGTTGCGCATGGCCTTAAGGGCTCGGACGCGGCCTTCGTTGCGGGTACGTCGGGCCTTGATGCCCTGGCGGATCCAGACCTCTTCCTGGGCCAGGCGCTTGTCGAACAGCGCATTGGCGGTCTCTTCCGCCGCCAGCTGCTGCTCCTTGTGCACCAGGAAGCTGGCGTAGTCGCCCTGCCAGTCGATCAGGTTGCCGCGATCCAGTTCGAGGATGCGGGTGGCCAGGGCCTGGAGGAAGGCACGGTCGTGGGTGATGAACAGCACGGCGCCGGGATAGCCGCGCAGGGCGTCTTCCAGCCAGGCGATAGCGCCGATGTCCAGGTGGTTGGTGGGTTCGTCGAGCAGCAGCAGATCGGGCTCGGCCACCAGGGCCTGGGCCAGCAGCACGCGCCGCCGCCAGCCACCGGAGAGTTCGGCGAGGGTCTTCTCCGCCGGCAGCTGCAGCCGGCTCAGGGTGCTTTCCACCAGTTGCTGCAGGCGCCAGCCATCACGGGCCTCCAGCTCCTGCTGGACGTGCATGAGGCGCTCCATGTCCAGTTCACCGCTGGTGTCCTGGGTCAGGTGGTGATACTCGGCGAGCAACTCGCCGACGCCCGCGAGGCCGGCGGCCACCACGTCGAACACCGAGCGGTCGTCGGCGCGCGGCAATTCCTGCGGCAGCTCGCCGATCTTCAGCGCCGGGGCACGCCAGACCTCGCCATCGTCGGCCTGCTGCTCACCCTTGACGATGCGCAGCAGGCTGGATTTGCCGGTGCCGTTGCGGCCGATGATGCATACCCGCTCGCCCCGTTCGATCTGCCAGGACACCCCGTCCAGCAAGGGGGTGACGCCAAAGGCCAGGGATACGTTGGTGAACTTGAGCAGCGCCATGGGTTTCTCCGCGAAAAAGGCCAACCAGTCTAGCAGAGACACCTACCCCGGCGCCGGTCGACGCGAGCCGGCGAAACGCCCGGACCGCCCGACGGCAGGCCATGGCCAACGCTTTCGCCGCCTGGCGCCGGCACGTAAGCTAGACTGCCCCGTGACGGTCGGCCGCCTGCCCTGCGTAGCGCGCGCCACCCCCTCCGCATCCAGCTTTTACGGAATTCCCATGCGCGGTCGCCTGTTCGTCATCCTGCCCCTGCTCCTCGCTCCCCTGATCGGCTCCACCACCTCGCAAGCCGCTCCCCTGGAGCAGCAGCGGCAACTCTACGACCAGGCCAAGGCGGCGCTGGACCGGGGCGACGCCAGTGTCTACCTGGCCAATCGCGGCGACTTGCGCACCTATCCGCTGGAGCCTTACCTGGCTTACGACGAGCTGATCAAGCGCGTTCCTGGCGCCAGCGACGCCGAGATCGAGACCTTTCTCGCCGAGCACGGCGATCTGCCGCAATCCAACTGGCTGCGGCTGCGCTGGCTGCGCAGCCTGGCCGATCGCGGCGACTGGAATCGCTTCGAGAAATACTATTCGCCCGACTACAACTTCACCGAGCTGGACTGCCTGCACGGCCAGTACCTGATCGCCCAGGGCAATGCCAGCGAGGGCTTCAAGCTGGCGGAAAAGTACTGGCTGGTGGGCAAGGCCCAACCGACCAGCTGCGATGGCCTGTTCCAGGCCTGGGCGGCGCGCGGCCAGCTCACCGAGGAGCGGGTCTGGGAACGCGCCAAGCTGGCCGCCGACAAAGGCGAGTACGGCCTGGTGCGCACCCTCTCCGCCCAGTTACCGACCCTGTCCGGCCAGGCCCAGCGGCTGATCGACGTGGCCCAGAAGCCCCAGCAGATCGCCAATGTCCAGGCCTTCGCCCCAGCCAGCGAAAGCCTCGCCGACGTGGTCGGCCTGGGACTGCGCAAACTGGCCCGCCAGGACCCGGAACAGGCCATGGGCCTGCTCGAGGTCTACAGCCAGCGCATGCCCTTCACCCGCGACGAGAAGGTGGCCATCGCCCGCCAGATCGGCCTGACCCTGGCCAAGAACTTCGATCCGCGCGCCCTGCCGCTGATGGAGCGCTACGATCCCGAGCTGCGTGACGACGACGTCAGCGAATGGCGCGCCCGACTGCTCCTGCGCCTGGGCCGCTGGAGCGATGCCCATGCCCTGATCGAGCGCTTCCCACCGAGCCTGGCCAAGGCCAATCGTTGGGAATACTGGCGCGCCCGCACCCTGGAGCTGATGCAGCCGCAGAGTCCGCAGGTGCTGCGCGAATACGCCGAGGTCAGCCGTGAGCGTGACTACTACGGCTTCCTCGCCGCCGACCGCAGCAAGGCGCCCTATCAGCTCAACAACAAGCCGCTGATGCTCAGCGACGCGCTCAAGCGCAAGGTACGCAACACGCCTGGCGTGCAGCGTGCCCTGGAGTTCATCGCCCGCGGCGAGCCGATCAATGCCCGCCGCGAGTGGTTCTATGTCAGCCGGCACTTCAACCGTGACGAACTGGTCGCCCAGGCCCGCATGGCCTACGACATGCAGTGGTACTTCCCGGCAATCCGCACCATCAGCCTCGCCAAGTACTGGGACGACCTGGACATCCGCTTCCCTATCGCCTATCGGGAAAGCTTCGTGCGCGAGGCCCAGACCCGCGGCCTGCACAGCAGCTGGGTGTTCGCCATCACCCGCCAGGAGAGCGGCTTCATGGCCGATGCGCGCTCCGGCGTGGGCGCCATAGGATTGATGCAGTTGATGCCGGCCACCGCCAGCCATACCGCCAGCAAGTTCGCCATTCCCCTGGCCTCGCCGCAGCAGGCGCTGACCCCGGAAAAGAACATCCAGCTGGGCACCGCCTATCTGTCCATGGTCCATGCCCAGTTCAACGGCAACCGCGTATTGGCCTCGGCCGCCTACAACGCCGGGCCGGGCCGGGTGAAGCGCTGGCTGAGCGGCGCCCGCCACCTGGCCTTCGATGTCTGGGTGGAGACCATTCCCTTCGACGAGACGCGGCAATATGTGCAGAACGTGCTGGCCTATGCGGTGATCTACGGGCAGAAGCTCAATTCGCCGCAACCCCTGGTGGACTGGAACGAGCGCTTCTTCGACGAGACCTGAGCGCTCGCCGGCTAGCCCGGACATCAACATAGCGGACTCGAACGCCTGGGCGAGTCCGCTGCACAGCGGCTCTCCAGAGCACTTCTGCCATCCCGCCATGGCTTCCGGCACCGTTCAGGGGTAGGCGACGGCTGCGCAAACGAGCGCCACCCCCTATACTGCAGCCCCTTTTTTTCCGCTATTGAACCGGAGAAACCCATGCTCAAGCGTTCGCTGGCCCTGGCAGCAGGCCTGGCCCTGTCCCTGACGTCCCTGCTCTCCCACGCCGCCGACGAATTGCGCGTCTCGGCCATTCCCGACGAGGCCCCCACCGAGCTGATCCGCAAGTTCAAGCCGCTGGGTGAATACCTGCAGCAGCGTCTGGGCATGCCCGTCAAGTTCGTGCCGGTATCCGACTATGCCGGCGTGGTGGAAGCCATGGCGTCGGATCGGCTGGACATGGCCTGGTTCGGTGGCTTCACCTTCGTCCAGGCGCAGCGCAAGGCGCCGATGAATCCCCTGGTACAGCGCGAAGAAGATCAGCAGTTCACCAGCAAATTCATCACCGCCGACCCGGCCGTGAAGAGCCTGCAGGACCTCAAGGGCAAGACCTTCGCCTTTGGTTCGGTCTCCTCCACCTCGGGCAGCCTGATGCCACGCTACTTCATGCAGAAGGACGGCATCGTCCCTGAACAGTTCTTCTCGCGGGTGGCCTATTCCGGTGCCCATGACGCCACCGTTGCCTGGGTCGCGGCCGGCAAGGCCGATGCCGGGGTGCTCAACGCCTCGGTGTGGAAGAAGCTGGTCGACGCCGGCAAGGTCGACACCAGCAAGGTGCGGGTGATCGCCACCACCCCGACCTACTACGACTACAACTGGACGGTGCGGGGCAATCTGGATCCGCAACTGGCGGCCAAGATCAAGCAGGCCTTCCTCGACCTGGACCCGGCCAAGCCGGCGGACAAGGCGATCCTCGACCTGCAGGCGGCCAGCCGCTTCGTGCCGACTTCGCCGGACAACTACAAGAGCATCGAGGCTTCCGCCCTGGCAGCCGGCCTGCTCAAGTGAGTCTCGCCCTCAGCGGCGTGACGCTGGTACACGCCGACGGCTCGCCTGCCCTGGCCGATCTCGACCTGCACCTGGAACAGGGTGAACAGGTCGCCCTGATCGGCCCGTCCGGTGCCGGCAAGACCAGCCTGCTGCGGCTGCTGGCCACCGGTCTGCGGCCGGTGGCGGGTCAGCTGGAGCTACTCGGGGAGGATCCCTGGACGCTGGGCAACCGCGCACGGCGCCAGCTGCGCGCCCGCATCGGCCTCATTCACCAGGCCCCGCCGCTGCCCGCACGCCAGAGAGTCATCACCGCGGTGCTGGCCGGACGTCTCGGCCAGTGGTCGCTGGCGCGCAGCCTGATCAGCCTGGTGCATCCCCTGGATCGCGACGGCGCCGCCGCCGCCCTGGCGCCGCTGGACCTGGCCGACCGTCTCTACGCCTCCTGCGATCAGCTGTCCGGTGGCCAGTTGCAGCGCATCGGTATCGCCCGGGCGCTCTACCAGCGGCCGCAGCTGCTGCTTGCCGACGAACCCGTGTCGGCCATGGACCCGGTGTTGGCCGGTCACACCCTGGAGGTGCTGCGCGACACCGCCGGGCGCCAGGGCACCACCCTGGTCACCAGCCTGCACAATGTGGAGCTGGCGCTGCAGCGCTTTCCGCGCATCCTCGGCCTGCGCGCCGGCAGGCTGCTGTGGGACAAGCCCGCCAGCGCGGTGAGCGAGGCCGATCTCGCGGCGCTCTATGCCAATGACGGCCTGAGCACCACCCTATCGCCCGCCGCGCCGACTCCGGCCGAGACGCCGCTCGATCTGCCACGATGCTGAATCCGCCTCGTCGGGACCCCGCTGCCCGGCCCCGCCTGTTGCTTACCCTGCTGGCCCTGGTGCTGGCCTGGCCGACGCTGCGCCTGGCGGAATTCGATCTCTTCGGACTCTTCACCGGCGATAATGCCCGCACCATGGGCAACTTTCTCGCCGGCTTCTGGCCACCGGCCCATGACGCCGACTTTCTCGCCGTGCTGGGGCGTGCCACCCTGGAAACCCTGGCCATCGCCACCCTGGGCATGGCCCTGGCGGCACTGATCGCCCTGCCCGCCGCCCTGCTGGCCACCCGCGCGCTGTCGATCTCCGCGCTGCCCCGCGCCGGTCGCCCCGGTCGGTTGCCGCGCCTGCTCCGCGGGCTGGTCCGCGGGGTACTGATCGTCCTGCGCAGCGTGCCGGAGATCGTCTGGGCGCTGCTATTCGTCCGCGCCGTCGGCCTGGGCCCCACGGCGGGGGTGCTGGCCATCGCCATCACCTACGGCGGCATGCTCGGCAAGGTCTATGCGGAGATCTTCGAATCGGTCGATCCACGCCCGGCGCGGGCCCTGCTGCTGCAGGGCGCCGGGCGCCTGCAGGCCTTCGTCTATGGCGTGCTGCCCAATGCCGCGGGCGAGATGATTTCCTACAGTGTCTACCGCTGGGAGTGCGCCATCCGCGCCTCGGTGGTGATGGGCTTCGTCGGCGCTGGCGGCCTCGGCCAGCAGGTGGACCTGTCGCTGCGCATGTTTGCCGGTGGCGAGGTGGCCAGCCTGCTGCTGACCTTCCTGGTACTGGTGCTGCTGGCCGATGTGCTGAGCCGGCTGCTGCGCCAGGTGGAACGCGGCCGGGCCGGCGGCCGCGGGCTGTTGACGGTGGTGGCGATGGGCACCGCCCTGCTGGCTTCCATCAGCTACCTGGGCACGGCCTTCGGCGAATTGCTGAGCGCCCGCGCCCTGGGTCAGATGGGTAGCTTCCTGGCCGATTTCCTCAAGCCGGATTTCTCCGTCGTCCAGCTGTCGGCCGTGGTCCGGGGCGCTGTGGAAACCCTCGCGATGTCGGCCCTGGGTACCCTGCTCGCCGGACTGCTGGGGCTGCTGCTGGCCTTGCCGGCGGCCGGCCGCTTCGGCTTGGCCGCCCTGGCGCTGGCGCGACTACTGCTCAACGCTCTGCGTGCTGTTCCTGAACTGGTCTGGGCGGCACTGATGGTGCTGGCCGCCGGACTCGGCCCCAACGCCGGCACCCTGGCTCTGGCCCTGCACACCGCCGGGGTACTTGGCCGATTGTTCGCCGAAGCCCTGGAAAACACCCCCAAGGCACCGGCCGAGGCCATCCGCCTGGCCGGCGGCGGCGCGCTGACGGCCTTTCTCTACGGCACCCTGCCGGCGGTCTGGCCGCAGTTGCTGGCCTATCTGCTCTATCGCTGGGAAAACAACATCCGCATGGCCAGCATCCTTGGCTTCGTCGGCGCCGGCGGCCTGGGGCAGCAGCTGTATTTCAGCCTGAGCCTGTTCCAGCAGGCCCAGGCCGCCACCGTGATCCTCGGCATGCTGGTGCTGGTGCTGGGCGTGGATCTGCTGAGCAACTGGGCAAGGCAGCGCTGGGTGGTGCGCTGAGCCAAGCCCTAGCGGATTTCCGGTAGCAACAACTCCGGCAACTGGGCCAGGAAGGCGGCCTCGTCGTCGAGCTGGCGCAGGTCCAGCCAGAGGGCATCGGCGTCGATGCGTCCCACCACCGGGATGGGCAGCTGACGCAAGGCTTCTTCCAGCTGCCGCAGGGCGCGGCCGCGCAGGCGCTTGCTGACCTGAGGGCGGCAGCACAGCGCCGCGCCGGGCAGCCGTGCCACTGGCTGGGCGCCGCTACCGATCATACCCAATGCCGGTTCCACGCTTACCGCATAGGTCGCGCCCAGGACGGCGGCGAAGGCCGGCAGCAGGCGCTCGGCCTGGGCGGTGATGTCAGCCGCCGGGCGAGATAGCAGACGCAGGCTGGGCAGCCGCTCGGCCAAGCGATCCGGATCGCGATAGAGCGCCAGGGTCGCTTCCAGGGCAGCCAGGGTAAGCTTGTCTACCCGCAGGGCGCGCTTGAGCGGATTCTTCTTGATGCGCTCGATGAGGTCGCGCCGGCCGACGATGAGGCCACACTGGGGTCCGCCAAGCAGCTTGTCGCCACTGAAGGTCACCAGGTCCGCGCCATCGCGCAGGGCCTGCTGCACCGTGGGTTCGGCGGGCAGGCCCCAGCGGGTCAGATCCACCAGGGTGCCGCTACCCAGGTCTTCCAGCAGCGGAACCTCATGGGCACGGGCGATTGCGGCCAGCTCGGGGGTGGCGACGCTGGCGGTGAACCCCTGGACGCTGTAGTTGCTGGTGTGCACGCGCATCAGCAACGCGGTACGCGGCCCGATGGCCGCCTCGTAGTCGCGGGCATGGGTGCGATTGGTGGTGCCCACTTCCACCAGCTTGACTCCGGCGCGGGCCATGATGTCGGGAATGCGGAAGGCGCCACCGATCTCGATCAGCTCGCCACGGGACAGCACCCCTTCCTTGCGTGCGCCTATGGCATGCAAGGCCAGCAGGACCGCCGCAGCGTTATTGTTGACCACGGTCACCGCCTCGGCGCCGGTCAGTTCGCGTACCAGGTCAGCCACCAGGTCGTCGCGATCGCCGCGCTTGCCGGTGGCCAGGTCGAATTCCAGATTCATCGGCTGACGCGCGGCCTCGCTCACCGCGGCGATGGCCTCTTCCGCCAGCAGGGCCCGCCCCAGGTTGGTGTGCAACACCGTGCCGGTGAGGTTGAACACCCGCCGCACCCGCGGCTGACTGCTCAGCGCCAGACGCTCGCCCAGGCGTCCGGCCAGGACGCCCTCCTCCACCTCCACGGCGGCCAGGGTGCCCGCTCTCAAGGCCTCGCGCAGATCGTCCAGCAGGGACCGGTAGCCGCCAAGCACCTGCTCGCGACCGTGCCGCTCCTCCAGCGGACGCGAAGCGGGATGGCGCAGCAGGCGGTCGATGGATGGCAGGCGGATGGCGGTCATGAAAGCCTCTTGGGTCGAGTCGACCCCCAGTGTAGCCCGAACCCACGACGGGTCGACCAGGGTACTGGCAGACCCAAGGAGCTGCCGCAGGCGCCGCCAACCATGACCGCAGGCGCCTGGGCCCAGATCTCGGCCGTCTGGAAATGACCCCCGGGTTCCCGGTTTGCCGCGTGCCAGAGCCCGTCCTAGGATGGAAATCGAGTGCTTGCCCGACCGTCCGCCCACGACGCCGACGGCAGCGCCCTGGCCACCACGTCCACCGCCTTCGACAACAACAAAGGTGCCGTCATGTCCAAGAAAAGCTCCCTCTGGGCCAGCGATGGCCTGTTCGACCACAGCGACATCGTCAGCCTCGGCAACTTCACCTATGTGCACACGCTGAAGAGTGCCGAGGTCGCGCCACTGAAGCAGACCGCCTCGGCCAGCACCCCCACCGTCAGCGAATTTCTCAACGGCGCCATCAGCGAATACGTGCTGGGTGGCACGCCCGACGGCATGCGGCCCTTCCTGGTCGATGGCCATCAGCTGACGCTGCACAACTCGCTCAACGGCGCGACGGCCCACGCCTGGATCACCGCCGAGAACCAGGTGCTCATCACCTATGCCGGCACCACCCGCGGCGAGAATCTGCTGATCGCTCCCCTGTCCACCGCCGGTGGCCTACTGAGCGATCTGCAGATCCTCGGCCAGCAGGTGTCCAGTGCCCAGCGCCAGTCACTGGACTTCGCCCATCAAGTAATCGAGGCGGCGGCCAAACAGGGCTATGGCACCCAGGACATCTTCGTCACCGGTCACTCCCTGGGTGGCATCTCGGCGGAATACGTTGCCCAGCAGACCGGTCTGGGCGGCATCAGCTTCGAAGCCTCGGGGATTCCGCGTGACCTGCACGCGGTGGGCCAGGGAGGCAACTTCGTCAACGTGGTCACCCTCGGTGATCCAGTGGCCAACTACAGTTCCGACATCCGTGGCGAGCAACCCTTCGCACCCAGCTTCGTCAGCCAGGCCGAGGGCGGTGGCAGCCTGCCGCACTATGGCTCGCTGTTCCTGATCGGCGCTCAGGCGGATCAGCAGGACCTGGCCGAGGCGGCGGCCAAGGTGGGCCACCTGTTCAGCGGCGACAACGGCGGCCAGGTCACGCCGGTGGATGCCGCCCTGCATCCGGTCAGCGTCACTGCCGGACTGGCCGAGGCAGTACGGCTGATCGCCGAATTCCACCTGCCGGCCGCCGAGTACACCAACCTGGGCGTGACACCTACCGGCGGCTTTCTCGATACCCTGCCGGCCCATATAGGCACCGCCCACGGCCCGGTGCTGATGGTCGGCAACTACAGCGTGGCGGAGCTGCAGGCCTTTGCCGAGACCCACGCGACCTTCGGCTGAGAGCCCTCGCGGTGGCTTCTTTCGCCGCCGCGAGAGAACTCCCCCTTGCCGTTCGGGTCTGCCCTCCTATCGCCCGGGACCCTCGGGGTCCCGCCCGCCGTAGCCCAGGAGAGAACCATGACCGAAGACGGTCCCCAGCGCATGACCGATGAAGAAGCCCAGGAATTCGCCACCGAGGTGTTCAACCTCGCCCGCACCGGCAATGCCGAGGTGCTGGCTCTGGTGCTGGAAAAGGGGCTGACGCCCAACCTGCGCAACCACAAGGGCGACAGCCTGCTGATGCTGGCCAGCTACCACGGCCACCTGGAGGCCAGCCGCGTGCTGCTGGAGCACCAGGCCGACCCGAATCTGGCTAACGACATGGGCCAGTCACCACTGGCCGGCGCCGCCTTCAAGAACAACCTGCCCATGGCCGAACTGCTGCTGGACCAGGGCGCCGCCGTGGAAGGCGCCATGCCCGACGGCAAGACCGCGCTGATGATGGCGGCGATGTTCAATCACGTGCAGATGGTGGAGCTGCTCATCGCCCGCGGCGCCGATCCCAAGGCGCGCGACGCCGTCGGCAACACGGCGCTGAGCGTGGCCCGTGCCATGGGTGCCCAGGATACCCCCGCCGTACTGGAGCGCCTTGGCGGCGTCTGATCAGCGCTTCTGGTAGCGATAGAACAGATTGGGCTCGCTGACCACATAGAGGTTGCCGGCCCTATCCAGGGTGACCCCTTCCGGCTGGCGGATACGCCGTGACAGGCCGCCGAAGGGTGCCACCAGGGAGCGGGTGTCCAGGGTGCGCCCCTGGTCGTCGAGTTCGATCAGCATCCGCGACTCGTCGCTGAGCAACAGCAGGTGACCGGTACGGCGATCGACATGGACCGCGGACAGATCGCCGGTGCTCGGCGCCTGGTCCAGCCAGGCTTGGCGGTCGATGATGCGCAGGGCGAAGTCGCCGTCGAAGCTCTTGAGCAGGCCGCGGATTTCATAGAGCTTGCGCGGTGAGTGCTCCTTGACCACGAACAACCGATCGCGGACGGCGTCGTAGTCCAGGCCTTCGAAACCCTGGTTGGCGCGGGGGAAGAGATCCAGGGTCAGACTGCGGTAGTCGCTACGGCGCAGGACGTCATCTCCCTCGGGAATATCTACCAGGGTCAGGGCATTGGCGCCCTCTTCCGCCAGCAGCAGGCGATCGTTGCCCAGATAGGTCACGCCCTCTACATCGTCGAAGCCTTCCAGGCGATGCCGCTGCAGCAGGTCGCCGTCGCGACTCAGGGCCAGGAGCTCCGGCGGATTGTTGACCACTGCCCAGAGTCGATCGCGCACCGGGTCGTAGCTGAGATCGGAGAGATTCTCGGTGACGCCGGCCACCGGCTTGGCTTCCACCGCGACGCGATAACGCCCCAACTCCAGGGAAGTCCGGGGTTCGCTCTGCCACTGCTGGCCTAGCCAGAACAGCAGCTGGCTGTCCAGGTGGCTGCTGCGCAGGCCCTGGGTGAGCCCCAGCGCCAGCAGCAGGGCCACGCCCAGCCGCCAACCATTCCGCCCAACCCTGATCCGTCGTACCCACGCCGTCATCGCCTTGCCCCGTCATCGTTGTACGGGGCGGAGTATCCAGGGCTGTCTTTATGGTTGTATGACAGTCCTAACGACGGGGCTGAACGGGGTTACCTTCCCAACGCGAGTGATTTGGCAGAGTTTCGCCCTTCATCACCAGCGACAGGGGCCCCAGTTCCACGTTGTCGCCGACCCGGGCGCCATAGAGCACCACGCTGCGCGGCCCCAGGTTGATGCCGGCACCCAGCTCCACCTCGCCGACCTTCATCACCCGGTCTTCGAACAGGTGGGTCTGGGGACCGGCCAGGGCGTTGAGTTCGCCGTGATCGCCCAGCCGCACGCAATCGAACTCGGTGAGGTCGGTGGTATCCAGGTAGGTGCCCCGGCCCAGTCGGGCGCCGAGCAGGCGCAGGGCCAGGGGCAGCCAGGGCGTACCGCGCAGGGTGCCGAGCAGATTGGGCACGGCCAGGGTCTCGTAGAGGCTGGTGATGGCTTCGCTGCGCCAGACGAAAAAGGTCCACATGGGCGCCGAGCGCGGTCGATAGCGACCGACCACCAGCCACTTGAGGCCCAGCACCACCAGGAAACTGGCCAGGGCGAAGACGCTGCCGGCCAGCAGGGTCTCGCCCAGCAGCTGCAGCCAGGCTCCGGCCTGCCACAGCGGCACCAGGGCCTCGGCGATGGCGCAGCCGGCGGCGACGGTGAAGCCGGTGGGCAGCACGATGCGCAGTGCCTCGATCAGGCCACGCGCCACCCGGCGCCAGGGTGCCGGGCGGAACGTCAGACTTTCCGGGTAGCCGGTGAGGGTTTCCCGCGCCGGCAACCGCACCGCCGGCGAGCCTAGCCAGGTCTCGCCCTGGCGCAGGGGCACGCCTTCGTCGAGCCGACCGAGGACACCGATCAGGGCGTCCTCGGGGATATGGCAGCCGTCGGCGACATAGGCGCCGTTGCCGACGAAACTGCGGCGGGCGATGGAGGTGCGCCTGAGGGTCATCCAGCCCTGGGCTACCTGTTCGTCGCCTAGCATCACGGCATCGGCGATAAAGGTCTCGGCGCCCAGTTCCAGCAACGAGGACACCGGGCCCTGGGCGGTGGATATCTCCGCATCACGGCCGACCCGGGCACCCAGCAGGCGATACCAGAGGGCCGAGTACACCGTGGCATAGAGGCCCTGCAGGCTTTGCAGCGCCGACTCCTGGATCAGGTTGGCCAGCCACTTGCGCCAGTAGAAGAGGCTGTCGACCGACCACTGGCCTTCGTCCAGGCGCGGCAGGATCAGCCGGCGCGCCAGGGCGCAGCCGAGCAGGGTCAGGGCAACGCTGACCACGCCCAGTGGCAGCGCCAGCACCCCATACTGCAGGGCGTCGAGCAGCGGCGAAGAGGTGTGCCACCAGGGCAGTCCACCGAAACTTTCCAGTTCGTCGATCAGCAGCGCCAGCGGGAACAGCGGCATGAAGAACAGCACCGAGACCACCAGGCCGCTGAGGGCATAGAGGCCTTTGAGCAAGGTACGTTGAATGCGGGACACCGGGGTTGGCGGCAGGACGCGGGCACCGGCGGCACCCTGGTCGTGGGCCGGCGCGCCGCCCCAGTTGCGTCCGGCCGGGACGCGCTGACCGCTGCGCAAGGCAGACTGGGCCTGCAGGCGAGCGCCGTCACCAAGGGCGGTATCACCTTCGAGGATGGCATAGGAGCCGACCTGGGCCTCCTGGCCGAGGGTCACGGGGCCAAGCAGCAACTCGCCGCGCAGCACCCGGGCGTTCTCGAAGTTGACGCCATTGCCCAGGCTGGCGCCCTGCCCCAGGGTCAGCAGCTCGGGGACGCGCAAGGTCAGGGTGCCGACGAAGGCCTCGGCACCGACCTGGGCGCCCAGCAGCCGGAGCCAGCCACGAGCCAATGGCGAGCCGCTGAGCAGGTAGGCCGGCGCCAGGGCGAGAAAGCGTTCGCCCAGCCACCAGCGGTAGTAGGTCAGGCCCCACAGCGGATAACGACCGGGCTGCAGGCGCCCGGTCAGGCGCTTGCCTACCAGGGCCACGGCGAATTCCAGGCCGATGGCCAGAACGAACAGACTCAGGGCGGTCAGCATGGCCAGGGGCAGCGTGGTGCCGGAATGGATCAGCAGCGGGAAGGCCAGGAAAGGTGCCAACCAGCGTCCCAGGCGCAGGGTCAGGAGTGGCGGCAGAGCCGCCGCCTGGGCCAGCCCGCAACGCCAGCGGCGCCAGCGGCTGGGTGGGGCCCAGGCCTCGGTGGCCATGGCCTGGCCAGCCTCGGCGGCATCCGCCTCCAGGGCGTCGGCAATGGCGCCCAGGGTGCGACCGGAATAGACCGCCTTGACCGTGGCGCTGGCATAGCGCGAGTCCTGACGCAGGCGCGAAACCAGTCGGGCGGCAAACAGCGAGTGACCGCCCAGGTCATCGAAGAAATCCATCTCGGCGTGCAGCGCCTGGCCGGGAAACAGTTCGGCGGTGGCCGCGAGAACGGCGCCCAGGGCGCCGCTGGCCGGAGCGACCGGCGCCACCACGGCAATGGCCAGCGGCCGGGTGCGCAACTGCTTGCGGTCGATCTTGCCGGAATTCAGTCGCGGCATCTCGCCGAGCCACTCGAAACGGCTGGGCACCATGTACAGCGGCAGGCAGCCGGCCAGCTCGGTCCGCAACAGGTCGCTGCGCGGCACCGGGCCGCCATCACCGACCAGGAAGGCCACCAGTTGCTCGACGCCGGCCTCTTCGCGCAGCACCACTGCCACGGTCCCGACGCCGGGCTGCCTCGCCAGGGTGGCTTCGATCTCGCCCAGCTCGACCCGATAGCCGCGGATCTTCACCTGGTCGTCGACCCGCCCCAGGCAATGCACCTGGCCGTGTTCGTCGACCCGCGCCAGGTCGCCGGTGCGATAGAGCTTGAGGTCGTGACTGCCGGTGCTCCAGGGATTGGGCAGGAATTTCTCGGCGGTCAGTTCGGGACGCCCCAGATAGCCATCGGCGACACCCGGACCGGTGATGCAGAGTTCGCCCACCTGGTCGCGCGGCAGCAAGGTCAGCGGCTGGCTGGCATCGGCCGGCACCACCAGCAGGCTGTAGTTGGGCAGCGGGCGGCCGATGGTCACGGGTTCGCCCGCGTGCAGCTGCGCCAGACTGGCCGAGACGGTGCCCTCACTCGGACCATAGGTATTGAATAGTTGCCGCTGCGGCCGACTCCAGCGCGCCACCAGGGGCTCGGGGCACATCTCGCCGCCGAGGTTGATCAGCCGCAGGCTAGGGACGTCTTCCGGCAACAGCGCCAGCAGGGTCGGCACCACGTGCAACACGCTGATGCGATTGGCGGTCAGGGCGCGGGCCAGGGCCTCGGGGTCGGCGGTGATCTCCCGCGGCGCCAGCCAGAGGGTGGCGCCCACCAGGTAGCTGATCCAGATCTCCTCGAAGGACATGTCGAACGCTACCGAGAAGCCCTGGTAGACCCGGTCGCCGGCCTCGATGCCGAGCAGCGAATTCTCACTGCGCAAGAAGTGGCAGATGCTGTCCTGGCGGATGCCGATGCCCTTGGGTTTGCCGGTGGAGCCGGAGGTATAGATCAGGTAGGCCAGGTTGTCCGGGGAGACCTGGCCACGCCGGCGCAGGGTCTCGCCCTGGGCCAGGGCGACGCTCAGCTCGCCGGGGGTCCAGCAGCCAAGCCCGGGACGCGCCAGCAGATCGGCGAAGGGCGCTCCAGTGATGACACCGACCGCCTGGGCGTCCTCCAGGCAGAGGGCCACGCGGTCGGCCGGGGTCTCGGCATCGCAGGGCAGCCAGGCGGCGCCGGTCTTGGCGATGGCCAGTTGCATCACCAGCAGCTCGATGCCGCGCGGCAGCCAGAGGCCGACCACGCGGCCAGGCCCGGCGCCAGCCGCCAGCAGCCGCGAGGCAGCGCGATCGGCCCAGGCGTCCAGCTCGCCGTAGCTCAGGCTGCGCTCGCCTTCGAGCAGGGCGGGCCGCTCCGGCGCCCGCGTCGCGGTGGCCTCGAACAGATCGGCGAGGACTTCATCGCGGCACAGGTCGGGGTGGATGGGGCCTTCGACCAGACTGAGGGAGAGTTCGGCAAGCGCTTCCATGGGGACAGCCTCTGGGTGTTTAGCGCAGTCTGTATCCCCTCGGTTATGCGCTCCTTAAGGGGCGCTTAGGGTTTGCTTAAGGTGGGCCGGACATGGCATATCACACGCAAAAAAGGCTCTGGAATGCGCCTTAAAGGCGACTTTCCATTGATCGGCGATGAGTGGCGGATCGGTTGCGCGGACAAAAAAACGCCTCCCGGAGGAGGCGCTTCTGGTTACTACGTGGCGATCAACGCAGATCGAAACGGTCCAGCTCCATCACCTTGGTCCATACCTTGACGAAGTCCTTGACGAACTTCTCCTGGGCGTCGGCACTGCCATAGACCTCGCTCAGGGCACGCAGCTGGGCATGGGAACCGAACACCAGGTCGACCCGGGTACCGGTCCACTTCAGCTCGCCGCTCTGGCGATCACGACCTTCGAAGGTGGCCTTGTCCGGACCGGTAGCCTTCCATTCGGTGGCCATGTCCAACAGGTTGACGAAGAAGTCGTTGGTCAGGGTCTGCGGTCGCTGGGTGAAGACGCCATGCTTGGCACCGTTCACGTTGATGTCCAGCACGCGCAGGCCGCCCAGCAGTACCGTCAATTCGGGCGCGGTCAGGTTCAGCAGGTGCGCCTTGTCTACCAGCAGGAATTCCGGCTTGACCTTGAACTCCCCGCCCACATAGTTGCGGAAGCCATCGGCCCAGGGCTCCAGATGCCCGAAGGAGTGGACGTCGGTCTGCTCCTGGGAGGCATCCACGCGACCCGGGGTGAAGGGCACGCTGATCGAATGACCCGCCGCCTGGGCGGCCTTTTCCACCCCGACGCTACCGGCCAGCACGATCAGGTCGGCGATGGAGACCTGCTTGCCCTCCCCGTGGAAATCACGCTGGATGCCTTCCAGCACGCCCAGCACCTTGGCCAGTTGCGCCGGCTGGTTGACCTCCCAGTCCTTTTGCGGCGCCAGGCGCAGACGGCCACCGTTGGCCCCACCGCGCTTGTCGGAACCGCGGAAGGTGGAGGCAGCCGCCCAGGCGGTGCCGACCAGTTCGGACACGCTCAGGCCGGACGCGGCCAGCTTATCCTTGAGCGCCTTGACCTCGGCCTCGCCCAGGGGCGCGCCTTCGGCCTTGGGCAGCGGGTCTTGCCACAGCAGTTCTTCGCTCGGGGTTTCCGGGCCCAGGTAGCGGGCCAGGGGCCCCATGTCCCTGTGGGTCAGCTTGAACCAGGCACGGGCGAAGGCGTCGGCCAGTTGGTCCGGGTTCTCCAGGAAGCGGCGGGAGATCTTTTCGTAGGCCGGATCGAAGCGCAGCGCCAGGTCCGAGGTGAGCATGGTCGGCTGGTGACGCTTGTTGGGATCATGGGCATCGGGCACGGCATTGGCGCCGGCGCCGTCCTTCGGTCGCCACTGGTGGGCACCGGCGGGACTCTTGAACAGCTCCCACTCGAACTTGAACATGTTCTCGAAGTACTCGTTGCTCCAGCGGGTGGGCGTGGAGGTCCAGGTCACTTCGAGGCCGCTGGTGATGGTATCGGCGCCCTTGCCGGTGCCATAGCTGTTCTTCCAGCCAAGGCCCTGCTGCTCCAGATCGGCCGCTTCCGGCTCGGCACCGACGCTGGTGGCGGGACCTGCGCCGTGGGTCTTGCCGAAGGCGTGACCGCCAGCGATGAGGGCGACGGTTTCCTCGTCGTTCATGGCCATGCGGCCAAAGGTCTCGCGGATGTCATGGGCCGAAGCCACCGGATCGGGGTTGCCCTCCGGGCCTTCCGGGTTCACGTAGATCAGACCCATCTGCACCGCGCCCAGGGGATTTTCCAGGGTGCGCTGAGGGTTATCGTTGCGACTGTGCTCCACCGGATGCTGCTCGGGCTGTGCGGTCAGCACACCGTCACCGGGCTGCTCCATCTTCTTGTGCGCGCCATAGCGCACGTCGCCACCCAGCCAGACGGTTTCCGAACCCCAGAACACCGCATCGTCCGGTTCCCAGACGTCCTGGCGACCGCCGGAGAAGCCGAAGGTCTTGAAGCCCATGGATTCCAGGGCGACGTTGCCGGTGAGGACGATGAGGTCGGCCCAGGAGATCTTGCGCCCGTACTTCTGCTTGACCGGCCAGATCAGCCGGCGTGCCTTGTCCAGGCTGACGTTGTCCGGCCAGCTGTTCAGGGGTGCGAAGCGCTGCTGGCCCTGACCGGCGCCGCCGCGGCCGTCACCGACCCGATAGGTACCGGCGCTGTGCCAGGCCATGCGCACGAACAGCGGACCATAGTGACCGAAGTCGGCCGGCCACCAGTCCTGGGAATCGGTCATCACGGCGCGCAGGTCAGCCTTCACCGCTTCCAGATCGAGGCTCTTGAATTCGGTGGCGTAGTCGAAGTCCTCGCCCATGGGATCGGACAGGGACGAGTGCTGGTGCAGGAAGTTGAGATTGAGCTGATTCGGCCACCAATCCTTGTTGGTGGTACCACCGCCGGCGGCATGATTGAACGGGCACTTGGATTCGGTCGACATCTTCTTGGCACCTCAGGGTCTTGTTCATCCGGTTGTCAGCCGCGACGAGATCGCGGCCTGTCACAGTGGTAGTTCCGGCCAGAGTGGCCTAGCGGCCCGACGGCCAGGCTGGCGTCGGCTGTGGCAGGAGCCCTACCACGGGCAAAACGGACGTTGCGGTCATTGTTATCCCCTCATCAGATGGGCACGCCGACGAAGCGGCGCAATCTCCATACTAGACGCCTTCCCTGCGCCGCGTGATAGAAGGTTTTGTGCTCGTCGATAGACTGGCTCTGCAAGATGACCTGCGGGTGACAGCGGCGTGATAGCCCGTTCCCAGCGATGGGAGCGGCGTGCAATGGCCCTGCAAAGACTCGCGGCCTGGCATCAAAAGCGCCGGGCCGCCGCGGTTGCCGGAGGAGCGTGCCTGGTAGCCGCCGCTACCGGTAGAAGAAGGTTCGCCAGGACGACCGCCCTGCCCCGGGCGGTCGTGGCGTTCGGCCTAGCCGGGGGCGAACAGCAGGTTGGGCGCGTGGCGTTCGTAGCCCTCTTCCGCCAGGCGTACGTCCAGCGCCAGACTGGCAAGGTCGGCGGACAGGGGTTCGCTGCGAGCGTCGTAGTCGCGGTAGAGGTGCTTGAGGTAGGTCTTGCAGTGGGCGCAGGTCTCGGCGCGTAGCGGCGCCTTCTGGGCGTTGGCGTCGTCGGTGCTCAGGGAGTAGTAGCCCAGGCCCTTGCCAGTCTCGCAGTGGCTGCACTTGACCCGTACGAAGTGCCACTCGCAGGCGCACAGCGAGCAGGTGAGATACCTCAGGCCATTGGCCTTGCCCAGGTGATGGATGATGCCGGCCATGGGCGGCGCGCCGCAGCAGGGGCAGAGGGTCTGGCTGCCCTGTTCGCGCAGGGCACTGAAGTCACTGCGCTGCAGCCAGTGGGTCCAGGCTACCTGCAGGGCGGCGCCGAGGAAGGGCACCACGCCGGCGGGCACCAGCTCATAGCTGCCGGCCAGCAGGGCGATGGCCCAGGCCTTGCGCTGGCCGGCATCGGCCTGGCGCAAGGCGTCGAGGGCGGCCCGTACCGGCGCCTGCTCGACCGTGCAGGCCTCCAATAGCGCATCCAGCGCGGGCAACCAGTCACCTTCGCGGACCAGGGTGTCGTAACCCAGGGGTGGCAGACCGTGCGCCAGGCTCTGGGCGCTGCGGGCCTCGTCCAATGGCAGGGGCGCGAGCTGGTCGAAGACCCCTTGCTGGGCCTCGCACAGGTCGGCCATCAGCAGCAGGTAGTCACTCAGCGCATTGCCGGTGGCCAGCAGTCGCAGGCGGTCGGCGCGATAGCCGAACAGCTCGCCACCAGGCAGGAGGATGAAATCGGGGTTGACGGCCGCGGCTTCGATTTCGCCGGGCTCGAGGATCTGGCCCGCCATGGCAGGGCTCCTTAGGAAAACAGTGGAAGACAGCGCCCGGGGGCGAGGATTCAGGATAGCCCGAGGGCTGGGGAGATGTTGGGCTTCGCGGGGCTCAGCCCAACCTACGGTGTCGCGGCGTCGTAGGTTGGGTTGAGCGCAGCGAAGCCCAACAACAGGCTCACTTCTTCTCGCGGGTGACCTTCTCGTACCACAGCGAATGGTGCTTCTTGGCCCAAGCGCGACTGACCCAACCGGTCATCATCGCGGTCACCGAGCCCTTGATCCAGATCCCCGCATAGATGTGCACGATGATCGACAGCACCAGCACGAAGGCGGCGACGGCGTGGGCCAGGGCGCCCAGGCGGATCACCGGGATAGGGAACAGGTGGGCGAAGTACTGCCGCCAGATGACCACGCCGCTGACCAGCAGGATCAGCATGCAGGCCAGTAGCACCCAGAACAGGATCTTCTGCCCGGGGTTGTACTTGTCGATCGGCGGCAGCTTCTCCTCGCGGTTGTTCAGCACGTCGTTGATCTGCTTGAGCCACTGGGCGTCTTCGCGGCCGATCTTGTTGTGCCGCCAGAAGCGGATCACCAGAAAGGCGAAGAACAGGAACATCGCCACACCCATGAAGGGATGCAGGATGCGCGTCCAGGTGCCGCCGCCGAACAGGCTCGACAACGGAAACAGCGCGGGGTGGAACAGCGCCAGTCCCGACAGCCCGGCCATGAAGAACAGGATCGCCACGATCCAGTGGTTGGTCCGCTCGTTGGCGTTGTAACGCTGGATTTCAGGTTTCATCTCGATCTCCCAGGACGCCCCCGGCTAACCGGGGGCGTACACCTGCTAGGGCTGCTTGTCGTGCGGATCGAAGATCTGCACGGACGGACTCAGCTGCTTGACCTCGCCCTTGGGCGCATCGCCCTCGTGACGGGGCGGCGCCTCGACCACTTCGTCGTCGTTATCGGTCCGGTTGGGACCGACGCGCACGTAGTGGAAGAAACCGGCCAGCACCGCCGCGCCCATGGCGAACAGCGCCAGGGGTTTGGTGAAGCCCTTCCACAGCCCCACGGTGGGGCTGATGGTCGGATCCTTGGGCAGGTGGTTGTACAGCTGCGGCTGGTCGGCATGGTGCAGCACGTACATGACGTGGGTGCCCCCTACCCCAACCGGGTCGTACAGACCGGCGTTCTCGTAGCCGCGGCTCTTGAGATCGACGATGCGCTCGGCGGCATGCTCCTTCATCTCGTCCTTGGTGCCGAACACGATGGCGCCGGTCGGGCAGGTCTTGACGCAGGCGGGCTCCAGGCCGACCCCGACCCGGTCCGAGCAGAGGGAGCACTTGTAGGCCTTGTTGTCCTTCTTCGAGATCCGCGGGATGTCGAAGGGGCAACCGGCGATGCAGTAGCCGCACCCAATACAGTGGTCCTGGTTGAAGTCGACGATGCCGTTGGCGTACTTCACGATGGCCCCCGGACTCGGACAGGCCTTCAGGCAGCCCGGCTCGGCGCAGTGCATGCAGCCGTCCTTGCGGATCAGCCACTCCAGCTTGCCGGCCTCGTCCTCGTGCTCGGTGAAACGCATCAGCGTCCAGGAGTCCGCGGTGAGGTCCGCCGGGTTGTCGTAGGTGCCGTGGGTATGGCCCACCTCGTCGCGCAGCTCGTTCCATTCCGAACAGGCGACCTGGCAGGCCTTGCAGCCGATGCACTTGGACACATCGATCAGCTTGGCCACTTCCGCCTGATTGCGCACGGACGGATAAGCCGTAGTCGTCGCGGAGCGGGCGTAGATATCTTGGCTTGCCATCACGCTTTCTCCACGTTGACCAGGAACGACTTGAACTCGGGCGTCTGGGTGTTCCCGTCACCCACGAAGGGAGTCAGGGTGTTGGCCAGGTAACCCATCCGTGCCACGCCGGAGAAGCCCCAGTGGATGGGGATGCCGATATGGTGCACCGTCTCGCCATTGACCTGCAGCGGACGGATCCGCTTGGTCACCACCGCCTTGCAGACGATGTGGCCGCGCTTGGAGCTGACGCGTACGAGATCACCCGCGGCGATGCCCTTCTGCTTGGCCAGCACCTCGCCGATCTCGACGAACTGCTCGGGCTGGATGATGGCGTTGAGGCGGCAGTGCTTGCTCCAGTAGTGGAAGTGCTCGGTCAGGCGGTAGGTGGTGGCCGCATAGGGGAAGTCCTTGCGATCGCCGAAGTCCGCCCAGTCGTCCTTGAACACCCGCGCCGCCGGGCTGTTCAGCGCCTTGCGGTTGTTCGGGTGCAGCGGGTTGACGCCGATGGGCGTTTCGAACGGCTCGTAGTGCTCCGGGAAGGGCCCCTCGGCCATCTTGTCCAGCGAGAAGAAGCGCGCTACCCCTTCCGGGTTCATGATGAACGGACTCATCCCGTCGCCAGGCTTGCCGTCGATCTTGAAGTCCGGCACGTCGGTACCGCCCCACTTCTGCGCCTTGTCGTTCCACCAGACCAGCTTCTTGCTCGGGTCCCACGGCTTGCCGCTAAGATCCGAGGAGGCACGGTTGTAGAGGATGCGGCGGTTGTTCGGCCACGACCAGGCCCAGCCCAGGGTCTGCCCCATATGGAACGGATCGCTGTTGTCGCGCCGCGCCATCTGGTTGCCCTGCTCGGTCCAGGCGCCGCAATAGATCCAGCAGCCCGAGGCGGTACTGCCGTCGTCCATCAACTGGCCGAAACCGGCAAGTTGCTGGCCAGCCTTGGCCGAAACGGCGCCCTTGGCATCGAGCACGTCGGTCACAGCGTAGCCGTTGAACTCCTTGGCCAACTCCTCCGCCGAAGGCTCTCCTGGTTTGGCATAGGGCCAGGAAAGGCCCAGGATTGGATCAGGAAAGGCACCGCCGTCCTGGCGATAGGCCTCGCGCAATCTGAGGAACAGTTCGGACATGATGACGATGTCGCTTCGGCCCTCGGCAGGCGCTTCGGCACCCTTGAAGTGCCACTGCAGCCAGCGGCTGGAATTCACCAGGGAGCCGTCTTCCTCGGCGAAGCAGGTGGTGGGCAGGCGGAACACCTCGGTCTGGATTTCCGCGGTATTCACATCGTTGTGATCGCCGTGGTTGCGCCAGAACTCGGAGGTCTCGGTGGCCAGCGGATCCATGATCACCAGCCACTTGAGCTTGGACAGCCCGCGCATCACCTTGGCCTTGTTGGGGAAGGCGGCGATGGGGTTGAAACCCTGGCAGAAATAGCCGTTGACCTGACCCTTGCCCATCATGTCGAAGTAGCGCAGCACATCGTAGCCAGCACCCGTGACATCGACCTTGGGCAACCAGTGGTAGCACCAGTCGTTATCCTTGGTGGCGTTGTCGCCGTACCACGCCTTCATCAGGCTGACGTGAAACTTGCCGTAGTTCTGCCAGTAGCTCATCTGTCCCGGACGCAGCGGCTTGCTGGCGCGTCGGTCGATGAAGGCGTGGTAGTCCTGCTCGCCGTCGGCGCCGATGGTCAGGTAGCCCGGCAGCTGGATCGACAAGAGACCCAGGTCGGTAAGGCCTTGGATGTTGGAGTGACCGCGCAGGGCGTTCATCCCGCCACCGGGCATACCGATGTTGCCAAGCAGCAGCTGCACCATGGCGCCGGCACGAATGATCTGGGCGCCAATGGAGTGCTGAGTCCAACCTAGGGCATAGAGGATGGTCATCGTGCGACCGGGCGCCGAAGTCTCAGCAATCTCGGCCCAGACCTTCTGGATCGCCTCAACGGGCGTACCACATACCTGACTGGCCACTTCCAGGGTGTAGCGGCTGTAGTGCTGCTTCATCAACTGGAAGACGCAACGCGGGTGCTCAAGCGTTGCATCGATCTTGACGAAGCCGTCGTCGCCGATCTCGTAGCCCCATTGAGTCTTGTCGGTATAGGTACGTTTTTCAGCGTCGTAGCCGGTATACAGGCCGTCTTCGAAGGAGAAGCCTTCCTTCACGATAAAGCCTACGTCGGTGTAGTTACGGACGTATTCGTGCTGGATCTTGTCGTGAGTGATCAGGTAATTGATCAACCCGCCCAAGAAGGCAATGTCGCTGCCGGTCCGGATGGGGGCGTAGTAGTCCGCAACCGAGGCAGAACGGGTATAGCGCGGATCGACCACGATCAGCCGGGCGTTGTTGTGCGCCTTGGCCTCGGTGACCCACTTGAAACCACACGGGTGCGCTTCAGCGGCATTGCCGCCCATGATCAAGACGAGGTTAGCGTTCTTGATGTCGCTCCAGTGATTTGTCATGGCGCCACGGCCAAACGTCGGGGCAAGACCTGCCACCGTCGGGCCGTGTCAGACGCGCGCTTGGTTATCGAAGGCCAACAGGCCCAGATTCCGCGCGATCTTGTGCGTCAAATAACCGGTTTCATTGGAGGACGCCGAGGCGGCCAGGAAGCCCGTGGTCAGCCAGCGATTGACCGTCTGGCCCTTGTCGTTGGTGGCGATGAAGTTGGCATCGCGGTCTTCCTTCATCAGGGTGGCGATGCGGTCAAGCGCCTCGTCCCAGCTGATGCGGGTCCACTCGTTGCTGCCAGGCTTGCGCACCTCGGGATACTTGAGGCGATTGGGGCTGTGGATGAAATCCAACAGGCCGGCGCCTTTCGGGCAGAGGGTGCCACGGTTGACCGGATGGTCGGCGTCGCCCTCGATGTGAATGATGTTCTGGGCCACGTTCTTGGCCCGGTCACCCATGCTGTACATGATCAGGCCGCAGCCGACCGAGCAGTAGGGACAGGTGTTGCGGGTTTCCACGGTGTGCGCCAGTTTGAAATGGCGCACCTGGTCGGCAAAGGCGGCTGTGGGAGCCATGCCTAACGCCGCCAGGCTGGATCCCGCAAGGCCGACTCCAGCGACCTTGAAGAATTGCCGACGGTTCATATCCACGTTTTCTTGTCCTCGTTCAGGCTGGGCCTGGTGCATAGCCAGGCCCTGAGGCAAGAGTAACTCAATCGTTTGGCTTATTGAGCGCTTCGTCCTTGTCGCCGATCAATGGAAGTCATCCTTTTGTCCCCTAACCCGACGCTGCCTGACGAATGGCCTTGGCCTCCCGTTCAGCCGGCGCGCTGTCTGCCTGCAGGAGATTGTCGCCCCGTTCCAGCAGCCGTTCGCCAACCAGTCGCGAGCCGCTGACATTGAGGTGGTTGCCGTCCTGATACAGCGGCGTTCCGTCCAGCGCGGAATGGCGGCGCTGGGCATCGCAGGTGATCGCCTCGGGATCCAGGGTCACCCGTTACGGATAGCGCTGCTTGAGGTCGTCGAGCATCAGGAGGAAAGGCCCCTGGCGCCGCACCACGTCTTCCCGCTCGATGGAGCAGTCGTTGGCGGTATGGAACAGCCTGCTCTTGACCAGGCAGGTGTCGCGTCCGGCGCCGGTCTCAGGGATGCCGGCAAGATCACTGGCGTGGCGCCACTCTGGATGAGCGGGGCGCGCCAGGAATGCCGAGGCAGCCCCGGCAAGAAGGTGGCACGGCCACCGCTGCAAGGTTGGCTGCGCATCCCGTCGCGCAACGCGTCTTCAAGCCCTAGATCGAACAGAGATTACCGGAAAAATATACTTATAATTCAATAGCTTGAACAAGCCGACTGATGGCGATTTGCTGCCAACGAAACGGTCACCGATCTCGCTGATTCGGCAGTATCGGCAAGTCATGCTAAGCTCGCTAACTTTCCTCGCGATACCTACGGACCCTTTGCCATGTCCAATCGCCTGCCGACGCCGCCATAGTCGAGCGCGCTACCATCCTGCCTGGTAGCCGCGCCTGCGGCGCGTGACCTTTCCGTTCCGCCCTGTGGTTTCTCCGCGACCGTACCCCTCGTGCCGTCGCCTGTTCTGGATACGCCATGAAAAGTGTTTCTCCCCGCGCCGACATCCTGGCCGGTCTCACCACGTCCTTCGCGCTGGTGCCCGAGTGCATCGCGTTCGCCCTGGTCGCCCATCTCAATCCGCTGATGGGGCTCTATGGCGCCTTCTTCATCTGTACCTTCACGGCGCTCTTCGGTGGACGGCCCGGCATGATCTCCGGCGCGGCCGGCTCCATGGCGGTGGTGATCGTCGCCCTGGTGGTCCAGCACGGCGTGCAGTACCTGCTGGCCACGGTGGTGCTGGGCGGCCTGCTGATGATCGCCTTCGGCCTGCTGCGCCTGGGCAAGCTGATCCGCATGGTGCCGCACCCGGTCATGCTGGGCTTCGTCAACGGCCTGGCCATCGTCATCGCCCTGGCCCAGCTGGAACACTTCAAGCAGGGCGACACCTGGCTCAGCGGCGCCCCGCTGTATCTGATGATCGGCCTGACCCTGGCGACCATGGCCATCATCTGGCTCCTGCCCCGCCTGACCCGTGCCGTGCCGCCAGCGCTGGCGGCCATCCTTGGCGTGGGGCTGGCGGTGTATTTCCTCGACCTGCCGACCCGCACCCTGGGCGACATGGCCCACATCGCCGGCGGGTTGCCGCAGCTGGCCCTGCCCGACATCCCCTGGACGCTCGAAACGCTGCAGATCATCCTGCCCTATGCGGTGCTGATGGCCCTGGTCGGTCTCCTGGAAACCCTGCTGACGCTGAATCTCACCGACGAGATCACCGAGAGCCGCGGCCGGCCCAATCGTGAGTGCGTAGCGCTCGGCGCGGCCAATATGGCATCCGGCCTGTTCGGCGGCATGGGCGGCTGCGCCATGATCGGCCAGACCATGATCAACCTGAGTTCGGGCGGCCGCGGCCGGCTGTCGGGTCTGGTCGCGGGGATCCTGATGCTGCTCTTCGTGCTGTTCCTGTCGCCGCTGATCGAGCGCATTCCGCTGGCGGCGCTGGTCGGCACCATGTTCGTGGTCGCCCAGCAGACCTTTGCCTGGGCCTCGCTGCGCGTGCTGCACCGGGTACCGCGCAGCGACACCCTGATGATCATCGCCGTCACCGTGATCACGGTGTTCGCCGACCTCGCCACCGCGGTGCTCTGCGGCATCGTCCTGGCCGCGCTCAACTTCGCCTGGCAGCACGCCCGACGCCTCTATGCCGACAGCCATCTGGAAGCCGATGGCAGCAGGAAGTACCAGGTGCACGGGACCCTGTTCTTCGCTTCCACCGCCACCTTTCTCAACCAGTTCGATCCGGCCGGCGATCCGCCCAAGGTGGTGGTGGACTGCAGCCACCTGAGCTTCGTCGACTACTCCGCCGTGGCGGCACTGCGTACCCTGCACGAGCGCTATGCCAAGGCCGGCAAGCGGGTGCGCGTATTGCACCTGTCCGCCCGTTGCAAGCAGCTGCTGCGTCGTGGCGGCGTGACGGACGACCTCGCCCTCGGCGATTGAACCCCTGACGGCGCCTTCGGGTCTCTCCCAGCAATGTCCTGCTTTCGGAGACCCGCGGCCATGTCCAAGATCCTCGCCTGCCTCGACGGCTCCGCCGTGAGCGCCGCCGTCTGCGACTTCGCCGCCTGGGCCGGGATCGCCCTGGACGTCCCGATCACCCTGCTCCACGTCCTGGATCAGCGCCGCTTTCCCCGCCCCGGCAACGGCGTCCCGGCGCCCCTGCTGGGCAATCGCGAGCAACTGCTCACCGACCTTGCGGCCCTCGACGTCCGGCGCGGCGATCTGGCGGAAGATCAAGGCCGGCTATTGCTCGACGCCGCCCAGCTGCGGGTGGAAGAGCAGCGAGCGCGTTGCGCTGGCGCCGTATTGCAGCATGGCGATCTGATGACTTCGCTGGAGAGTCTGCAGGAGGACTTCGACCTCATCGTGCTGGGTCGCCAGGGCGAGGACAGTCCACCCAAGCGACTGATCGGCCGCCATCTGGAAAGTGCCATCCGCCTCCTGCATCGCCCCCTGCTGGTAGCCGGCCACCTGTTCGTCAAACCCAGCGGCGTGCTGCTGGCCTATGACGACAGCAGCAGCGCCCGCAAGGCAGTGACCTGGGTGGCCAACTGCAGCCTGTTCGATGGCCTCGTCTGCCACCTGGTAACCGTCGGCCGCGACCGCGAAGAGCGCCGCGCCGCCCTCACCCGCGCCGCCGACGAACTCCAGGCCCAGGGCCGCCAGGTCATCACCGCCATCACCGATGGCGACGTGGAACTGGGCCTGGAGCGCTATCGCAAGCGGCACGGCCTGGAGCTGGTGGTGATGGGCGCCTTCGGCCACTCCCGCCTGCGCCACTTCTTCATGGGCAGCAACACCCGCAACATGCTGGAGACTGCTGGCAGCGCGCTGATCGTGGTGCGTTAAAGCCGGATCGACCACACCCTAGAAATCCACCCGCCCGCGATTGGCCTTGACGCCGCTGCGGCGGGACTTGCCCTCCAGGCGGCGCTGCTTGGAACCGTAGGTGGGCTTCGTCGGGCGACGTGGCTTTTCCGGAACGTTGGCCGCAGCGATCAGCGCGGCCAGGCGTTCCAGGGCGTCGGCCCGGTTCTGTTCCTGGGTGCGATATTGCTGTGCCTTGATCACCACCACGCCGTCGCGGCTGATGCGCCCGTCGCGCAGCGCCAGCAGCCGCTCCTTGAGCGTTTCCGGCAGCGACGAGGCCTGGATGTCGAATCTCAGGTGGACGGCGCTGGAAACCTTGTTGACGTTCTGCCCACCCGCACCCTGGGCACGAACCGCGGTGAGCTGGATTTCCTGCTCGGGCAGCGTCAGACGCTCGTCGATGACCAGACTCACGCCAGGTGCGCGCCGCGGCTGAGCCAGGCGTCCAGCAGCGGTTCCAGTTCGGCCAGCGGCTGGTAGCCGTTGGTGACCAGCGCCAGCTGGCCGTCACGCTCGGCCAGCAGCGTGGGAAAGCCGGCGATACCCAGATTCAAGGCCCAGTCGAAGTCGGCCTGGGTCGCCTGGTGCGCCGGCTCGCCGTCGAACAGCGGCGCGAATTCGATGCGCGGCAGGCCACAGGCTTCGGCCAGTTCTACCAGCAGCGCCGGCTGGGTGACGTCGCGGGCTTCGACATAGAAGGCCCGCTGGATACGCTTGGCCAGTGGCCAGACCGCCTCTTCGTCGAGCTGGCGAGCGGCGACCAGGGCGCGGCAGGCCGGCTCGGTGTCGTACACCAGGCCTTCCGGCGGCCCCTGGTCCACGGCGAAGGGCTGGCCGGTGGTCTCCTGTACCGCCTGCCAGTAGGCCAGGGTGCGCACCCGGCTGGCGGTGTCCTGGGCCGCCCGCTCGCGACGCAGACCGCCGACCACCAGGCGCAGGGAGATGCCCTGGGCGGCCGCCCGCTCGGCCAGGCGCTCCACCACCGGGGCGAAGCCCCAGCACCAGGAACACATGGGGTCCATCACATAGAGCAGGCGACCGGGCATCCTAGACCTCCTCTAAGCTGGGCGTGGCGTTCAACCGCGGATCGCGGCCGATGGGATGGGGTTCGTTACGCAGGCGGGCCAGTTCGATCTGCTTTTGCCGCTCGCGGGCACCGGCACGGGTCTTTTCCGAGAGCGAATCCCAGCAGTGCGGGCAACTGATGCCGGGGCTGTAGTGCGGCGACTGCATGTCCTCGGGCGAAACCGGATGGCGACAGGCGTGGCACTGGTCGTAGACCCCTTCGACCAGCTCGTGGGTCACGGTCACGCGGTTGTCGAAGACGAAGCACTCGCCCTCCCAACGCGACTCGGCCGCCGGGACTTCTTCGAGGTACTTGAGGATACCGCCCTTGAGGTGGAAGACCTCGGGAAAGCCCTCCTGCAGCATGAAGCTGGAGGCCTTCTCGCAGCGGATGCCACCGGTGCAGAACATGGCGACCTTCTTGTGCCGGGCCGGATCGAAGTGCTCGCGGATATAGGCCGGGAAATCGCGGAAACTCTTGGTCTTGGGGTCGATGGCGCCCCTGAAGCTGCCGATGTCCACCTCGTAGTCGTTGCGGGTATCGATCACCAGTACCTCGGGGTCGTCGACCAGGGCGTTCCAGTCCAGGGGTTCGACATAGGTGCCCACGCGCTGGTTGGGATCGACGCCAGGCACGCCCAGGGTGACGATCTCCTTTTTCAGTTTGACCTTGGTGCGATAGAAGGGCTGCTCGGCGCAGTAGGATTCCTTGTGGTCGATGTCGACCAGACGCGCATCGGCGCGCAGCCAGGCGAGCACGGCGTCGATGCCTTCACGGCTGCCGGAGACGGTGCCGTTGATGCCTTCCTCGGCCAGCAACAGGGTGCCCTTGACGTCGTTCACCAGCAGGGTCTGCAGCAGGGGTTCACGCAATTGGACGTAGTCGTCCAGGGTGACGAACTTGTATAAGGCCGCCACGACAATCTTGTCGGTCATCTTCGGGTTCCCAGGGGTCGCCCTCGCAAAGGGCGGACCGGTTAGACGAAAACGCCGGCAAGGATGCCGGCGCCGGTCAAATTTTAACCAATTAGCAGGGCACCGAACAATGGCGCCCTGAACTCAACCCACCAGGTCGTGCTTGCTGCCGCCACGGCAGGTGGGCGAATCCGGCGCCTGACCCCGGGCCGCCCACTCCTCCGGGGTATAGGTGTGCAGCGCCAGCGCATGGAACTGGCCCATGAGCTCGCCCAGGGTGCCGTAGACCTTCTGATGGCGCTTCACCGAGTTGAGGCCGGCGAAGTGTTCGCTGACCACCACCGCCTTGTAGTGGGTCTCCTGGCCGCGACTGTGCATGTGGCTTTCGTCCTGCACCTCCAGGTACTCGGGTTGCAACAGGCCCAGGCTGGACTGGATACGTTCGCGCATGCTCATGGGGATACCTCGACTGTGAGAACCGTCATTCTAGCGAGCCTGGGCACCGCCCGGAAACGACAAAGCCCGGAACGGGTCCGGGCTTTGCGGCAAGGCTGAATCAGCGCTTGGCGGGCGGGGTGGCGTTGCCGGCCCCGGCCGGAGGTTTGACGCCCAGCTCCTTGTCCATCTCGGCGAGGATGCCATTGACCTTGGGCACCGCCTGCTCCAGCTTGGCCTGGGTCATCTGCGCGGACTGGGCCGACAGGCGCGGCAGCGTGGCGATCATCTTCTTGCCCAGATCCGACTGGTAGAACTTGATCAGGCCTTCCAGCTCGTCTTCGGTGAAGTTGTCGGTGTACAGCTTGACCATCTCGGGCTTGATCTTTTCCCAGCCGATGGTGCTGTCCAGCGCCTGATTGGCACGGGCGGTATAGCTTTCCAGCACGGCCTTCTTGGCCGGCGCCTTGGCCTGCTCGAAATGCTGGGCGAAGAGCTGCTGTACCTGGGCATAGACCGGCGTGGTCAGCTTGTCGGCGTTGGCCAGCTTGAGAAAGCGCTCTGCGTCGGCTGCGTGGCTTTTGGCGTCGGCCAGGGCCAGACCACTCGCGCTGGACAGCAGGACGAGGGCACCGAGCGTACGGAGAGTCTTTTTCATGGGCGTCCTTGGGGATGCGAAAAATGGACGAGAAGTCTGGCAGAGATGGGCTGAATGCCAGCTGAACTGCCCAAGACACCCTGCACAATTGAGAATACTTCCCATTTGGGAACCCTGGCGCTAAGCTGCTGCCCAATCTAGCTCGACCCACCCATTCC
Source organism: Pseudomonas oryzihabitans (assembly GCF_001518815.1). Lineage (NCBI taxonomy): Bacteria > Pseudomonadati > Pseudomonadota > Gammaproteobacteria > Pseudomonadales > Pseudomonadaceae > Pseudomonas > Pseudomonas oryzihabitans. The sequence continues at coordinate 3,674,680 of NZ_CP013987.1, forward strand.
TAAGCGGAGACCGCCATGAGCCGTACCGAAACCGATAGCATCGGCCCCATCGAAGTGGCCGACGACGTCTACTGGGGCGCCCAGACCCAAAGGTCGCTGGAGAACTTCGCCATCGGCAACCAGCAGATGCCGCTGGCGGTGGTGCATGCCCTGGCAACGGTGAAGAAGGCCGCCGCACGGGTCAATCTGCGCCTTGGCGAATTGCCGGAAGATGTCGCCACCCTCATCGAAAAGGCCAGCAGCGAGATCCTCGATGGCTTCCATGACGACCAGTTTCCCCTGGTGGTCTGGCAGACCGGCAGCGGCACCCAGAGCAACATGAACGTCAACGAGGTCATCGCCGGCCGCAGCAACGAGCTGGCCGGCAATGGCATGGGCGGCAAGCAGCCGGTTCATCCCAACGACCACGTCAACCGCGGCCAGAGCTCCAACGACTGCTTCCCCACCGCCATGCACATCGCCACTGCCCTGGCGGTGCAGAACGACCTGCTGCCTGCCATCGCCGAGCTGTCCGGCGGATTGGCGCTGCAGTCGGCACGCTACCAGAACCTGGTCAAGACCGGTCGCACCCACATGATGGATGCCACCCCGGTAACCTTCGGCCAGGAACTGTCGGCCTTCGTCGCCCAGCTGGACCTGGCCGAGCGCGCCATCCGCAACGCCCTGCCGGCGGTCATGGAATTGGCCCAGGGGGGTACCGCGGTCGGCACCGGCCTGAATGCGCCCAAGGGCTTCGACGAAGCCATCGCCAAGGAAATCGCCGAACTCACCGGCCTCCCCTTCGTCACCGCACCGAACAAGTTCGCCGCCCTCGCCGGCCATGAACCGCTGGTAGCCCTGCACGGTGGTCTCAAGACCCTGGCCGTAGCGCTGATGAAGATCGCCAACGACCTGCGCCTGCTGGGCTCCGGTCCGCGCGCGGGCTTCGCCGAGGTCAGGCTGCCGGCCAACGAGCCGGGCAGTTCCATCATGCCGGGCAAGGTCAATCCGACCCAGTGCGAGGCGCTGTCGATGCTGGCCTGCCAGGTGATCGGCAACGACGTCACCGTCGGTTTCGCTGCCAGCCAGGGTCATCTGCAGCTCAATGTCTACAAGCCGGTGATCGCCCATAACGTCCTGGAATCCATCCGCCTGCTGGCCGATGGCAGCCGCAACTTCAACACCCATTGCGTCACCGGCATGGAGCCGGATGAACACAAGATGGCCGAGCACCTGGAGCAGGGGTTGATGCTGGTGACGGCGCTCAATCCGCACATCGGCTACGACAAGGCCGCCGAGATCGCCAAGAAGGCCTATGCCGAGAACAAGACCCTGCGTGCTGCCGCGCTGGAGCTTGGCTACCTGACCGATGAGCAGTTCGATCAGTGGGTACGCCCGGAGACCATGCTGGAAGCCGGTGGCCGTGGCTGAGGCTCGCGGCGCCACGCCGCTGGAAGGGGATGGCCGGCGCCTGCTGGTCATCCAGGGCAATCCCAAGAGCACCAGCTTCTGCCAGTCGCTGGCCGACGCCTATGTCCAGGGCGCCCAGGCCAGCGGTCAGGTGGTGCGTCAGCTCAAGCTGGCCGACGCCCAGTTCGACCCTGTGCTGCGCGAGGGCTATGACCTCTCCCAGACCCTGGAGCCGGACCTGCTGGAAGCTCAGCGGCAGATCCATTGGGCCGAGCACCTGGTGTTCATCTACCCGGTGTGGTGGAACGGCCTACCAGCGGTATTGGCGGGCTTTCTCGAACGGGTGCTGCAGCCGGGCTTCGCCTTCGCCCAGCGCGACCAGACCTGGGGCGGCGAACCCCTGCTGACCGGGCGCAGCGCCGAACTGCTGGTCACCTCCGATACCCCGCCCTCCCCCTGGCAGCGCCTGCGCAACCAGGCGCCCCATCGCCAGGTCATCCAGGAAGGCCTCGAAGCCTGCGGCATCCAGGTGCTGCAGGTGCACGAGTATTCGCCGGTGCGGGCGGCCGACGAGGAGCAGCGGCTGCGCTGGCTGCAGGAAGTGGAACGGCTGGGGCGAAACGAGTAGTCCACCCAAGGGCCTTGGTAGGTTGGGTTGAGCGCCAGCGAAGCCCAACGCAGCGGAGGCCTTGATACCGGCAGTGTTGGGCGTCGACGGTAGAGCCGTCTCAGCCCAACCTACGGTTTTTCGCGGCCATGGCGGTCCATCGATACAGCCCCTCCTACGCGGTGCTACCGGTAGGAGCGGCCCATGGCCGCGATCACACCCCGCCCCTGAATCCATCGGCATAACCAAAGCGCCTTTTATTCTTTCTCCTCCAGAACATCCGCCGTCACTATCGGCTCTCCCCTTTTGTCCGCGGAGATCCGCCATGACCCGCTATCTCATCCTGCCCGGCTGGCAGGGCTCAGGTCCCGACCATTGGCAGACCCACTGGCAGCGCCTGCTGCCTGACGCCCGCCGCGTCGAGCAGGAGAACTGGCAGCGCCCCGACCCGCAGCGGTGGGTAGCGGCGCTCGACCGGGCCATAGGGCAAGCCAGCACCCCGGTGGTGGTGATCGCCCATAGCCTGGGCTGCGTGACCGTCGCGCGCTGGGCCGCCAGCGCCCCGGTGGCCCGACGGCAGCGGGTACTCGCCGCCTTGCTGGTCGCTCCGGCCGATGTGGAGCGACCCGGTTGCCCGGTGGAACTGGTGGGGTTCGCGCCGCTACCGCGCCAACCACTGCCCTTCCCGACACGGATGGTGACCTCGGACAACGACCACGCCATCAGCCTCACCCGGGCCGAAGCCCTGGCACGTGACTGGGGCAGCGACCTGGACATCCTGCCGGGCGCGGGCCATATCAATACCCGCTCCGGGCATCGGCAGTGGGAAGAAGGTTTGCTGCACCTGGCCAAGTTGGGGGCCGCCCAGGGCCTCCGGGTCGCCTGAACGGCGCTCGGAGGTCAGAAACGTCCCATGACCTGGGTCTGGCCGGCCTTGAGCCAGCCGATGCTCTGCAGCACCGGGGCGATCTCGCTGCCGGGCTGCGCCGTACCCTGCACCTGCCCCCGCCAGTTGGCCAGGCTCAGGCGGATCTCCAGCTGATGCTGGGCCCCGCGTTCGAAGACGCCCTGCAGCCAGGGCGCCGTCTGGCAATCCACCTGCAACCGGGCCTCACCCAGGGCCAGGCGGCGGGGCACCAGGACCTGCAAGGCATCGCCTTGCCAGCTGCCACTGGCGGCCTGGCACCGGCGCCAGCTGCCTGCCAGCCGTACCTCGCCCGTCAGCCGGCCGGCCAGCAGGGCGCTGCCCGGGGCCTGCAGCCAGCGCAGATCGCCGCCGGCGAGATCGGCCTGCCACTGCCAGGGCCAGCCACTCAGGTTCATTCCCCAGGGCGCGCCCTCGGGCTCGCCTACCGTGACCTGCAGCTTGCCCGGCCAGCGCAGGTGCCACTGCCAGGGCCCGGCACCACCACCCGGCCAGGCGAGGCGCTGCATGCCGCCGCCGAGCAGGGAGCCCTGCAAGCCGACCGGCGTGACCTGGGGCGGCAGCAGGCGCGGCAGCCAGTCCGCGGCCGGCCAGTAGAGCAGGCAGCCCAGGACGAAGATCAGGCAGGCGAACAGGGTGAACGCCAGGCGCACGAGCCAGCGAGTCATGGCGCACGCTCCACCAGTACCGCCAGGACTTCCAGTTCGAAGGCCACGCCCGTCGACTGGCTGCGAATTCTCAGGGTCCGGGGTAGCCAACCCCGCGCCCGCGCCCAGGCCTGCAACCGTTCCACGGCGCCCACGTCGACCGCCTCGCCACGCACCTGCCAGACCGGCTCGGCCAGGGTCAGGACGCTGAAGGTCACGCCGTCGACCGCCCCGCGCCAGTCCGCCTCCTGCAGCGGCTGGGCGACGGGCAGCGCCCGGGCCTCTTCGGCGAGGCGCACCCAATCGGTGGTGGCTGGGCGGCTACCCGGGGTGGCGCGCAACAGCAGGATGGCGGCCAGCACCAGGATGACCAGCCCGCCAAGGGCCAGCCGCTGGCGCTCGGCTGGCAGGCGCTGCCAGTGCTGAAGGATGGTGCTCATGGTCGCTTCTCCACGGGGCTAGCCAGGCGCAGGGTCAGGCGCCCGGCCTGACGCTGCCACTGCAGGGTATCGAATTCCTGGCCGAGCCGGGTGCGCAGGGCCTTGTCCAGGCTGGCGGGACCGTCCAGCACCACGCGGATGCCCTGCTCGTCCAGCGCCCATTCCACCAGCCGCCAGCCGGGCTGGGCGCCGAGCGCAGCGCCCAGCGGACCGCTGAGGCGCTGCCAGAGGCGCCACTGCCCTTCCAGCTGCCGCTGGGCCCGGCTGGCCAGTTGGAGTTCGCGCTCGGCGCGACCGCCATCGAGGCGGTCACTGGCCAGGCCCAGGCGCTGGGCGACAACGTCCCGGTCGAGCCGCGCCAGGCGCCCGTGCTGGACCTGTTGCACGCCCAGATGCAGCAGCGCCAGCCCGGCCGCCGCGGCCATGCCCAGCAGCAGGGGTCGGGGCAGCCCCAGGGACGGCCGGCGACGGCGCTGGCCCTGTCGCGGCCAGAGGTCCTGGGGCGCCGAGCCGGCGACCGCATCGGGCCAGAGCCGCTCAGCGGACGCCGCGGGTCCCGCGTCGATCAGGGCCGCCAGGGCCGGCGGCAGATTGCCTTCGAGCGCGGCTGGCCAGGTCAGCCAGACCTCGCGGTCATCGGTGCGAGTCTTGAATCTCAGGCTGTCGCCCAGACGCAGGCCGATCCCACCCCCGGCCGATGGCTCGGGCAGGAACTGGAAGTCGACCCAGCAGGCGGCCACTGACCAGCCAACGGCGGCGCAGTGTTCGCGCCAGGCGTCCAGCAGCGCCCGGTCCAGGGCCAGCAGGCGCAGCCGTCCGGGCGCGCGACCCAGGCAGACCAAATGCTGGCCGCTGGCATCCTCCAGCAACTGATCTTCCAGCAGCAGCCCCCACTCGTGCGGGCGCAGTCCCTTGGGCGCGGCCACATCGAACAGGCTGCACTCTTCGCCGTGCAGCAGCAGGGTGACCGGCTGGGCCGCCGCCGGCAGCACAGCCATGGCCTGGAGCTGGTCATCCTGCAGATGCGCGGTCATTACCGGATTATCCGGGCCGGGCGGGCCGGGATGACGCGTGCGCAGCAGCAGGCGGTCGCCGGTACGAGCCGGGCTGAAGTCGCGGCGGATCAGGGGCAGGAGGCGCCCGAACAGTGGAGAGGCGTGCATGGCGTCAACCGGTCTGAGGCAGGGCGAAGGTGCAGACATAGCCGGCGCCCTGGAGGGTGAAGGTCAGCCGCACCCCGTTGGCGGGTTCGGCCAGCGGCGGATAGGCGAGCCAGCGCCCGCCGCCATGGAATTCCAAATTCAGGCGCTCGACGCCTGGCTGATCGAGGACCTGCTGCCAAGCGGGAGCATCCACCGCGTCCAGCTCGGCGCTACGGCTCAGCCGCAAGCGGTCGGTGCTGGCGTTCCACTCCAGACGCTGGCGGCGCAAGCGCCCGGCCCCCTGGTCCGCGCCCACCGGCAAGGCATCCAGGGCGACCCAGTCCAGTCGGTTCTCGGCGGGGTGCCAGTCCAGCACGGCGTTGTGCAGCGGCCGGCGCTGTTCCTGCAGCGGTCGCCAGACCAGTCCGGCCAGGCGCCGATCCAGCAGGCCGCAGATGTCCAGCACCCGCGCGTTGGTCGACTCCCGGGCGGCCAGCCGGCCACGCGCATCGAGCCAGAGATTGACCAGGCTACCGAGCAGCACGGCGAGCAGCGCCGTGAGCGCCATGGCCAGGAGCACCTCGATCAGGGTCATGCCCTGCTGGCGGCTCATGGGCGGGCTCCGGCATAGAGCGGCCAGTCGCCCAGCGCGCGACTAAGGGCGGCATCGGCATAGAGCGAGAGCCGCTGCGCGCCCAGGGCTCCGCCGGCGGCTTCAAGACGCCAGTAGCAGCGGTCGCCGCCCTGGCTCAATTCGCCCTGCCCTGCGGCCAGGCCTTCCACCTGCCAGCGGGCATTGAGCTCGCGGGCGCAGAGCTGGGCCAGTTCGCGGGATTGGGCGACGCCGGCGATGTCCAGCCGCTGACCGATCACCTGGCTGACGCCCACGGCCATGAAGGCGACGATAGCCAGGGCCACCAGCACCTCCAGCAGGGTGAAGCCGGTCTGCCTCATGGTCGTTCCACCGAGGCGCGGCCGTGCGCGTCCACCACCAGCAGCCACTGCCGTTCCTCTTCGGCGAAGGCGAGGCGCTGAGCACGGGTATCGCCGTTCGGCCACCAGATCAGGCGCGGCTGAGCGCTGGCCGGTTCGGCCAGGTGCAGTCCCGCCGGCCAGTGCCCGTCAGGCAGATCGGCGCTGGCCAGGGGCTGCCAGCGTGGGCCACGAGCGTCACCCACCAGCTGCAGATAGCGAAAGCCGGCGGCGTCGGCCTGCCAGCCGAGAATGCGTCCGCTGCGGCGGGCGCTGTCCCGAGCCAGCTGGAAGTCGCTCGCCAGGCTTTCCAGCCGCCACTGTCCGGCCGGACTGCCACCGCCGAGGCGCGCCACGCCCACCGCGGTCAGCAGGCCGACGATCAGCAGCACGACCATCAGCTCCAGCAGGGTAAAGCCGTCCTGGCGCGCCGACATGGGGGTTCAGAGCGTCCAGTTGCCGATGTCGGCGTCGCTGCCCTCGCCGCCTTCGCGGCCGTCGGCGCCGAGGGTATAGAGGTCCACCCGGCCGTGTTCGCCCGGAATGCGATAGCGGTAGGCGGCGCCCCAGGGGTCCTCCGGCAGGCGGCGGATATAGCCGTCGGCGCGATAGTTGCGCGGCTCGGGGGCCTGGGTCGGCTTGCTCACCAGGGCGGCGAGGCCCTGCTCGGAAGTGGGATAGCGCAGGTTGTCCAGGCGGTACATGTCCAGCGCCTGCTCCAGGCTGGCGAGATCGGCGCGGGCCTTCTGCTGCATGGCCTTGTCCTGGTTGTCCAGCACATTGGGCGCGACGATGGCCACCAGCAGGCCGATGATGAAGATCACCACCATGATCTCGATGAGGGTGAAACCGGCCTGGCGGGCGGCTACGGCATGGGAACGCATCGCGAAAGTCTCCTTGGGGCGCATCAGAGGTTGAGCGCCTGGTTGAGCTGCATGATGGGCAGCAGGATGGCGAGCACGATGGCCAGTACCACCCCGCCGAGCACGAGGATCAGTACCGGCTCGAACAGCGCCAGGGCCAGGTCCACCTGTTGGTTGAAATCCCGCTCCTGGGCATCGGCGACCCGCTCGAGCATGGCGTCGAGGGTGCCGCTGGCCTCGCCGCTGGCAACCATGTTCACCAGCAAGGGGGGAAAGACGCCGCTGCGGTCCAGCGCCCGGCCGAGGCCGGTACCGGAGGTGACCTGTTCGATGGCCGCCTCCAGGGCATCGCGCAGGACCTGATTGCCCAGGGTGGCGCGGCTGACCTGCAGACCTTCGAGCACCGGGATGCCGCTGCCGACCAGGATCGCCAGGCTGCGGGTCAGGCGGGCGCTGTCGAGGGTACGCAGCAACTCGCCCAGGCGCGGCAGGCGCAGCAGCTGGCGATGCCAGCGTCGCCGCCACTCAACCTGGCGCAACAGGCGCTGCAGACCTAAGCCGGCCAGCAATAGCAGGCCCAGCAACCAGGGCCCGAAGACCAGCAGGCCGTCACTGACGGCCACCAGGGCGCGGGTGATCCAGGGCAGTTGCAGGCCGCTGTGGATGAACTGCTCGGTGAGCTTGGGCACCACGAAGGTCATCAGCCCCGCCACCACGGCGACCGACACCAGGGCCAACGCCAGCGGATAGATGAGCGCGGTGCGCGCCTTGTGGCGCTGGCGCTGCACCCGTTCGAGATAGTCGGCCAGGCGTTCCAGCACCGGGCCCAGGCGTCCGGCCCGTTCGCCAGCGGCCACCAGGGTCAGGTACAGCGGGTCGAAGGTGCCCGGATGGCGCCCCAGGCTGTCGGCCAGGGTATAGCCCTCGCGCACCTGGCCCAGCAGATCCAGCAGCAGCGCCTTGAGCGCGGCCTGGCGACTCTGGCGCTCCAGCATCTGCAGGGCGTCGGCCAGGGGAATGGCGGCGCCCACCAGGGTCGCCAGCTGGCGGGTGAAGTCGGTGCGGCTGTTGGCATCCAGCCGTCCGGCGCGGCTGCGCGCGCCCCGCGCCGGACCCGCCGCCTGCAAGGTGCGGGGAAAGAGGCCGCGCTCGCGCAGCAACTGGCGGGCATGGCGTTCGCTCTCGGCCTGGATGACATCGCGCTGGCGACGCCCCTCGCCGTCCAGCGCCAGGTAGCGGTAGGCCGGCATCAGCGCAACGCTCCGCCGCTGGTACTACTGGTGCACCGCACGCAGCACCTCCGCCAGGCTGGTCTCGCCCGCCGCCAGACGCTCCAGGGCGTTCTCGGCCAGGCTGGCGCGGCGGCCCTCCAGCAGCCGGGCCATCTCGCCCTCCCCGGCGCCGCGATAGATGAGCTCGGCCAGTTCGGCGTCCAGGGCGACGAATTCGTAGAGACCCAGGCGACCGCGATAGCCACTGCCATTGCAGCTTGGGCAACCCTGAGGCTCGCGCAGCCGTTCGAGCCCGGCCAGCCCTGGCAGCAGCGTTTGCTCGGCCGCCCGCACCGGACGCCAGGCCGCGCAGCTGCACAGCCGTCGTACCAGCCGTTGGGCCAGCACGCCCTTGAGGCTCGACGCCAGCAGGAAGGGCTCCACGCCCATATCACGCAGCCGGGTGATGGCCCCCAGGGCGCTGTTGGTATGCAGGGTGGAGAGCACCAGGTGGCCGGTGAGACTGGCCTGCACGGCGATGCTGGCGGTCTCCACGTCGCGGATCTCGCCGATCATGATGACGTCCGGATCCTGGCGCAGGATGGCCCTCAGCCCACTGGCGAAGGTCAGGCCGGCGCGCGGATTGACCGGGGTCTGGCCGATGCCCGGCAAGGCGTATTCCACCGGATCTTCCACGGTGAGGATGCTGCGGCTGCCCTCGTTGAGCAGCCCGAGGCTGGCATAGAGGGTGGTGGTCTTGCCCGACCCGGTGGGGCCGGTGACCAGCAGGATGCCGTTGGGCTGGGCCAGGGCGCCGCGCAGGCCGGCATCGATGGCCGGCGGCAGGCCGAGGCGCGAGAGCTCCAGCAGGCTGGCCTGCTTGTCGAGGATGCGCATGACCACCCGCTCGCCATGGACGCCGGGCAGGGTCGAGACGCGGATGTCGACATCGCGCCCGCTAGCTCTCAGGGTGATGCGGCCGTCCTGGGGCTGGCGCTTCTCGGCGATGTCCAGCCGCGCCATGACCTTGATCCGCGACACCAGCATGGCCGACAGCGCCCGCGGTGGGCGCAGCAGCTCGCGCAGCACCCCATCCACTCGCACCCGTACCACCAGCGCCTGCTCGAAGGTCTCCACGTGCAGGTCGGAGGCGTCCAGGCGCAGCGCCTCGGCGAACAGGGCGTTGATCAGCCGGATCACCGGCGCCTCGCCGGCGCTGTCAAGCAGGTCCTCGACCCGGGGCAATTCCTCCATCAGCCCAGCCAGGTCGACGGTCTCGCCGAGGCCTTCCACCAGCGCCTCGGTGCTGGCCTGCCCGGCTTCATAGAGCGGCCCCAGACGCTGCTCGAAGACCTCGCGCGGGAGCCATTCGCAGCCTTGCGGGGGACCGTGGCGACGCTGCACCTCCTGCAGCAACGCCAGGTCCGCATCCAGGCGGCACAGCAGCCGATAGCCGTCGGGCACGGTGGCCAGGGCGATGCCGGCCTGGCGGGCCAGGCGATAGGGCAGCGTCGGCGTCATCAGAGGCCGTCCAGGCGCGCCCGCGCCGAGGGATAGAGACTCTGCAGGGTGGGCGCGCCGCGCGTACCCGGCGGCGTGGCCGGCAAGGCCGCGGCTGGGGCGGCGGCACGCATGCCGCGGTACTTGTCCTCGCTGATCTGCTGCACCAGCGCCGGATCCCGGAGGATGCGCGGGCGGATGAACACCACCAGATTCTGCTTGGTGCTGGAGCGGGTACGCGACTTGAAGAGATTGCCCAGCACCGGCACGTCGCCCAGCAGCGGTACGCGCTGGTCGCTGTCGTTGCCCTCGTTGCTGATCAGGCCGCCGAGGACGATGAGGCCATTGTCCTCCACCATCACCGTGGTCTTGATCTCGCGCTTGTTGGTGACCACGTCGCTGGCACGCACGTTGTCGGCCAGCGACGAGACCTCCTGGACGATCTCCATGCGCACCGTGTCGCCCTCGTTGATCTGCGGCTTGAGCCGCAGCTTCACCCCCACTTCGCGGCGCTCGATGGTCTGGTAGGGATTGGCGTTGTTGCTGGTGACCGAGCCGGTGACGAAGGGCACTTCCTGGCCGACCATGATGGAGGCCTCGGCGTTGTCCAGGGTCAGCAAGGTCGGTGTCGACAGCAGGTTGAAGCCGCTCTCGCTGCGCATGGCCTGCAACAGGGTGACGAAGTTCAGCCCGCTGCCACCGATGCGCCCGACCCCGGCGGAGATGCCCTGCATGCCCGAGAGCAGACTGCCCAGGGCACTGGTGTCCTGGTTGGCCGCGGCGGCGGCGATACCGTTGATGGGCGTGCCGTTGGTGAAGTTGACACCGCCCGCCGGCAGGTTGCCGTTGCGATCGAGGAACAGCCACTGGACGCCGAGCTGGTTGGCCTTGGTGTCGGTGATCTCGGCGATGATCGCCTCCACCACCACTTGGGCACGGCGGATGTCCAACTGGCTGATGATGCGCTTGTAGGCGGCCAGCTCTCGCGGCGGGCCGATCAGCACGATGGAGTTGGTACCCATGTCCGCTTCCAGGCGAATGCCAGGCGCGCCGGGCGCCAACGTCCCACCACCGCCCTTGGCAGGAGGAGCCTCCCCCTCCCCACCACCTTCTACAGGGGTGGTATTAACCATGGGCGGTGCCGTCACGGGAATCTCCACCCGCGCGTCCTGGGTGACCTCGCCGCTGAGCCCGCGCAGCACCTTGACCACCTCGCCGGCCTTGGCGTGGTGCAGATAGACCACCTCGGTGTCGCTGGCGGCATCGCGGGAGACGTCCAGCTCGGCGACCAGGCGGCGTACCTGGCGGCGGACGGCTTCGTCGCCGCGCACCATGAGGGCATTGCTGCGGGCGTCGGCCAGCACCTGGACCCCGCCGCCGGCCTGGCCGCGGCTGGCCAGCAGGCGCTCCACCAGGGGCGCGGTGTCGCGCGCCTGGGCATGGCGCAGAACGATCATTTCCACCGGTTCGTCGCGACCGCGATCCAGCCGCGCCAGCAGCTGGCCAATGCGGCTGAGGTTGCTGCGCCAGTCGGTCACTACCAGCAGGTTGCTGGCGGGATAGGGCGTGGCCACCCCGACCCGGGCGTCCATCAGCGGGCGGACGATGCCCAGCAACTGGTCGAGATTGCCACCGCGCACGGCGAATACCCGGGTGGCCACGGTATCCCCGGCACCGGGCTTGGCCGGGGCGCCGTCGTCCACCTCCACCGGCAGCGGCTCGGTCCGGGCCGCCTGGTCCGGCAGGATCTTCACGCTGCCATCGTCCAGCTCCACCGCGGCATAGCCATTGGCGCGCAACTGGGCCAGGGCCAGGGCATAGACGTCGTCGGCGGCCAGGGGCTGGGCGCTGCGCACCGTCAGGGTGCCACGCACCCGCGGGTCGATGACGAAGTTGGTGCCGGTGATGCGTCCCACGCTCTCGATGAACAGATCGATCTCGGTGTTCTCGAAATTGACCTCGAAGCGTTGTTCGGCCTGGGCACCGAGCAGCCAGAAGGCGAGGAGCAGGCCGCAATAGCTGCGTTTCTTCACAGGGACAGTCTCACGGGTAGGGCCAGGGCGTGACCCTGACGTTCCAGTTCCAGGGTCAGGGCGCCGGTGGCGCGCCAGTGCGGCAGGCGTTGCAGCAGCGCCCGGGTATCGGCCACGGGGACGGCATCCACCCGGCGCAGCACGTCCCCGGGCTCAAGTCCGAGGCCGCTGAAGAAGGCCGGTTCGGCGCCAGGTTGCAGGCGGTAGCCGGTCAACTCGCCATGCTCGCGGACCGGGGTGGCACGAATGCGGCGAAGCAGGCTGGCCAGGTCGCCCTCCTCCGCCACCAGCGTGGGCGGCGCCTTGACAGTGGTCGGCTTGGCCGTACCGCTGGCTGCGAGGCCCACCAGCTCACGCGGCGCGGGCCAGGGCAGCCGCTCTTCGCGGCCGGCGCGGCTGAAGACCAGGCCCTGGGCGTCGATGGCGGTCAGCACCAGGCCAGGCGCAAGGCTGTCGCCCAGGACCAGGGACCGCTGGCGATCGCCATGGCGCAGGACCACCACCGAGCCGTCGATGGGCACCGCCTTGATCGCCCCGACCCACTGGATCGGCAGGGTGCTGGGCGCCGCCTGGCTGGCGGTGCGCCAGTGGCTGGCCAGCAGATCCGTGGCGGATGACGGCTCGCTTTGGACGCTGGGCGCGGGCGTCGGCAGCCACAACAGGCGCAGATCGCAGACCACCCGCGCCGCCAGCCAGGCGGCGATGCCCAGCCAGAGCAGGGTCAGCAGCCGCAATGCCAGGGGATGGATGAGCAGCCGCGCCATCAGGCCAGCCGCTCCTGCCGCCGGCGCAAGGCGGCCAGCGGATGCCAGCCCGGATGGCCTTCGACGAACTCCAGTCGGGGCACCGGCAACGGCGCCAGGCCCCAGTCGGCGGGCCGGGCGCGTAGATAGGCTTCCAGGCGTTGCCAGAGCGCCTCGCCAGTGCCCAGGTCAGGCCCCAGGGCAAAGGTGCGACAGGTGAAGGCGGCGCCCAGGGGCACCTGCAGAAGCGGGATACGCTGGCCACGGGGGGCGCCATAGCGACAGCTCCACGGAGCACCTACCAACCGCGGCAGGTCCTGGCTGTTGTCCAGTAGCAGAGGCTCGCCGAAGCGGTTGTCGGCAGCCTCTTCCAGGAGCGTGCGCAGGCCATCGGCCGTAATAGGCAACTCCAGCACCGTGGCGTCATGGCCACCACAGAGGGCGATCAGGTGTTCACGGGTGATCCAGTCGCCCCGCCGCAGCGGCAGGTCGTATCTCAGGCCAGGCAGCAGCACCGGCTGCGCCTCGCTGCCCCCCAGGGCCGCAGCGATCAGGGCGTCCCAGCTGCCGCCGAGCAGGTCGCGGCGCCAGAGATCCATCGGCGCGCGCGCCAGGCGCTGGTCGAGCCAGCCCGCGTGGGGCGCCCGGGCCACCGCCAGCTGCCGTTGGTAGTTTTCCAGCAGGGTGCGGTCGAGCACGCGCTCGGCCTGCACCGGATGGAAGACGGCGTCCAGGCGCCAGCCATCGCGACCGCCCCGGCAGCGGATCTCGAAGATACCGATGCCCCGGGTACCGGGCAGGCAGACCGGCAAGGGGCGACCACTGCCACGCATCACCGGAATCAGCTCAGGCCAGAGATCCTGGCCGCGGGCGCACAGCAGAAGGTCCGCCTCCTTCAGGCGCTCGGCCAGCCACAGCCCAGGTCCAGTGCCGACATCGGCCAGCACCACCAGCAGATCGGCCTTGTCCCGTGCCTCGGCCAGCACCGGGCGCAGCCGGGCATACCAGTCGGCCAGGGGCGCCTGCTGGTCGCTGGCATAGGGATCGGTCACCCCGACCAGGGCGATACGCACGCCGTCGCGCTCGACCAGGGTGAAAGGAGCGACGCCCAGGTCGCTGCGCTGTTCCTCGGTGAGGGTGGCGCCCAGTACCGGACGACCGTAGCGGCGATAGAGGGCGGCGCTGCGCTTGGGCCAGAGCAGACGCTCGTCACTGCTGACCCGGGCCTCGCTGCCCAGCAACTGGCTGCCATCGACTCCAGCCTCGCCGCGGGTCAATTGCGTCAGGCCGCTGCCGTTCCAGCACTGGCCGTTCTCCAGGGTCAGGCTGCGGGTCGCGCCCTGGCGAGCACGCAGGTGGGCCAACTGGGCGGCCAGGGCGGCATAGCCACCGTAGCGCTGGCCGTCGCCACGACTGGCATCGAGCAGGGGCGCGAGCCCAGGCGCAAGACGCGCCGCATCGGCACCGGTGCGCCAGGGCGCGGCACCGATGCGGCCAGCCGGTCCCAGGCGGACCCGGGGCACCACCGGCCAGCCGGGCTCGCGGGCATCCAGGGTATCGGCGACATAGAGCAGTTGCAGATCGGCATCCACCGGGCGGCTGGAAAAGCCCTGGGCACAGCCGCCCAGCAGCGGCGCCGTGGCGCCCGCCGCGAGCCAACCCAAGACCTGGCGTCGTGCCCAGTTGCCCATCCGATGTCCGCCTTGCGCGCTAGAGAGGGCGGCATCCTAGGCGGTGAAAAGCTACAAATTCATGACAAAACAGCTGGTTACAAAATGTTACATGTCGACGAGCGGTAAATAACGACCTGTAACTTTTCGGTCACCAGACCATCACAGAGGCTTCCTAAAGTCGCCGGCTCCCGTGATCAACCAAGGAAGCTTTGCGCATGAGCACTTTCACGAGCGACGACCGTAACCGCAACGAAAGCGGCAACGAACCGCTGGACGCCGTCGTCGACCGTTACCTGTCGCGCCGCAGTGTCATGAAAGGCGGCCTGGGCGCCGCCATCGCGATGATCGCTGGCGGTAGCCTGACTGCCTGCTTCGACGGCGGTGGCGGCTCCCATGACGATCCGGCGCCCAGCCAGCCCAGCCCGACGCCGCAGCTCAAGCTTGGTTTCGAATCCATTCGCGGTGCCCATCTCGACGCCATCGTCCTGGCCGCCGGTTACAGCGCTCGCATCCTGGCGCCCTGGGGTACCCCACTGAACAACCTGGCCAATGCCTGGCGCAGCGATGGCAGCAATACCTCCACCGACCAGGCCAATGCGGCCGGCATGCACCACGACGGCATGCACTTCTTCCCGCTGAACAACTCCAGCAGCGACGGCCTGCTGGCCATCAACTACGAATACATCGACCAGAAGGTGCTGCACCCCAACGGCCCGACCACCACCAACGGCAAGCGCCCCGCCGAGGAAGTGCGCAAGGAGATCAACGCCCATGGCGCGGCGGTGATCCATATCCGCAAGGTCAACGGCAACTGGCAGGTCGTCACCAACGATGCGCTCAACCGTCGCTTCACCAGCGCCACGCCCATGGAGATCGCCGGTCCGCTGCGTGGCAACGCCAATCTGGTCACCCCCTTCTCGCCCGATGGCACCCGTACCCGCGGCACCAACAACAACTGCGGCAACGGCTTCACCCCTTGGGGCACCTACCTCACCTGCGAGGAAAACTGGCCGGGCATCTTCGTCAACAAAGGCACCCTGCCGGTGGATCAGAAGCGTATCGGCATCACCAACAAGAGCAACTACGGCTGGGAGACGGCAGCGGGTGACGCCAGCGAGGTGGACAACGAATTCCGCCGCTTCGACCTGACCCCCACCGGCGCCAGCGCCAGCCAGGACTTCCGCAACGAAGCCAGCGGCTATGGCTACATCGTCGAGATCGATCCCTATGACAGCGCCGCCCCGGCCACCAAGCGAACCGCCATGGGCCGCTTCCGCCACGAGGGCTCGGCCTATGGCGTTCCGGTCGCTGGCCAGCCGCTGGCGTTCTACATGGGCGACGACTCGCGCAACGAATACATCTACAAGTTCGTCTCCGCCGCTGCCTGGGATCCGGCCGACGCCAACCCTGCCAACCGCCTGGCCACCGGTGCCAAGTACCTGGACAACGGTACCCTCTACGTGGCCCGTTTCGACGACGGCGGCAACGGCAAGTGGCTGCCGCTGACGGTCAATGCGCCGACCAAGGACGGCCGTACCCTGGGCGCCCTCTATGGCGACCTGGCCGGCATCATCCTCAACACCCGAGGGGCCGCCGATGCGGTGGGCGCGACTCCAATGGACCGCCCGGAGTGGACCACGGTCAACCCCTTCACCGGTGAGGTCTACGTCACCCTCACCAACAACTCGGCGCGCACCGCCGCCAACGCCGCCAATCCGCGGGTACCCAACGTCAACGGCCACATCGTGCGCTGGAAGGACAACAGCAACCAGACAGACTTCACCTGGGACATCTTCGTCTTTGGTGCGGACGCCGGCGCTGCACCCGACATCAACCGCTCCGGCCTGACCGAACTCAACCAGTTCGCCAGCCCCGACGGCCTGGCCTTCGACAGCCGCGGCATCCTCTGGATCGAGACCGACAACAGCGACAACGCCGTGGCCGAGTACACCAACGACCAGTTGCTGGCGGTCATCCCGGCCCAGGTGGTGGATGGCAGCGGCAAGCAGGTCGCCATCTCGGCCACCAACCAGACCGCCCTGCGCCGCTTCCTGGTCGGCCCCAACGGCTGCGAGATCACCGGCATCACCTGGACGCCGGACCTCACGACCATGTTCATCAACGTCCAGCATCCGGACAACTGGCCCTTCAGCGAAGTCGCCACCGAGGCCACCCCGGCCGGCACCAAGGTGCGCCCCCGCGCCTCCACCGTGGTGATCCAGAAGCTCGACGGCGGCCCCATCGGCGTCTGATCGAGTCGGCGATAGCCAGGCTCCCCGGTCGGTAACGATCGCAGGAGCTTTTTGCTTTCCCGCGGATGCGAAATCCGTCGCGTAGATTGGCGAACAGCACCCGCCTCTTCTAGGTGCGCGCGGGAAAGGCTGTACCGTTTTCCACCCTACACCAGACGCTCGTCCGTAGCGTGGAAAACCGCGCAGCGTTTTCCACCAAACCCTGGGAATCGCGGCCATGGGGGTCCGCCGCTGCGGCCGCGCCTACAAGCACAGCCATAACGACTCATCGCGATCTAGCCACAGAAGCTAGAGATGATCGCCTGCTCCAACAGCCCCCTCTCCCCTGGGAGAGGGTTGGGTGAGGGCATGCCCCGCGCAACGGAGTCACCCGCGGAAAAGGCTGCGCCTTTTTTCCGCCCTACGCCGGACTCTCGTCCGTAGCGGGGAAAAGCACGCAGCGTCTTTCACTTCTGCCCGAATCGGTCATCCGCCAATCACGGCGATGCCAGTCCGCCAACAAGGCGCTCCTGCGGGCGAGGTTATAACCGCTGATCGTGATCCGGCTGGAGTTGATGGATGCAATCGCCTGCTCCGACAGTCCCTCTCCCCTTGGGAGAGGGTTGGGGTGAGGGCATGCCCCGTGCAACGGAGTCACCTGTGGAAAAGCCTGCGCTGGTTTCTCGGTCGTAGCGTGCAACACCGTGCGGCCTTTGCCACCGGTGCTCGAATCGGTCGCCAGGTGATCGCGGCCACGGGCCGCTCCTACAGGAGGTTTCAGCGCCAGACCGCCGCCCTGATAGCCGCCACCCTCAACCTACTGCAACGCCTCCGACCCACCCGGCCCAGGCACCCAAAGGGTGGTGTCCCGGGTCGCCAGCCAGCGCACCCGTTGTGCCGGTACCGCCGCGTGCCAGCGACTCACGCCCTGGGCCGCCAGCTGCCGTACCTGGCGAAAGACCTGACCATCGCGTCGCACCTCCACCCCGAGCAGAAAATCCCCACTGTTGAGCATCAGGCGCTGGGTCAACAAGGTGAAGGTCTCCTCCCCTACTCCGGGCAGGGCCTCACGCAAGGCTTCGACGTTGGCGTACCCCTGCGCCGGCCGCGCGGTGATCAGCAGCTGCAGCGTCTCCCGCGGCACCTCGCCGAGAAACAGCGCCTCCAGCAGCGGTAGTTGACCCATCCCCAGGGCATTGGCATTGAGTCGCCAGCCACCGGTGTCGGGCAGCGCACAGAGTTCGCGCAGCTGCAGATGCCGTCCGGGCCGCGCCGGCACGATCAGATCCAGCTCGCCAATCTCGGCCAGCGGCAGATTGGGCACCAGCACCGGCGGCGCCAGCCGCAGAGCCTCAGCGGTCTCCAGACCGAATTCGTGGGCTTCGCCATCGGCATCGACCCAATCAGCGAGTCGCTCGGCAAAGGCCTGGGCCGTCAGCCCCGGCTCGCCCAATCCCCCAGGACGTTGCTCCAGCAACCATTTCAGCTGCCGCAACGCCAGATCGCGCTCCGGACCGGCCAGGGCGTTGATGTTGAAGCAGCCATGCAGATCGCGTAGCTGGGCGCGGACCGTAGCGCCCTCCACCTCATAGGCCAGCACCTCGCCTCTCAGGCTCTGCCAGAACTCCGGTCGCTGCCGCGCCCCGGCCTGCACCAGCCCCTGCGTGACCACCTGCTCGGCGCCCGCCGCCAGCGCCCGCGCCAGGGTCTCGTGCTCCAGTAACCGCGCTCGCTGCAATTCGGCTCGCCCTTCGGCCAGCAGCACCGGCAACAAGGCCGCCACCAGCGCCAGCGCCCAGAGCGCCATCAGCAGCGCCACGCCCCTTTGTCGCCGCACTCCTGTTCCTCCAGGCAAAAGCGGCATTGGAACCGACGCAGGTTGCAGATTCGTGGCAATACGTGGATCAGCCTCCCCGTTGGGCTTCGCTGCGCTCAACCCAACCTACGCCCCACGTGACACCCCGTAGGTTGGGCTAAGCGCAGCGAAGCCCAACAGACGACGAAAAAACCCGCCACCAGGGCGGGTTTCGTCACGGCCAGACCGCCCCTACAACTTGGCGATGGACACCTCGGTGGATTTGACAAAGGCGATCACCTCGCTGCCCACCACCAGCTCCAGCTCCTTGACCGAGCGGGTGGTGATGACCGAGGTGACGATGCCGGCGGCGGTCTGGACGTCGATCTCGGAGAGCACCGAGCCTTCGATGATTTCCTTGATGGTGCCCTTGAACTGGTTGCGAACGTTGATGGCCTTGATGGTCATGGCAGAACTCCTTGGATGAGCGATCAGTAGGCCCAGCGCAGTTGCGTGGGCAGGGGTTGCACGATTTCCGGTAGATCGGGATTGAGCGGCTGCTGCAGCACCCGGGCCAGCACCTCGGCTTCCAGGCGCGCCAGTTGGGCGTCACCCGCGGCTCGGGGGCGTGCCAGGGTGACGTCGAGATCCAGGCCGACATGGCCGTCTTCGATGAGCACTACGCGGTCGGCCAGGGCCACCGCCTCGCCCACGTCGTGGGTGACCAGCAGCACGGTGAAGCCATGGCGGTGCCAGAGGCCTTCGATGAGTTGCTGCATCTCGATGCGGGTCAGGGCATCCAGGGCGCCCAGCGGCTCGTCCAGCAGGAGCAGGCGCGGCTGGTGGATCAGGGCGCGGGCCAGGGCCACGCGCTGCTTCTGGCCTCCGGACAGCGCCGAGGGCCACTCCTGGGCGCGGTCGGCCAGGCCGACCGCCTCCAGGGCTTCCAGGGCGCGGGGTTTCCAATCGCCCTTGAGCCCCAGGCCGACGTTGTCGATGATGCGTTTCCAGGGCAGCAGGCGCGCGTCCTGGAACATCAGCCGGGTGTCCTCGCGGTGCTGGGCCAGGGGTTCGTCCTGCCCCAGCAGGGTGCCGCCGCTGGCGCGGTCGAGACCGGCCACCAGGCGCAGCAGAGTGCTCTTGCCGCAACCACTGCGCCCCACCACGGCGACGAACTGGCCAGCCGGGATGTCCAGATTGATCCCATGGAGCACGGTGCGCTCGCCAAAGGTCTTCACCACCTGTTGCAGCTTCAGGGCGATGCCGCGGGAGAGCGGCGGAACGGCTTGCAGACTGGTCATGCGTGGGCTCCCTTCTGATAGGCCGGGTGCCAGCGCAACCAGGCGCGCTCCAGGCCGCGGGCGGCGAGATCAGCCAGCTTGCCAAGGATGGCGTAGAGCAGGATGGCCAGCACCACGATGTCGGTTTGCAGGAATTCCCGGGCGTTCATCGCCAGGTAGCCGATGCCGGAGCTGGCGGAAATGGTCTCGGCGACGATCAGCGTCAGCCACATCAGGCCGAGGGCGAAGCGCACCCCTACCAGGATGGCCGGCAGGGCACCTGGCAATACCACGTGCCAGAACAGCCGCGCGCCGGACAGGCCGTAGCTGCGGGCCATCTCCACCAGCGCCGGATCGACGTTGCGGATGCCGTGGTAGGTATTGAGGTAGATGGGAAAGAACACCCCCAGGGCCACCAGGAACAGCTTGGCCGACTCGTCGATGCCGAACCAGAGGATCACCAGCGGGATCAGCGCCAGGTGCGGCACGTTGCGCACCATCTGCAGGGTGCTGTCGAGGAGGCGCTCGCCCCACTTCGACAGCCCGGTGAGGAAACCCAGCGCCAGGCCGATGCCTCCGCCGATGGCGAAGCCAATGCCGGCGCGCCAACCGCTGATGGCCAGGTGTTGCCAGAGCTCACCGCTCTTGACCAGGCTCCAGCCGGCTTCCAGCACCGCCGCCGGTGACGGCAGGATGCGGCTCGACAGCAGGCCGCTGCTGACCGACAGCTGCCAGGCGACGAGCAGGGCCACGGGTACCAGCCAGGGTGCCAGCCGCTGCAAGAGGCGTTCGGTGGTGCTGCTCATGCCGGCCTCCCTCAGCTCTGCGCCGCTTTCTGCGGCAGGATGTCGTTGGCCACCATCTCGCCGAAGGGGCTCACGTAGTTGGCGCCTTCCACTCGGGTCGGGCGCCTGACCGGCAGGTGCGGGAACAGCAGTTCGGCCACCCGGTAGGATTCCTCCAGGTGCGGGTAGCCGGAGAAGATGAAGGTGTCGATGCCCAGGGCGGCGTATTCCTTGACCCGCGCGGCTACGGTGGGACCGTCACCGACCAGCGCCGTCCCGGCACCACCACGCACCAGGCCGACACCGGCCCAGAGGTTGGGCGCGATCTCCAGCTTGTCGCGACGCCCCCCATGCAGCGCCGCCATGCGCTGCTGGCCGACCGAGTCGAAGCGGGCGAAGGCGGCCTGGGCCTTTTCGATGGTGGCGTCATCGAGATTGGCGATCAGCCGATCAGCCGCCCGCCAGGCTTCCTCATTGGTCTCGCGGACGATCACGTGCAGGCGGATGCCGAAGCGCACCGTGCGCCCCTGGGCGGCGGCCTTGGCCTTGACCGCCTCGATCTTCTCGCGCACCGCGTCCAGCGGTTCGCCCCAGGTCAGGTACAGCTCCACCTGCTCGGCGGCCAGATCCTGGGCAGCGTCGGAGGAGCCGCCGAAATACAGCGGTGGGCGCGGTTGCTGCAGCGGCGGATAGAGCAGCTTGGCGCCCTTCACCTGGATGTGCTTGCCCTCGTAGTCCACCGTCTCGCCTTCCAGCACGCGGCGCCAGATGCGGGTGAATTCCACCGAGGCTTCATAACGCTCGCTGTGGGACAGGTGTAGACCGTCACCGGCCAGCTCGTCCGGGTCGCCACCGGTGACCAAATTGAACAGTGCCCGACCGCCGGAGAGACGATCCAGGGTGGCTGCCTGCCGCGCCGCTACCGTGGGCGAGATGATCCCGGGCCGCAGGGCCACCAGGAACTTGAGTTTCTGGGTGACCGGAATCAGCGAGGCGGCCACCAGCCAGGAATCCTCGCAACTGCGGCCGGTGGGGATCAGCACCCCGCCGAAGCCCAGGCGGTCGGCAGCTTGGGCGACCTGGCTCAGGTAGCCGTGGTCGACGGCGCGGGCGCCTTCGGCGGTACCCAGGTAATGGCCATCGCCGTGGGTCGGCAGGAACCAGAAGATGTCGAGACTCATGGGGCGTTCTCCAGGAAGCGGGATCAGGGTTGGGCAGTGGCGGTCTGCAGGCTGGCGGGTGGCGTCCACACCACGTCGCGGATCGTCAGCGGCTTGGGAATCAACTTGAGGGTGGTGAAGGCATCGGCGATCTTCTGCTGCTGCGCGGCCACCTCGGGGCTGATGAACTGGGCGCCATAGCCTTGCCGCTTGACCACTCGTTCGGCGGTGTCCAGCGGCAGGTTCAGCAGCGGTGCCACCTGGGCGGCGACCTCATCCGGGTGGGCCTTTGCCCATTCGCCCACCGAACGCACCTCGTCGACGATGGCGCCGACTTGCTCGGGATGGGCCTTGGCGAAGCTGCGGGTGGCCAGATAGAACTGGTGGTTGTCGGCCAGCCCGGTGGCATCGGTCAGGGTGCGTGCCTGCAACTGGGTCTCGGCGGCGGCCTGGTAGGGATCCCAGATCACCCAGGCGTCCACCGCACCGCGTTCGAAGGCGGCGCGGGCATCGGCCGGCGGCAGGTACACCGGCTGGATGTCACGGTAGGGAATGCCGGCCTTGGCCAGTGCCTGTACCAGCAGGTAGTGGACGTTGGAGCCCTTGTTCAGGGCGATCTTCTTGCCCTTGAGATCGGCCAGCGAGCGGATCGGCGAATCCTTGGGCACCAGGATGGCTTCGCTGGTAGGCGCCGGTGGCTCATGGGCCACATAGACCAGATCGGCACCGGCTGCCTGGGCGAACACCGGTGGCGTCTCGCCGGTCACGCCGAAGTCGATGCTGCCGACGTTGAGGCCTTCCAGCAGCTGGGGGCCGCCGGGGAATTCGGTCCATTGCACCTTGACGCCGTCCCTGGCCAGCCGCTGCTCCAGGGTGCCACGGGCCTTGAGAGTGATGAGGGTGCCGTACTTCTGGTAACCGATACGGACCGTCTCTTGCGCCTGCGCCAGGCCGGTGGCCAGGGTCAGCAGGGAAACGGCGAGCAGCGAACGCTTGAAGGAGAACTGCATGGTTGAGGCTCCGGGTCAGATGCCCCAGCGTGCCTGGCCGATGCGATCGGCCAGGAGCTCGGGGGTCAGGGGCTGGGGACGCCGCGCCAGGGCCGCGTGGAATTGTTCGAGGGATTCGTAGAGACGCTGCTCCAGCGCCGGGATCAGGGCGACACCGGTCTCGGTGTAGCTGACCTGGCTGTCGTCGGCGAAGACGCCGTTGAGGATTTCCTGGGCCTTGAGCGCCGAGAGCACCGGCTTCAGCGCGTAGTCGATGGCCAGGAGATGACCGCTGGAGCCGGCGGTGGCCAGGGGTAGCACCACCTTGTGGCTCAGGGCGCGCTCGGGCAGCAGGTCCAGCAGGGTCTTGAGGGCGCCGGCCAGGGAGGCCTTGTAGACAGGAGTGGCGATCACCAGGCCATCGGCGGCCTGCAGCTGGGCGATCAGCTCCACCACCGGTGGGCTGTCGAAGCGGGCACCGATGAGGTCGGCAGCGGGAAAGTCCTGGATACGCCAGCGCGACAACTCCACGCCGCGTGCTTGTAGCCAGTTCGCCGCCAGATCCAGCACGCCGGTGGAGCGCGACCGCGCTCCCGGACTGCCCGCCAAAGTCACCACCTGCATCGCCGCCTCCAGGATAAAAGGAGCGGTGTCGCGCCGCTCGAAAAGGATTGAGCGGACCTTAGCAAGGGCTTCTTATTCCCTAAAAATATCCTTTAGGCACTTAGTTATAACCAGAAAAACAAAACCCCGGCCTGAGCCGGGGTTTTCTTGTCACCCGAGATGTCAGCGATTGGGCTGGGGGGTCAGGCGCAGATAAGGTTTGACCGCGGTATAGCCCTTGGGAAAACGCCGCTTGAGTTCTTCCTCGTCCTTGAGCGACGGCACGATGACCACGTCATCGCCATCCTTCCAGTTGCCCGGGGTCGCAACCTTGTGATTGTCGGTGAGCTGCAGGGAATCGATCACCCGCAGGATCTCGTCGAAGTTGCGACCGGTGCTGGCCGGATAGGTGATCGACAGCCGCACCTTCTTCTGCGGATCGATGATGAACAGCGAACGCACCGTCAGGGTGTCGTTGGCATTGGGATGGATCATGTCGTAGAGGGTCGAGACGCTGCGATCGGCGTCGGCCAGGATCGGAAAGCCCACGGCGGTGGCCTGGGTTTCCTCGATGTCCTTGATCCAGCCCTGGTGCGATTCCAGGCCGTCCACCGAGAGGGCGATCACCTTGACGTCGCGCTTGGCGAATTCGTCCTTGAGCTTGGCGGTGAGGCCCAGCTCGGTGGTGCACACCGGGGTAAAGTCGGCGGGATGGGAGAAGAGCACGCCCCAGCTGTCGCCCAGCCACTCATGAAAGCGGATGCGGCCCAGGCTGGAATCCTGTTCGAAATCGGGGGCGATATCGCCCAGACGGATGGTCATTGGCAGTTCTCCTGATGCAGGTAGGGATAGCGGCACTATGCCGCTCGCCAGAGCGAGCGGGAAAGATCGGATCACGCTGTGGTTATAACGCGAAAGCCACCTGGTTCAGGGCTATCTCCACCCGGCGAGGTCCTGTGCCGCGTGACCACTCTCACAATTTCGGCGGGCTTTTTCCACCCAAGCGCAGCGGCCGCTAGGGTGCTACACCTAAGGAAGACCAACGGACAGGAAATCGGCCGAGCGGGGCAACCCGCAGCGCTCGGCATGGTCTGTTGGCAAGACGAGGAGGAGATTCTCATGTTCGGCAAACGCAATGACGACCCCGGTGCCAGCACCCATTTCCGTAGCGAGCGCGTCAGCGTGGTCAACGGTCAATTCTTCTTCACCACCCGCGAAGGCACCCTGGAAGGCCCCTTCTTCAGTCGCGAAGAAGCCCTCAACCAGATCGACCGCTATGTCGAACGGCTGCAAACCGCACAGGGCCTGATGCGCCAATCCGTCAGCAACGTCTGACCGGCTGCCCCTGATCCATTAGACTGCGCGCCCTGAATTCCAGGCCGCGCCGCTCATGACCGATTTCCAGCACGCCCAGCTCGACTGGGATGCCTCCGGGCAACCCCTCTCCCGCGCCTATGGCGATGTCTATTTCTCCCGCGCCAGCGGCCTAGAAGAAACTCGCTACGTCTTCCTGCAACAGAATCGGCTGCCCGAGCGCTTCGCGGCGCTGTCGGCGGGCGACGTTTTCACCATCGGCGAGACGGGCTTCGGCACCGGCCTCAACTTTCTATGCGCCTGGCAGCTGTTCGAGGCCCTGGCCCCCAGGGTGCGCGCCTGCATTTCGTCAGTGTCGAGCGCTTTCCGCTGACCGCCGCCGATCTCGCCCAAGCCTTGACCCTCTGGCCGGAACTGGCGGCCTACAGCACAGCGCTGCAGCAGCAGTACCAGGCCATCCACCCAGGCTTTCAGCGACTGATTCTGGGTAACGGCCGTATCACCCTCACCCTGCTGATTGGCGATGTACTGGAGCGCCTGCCCGAGCTGGATGCCCGTTGTGACGCCTGGTTCCTGGATGGCTTCGCCCCGGCGAAGAATCCCGAAATGTGGACGCCTGCGCTGTTCGCCGAGCTGGCGCGCCTGTCCCATCCCGGCACCACCCTGGCCACCTTCACCTGTGCCGGCTTCGTCCGTCGAGGCCTCAACGAAGCGGGCTTCGCCATGGCCAAGGTGCCGGGTTTCGGCCACAAGCGGGAGATGCTGGCCGGCGTGCTGGAGCGTCCTGCCATCGGCGCGAGCGTTCCCTGGTATGGGCGTCCGCCGCGGTGCCAGGGTCCGCGAACGGCGATCGTGATAGGCGCAGGACTCGCCGGGTGCGCCACCGCGGCCAGCCTCGCCCGCCGCGGCTGGCAGGTCAGGGTCATAGAGCGCCACGGGGCGCCCGCGCAGGAGGCCTCCGGCAATCCCCAGGGCGTGCTCTACCTCAAGCTGTCGGCCCATGACACCTCGCTCAGCCGGCTGATCCTGGACGGGTTCGGCCTGACCCTGCGCGAGCTGCAGGCCCTGCCGCCGGGAGCGGCCTGGTCGCCCTGTGGGGTGTTGCAACTGGCGCTGACCGCCAAGGATGCCCAGCGCCAGGCCCAGTTGGCGGCGCACTTTCCCAGCGATCTGCTGCAACCGCTGGACCGCGACGCCGCCAGCGCCCGTGCAGGGATCGGCCTGACCGCAGGCGGCCTGTTCTTTCCAGAAGGCGGCTGGGTCCATCCACCGGCGCTGTGCGCGCACTGGCTGGCGCATCCCAACATCGAGCTGATCACCGGGACCGTCGTGACCGCGTTGCAGCAAATCGCGACCGGTTGGCAGGTAGTCACTGATCGTGCGGACCTGCAGGCGACGGTCGTCGTGGTGGCCAGTGCCGCCCAGGCCAGAACACTGCTACCCGAGCTGCCGCTCAAGGCGATTCGCGGACAGCTGTCCAATCTGCCGGAAACCCCAGCCAGTCAAGCGCTGGCAACCGTAGTATGTGGCGAAGGCTATCTTGCCCCGGCGCGTGAAGGCCGCCACTGTCTGGGCGCCAGCTTCGTCTTCGATCGCGACGACACCGAGCCCAGTCAGGCGGAGCACCTCAGCAACCTGCAACTGCTCGCCGAGCTGTCGCCAGAACTGGCGGCCAGTCATGAGGCGCACGCCCTGGAAGGCCGCGTCGCTTTCCGCTGCACGTCGCCGGACTACCTACCCCTGGTGGGCCCGGTCGTGGACGAAGCGCTTTTCGCCCAGCGATACCAGGCGCTGGCCTACGATGCCCGCCAGGTACCCGAGCAGGCGGCTCCCTGGCGCGCGGGCCTCTATCTCAATCTGGCCCACGGCTCGCGCGGTCTGGTCACCACGCCACTGGCCGCCGAACTGCTGGCGGCCTGGCTGGACGACGAACCCCTGCCCGTGGCACGGCGGGTGGCCGAAGCCTGCCACCCCAACCGCTTTCCCCTGCGTCGGTTGATCCGCGGCGGCTAGATGATCGCCAGCGGCGTCTTGCTCTGAGGTGGCGGGAAGGCACCATCGAGCAGCGCCAGATCGTCATCAGTCAGACGCAGATCCAGGGCGCGAGCGTTTTCCTCGAGGTGACCGGCATCGCCCGCTTTGGGAATGGCGATCACCCCCGGTTGGCGCAACACCCAGGCCAGGGCGATCTGCGCAGGCGTAGCCTGGTGTCGCTCCGCCAGGGTGGCCAACGTAGGATGGCGCAGGAGGTCACCGCCCTGCCCCAGCGGACAGTAGGCCATCACCGGCATCTGCTGACGTTGGCACCAGGGCAGCAGGTCATGCTCGATGCCACGCTGTTCCAGGTTGTAGAGCACCTGGTTGGCGCTGCAACGGTCGTCGCCCAGCTCCAGCATGTCGCTGGTATCGAGATTGGAAACACCCCAGTGGCGGATCTTGCCTTCGTCGCGCAGCTTCTCCAGCGCCATCACCGTCTCGATCAGCGGCACCTGACCACGCCAGTGCAGCAGATAGAGATCGATGACATCGGTGCCCAGCCGCTTGAGGCTACGCTCGCAGGCCAGCGGTACCCCTGCCTCGGTGGCGTTCTTGGGATAGAACTTGCTGACCAGGAAGACCTCGTCACGCCGCCCGGCAATGGCCTCGCCGACCAGTTCTTCGGCGCGGCCTTCGCCGTACATTTCAGCGGTGTCGATCAGGGTGAGCCCCAGGTCCAGGCCCTGACGCAGGGCGCTGACCTCCTGACGATGCAGGTCGGCGTTCTCGCCCATGCGCCAGGTACCCTGTCCCAGCGCCGGAACGGTAGTGCCATCGGGCAAACGAACGGTTTGAGCGGTATTCATGGACGCATCCTTCTTATGGGTGTGCCTTGTTGGAACGTCAGCGCGCCGCCGATTCTCCCGGTCATCCGCCAAACGGCAGCCAGAGGCTTCCCACAGGCCCTGCGACCCGACGTCGCACTGGTAAAGTACGCCCCGACAAGGAATCCAAAACAGCCTCCAGGAGCTCTCATGAAGTCGTCTATCCTGGGCCTCTGCGCCCTGCTGTCCGTTGCCCTGCCCCTGACGGCCGCTCAGGCCGACGTCATCACCCTGAGGTTTTCCCATGTGGTAGCGCCGGACACGCCCAAGGGCAAGGGCGCCCTGCTGTTCCAGCAGCTGGTGGCGCAGCGCCTCGCCGGTCAGGTACAGCTGGAGGTGATGCCCAGCGGCACCGCCTTCACCGATGCCAACGAACTGCAGGCCCTGCAGGATGGCAAGGTGGACATCCTGGCACCGGCGATCAGCAAGCTCACCGACCTCAGCCCCAAGCTCAAGCTGTTCGACCTGCCCTTCCTCTTCGAGAGCCGTGCCGCCCTCGACCACTTCCAGTCCCGGCCCAGCGGCCGGCAACTGCTGCTGAGCCTGGAACCAAGCGGCATCATTGGCCTGGCCTATTGGCCCAACGGTCTCAAGCAGTTGTCGGCGCGCAAGCCACTGCGCGAGCCCGGTGACGCCAAGGGCCTGGTGTTCCGCATCCAGAATTCCGATGTGCTGCAGAGCCAGTTCGAGGCGCTCGGCGCCACGGCGGTCAAGCTGCCCTTCAACCAGACCCCGAAGGCAATGGCCAGCGGCACCGTCAACGCCACCGAGAACACCTGGTCCAACTACTGGAGCCAGCGCCTCGATCAGCAGCAGCGCTACTTCACCGAAAGCAACCATGGTGCTCTGGACTACATGCTGATCGTCAAGGCCGACCGCTGGCGTACACTGCCCTTCGCCGTGCGCAGCGCCCTGGAAGAAATCATCGACCAGGTGACCTTCGAAGTGAAGAAGCAATCCGAGGCGGAAAACCAGCGTGATCGCGCGCGCCTGGTCGCCGCCGGCAGCAGCGAGATCCTGACCCTCACCCCCGAGCAGCGGGCGCGCTGGCGCGAGGCCATGCGTCCGGTCTGGCAGCACTACGAAGGTGAGATCGGCGCCTCGCTGATCAAGGCAGCGGAAAGCTCGAACTAGAATCGCTGCTGCGGTGGCTCCGCCCAACGGCGCAGCGACACGCTACCCGGTTCACGGCATTGCAGGTCGCGAAAGGGCCCCGCCACCTTGATCCAACCCGGACCCGGCGGGGTCTGGGTGCAGAATTCCTGATTGTCCGTGGTGCTGCGCCAGCGCCAGTAGGCAGCCGGCCCGGCCAGGACGTCCGTCGCCAGCAGTCCCAGCAGCGCGATGGCCAGCGTCTTGCCAGTAGTCCGCCGGAACCTCTCGCGCGCTAACCCTGTCGGTTTAGAGGTAAGCCTCTCGAATTCGCACAGGATTTCCGCCATGCCGCTTTCCGTCTTGCGTAGCAAACCTACCCTCCTCGCCCTGGCCCTGGTGGGCGCCGGCATCGCCCTGGCCGGCTGCGCCCGTGATCCGGATAAACGTTCGCTGGGTGCCGAGGCGGTCAGCAATGCCAAGAGCATGGCACGTACCGATGCCGACATGCAGAAGGTACTGAACAAGTACGCCAGCTTCGATCCCAAGGCGATCGAAAAGCTGACCGCCCAGCAGGCCCGGCAACAGCCTACCATCGCCGATGCCGTCAAAGGCGTCCTGCAGGACGAAGGCCGACCCACCCAGGCCGAGGCACTGGTGCCTGGCGTGACCAGCGTCGACCGTGCCGTGGACGGCGCTGCTGGCGTGCTGCCCGCTCGCATCTACACCCCTGAAGGTCAGGGCCCCTTCCCGGTCATCCTCTATTTCCACGGTGGCGGCTGGGTCTTCGCTGACCGTAACGTCTACGATGCTGGCGCCCGCGGCCTGGCCAAGCAGGCCAATGCCATCGTGGTCTCGGTGGACTATCGCCAGGCCCCGGAATACAAGTTTCCTGCCGCTCACGATGATGCCCTGGCGGCCTATCGCTGGGTGACCACCCACGCCGGCTCGCTCAATGGCGATCCCCAGCGCTTGGCGCTGGCGGGCGAAAGCGCTGGCGGCAACCTGGCGGTGGCGACCGCTGTCGCCGCACGCAAGGCCGGTCTCACCGCGCCCAAGCACGTGCTGTCGGTCTATCCGGTAGCCCAGACCAACACCCATACCCAATCCTACGAGCAGTACGACGACGCCAAGCCGCTCAATCGCCCCATGATGCTATGGTTCATCGATAAGGTGACCCGGTCGTCCGATGACCTCAAGGACCCGCGCCTGGACCTGACCAAGGCCGATCTCGACGGGCTGCCGCCGGTCACCATCGTCAACGCCGAGATCGACCCCCTGCGTGATGACGGTGGCTTCCTGGAAACCGCCCTGCGCCAGGCCGGAGTCCAGGTGGAGCGCAAGGTCTATCCAGGCGTCACCCACGAGTTCTTTGGTACCGCTGCGGTCGTGCAGAAGGCCAAGGACGCCCAGGCCTATGCCGGCAGCCGACTCAAGGCCGACCTGGATAAGAAATAGCGCTGACCTGCTCGTCTCGACCACCGCCGGCCCTGTGCCGGCGGTGTACCTTCAGCCGGGAAACAGCAAGGGGCCCGCCTCGCGCATGAAGATCTCGCAGGTCTTGGGGCCTACGCCCTTCAATGTCTGCAGGCGCCGCTCGAAATCTTTCCGGTCAGCACTGGCATCACGCAGCCGAGCGAAGCTGCCACCATGTTCCTCCTGCAACCAATGGCAGGCGTCCAGCAAGCGCGTCGCGGTGCTCTCGTCATAACGCCGGTAGTGACCTTCCCCCAGATAGTTGACCAGTTGCTGCCAGCTCAGGTTGAGCAGCTTGCGCGGTGTATCGCGGCCGTATTTGCGATAGAGCACTGACCACGCCTGGGCAGCGATGCTCTGGGAAATGCGCTTGCCGAACAGATAGCTCGCCAGAAACCAGCCGAAGAACGCCTGTTCATCATCCGCGGTGAGGGTCAGGCCGAGGTCGGCCGCCGAAGTCGTCTTGCTCAAGAAGCATCCCTCCCGAGGGTGTATAGCCTAGGGAGAACTCCGAGCAGGCCTGGTTCGAAACCGGCGACGACTGGCAGGCTACTGGCGGATCACCTGGCCGCGCTGCGGTGCGAGTCGCGCCAGCAGGGCATTCTGCGCCCGCTCCGCAATACCCTCGTGCTGCATGGCCAGCTGCAGGTCTTCCACCAGCGCGTTGAAGTCGGTTGGCTGCAGATTCAGCCCTTTATGACTTTCCGCCATGCTTGCCCCGGTATAGCGACAGGGACCACCAGCGTCAGCGCAGAATTTCTGGATCAACTGGCCACGCAGCCGGGCGATGTCGACTCGGACGAAGTAGTGCCGGATTCGGTCATCACGCGCCACATTGAGCAGCATCCCCTCGACGATCCGAGTGATGCCCGGTTGGCCGCCCAGCTCCTGATAGAGCCGATCACCTGAAGGTTGCTGGGGCGTGCACCCCAGCAGCGTCAGCAGCAGGGCCAGCAGTGCCAAGGGGCTCGCCTTCATCAGTAACTCCCCTGCAGCGACAGATAGAGGCCCTGCTGATGGTCGAGGGTGGCGATCTCACCCAACCAGGCGTAGGCCAGCACCACCGATAGATGCTTATTGGGGAAGTAACCGACGAAGGTATCCACCCAGTCGCTCTCCCCGGTGAAAGACAGATTGTGCGGCTTCTGGCGATATTCCGCCCCAGCCGCCCAGCGCGGATTGAAGAACACCGCGGCCGAGCCTTCCTTGAGCCACTGACGATGATCGTTGCGATCGCCACCGAAGCCCAGCAGACCCATCTCGTTGGCGCGGCTGTATCTGAGTCCGGCATTGACCAGCAGGTTGTAGCCGAAGGCACCGCCCAGAAACAGCCGGCTGGCGCCCAGGTAGCCTTCGACGTCGCTGTCGCGGCGGGCACCCACCGCGGCAGGAATGGCGAAATCGCGCTGGTGCTTGTACTGGATGCCCAGCGCCAGCTGTGGCAACCGGTCATAGATCAGGTCACCGGCGAGACGCACCTTGGCGCCGACGACGTCCTGGCTGAGGCTGTCCTCGGCAAGGTTCAGGCGCCGGCGCAGGGTCGGCATCTCCAGTCGCTGCCGCGCGTAGGACAGTTCCACTCGATTGTCGTAGGCCACCGCTGCGCCCGCCACATCCAGGCGGTAGTCACCGGTCCAGACCCGCGTGGCGAAGGCCGTCGCGCCGGGCTGACCGCTTTCCCCGTAGCCACCAATCACCGCCCAGGGGGTAATGCCACCGCCTGCCGCGCCTTCCAGACTGCTGGCCCCGCCGGTGGCCAGCAACTTGCCGCCATCGGCCTGTGCCCCCGCGGCCAGCAGCAACAAGCCAACGCCCCAGGCACGGGTCACGAGAGCAGCTCCGCCGCCGGTACGCTTTGCCGCTCCATCCAGGCTTCGAACTCCGCGGCAGGCACCGGGCGGCTGATGTAGTAGCCCTGAATCACATCGCACCCCCAGTTGCGCAACAGGGCCAGCGCCTGCGCCTCTTCGACGCCCTCGGCAACCACCTCCAGGCCCAGGTTGTGGCCCATTTCGATGGTCGAGCGGACGATGACGGCATCGTCATTGTCCGGCGCCAGTTCCTTCACGAAGGACTGGTCGATCTTCAATTCGTCCACCGGCAGCCGCTTGAGGTGAGCCAGGGATGCCTGGCCGGTCCCGTAGTCATCCACCGACAGCCTTATGCCCAGGATGGACAGCCGGGTGAGCAAGGCGATGGCAGCCTCTGGATCGGCCATGATGGCGCTCTCGGTGATCTCGAAGGTCAGTTGCCGCGCCGAGACGCCGGCGTCATCCAGCCAGCCGATCACCCGCTCGGGCAGGCGATTATCGGCCAGGTCGACGGCGGAAACGTTCAACGACACCTTCACCTCGCGTCCCTGGGTCTGCCAGAGCGCCAGCTGCCGGATCGCCGCCTGGATCACCCAGCGGGTGAGGCCGGCCATGCTGCCGCTCCGCTCGGCCAGGGGAATGAACTCGCCCGGCGAGACCATGCCCAATTCGGCATGGCGCCAGCGCAGCAGGACCTCGGCTTGATAGGGGCCGCTGCCATGCAGGGCGATCTTGGGTTGGAACACCAGCATCAATTCGCCCCGCTCGCCCGCCAGCGGCAGATCGTGTACCAGCTGCAGCCGTCGCTGCTGGGCCGCATCCCGACCTTCATCATAGACCCGCAGGCGATCCGGCATATGGCCGGCATCGAGCATGGCGCTGCGCGCCCGCTCGATCAGCTGGGTCGGGTCGTCACTGTGGCGCGGATACTCGGCGAGGCCGATGCGGCAACTGAGGCGGAACAGCTGCCCTTCCCACTCGATCGGCTCCGCCAGCGACAGCCGCAGCTGCTCAGCGAGTCCCACCGCGCCCTCCAGCCCCATGCGGCAGACCTGAACGAGAAACTCGTCGCCCACCGGGCGCGACACGCAGCCACGACCGGCCAGCAGGACCTGCGCCCGTTCGGCTACCATCCTGAGGATCCGGTCGCCACCAGCCACCCCGGCGGACTCGTTGATCGCCTGGAAGCCGTCCAGCCCCAGGTACAGCAGCGACACCTGGGACTGGCTAGCGATGAAGACCCGCAGTCGTTCCTCGGCCAGGATGCGATTCGGCAGCCCGGTCAGGGCATCGTGCAGGGCGTTGTGCTTGAGTCGCTGCTCACGCTCGGCGATCCCCTGGCGCATGTCCTCGAGCACCTGCGCCAGCTGGCCGAATTCGTCCTGCCGCTGTACATCCACCTTGACCCCATAGTCGCCCTGGCCGATCCGCCAGGACACCACGGACAGCTGACGCAGCGGCTGGACCAGATTGCGAGCCAGCCACAGCGCGCCCAGCAGGGCTGCCAGCAGCGCACCGCAGGCGATTAGCGCAAGCTGCCTGAGCAGGGGTTCGAACTCGGCCAGGGCCACGTCGAGGGAACGTAGCAGATAGACGTAGACCGGGCTGTCGCGGGTACCCAGGGCCAGGCGCTTGACCTGATAGAGCCGACCGGCCAGCGTCATCTGCCAGGTATCGCCCCCTTTGGTTGAACTCGTCAGCTCCTTCACCAGCAACCGCCCTTGCTCGTCCGGCAGCGTGCTGGCCATGATCGTAGCTTCGCCAAGAAAGACCACGTCCAGGTTGATCAGCGAGCGAAACTCCCGGGCCATGGCCTGATCCATGACGAAACTCATCACCACCTGGGCAATGGGCAGCGGCGCCCGCACCGGAACGGTGACCCGCAATTGGGGCAAGCCGGTACCTGCCAGCACGCAGCTGCCGTCATTGGCCGCCGGTGCCGACGCGGGCAGACGCTCGCCCTCGCTATGGGCCGCAACGGTGCTGGCGATCAGTCGACCGTCCATATCCAGCAGATAGGTATCGCCCGCGCCGACCCGCGCGCCATGGTTGGCCAGCACCGACCTCAAGGTCGGCACATCGCCATTGGCCACCGCATCGCGAAAGCCGAAGTCGGCGGCGAGCACGCGCACGGCATCGTTCAGCCGGCGGCAACGACCGTCCAGCACCTGGCGGAACACCCGGGCGCCGGTGTCGAGCTGATCGTAGGACTGACGGATCGCACTGGCCTCGGTGGCGGCCTTGACCGTCAGATAGACCAGGGTGATCACCACCAGCATCAGCAGGAAGAGGCTGCCGGCGATGCGGGTCTGGAAACTATGGATGAGCTTCATCGTGCGCCGCCTTGTGGAAGGCGTCCTCGAATGCCGTGTTTGCCGGTTCTGCGGACTGAGGCTTCGGCTGGACCGCCAGCTGGAGCGCCAGGGTCACGGGCTGCCCCTTTACGTCCAGGTCGGGCTGGGCCACTTCCTGCTTGTCACTGAGGTCGGGATGCCAGAGCGCCAGCCGATAATGACCCTCCGGCGCCTCCAGCCGCGCCTGACCCTGACTGTTGGTCACGGCGGAACGTCCCGCAGCGGTCACATAGATGTAGCCCACCATCCAGTCGTGGATGTTGCAGCCGACCACCACCACGCCGGGCTGGTCGAATACCACCGGCGCGCTGGGAATGCCGTGATACAGCGGCAGCTCGAAGTGCTTGGGCGAGGAAAAGGAATAGACCTGGTGACGGATATCGTCGGAATTGGGAAAGCTCACCGCCGTCCCGGCAGACACGGCCAGGACATGGGGCACGAAGCGACGATTCTGCTGGTCGATGGCCGCCGGACGCCGCTCGGGGACCAGGCCCTGTCCTGACAGCATCACCACCGCATCGACCAGGGGCGCGCCCTGGCTATCAGTTACCTGGACCTTGATCTCCGCCGCCTGCGCGGTCCCCAGCCCCAAGGCCAACAATCCCGCCACTACCCGTTGCTTGTTCACCCACTGCTCTCCACCGCGTGACCTTCGGATCTCTCGCCGGCTTCGCGGCGTGACTTCAGCTTTAGCGGCAGTCACGAACGAATCTTTATCGTGGCAGAGCCTTCTCGTTTGCCCGGTCGTCGCACTTCGAGTGGTACCTGGCGGTCAAGAAGGACAGGTCCATGCCTGCGTTGAAAAAGCGGCGCCCTCGCCCCATGTTGGCTTCACATCCAAGCCCAAGGTACGCCAATGAGCGATCAGGACAATCAAGCGGACATCCTCAGCGAAGAAGCCGGCCAGACCGGTCTGGTGCTGCCTGGCCAGAATCTTCCCGACAAGCTTTACGTCATCCCCATCCACAACCGGCCCTTCTTCCCGGCACAGGTCCTGCCGGTCATCGTCAACGAAGAGCCCTGGGCCGAAACCCTGGAGCTGGTGGCCAAGACCGATCACCACTGCCTGGCGCTGTTCTACATGGATCAGCCGCCCGAGGATCCCGAAGGCTTCGATCCCGACCAGCTCCCTCAGCATGGCACCCTGGTACGTATCCACCATGCCACTCGTCAGGACGGCAAGCTGCAGTTCGTCGCCCAGGGGCTGTCGCGGGTACGCATCCGCGGCTGGCTCCGTCGCCAGCGCCCGCCCTATCTGGTGGAAGTCGAACACCTGCGCCCCAACCCCGATCCCAGCGACGAGGTAAAGGCCTACGGCATGGCGCTGATCAACGCCATCAAGGAGCTCTTGCCGCTCAATCCACTCTACAGCGAAGAGCTGAAGAACTATCTCAACCGCTTCAGTCCCAACGATCCCTCGCCGCTGACCGACTTCGCCGCCGCCCTCACCACCGCCCCAGGCGATGAACTGCAGCAGGTGCTCGATACCGTGCCCATGCTGCAACGCATGGAAAAGGTCCTGCCGCTGCTGCGCAAGGAAGTCGAGGTCGCTCGCCTGCAGAAGGAGCTCTCCGCCGAGGTCAATCGCAAGATCAACGAACGCCAGCGCGAATTCTTCCTCAAGGAACAGCTCAAGCTGATCCAGCAGGAGCTGGGCATCACCAAGGACGATCGCAGCAGCGATATCGAAAGCTTCCGTCAACGGTTGGAAGGCAAGCTCCTGCCCGAAGCAGCGCAGAAGCGTATCGACGACGAGCTGAACAAGCTGTCCATCCTCGAAACCGGCTCGCCGGAATACGGTGTCACCCGCAACTACCTGGACTGGGCCACCGACCTCCCCTGGGGCGTCCATGGTCAGGACAAGCTCAATCTCAAGCACGCACGCAAGGTGCTGGATCGCCACCATGCCGGGCTCGACGACATCAAGAACCGCATCCTCGAATTCCTCGCCGTGGGTGCCTTCAAGGGTGAAGTAGCCGGCTCCATCGTGCTGCTGGTGGGCCCGCCCGGCGTGGGCAAGACCAGCATTGGCAAATCCATTGCCGAATCCCTCGGCCGCCCCTTCTATCGCTTCAGTGTCGGCGGCATGCGCGACGAGGCGGAGATCAAGGGTCACCGACGCACCTACATTGGCGCCATGCCCGGCAAGCTCGTCCAGGCCCTGCGCGACGTCAAGGTCGTGAACCCGGTCATCATGCTCGACGAGATCGACAAGATGGGCCAGAGCTACCAGGGCGATCCGGCCTCAGCGCTATTGGAGACCCTGGATCCGGAACAGAACGTCGACTTCCTCGACCACTACCTGGATCTGCGCCTGGATCTGTCCAAGGTGCTGTTCGTCTGCACCGCCAACACCCTCGACTCGATCCCCGGCCCCCTGCTGGATCGCATGGAGATCATCCGCCTTTCCGGCTACATCGCCGAAGAGAAGCAGGCCATCACCAAGCGCCATCTCTGGCCCAAGCAGCTGGACAAGGCTGGGGTACCCAAGGATCGCCTGACCCTGACCGACAGCGCCCTCAAGGCGCTGGTGGAAGGCTATGCCCGCGAGGCCGGCGTGCGCCAGCTGGAGAAGCAACTGGGCAAGCTGGTGCGCAAGGCGGTGGTCAAGCTCATCGAGGAACCCAAGCTCAAGATCAAGATCGGCGCGTCGGACCTCGAGGACTATCTGGGCAAGCCGCCCTTCCGCAAGGAGCAGCTGCTGTCCGGGGTCGGTGTCATTACCGGCCTGGCCTGGACCAGCATGGGCGGGGCCACCCTACCGATCGAGGCGACGCGCATCCATACGCTGAATCGGGGCTTCAAGCTCACCGGCAAGCTGGGTGATGTCATGAAGGAGTCCGCCGAGATCGCCTATAGCTACGTTACCGCGCATCTCAAGGACTTCAAGGGCGATCCGAACTTCTTCGACCAAGCCTTCGTTCACCTGCATGTCCCCGAAGGCGCCACCCCGAAGGACGGGCCCAGTGCCGGTATCACCATGGCCTCAGCCCTGCTGTCACTGGCTCGCAACCAGGCCCCGAAGAAGAACGTGGCCATGACCGGTGAGCTGACCCTGACCGGCCAGGTGCTGCCCATCGGCGGGGTACGGGAAAAGGTCATCGCGGCACGGCGGCAGAAGATCAGCGAGCTGATCCTGCCAGAGCCTAACCGTGGTGACTTCGAGGAGTTGCCGGCCTATCTCAGGGAGGGCCTGACCGTGCACTTCGCTCGCCGCTTTGCCGACGTGGCCAAGGTGCTCTTCTAGTCTAACCGTTCGACCTCTTGGGGTATGCTCTGCGTTTTGCCGTCATACCCTGGAGGTTCCCATGTCCCCGCGTCTTCTGTTCTGCAGCTGCCTGTTGCTGGCCGGTTGCAGCAGTACCCAGCCGAGCGGCAACCTGGTTCTCGGAGATGACAGCGACTGCACGCCGCTGGCCATGCATACCGGCCAGGAACTGACCCTGACCCTGCCCAGCGACCCTACCAGCGGCTACCGCTGGGCCATCCTCCAGCGCAGCGACAACCTCAGGCAGCTCGGCCCGGAAGTCTTCCGCGAAAGACGCCAGGACCAGGGCGGCATCGGTAGCGCCGGCCAGTCCCTCTGGCGTTTCCGCGCCGAGAGCGCCGGCAGCGCCCACCTCGAACTCCAGGCCCGCCAACCCTGGGATGCCGAGGCCGAGCCCCAGGCGCGCTTCGACTGCCGCATCGAAATCCGCTAAAGCCGCGTCCCGCACTACCTGCCGGGGGTACAATGCCCCCTTTCGATTTTCCAGGTACCGCCCATGAGCGAAGCCGACCGCCTGTTCGCGTCGCCGCAGCCTCCTGCCGACTTCACTTTCAACGAAGATGTAGTGCGTGTCTTTCCCGACATGATCAAGAGATCCGTGCCGGGCTACCCCACCATCGTCGAAAACCTCGGCGTCATCGCCGCGCGCTTCGCCCAGCCCAACAGCCGTCTCTACGATCTTGGCTGTTCCCTTGGCGCCGTCACCCAGGCACTGCGCCGCCATGTCCGCGTCGAAGGCACCCGCGTGGTAGCCATCGATAATTCCTCCGCCATGGTCACCCGCTGCCGCGAATACCTGAGCGCCCAGGATTCCATGCATGAGGAGTTGCTACCGGTTGAGGTGGTGGAAGCCGACATCCTTGAGGCTCCGCTCGAAGCGGCTTCGGTGATCGCGCTCAACTTCACCCTGCAGTTCATCCCACCGGAACAACGGCTGGACCTGCTCAGCCGCCTGCGTGCCAGCCTGCTGCCCGGTGGCGCCCTGCTGCTGTCGGAAAAGATCCGTTTCCCGGAAGCGACCAACCAGGAGCTGCTCAATGGCCTGCACCTGGACTTCAAGCGTGCCAATGGCTACAGCGAACTGGAAATCGCCCAGAAACGTACCGCGCTGGAAAACGTCATGCTGACCGACACCCTGGACGAACACCGGGCGCGCCTGCAGGCCGCCGGCTTCGCCACCGTCGTCCCCTGGTTCCAATGCCTCAACTTCACCTCCCTGATCGTCCTGCCATGACCCAACCGGCCTATCTCGCAACACTGCAACAGGCGCTGGCAGATACGCCACTGGCCCCCTGGTCTCGAGACCTCGAAGGCGTTCTTGCCGCCAAATACGCGCGCGGCCATGGCGACCTCCAGCGCTGGCAAGCCGGTGTCGATGCCTTGCCCGACATCAAGGTGGAAGGCGTCGAGCTGCATGAGACCGTGCGCCTCGATGGCACTCCATCGATGGAGCAACAGCAGGCGCTGCGCGAAGCGCTGCTGCAGCTGCGGCCCTGGCGCAAGGGCCCCTTCCAGTTGTTCGACGTACACCTGGACACCGAATGGCGTTCGGACTGGAAATGGGATCGGGTCGCCCCCCACCTGGATCTGCAGGGTAAGCGTGTCCTAGACGTCGGCAGCGGCAACGGCTACTACCAGTGGCGCATGCTAGGTGCTGGAGCCGGCCTGGTGATAGGTGTCGATCCCAACTGGCTCTTCCACTGCCAATTCCAGACCCTGCGCCGCTATCTACCCGAGCTGCCCACCTGGCACCTGCCGCTGACTCTGGAAGAGCTGCCACCATTGGAAGGTGGCTTCGATACGGTCTTTTCCATGGGCGTGCTCTATCACCGTCGCTCGCCCATCGACCATCTCCTGGACCTGAAGAACTGCCTCGACAGCGGTGGCGAGTTGGTCCTGGAAACCCTGGTCGTCGACGGCGATGCCACTACCGTCCTGGTACCCGAGGACCGTTACGCTCAGATGCGCAATGTCTGGTTCCTGCCCTCTGCTGCCGCCCTACAACTCTGGCTGCAACGCGCCGGCTATCGTGACATCCGTCTGGTGGACCTTACCTCGACGACTGTGGACGAACAGCGCTCCACGGAGTGGATGGGCTTTCAGTCACTACCCGACTTCCTCCATCCCGAGGATCCCAGCCGCACCGTCGAAGGCCTTCCCGCCCCCTTGCGCGCGACCCTTATAGCTCGCAAACCCTGAACGCAAAAAGCCCGGCACATGCCGGGCTTTTTATTGCTCTGTTATTTGATCTCGTAACGCTGCCGTAGATTGGGCTGAGCACAGCGAGGCCCAACATCCAGCTATATGATCAGGGCCATGGCGGTCCGCCGATGCGGCCGCTCCTACGGTATGACTTCCTGTAGGAGCGGCCCATGGCCGCGAGGGCCACAACAGCCCGGCGTAGCCGGGCTGTTTTTGCTTTTGCTCTTGCAGACCTCAAGCCGCACCTGATCCAGCAAGCGACACTTAAGCCTCAGCTGCACGGCTTCTAGGCCCCTCCCCCCTGGGAGAGGGTTAGGATGAGGGCAGCCTCAACCGCATGGCTTACCAGCTTTCCAGCTTCCGCCTGCAGGCCCCTCCGCCCAAGTCCCTTGGCACTCCCGCCAAAACTTTTCCCGCCCCAAAGGCAACACCCCCGCCAGAATGAACTGAGCGGGGGTGCTGGGTGTTAGGCGCTTGACGATGACCTACTCTCACATGGGGAAACCCCACACTACCATCGGCGATGCATCGTTTCACTTCTGAGTTCGGGAAGGGATCAGGTGGTTCCAATGCTCTATGTTCGTCAAGCAATTCGGTTGGCTGGCCAGGCGATGGGGCTGCCTGGCTGGCCCAATTGGGTCTGTGATTGAAGTAGACAATTCGTCTTGGGTCTTGCGAACCCACGCGCCTGTTTTCGGCGTCGTCTTCCTCACGCTCTGACCTGCGGTCAGATTGTTTGGGTGTTATATGGTCAAGCCTCACGGGCAATTAGTATCGGTTAGCTCAACGCCTCACAGCGCTTACACACCCGACCTATCAACGTCGTAGTCTTCGACGGCCCTTTAGGAAGCTCAAGGCTCCAGTGAGATCTCATCTTGAGGCAAGTTTCCCGCTTAGATGCTTTCAGCGGTTATCTCTTCCGAACATAGCTACCCGGCGATGCCACTGGCGTGACAACCGGAACACCAGAGGTTCGTCCACTCCGGTCCTCTCGTACTAGGAGCAGCCCCTCTCAAATCTCAAACGTCCACGGCAGATAGGGACCGAACTGTCTCACGACGTTCTAAACCCAGCTCGCGTACCACTTTAAATGGCGAACAGCCATACCCTTGGGACCGGCTTCAGCCCCAGGATGTGATGAGCCGACATCGAGGTGCCAAACACCGCCGTCGATATGAACTCTTGGGCGGTATCAGCCTGTTATCCCCGGAGTACCTTTTATCCGTTGAGCGATGGCCCTTCCATACAGAACCACCGGATCACTAAGACCTACTTTCGTACCTGCTCGACGTGTCTGTCTCGCAGTCAAGCGCGCTTTTGCCTTTATACTCTACGACCGATTTCCGACCGGTCTGAGCGCACCTTCGTACTCCTCCGTTACTCTTTAGGAGGAGACCGCCCCAGTCAAACTGCCCACCATACACTGTCCTCGATCCGGATAACGGACCAGAGTTAGAACCTCAAGGTTGCCAGGGTGGTATTTCAAGGATGGCTCCACGCAGACTGGCGTCCACGCTTCAAAGCCTCCCACCTATCCTACACAAGCAAGCTCAAAGTCCAGTGCAAAGCTACAGTAAAGGTTCACGGGGTCTTTCCGTCTAGCCGCGGATACACTGCATCTTCACAGCGATTTCAATTTCACTGAGTCTCGGGTGGAGACAGCGCCGCCATCGTTACGCCATTCGTGCAGGTCGGAACTTACCCGACAAGGAATTTCGCTACCTTAGGACCGTTATAGTTACGGCCGCCGTTTACCGGGGCTTCGATCAAGAGCTTCGCTTGCGCTAACCCCATCAATTAACCTTCCGGCACCGGGCAGGCGTCACACCCTATACGTCCACTTTCGTGTTTGCAGAGTGCTGTGTTTTTAATAAACAGTCGCAGCGGCCTGGTATCTTCGACCGGCATGAGCTTACGGGGTAAACCCTTCACCCTCACCGGCGCACCTTCTCCCGAAGTTACGGTGCCATTTTGCCTAGTTCCTTCACCCGAGTTCTCTCAAGCGCCTTGGTATTCTCTACCCGACCACCTGTGTCGGTTTGGGGTACGGTTCCTAGTTACCTGAAGCTTAGAGGCTTTTCCTGGAAGCATGGCATCAACCACTTCTCCTTCTAAAAGAAGGATCGTCATCAGTTCTCGGCCTTAACTGTCCGGATTTACCTAAACAGTCAGCCTACCACCTTAAACTTGGACAACCATCGCCAAGCTGGCCTAGCCTTCTCCGTCCCCCCATCGCAGTAACTAGAAGTACGGGAATATTAACCCGTTTCCCATCGACTACGCCTTTCAGCCTCGCCTTAGGGACCGACTCACCCTGCGTCGATTAACGTTGCGCAGGAACCCTTGGTCTTTCGGCGTGCGAGTTTTTCACTCGCATTGTCGTTACTCATGTCAGCATTCGCACTTCTGATACCTCCAGCAAGCTTCTCAACTCACCTTCACAGGCTTACAGAACGCTCCTCTACCGCATCACCAAAGGTGATACCCGTAGCTTCGGTGCCTGGTTTGAGCCCCGTTACATCTTCCGCGCAGGCCGACTCGACTAGTGAGCTATTACGCTTTCTTTAAAGGGTGGCTGCTTCTAAGCCAACCTCCTAGCTGTCTAAGCCTTCCCACATCGTTTACCACTTAACCAGGACTTTGGGACCTTAGCTGACGGTCTGGGTTGTTTCCCTTTTCACGACGGACGTTAGCACCCGCCGTGTGTCTCCCATGCTCGGCACTTCTGGGTATTCGGAGTTTGCATCGGTTTGGTAAGTCGGGATGACCCCCTAGCCGAAACAGTGCTCTACCCCCCAGAGTGATACATGAGGCGCTACCTAAATAGCTTTCGAGGAGAACCAGCTATCTCCGAGCTTGATTAGCCTTTCACTCCGATCCACAAGTCATCCCCTGCCTTTTCAACGGAAGTGGGTTCGGTCCTCCAGTCAGTGTTACCTAACCTTCAACCTGCTCATGGATAGATCGCCCGGTTTCGGGTCTATTCCCAGCGACTAGACGCCCTATTAAGACTCGCTTTCGCTACGCCTCCCCTATTCGGTTAAGCTCGCCACTGAAAATAAGTCGCTGACCCATTATACAAAAGGTACGCAGTCACCCAACAAAGTGGGCTCCCACTGCTTGTACGCATACGGTTTCAGGTTCTATTTCACTCCCCTCTCCGGGGTTCTTTTCGCCTTTCCCTCACGGTACTGGTTCACTATCGGTCAGTCAGGAGTATTTAGCCTTGGAGGATGGTCCCCCCATATTCAGACAGGGTTTCTCGTGCCCCGTCCTACTCGATTTCATTGATAAGAGCGTTTCGCGTACAGGGCTATCACCCACTATGGCCGCACTTTCCAGAGCGTTCCGCTACTCTCAAATCAACTTAAGGGCTGGTCCCCGTTCGCTCGCCACTACTAAGGGAATCTCGGTTGATTTCTTTTCCTCAGGGTACTTAGATGTTTCAGTTCCCCTGGTTCGCCTCTTAACCCTATGGATTCAGGTTAAGATACCTAGCTTATGCTAGGTGGGTTTCCCCATTCAGAGATCTCCGGGTCACAGGTCATTTGCCACCTCACCGAAGCTTATCGCAGGCTATCACGTCTTTCATCGCCTCTGACTGCCAAGGCATCCACCGTATGCGCTTCTTCACTTGACCATATAACCCCAAGCAATCTCGCCGGCGTCACAAGGACGCTACCGATCTGCAGGGCGTTAGATGAGTGAAGACGACATTTCGCCGAAAACTTGCGCTTGAGTTCGCAAGATTTTACCTTGACGACACTAACTGCCAGTGAAAACAGTTAATGCAGTCTACTTCTATCACTTTCCCAATTTTTTAAAGAACAGTTCTGATCAAAGACCAGACATCAGAGTTTGGGCTACACCGGATGGTGCATCAAACGCTCATGTCTGAGCTTTTCAAGCAATTGCGTTAGCGGTTAGGTGGAGATGGTGGAGCCAAGGAGGATCGAACTCCTGACCTCCTGCGTGCAAGGCAGGCGCTCTCCCAGCTGAGCTATGGCCCCATCGATTGGTGGGTCTGGGCAGATTCGAACTGCCGACCTCACCCTTATCAGGGGTGCGCTCTAACCAACTGAGCTACAGACCCAATCGTCTTACCTTGAGTCTAACTAACTCAATTGCTCTTCTATCAGTGAATCAAGCAATTCGTGTGGGTGCTTGCCAGCAAGCTGACATCTTTCGATTAAGGAGGTGATCCAGCCGCAGGTTCCCCTACGGCTACCTTGTTACGACTTCACCCCAGTCATGAATCACTCCGTGGTAACCGTCCTCCCGAAGGTTAGACTAGCTACTTCTGGAGCAACCCACTCCCATGGTGTGACGGGCGGTGTGTACAAGGCCCGGGAACGTATTCACCGTGACGTTCTGATTCACGATTACTAGCGATTCCGACTTCACGCAGTCGAGTTGCAGACTGCGATCCGGACTACGATCGGTTTTATGGGATTAGCTCCACCTCGCGGCTTGGCAACCCTTTGTACCGACCATTGTAGCACGTGTGTAGCCCTGGCCGTAAGGGCCATGATGACTTGACGTCATCCCCACCTTCCTCCGGTTTGTCACCGGCAGTCTCCTTAGAGTGCCCACCATAACGTGCTGGTAACTAAGGACAAGGGTTGCGCTCGTTACGGGACTTAACCCAACATCTCACGACACGAGCTGACGACAGCCATGCAGCACCTGTGTCTGAGTTCCCGAAGGCACCAATCCATCTCTGGAAAGTTCTCAGCATGTCAAGGCCAGGTAAGGTTCTTCGCGTTGCTTCGAATTAAACCACATGCTCCACCGCTTGTGCGGGCCCCCGTCAATTCATTTGAGTTTTAACCTTGCGGCCGTACTCCCCAGGCGGTCAACTTAATGCGTTAGCTGCGCCACTAAGATCTCAAGGATCCCAACGGCTAGTTGACATCGTTTACGGCGTGGACTACCAGGGTATCTAATCCTGTTTGCTCCCCACGCTTTCGCACCTCAGTGTCAGTGTTAGTCCAGGTAGTCGCCTTCGCCACTGGTGTTCCTTCCAATATCTACGCATTTCACCGCTACACTGGAAATTCCACTACCCTCTACCACACTCTAGCCAGACAGTTTTGGATGCAGTTCCCAGGTTGAGCCCGGGGATTTCACATCCAACTTATCAAGCCACCTACGCGCGCTTTACGCCCAGTAATTCCGATTAACGCTTGCACCCTTCGTATTACCGCGGCTGCTGGCACGAAGTTAGCCGGTGCTTATTCTGTTGGTAACGTCAAAACTCACAGGTATTCGCTATGAGCCCTTCCTCCCAACTTAAAGTGCTTTACGACCCGAGGGCCTTCTTCACACACGCGGCATGGCTGGATCAGGCTTTCGCCCATTGTCCAATATTCCCCACTGCTGCCTCCCGTAGGAGTCTGGACCGTGTCTCAGTTCCAGTGTGACTGATCATCCTCTCAGACCAGTTACGGATCGTCGCCTTGGTAGGCCGTTACCCTACCAACTAGCTAATCCGACCTAGGCTCATCTAATAGCGTGAGGTCCGAAGATCCCCCACTTTCTCCCGTAGGACGTATGCGGTATTAGCGTTCCTTTCGA
This sequence comes from Pseudomonas oryzihabitans, assembly GCF_001518815.1. NCBI lineage: Bacteria > Pseudomonadati > Pseudomonadota > Gammaproteobacteria > Pseudomonadales > Pseudomonadaceae > Pseudomonas > Pseudomonas oryzihabitans. The sequence goes on from NZ_CP013987.1 coordinate 3,719,623, forward strand.
AACGTTGTCCCCCACTACTAGGCAGATTCCTAGGCATTACTCACCCGTCCGCCGCTGAATCAGAGAGCAAGCTCTCTTCATCCGCTCGACTTGCATGTGTTAGGCCTGCCGCCAGCGTTCAATCTGAGCCATGATCAAACTCTTCAGTTAAGTAGACTGATCGGGTTTTGAGAAAACCCTAAACTTGGCTCAGCAATCGCAAAAAACTCATGAATTCACGAGTTACTTGTGTTGCTGATAATCTTGCGACATCAGACTTATCTCACAAGCACCCACACGAATTGCTTGATTCAACTTGTTAAAGAGCAGTGGCTGCGACCGTGTCGCTAACCGAGGCGCGCATTCTACGCTGTCCTCACATCCTGTCAAGCGTTGATTTGAACTTTTTCGTTTCAACTCAACCACTTGCGCTTGCCTGACCGGTCTAACCAATCTCGGCAGCGGGAGGCGAATCCTACAGCATCCTGAGACGCTGTCAACCCCTCCGCTTCATTTCGTCATCACCCGAAGGCAAGAACCAAATGGCGAAGAATCCGTGGACCCCTCGCCCGACTCAGACCTAAGTGCTTGATCTTCAAGCCGCTTCAGCATCTGCGCCGGAAGTGGGGCGCATTATAGGAGAGTTTCAAAGGGCGTCAACAGCTAATTTCAAACTATTTCAATACAGGGGCATGGGTGCCAGGTAATAACCACCCTCGGTGGCCACGATGCGGTACTGCTTGATCTCACCAGGCGCCAACAGGATGGACTGGGAAGGCGTGGTCGCCATGGGCGCAGCGCAGTAGCCCTGCCCTGCCGACGTCAGGCTGACGACGACCTCCCCCGGTGGCAGATTGTAGGAGGCACTTTGCCCGGGCATCAGCGTTCCCATGAGTCGACCCTGCACTCTCACCCCAACATCACATCCAGAGGCGGAATAGGTATCGCCGCGCGTGATCATGAGGATACCGGGCGCGGCACCACTGGTGGCGGGTGGCACCTGCGCCTGCACCTCAGCCATGCCGAAGAGAAAACCGAGCAGACAACCTGCAACTCGCTTCATATCGTATTCCTGCTGATGAAGCCCAACCTTAGCACTCCTGCAGCGCCCTGTTAGCCAGGCGCACCTGGGCAATCCTCTGTCCTTATCGATAAGGGGTCTAGCCAGGACAGGGAAAACTCCTAGAATGCGCGCCCCTGTACGAATCGGTAGCGGATATCGGGATTCGTGCGTGCGCTTTCAGGAGAACGAATGAACAAGAGCTTCACGGCTGCAGCCCTGGCAGGCAGCGTCATCATGAGCAGTCAGGCGATTGCGGCGGATAGTCCATTGCTGTGGCACGGCGAAAGCCTCACCTATCTATATGGCAAGAACTTCAAGGTCGATCCGCGCATCCAGCAGACGGTGACCTTCGAACATGCCAGCGCCTGGACCTGGGGGGACCTTTTCCTGTTCGTCGACAGCATCTGGTTCAACGGGGCCACCAATGCCAATGATGGCCACCACGGCTTCTATGGCGAACTCAGTCCGCGCCTGTCCTTTGGCAAGCTATCGGGCCGGGACCTGTCGCTGGGGCCGATCAGCGATGTGCTGCTGGCTACCACCCTGGAATACGACCAGAACGACGGCCCAGGCGCTGGACGGGATCAGCGCAACTATCTCGTGGGCCCGGGCTTCGACCTGAAGGTACCCGGCTTTGACTACTTTCAGCTGAATTTCTACTACCGCAAGCCCGATGGCGGCAGCGCGCCTTCCGGTGCCTGGCAGGTGACGCCGGTGTGGGCCTATACCCTTCCCGTTGGCAACTCGGACGTGCTCATCGACGGCTATGCGGACTGGGTGATCAACAACAAAGGCAGCTATCACGCCAACCTGCACGTCAATCCGCAGATCAAGTATGACCTGGGCAAGGCGCTGGGCTATGACGCCAAGCACCTCTATGTGGGTACCGAATACGATTACTGGTCGGACAAGTACGGCATCAAGGACAGCCAGGCCTTCCATACCGACCAGAGCGTCTTCAGTTTTCTGGTCAAATACCAGTTCTGATCCAGGCGGGATGGCGGATCCGCCCAGGACGCCCCGCACGCTCTGACCCGGGACGACTTGTGTCGCGGGTCGGGGGTGCGCTATTGATGCCCGTCCGTGCCTTCAGACCTTGCAGTGGCCAATGACCCTACTCGTACCCGCGCACCATGCTGGCCAGGACAAGCCGGCCGGACGCATCCGGCAGAAGAATGAGGAGGCGATCCTGAGCGCGGCGGAGGAGGAATTCGCCCGCCATGGCTTCAGGGGCACCAGCATGAACACCATCGCGCAACGTGTCGGGCTGCCCAAGGCCAATCTCCATTACTACTTCACCAACAAGCTCGGCCTCTATATGGCGGTGCTGGGCAATATCCTCGAGCTCTGGGACAGCACCTTCAACCACCTGACCGTCGATGACGATCCGGCCGAGGCCCTGAGCCGTTATATTCGCGCCAAGCTGGAGTTCTCGCGACGCCAACCGCTGGCCTCGCGGATCTTCGCCATGGAGATCATCGGCGGTGGCCACTGCCTGTACGAGTATTTCGATCAGGACTACCAGACCTGGTTTCGCAGCCGAGCGGCAGTGTTCGAGGCCTGGATCGCCGCCGGCAAGCTGGATCCGGTGGATCCGGTCCATCTGATCTTTATGCTGTGGAGCAGCACCCAGCACTATGCCGACTTCGCCAGTCAGATCTGTCAGGTGACGGGGCGTGCGCGCCTGACCCGACAGGATTTCGACGAGGCGGCCCAGACCCTCACCCATATCATCCTCAAGGGACTGGGTCTCAAGGCATCATGACTTTTACCCTGACTCAGGACGCCTCTTTCGAAGAAGAGGTACGCAAGAGCCGTTTCCTCGCCCTCGCCGCCCCAGTCGCGACTGCGGAAGCGGCCATGGCCTTCATCGAGCGCGTGAACGTGCCGACCGCGACCCACAACTGCTGGGCCTGGAAGCTCGGCAATCAATACCGTTTCAATGACGATGGCGAACCCGGAGGTACGGCTGGCCGGCCCATTCTGGCGGCCATCGAAGGGCAGGATTGCGACCAGGTGGTAGTGGTGGTCATCCGCTGGTACGGCGGCATCAAGCTGGGTACCGGCGGCCTGGTACGGGCCTATGGCGGTTGCGCCGCCCGCTGTCTGCAGCAGGCGGACAAACAGCCGCTAGTGGTGCGGCAGGACTATGGCTTTGCCTGCACCTATGCGGAATGGCCGCTGATCAAGGCGCGCCTGGCGGGCCTGGCGGTGCTGGTGCTCGAAGAGGATTACCAGGCGCTGGAGATCGCCCTGCGGATTGCGGTGGAGCCACAGCGTCGGGATGAAGTGGCGACGCTGCTGAGCAATCTGAGCAGCGGTCGTATCGTCCTGCGCTCGCTCTAGCGGCACGACCTTTGCTGTCTGGTGGTGCACGCCCTTCCGTTTCGCACTGCCCTGGCGCATCCCTGCGTCAAATCCACGTTGCGTTTCGCCTGGCGGCAAGACTGAACCTGCCGAGAGCTGTTGCGCGCCCCAAAAGCGCGCACCAAGCAGCCGCCAGGCATGTTTTTGGTGCAACCCTTTCAGACGACTGCCCTGATGAACGAATTGCCTTCTGCCGTGGCGACCCTGGTCCACAGTGCCAATACCCTCTTCCTCCTGCTCGGCGCCGTGATGGTGCTGGCCATGCACGCCGGCTTCGCCTTTCTCGAAGCCGGTACCGTGCGGCACAAGAACCAGGTGAATGCCCTGTCCAAGATCCTCGCCGACTTCGCCATTTCCACCCTGGTGTACTTCTTCGTCGGCTACTGGATCGCCTATGGCGTGACCTTCTTCGCTCCGGCCCAGGTGCTGACCGCCGACAGTGGCTATGGACTGGTGAAGTTCTTTTTCCTGGCGACCTTCGCCGCGGCCATTCCGGCGATCATTTCCGGCGGCATCGCCGAGCGGGCGCGCTTCGTACCACAGCTGTGCGCCACCGCGCTGATCGTGGCCTTCGTCTATCCCTGCTTCGAGGGCCTGATGTGGAACAACAACCTGGGGCTGCAAGACCACTTCGAGAGCCTGTTCGGCGCACGTTTCCATGACTTCGCCGGCTCCGTGGTGGTGCATGCGGTGGGTGGCTGGCTGGCGCTGGCCGCGGTGATGTTGCTGGGCCCGCGCCAGGGCCGCTATCGCGAAGGCCGACTGGTGGCCTTTCCGCCCTCGAACATTCCCTTCCTGGCGCTGGGTTCCTGGATCCTGATCGTCGGCTGGTTCGGCTTCAACGTGATGAGCGCCCAGAGCCTGGCGGGCGTCAGCGGTCTGGTGGCGCTGAACTCGCTGATGGCCATGGTCGGCGGGACGGCTGCCGCCCTGCTGCTGGGACGCAATGACCCTGGCTTCCTGCACAACGGCCCTCTGGCCGGGCTGGTCGCCATCTGTGCCGGTTCCGATCTGATGCACCCCATCGCCGCGCTGGGGACCGGCTTGGTCGCGGGAGCCCTGTTCGTCTGGGCCTTTACCGCAGTGCAGACACGCTGGAAGCTGGACGACGTCCTGGGGGTCTGGCCGCTCCACGGCCTCTGCGGTGCCTGGGGCGGCATCGCCTGCGGCCTGTTCGGCCAGACCGCGCTTGGAGGTCTGGGCGGTGTGAGCCTGCTGGCGCAGCTGGCCGGCACCGCACTGGGTATCGCCGTTGCCCTGCTCGGTGGCCTGGCGGTGTACGGGCTGCTCAAGGCCGTGCTGGGGCTGCGCCTGAGTCAGGAAGAGGAATACCAGGGCGCCGACCTGTCGATCCATCGGATCGCCGCCAACAGCCACGACGGCTAGTCGCTCAGGTTACCCACAGGGACCGTGTACAGTGATGTGGATAACCCGTGCATGAAGTCACGAGAACGCCACAGAGACCGGGCTGGCGGCGACTGGTGAAGAAATGAACACGCTACCGATGTCGTGGGGGCAACCAGAGACGGCGGGACTCAGGTAGCCCACTGGCAACCGGAATCGGTAGAGTGGGCGACCCTTCTCCCAGGAGCGTTCCATGCCCGCCCTTTCGACCCTGCTGCCCTGGCTCCGTGAGGTGGACCGCACCACCCTGAAGGCGGATCTGGGTGCGGGTCTGCTGGGGGCGGTCCTGGCACTGCCCCAGGGCGTCGCCTTTGCCACCCTGGCCGGACTGCCACCGCAATATGGCGTCTATGGCGCTGTGGTGCCCTGCATCGTCGCTGCCCTGGCGGGCTCCAGTCGCCATGTGGTGACCGGGCCAACCAATGCCAACTCCCTGGCCCTGCTGGCGGCGCTGTCGCCACTGGCGCTAGCCGGCTCTGGCCCCTATATCGATCTTGCCCTCGCGGTGACCCTGCTGGTCGGTCTGCTGCAATTGACCGTGGGCGCCCTGCGGCTCGGCGCGGTGGCCAACTTCATCTCACCCTCGGTGCTGCTCGGTTTCATGAGTGGTGCCGCCGTGCTCATCGGGCTCTATTCGCTCAAGGACCTGTTCGGGCTGTCGCCGCCGCTGGGCACCTCGGCTTTCGGCGTGCTCGGTTACGTACTCGCTCATCCCCTGGCGATCCATTGGCCCTCACTGGTGATCGGTGTGGTGACCCTGGTCGCCACCCTGCTGCTGCGCCGGCTGCGCCCGCGCTGGCCGACCATGCTGCTGGGCCTGCTGGCCGGCTGCCTGAGCGCCTGGGTGCTGGAGCGCAGCGTGCCGGGTGCGGCCCAGGAGATCGCCACGGTCGGCCGCATTCCTTCGGCGCTGCCGCCCTTCCATCTGCCCAACGTCACCCTGCAGGACCTGGGCAATCTTTCCGGGATCGCCGTGGCCCTGACGCTGGTGGCACTGGGGCAGTCGCTGTCGATCGCCAAAGCGGTGGCCCAGCGCTCCGGGCAGCGGCTGGACGTCAATCGCGAATTCCGTGGCCAGGGGTTGGCCAACCTGGTGGGCGGCTGCTTTTCGGCCTATGTCTCCTGCGGCTCGCTGAACCGCTCCATGCCCAATTTCGAAGCCGGCGCCCGCACCCCACTGGCGGCGGTGTTCGCTGCCCTGCTGGTGGTGGCGCTGGTGGCGTTCGGGGGTGCCTTGATCGCCGCCATTCCCCTGGCAGCCATCGCCGCTACCCTGCTACTGGTGGCGCGCGGCCTGCTGGATCTGGGGCGCTGGCGCGAGGTTCTGAGGGTCAGCCGCACCGAGGCCTTGGTCGCGGGAGTGACCTTTCTGGCGACCCTGACCATTGCCCTGGACCGGGCCGTGCTGCTGGGCACCCTGGTATCCCTGGTGGCCTATCTCTATCGCACTTCGCATCCGGCCATTCGTCCTCTGGTACCGGATCCACGCACGCCCGAGCGCCGTTTCACCCCGCTGGACGAACTGGGCCAGCCGGCGCAGGAGTGTCCGCAACTCAAGCTGGTGCGGGTGGAGGGCTCGGTGTTCTTTGGCGCCGTGCCCCATGTCGGGGATCAGCTGGACGGCTTTCGCAGCGCCCAACCCGGGCAGAAACATGCCCTGTTCATGACCAAGAGCATGAACTTCATCGACCTGGCCGGTAACGACCTGTGGCGCCGCGAGTGGCGGGAGCGCCGGGCCCTGGGCGGCGATCTCTATTTCCACCGCCCTCGTACCCCAGTGCTGCAGCTGTTCGCCAAGACCGGCTTTCTCAAGGAGCTGGGCGAAGGCCATGTCTTCTCGTCCAAGGATCAGGCCTTGCGCAGCATCTATCCACGCCTGGATCCGGAGGTCTGCCGGACCTGCACCGCACGGACCTTCGTCGAGTGCGCGGCGCGTGCCGCGGAACAGGCTCCAGGCGCGGACGCCGCCCGGACGGACTGCTAAGCTGGCGGTTTCCTTCTGCCGCTGGAGATCTCCATGACCGCTGTCATGCGTCACGCTCGTCGCCTCGCTCTGACCTGCCTGCTGCTGCCGGGGCTGACCCTGGCCCATGGTCACCTCAAGACCGCCGAGCCTGCACCCGACAGCACCAGCCAGGCGCCGAAACAGTTGAGCCTGAGCTTTTCCGAAGGCATCGAGGCGTCCCTGAGCCAGGTGCAGCTGCAACGTCTGGATGGTCAGGCCAGCACGGCCATCACCACGGGCAAGGTCATTTCCGGCCGCGACGAACGCACCCTGGACGTTCCGCTGGAGGCGCCGCTGGCGCCGGGCCGCTATCAGGTGAAATGGCGCGTACTGGCCAAGGATGGGCACAAGACCCAGGGCGACTACCGCTTCACCGTCCAGTAACGATGGATGGCGGACTGGCAACGCCCGACGCCTGGCGTCCGCTCGCCCGTGCCATCTTCCTGTTGCCGCTGCTGCTGGCCTGGGGCTATTTGGCGCTGGCGCTCTGGCTCGGTCGCCCTGGACTGCGCACCTGGCTGTTGGAACGCGCGCGAGCCAGCGCCCGTCTGCTGGGGGCGCTGTTGCTCCTCGGGGTACTGAGTCAGCTGCCCTTGCAGGCGGCGCTGGTGGGTGATGGCTGGGGAGATGCCTTCAACCTGCCCTTGTGGCAACTCTACCTGGGCACGGCGGCCGGCCACGGCTGGCGCTGGCAACTGCCTCTGGGCTTGTTGCTGTCTCTGTGGCTGCTAGTGGGGCCATGGGTCCGCGGCAGCCGCTGGCTGTGGGGATTCAGTGGCCTGCTGCTGGCTAGTCTGGCCCTGGGTGGCCATGCCGCCGCGACGGCCGGCTGGCTTGGCGGAGTGCATCAGCTGAATCAGGCGCTGCATCTGCTGACCACGGGTCTCTGGTTAGGCAGTCTGCCCGGGGTGCTGCTGTGTCTGCAGCAACCGCCGAGCGCCCTGCGCGATGACGTTCAGCAGCTGCTGCGCAGCTACTCCCTGCCCGGTCAGATCAGCGTGGCGCTGGCGCTGCTCAGCGGTGTCTTCAACAGCCTGTTGATCCTGGGCCCGGATGGGCTGCTGCAGCTGACGCCCTACTCCGGCCTGCTGCTTGGCAAGGTGCTGGTGGTTGCGGCGATGGTTGCCCTGGCCCTGGCCAATCGTTATCTGCTGGTACCCCGCCTGAGGCGGCAGGCGCCTGCCTTGACGCTGTTGCGCCGGGCCACCGCCGCGGAGATCATTCTGGGCGTGGTCGCCGTGGCGCTGGTGGCGACCTTCTCGGGCCTGGACCCCTACGGCTGAAGAAGACCGGGACGACCGCTGTCGCCCCGGCGGCGCTTTAGAAATAGACGTTCATACCCACATAGATTTCCTTGCTGCTGTCGAGCCGGCTGGAACCGAGCTTCGCGCCATCCTGGTCGATGTCCGGCTTGGCGTTGCTGCGCAGATAGCGGTAGCCGGCTTCCAGGGAGGTGCGCTCATTGACCTGCTGCAGAATGCCCGCCTGGACGCCGGCCACATAGCCGGTGTCGCTCTCGTGTCCAAAACTGGAACCGTCCTGGGTGACCCGGGCGACGCCCAGGGTGCCACCGCCGAACAGCTTGGTACTGCTGCCCAGGGGGCAGAAGGCATCGTAGCTCCCCGTGAGATCCTGCTGCTTCAGCCCCAGGCCATCGCTGCTGCCGCTCGCCTGGTCGAGGGTGGCGTAGTAGCGACCGGCAGCGTTCTGCTGACCGACGCGCAGCCCCCAGGTGTTGCTGCCATCGATGGCGCCATCGGTGTCAGGGCTGTTCAGGTTGCCATCGAGGGCGTGGCTGTTGCTGAAGTTGTCGTAGCTCTTGCCATAGGTGAGGCCGGCGAAATTCTGGGTATCGGCGGCAAAAACCTGGTGGCTGGCCAGGGCCAGCAGGCCGAAGAGGACGACACGGGATTTCAAGGCGTTCATGGTGAAAAGATCCTCACACGATTCGAATACAGCCCGACCGGCTGTGCGGCCATCTTTGGCGGACGCGGATTAGCAGCGGATTAAGGGGACTGAATCGGAGCTGAACGGGTGAGGCGACAAGCGAACCGGACCGCCCGTTGCAGGCGGCCCGGCAGGAGGGATCAACGCTGACGGTGGTACTCGGTCACGCGCTGGACTTCTTCCTTGGAGCCCATGAACACGGCCACGCGCTGGTGCAGGCCGTCGGGCTGGACGTCGAGGATGCGCTGGTGACCGTTGGTGGCGGCACCACCGGCCTGCTCGACCAGCATGGACATGGGGTTGGCCTCGTACATCAGGCGCAGCTTGCCGGGCTTCTCCGGCTCACGGGCATCGCGGGGGTACATGAAGATGCCGCCGCGGGTAAGGATGCGATGGACGTCGGCCACCATGGAGGCGATCCAGCGCATGTTGTAGTTCTTGCCCAGGGGGCCTTCCTTGCCAGCCAGCAGCTCGTCCACGTAGCGCTTGACCGGGGCTTCCCAGTGACGCTGGTTGGACATGTTGATGGCGAATTCGGCGGTGGACTCGGGAATGGTGATGTCTTCGTGGGTCAGGACGAAGCTGCCCAGCTCGCGATCCAGGGTGAAGCCCTTGACGCCGTCGCCTAGGGTCAGCACCAGCATGGTCTGGGGACCGTAGATGGCGTAGCCGGCAGCGACCTGCTCGGTACCCTTCTGCATGAAGGCTTCTTCGGTCACATCACCGGTGGTGCTGCTGACGAAGTCCTTGCGCAGGATGGAGAAGATGGTGCCGACGGAGACGTTGACGTCGATGTTGGACGAGCCGTCCAGCGGGTCGAACATCAGCAGGTAGGCGCCCTTGGGGTAGTGACCGGGGATCTGGTGAACCTGGTCCATTTCCTCGGAGGCCATGCCGGCCAAGGTGCCACCCCACTCGTTGGCTTCCAGCAGAATCTCGTTGGACAGCACGTCCAGCTTCTTCTGCACCTCGCCCTGGACGTTCTCGGTGCCCATGCTGCCGAGCACGCCACCCAGCGCCCCCTTGGACACCTCGTAGCTGATGCGCTTGCACGCCCGTGCCACGACTTCGATGAGGAAGCGCAGGTCGGCCGGGGTCTTGTGGCTGCGGGTCTGCTCGATGAGGTAACGACTGAGGGATATCCGGGACATCGCGGTGCTCCTTGTAATGATGGGCGCGAGTGTAGCGCCAAAGCTCAAGCTCCGTCTCAAGCAGAGCGGACCGACAGGCCGGGTCTGCCAGCCAGTGCCGATTTGCCGCTTCCTCGACCAGGTGAGAAAGCGATCAGCGCTGACGGCCGACCGGGAACGGGCGCCTAGGGCGCGTCCGGGGTCTCCACGGCCAGCAGTACGCCTCGGCCAACACGGAGGTTTTCGGCGCTGGGATAGACTGCCGAGTCCGGTTCCAGTTCAGGCCGACGGCTGTCCAGCTGTATCACCCAGTGATGTCCGTCACGTGACTGGGGCAGACGCAGCTCGATCTCCTCCCGACGTGGCTGGAAGGCCAGCCAGATTCGCGCCGCCTCGGGCTGATCCTCGCCATCGAGGGATTCCAGGGTGAGCGCAAGCGGCAAGCGGCCCCCGGCTTGCCAGCGACCGTCATCCATCGACACGCCATCGGCATCGAGCCATTCGATCCTCACCCAACCACGGGAATCGGGGCGGCCCAGCAGCCGCTGTGCCTGCAAGGCCGGCAATTCCTGGCGTAGCGCCATGAGGCGGCCGACGAAGGCGCTCTGCCGTTGCCCGGCGGGGCTGGCGGCCTGCCGCCAATCCAGCCAGGACAGTTCGTTGTCCTGCACGTAGGCGTTGTTGTTGCCCTGCTGGGTACGACCGAATTCGTCGCCAGCGGTGAGCATGGGTTCACCCCCGGCGAGGATCAGGGTCGCCAGCAGGGCGCGCTGATCGGCGGCACGGGCCTCTTGGATGGCGGGATCGTCGCTCGAGCCCTCCGCGCCGTTGTTCCAGCTCTTGTTGTCGGTGGTGCCGTCGCGATTGTCTTCGCCGTTGGCGTCGTTGTGCTTTTCGGCGTAGCTGACCAGGTCGGCGAGCGTGAAACCGTCGTGGGCGGTGATGAAGCTGACGCTGGTGCGCAGCGGGCGATCGCCCGTGCCGAACAGATCGGCACTGCCAGCCAGGCGGGTCGCCAGGGCACCACGCAGGCCTTCGTCGCCGCGCCAGAAGCGGCGGACGTCATCACGAAAGGCGTCGTTCCACTCCTGCCAGGGCGCGCGGAAAGCACCGACCTGATGACCACCGGGGCCGATGTCCCAGGGCTCGGCCACCAACCGCACCTGGCGCAGGACCGGATCCTGGGCCAGCGCCTGGAGCAGTGGTGCGTCACGATCGAAACCGCTTTCCAGGCGACCCAGCGCCGGCGCCAAGTCGAAGCGGAAGCCGTCGACGCCGGCGGCGGTGACCCAGTGGCGCAGGCTGTCCAGGGTCAGGCGCAGCGCTGGCGGGCTGTAGAGTGCCAGGCAGTTGCCGCAACCCATGTCGTTGATGTAGCGCGCCGGATCGTCTGGCTGCAGGCGGTAGTAGCCGGCGTTGTCCAGGCCACGGAGGTTGAAGGTCGGGCCCAGTTCGTCGCCTTCGCCGGTGTGGTTGAAGACCACGTCGAGCAGCACCTCGAAGCCGGCCGCCTGCAGGGTGGCCACGGTCTCGCGCAATTCGCCCAGGGCATCGCGCCCGGCCAGGCGAGGATCGACGGCGGCCATGACCACCGGGTTGTAGCCCCAGTAGTTGGCCAGCCCTAGGGCCGGCAGATGGCGGTCGTCGGCCCAGGCGGCGATGGGCAGCAGTTCCAGGGTGGTGACGCCGAGACGCTGCCAATGCTCGATCAGCGCAGGATGCCGCAACGCCGCCAGGGTGCCGCGCTGGCGGGCTGGGACCTTTGGATGCAATTTGGTCTGGCCGCGGACGTGCAGCTCGTAGATCAGTCCGGCGTCGCGACGCTTGGGTGCGGGCGTCAGGGCGTCGAGCGAAGGCAGGACGATGGCCTTGGGGACATGGGCGCCGCTGTCGCGCTCGTCCGGGCGGTTGGGGTCTTCGGGGTGGAAGCCATAGGTACTGGGGTGCAGCTGGAACGGCCGGTCCACCGCCAGGGCCCAGGGATCCACCAGCAATTTTTGGGCATTGAATCTGAGCCCATCCTGGGGCCGATAGGCGCCCTGGGCGCGCAAGCCGTACCTCAGGCCTGGCTTGGCGCCAGGTAGAAAACCATGCCAGACGCCGCCCTCATGTTCGCGAAAGGCCAGGCGCTGGGTCTCGGCCTCACCCTTGGCATCGTAGAGGCAGAGTTCGACGGCTTCGGCGGCAGGGGACCAGACGGCGAAGTTGATCCCGCCGTCGACGACGGTGGCACCGTAATGGGCTGGATTGCCCGCTTCGAGGCGGGTGAAGGTACGGGGCATGGGGGCTCCAGATGAACGCTTGCGAGGCGGAGGCTGCAAGGATGTAGACGTCGTGGAAGGCGGGGGTTCTCAACTGGGGGTAGTTGATCGCGGCCATGGCCGGCCCCCGTAGGTTGGGTTGAGCGTAGCGAAGCCCAACATCACCTCGGAGCTGGCAATGTTGGGCTTCGACGATAGAGTCGTCTCAACCCAACCTACAGCCAACGTAGGTTGGGTTGAGCACAGCGAAGCCCAACGTGGCCTCGGGGACCGGCAATGTTGGGCTTCGACGATAGAGTCGTCTCAACCCAACCTACAGCCAACGTAGGTTGGGTTGAGCACAGCGAAGCCCAACGTGGCCTCGGGGACCGGCAATGTTGGGCTTCGACGATGGAGCCGTCTCAACCCAACCTACGGTCTATCGCCGCCATGGCCGCGAAACGTACTCGGCTACAACGCCCTCCAGATCTCCGTGGCGTATTCGCGGATGGTACGGTCCGACGAGAACCAGCCCATGCTGGCGGTGTTGATCACCGCCGATTGCCACCACTTGTCCGGCTGCTGCCAGCGGGTTTCGACCTGGCGTTGGGCATCCCAGTAGGCGTCGAAGTCGGCGCAGACCAAGAAGCGATCGTGCCAGGTCAGGACGTCCAGCAGGCTGTTGTAGCGCGCCGGCTCCTCGGGCGAGAACTGCCCGGCGCGCAGCCCGGCCAGTACCTGGGCAAGCCGGGGCGAATTCTCGATGATGTCCGAGGAGATGCCACCACTGCGCTGGCGCTCTTCCACCTCGGCCGCCTTGAGGCCGAAGATGAACATGTGCTCCTCACCGATTAGCTCGCACATCTCCACGTTGGCGCCGTCCAGGGTGCCGATGGTGAGGGCGCCATTGAGGCCGAACTTCATGTTGCTGGTGCCCGAGGCCTCCATGCCGGCAGTGGAAATCTGCTCGGACAGATCCGCCGCCGGGATGATGACCTCGGCGAGGCTGACGTTGTAGTTGGGCAGGAAGACCACCTTGAGCAAGTCGCGGGTCAGGGGATCGTTGTTGACCACCTTGGCCACGTCGTTGGCCAGCTTGATGATCAGCTTGGCCTGGTGATAGCTGGCCGCAGCCTTGCCGGCGAAGATCTTCACCCGCGGCGTCCAGTCGCCATTGGGGTTGTCGCGGATGGCCTGGTAGAGGGCAATGGTCTGCAGCAGATTCATCAGCTGCCGCTTGTACTCGTGGATACGCTTGATCTGGACGTCGAACAGCGCGCCGGGATCGAGATCGATTTCCATCCGCTGCTTCACCAGACCGACGAAGGTGTCCTTGTTGCGCTGGCGCTGCAGGGCGAAACGCTCGCGGAAGTTGCTGTCGTTGGCATAGGGCTTGAGGTGCGGCAGGGTCTTTTCGGGATCGTGCAGCACGCCCTGACCGAGGGTATCCACCAGGAGGTCGGTGAGCGCCGGATTGGCCTGGTGCAGCCAGCGGCGGAAGGTGATGCCGTTGGTCTTGTTGTTGATGCGATCTGGATAGAGCCGGTGCAAGGAGCGGAAAACCGTCTTGCGCATCAGATCGGTATGCAGCCCGGACACGCCGTTGATGCTGTGGGAGCCGAGGAAGGCCAGATTGCCCATGCGTATCCGGCGGCCCTGGCTTTCGTCGATCAGGGAGACATAGGAGATCATGGCGCCATCGGTCTCGCCGCGGGCGCGCAGGGAGTCAAGGAACTGGGCGTTGATCAGGTAGATGATCTGCATGTGCCGCGGCAGCAGACGCTCCATCAGCTGCACCGGCCAGGTCTCCAACGCCTCGGGCAGCAGGGTGTGGTTGGTGTAGCTGAGGGTGCCGACGGTGGTGCTCCAGGCGGCGTCCCAGGGAATGCCGTGGACGTCCACCAGCAGCCGCATCAGCTCGGCCACGGCAATAGCCGGGTGGGTGTCGTTGAGCTGGATGGACACGTGCTCGGGCAGGCTGAGCAGGTCGTTGTGCTGCTTGAGATGACGGCGGGTCAGGTCGGCGAGGGAGGCGGCGACGAAGAAGTACTCCTGGCGCAGGCGCAGCTCCTGGCCGGCTTCGCTGCTGTCGGCGGGATAGAGCACCCGCGAGATGCTCTCGGCGCGGGCCTCGTTGGCCACGGCGCCGACGTGGTCGCCGGCGTTGAAGGTTTCCAGGTGGAGGATCTCCAGCGGCCGCGCACGCCACAGGCGCAGGGTATTGGCGCCCTCCCCGCCCCAGCCGATCACCGGGGTGTCATAGGCCACCGCACGGATGCGCTCGCCGGGCGTCCACACCTGGCGCCGCGGATCGCCTTCGCCATAGGGGGCGACATGGCCGCCAAAGCCGATCTCGTACACCACCTCGGCGCGTTCGAATTCCCAGGGGTTGCCGAAATCCAGCCAGTTTTCCGGTTGCTCCAGCTGGAAGCCATCGGCGATCACCTGGCGGAACAGGCCGTGCTCGTAGCGAATGCCGTAGCCATGGCTGGCGATGCCCAGGGTGGCCATGCTCTCCATGAAACAGGCGGCCAGGCGACCGAGGCCACCGTTGCCCAGGGCGGCGTCCGGCTCCAGCCCGCGGATACGCTCCAGGTCGACACCCAGGTCGGCCAGGGCGCGGCGGGTCTCTTCGAGGATGCCGAGGTTAGACAGGCTGTCGATCAGCAACCGACCGATGAGGAATTCCAGGGAGAGGTAGTAGACCCGTTTCTGACCGGTGCGATAGGCGTCGCGGGTTCGACTCATCCAGCGATCGACGATGTAGTCGCGGGCCGCCAGGGCGGTGGCCTGGAACCAGTCGTGGTCGAGGGCGTTGTCGGGGTCCTTGCCGACGGCGTAGGTAAGCTTGGAGAGGATGTTGGTACGGAGCGCGGAAACTTCGTTGGGCGAGATGAAGCGGGGTCTTGTCATCAGGATTGACCTCTGCAAGCGCTTGAGCTTTGTCTGAAAAGTACCTGCGCATCGGTGATGCTGCGTTAAAAATCAACTCAGAATGCTCATTTACCGCTCGTAAACTGCGCTTCTTCGCTGATTTTTGTTTTGCCTCACCTTCACTCGGTGACTTTTCAGACAAGCCTGGGAATCAGATCGCGAAGTGGCCGCGGATAATGCGGCGCGTGCCGTTCGCCTTACTTTTAGGCGAAACGAAGGGGACGTCCAAGCTTTTTTCGACCCATCAGACGGTTAGACGTTACCCCTCTTCTCTCTCTAGACCGAGGTTTCCATCATGCGCAAGACCCTGCTCATCACCGGTGCGAGTCGCGGTATCGGCCGTGCCACGGCCATTGGCGCCGCCGCCCGCGGCTGGAATGTCGCCTTCAACTATCGTCAGGATGAGGCCGCGGCCCAGGCCACCCTGGCCGAGATCGAAGCCCAGGGTGCGGAAGGGTTGGCCTTGCGTGCAGACGTCGCCGATGAAGCCGAGGTGGTGGCGCTTTTCGAGCGCACAGTGGCGCGCTTCGGCGGGCTGGACGGCTTCGTCAACAACGCCGGCATCGTCGACCGCTCGCAGCCGCTGGTGGAGATGAGCGCCGAGCGCTTGCGACGGATGTTCGAGGTCAACGTCTACGGCGCCTTTCTCTGCGCCCGCGAGGCGGCCCGCCACCTGTCCCGCGAACGGGGCGGCCGCGGCGGCGCCATCGTCAACGTGTCGTCCATCGCCGCGCGCCTGGGCTCGCCCAACGAATATGTCGACTACGCCGCCAGCAAGGCGGCGCTGGATACCCTGACCCTCGGCCTGGCCAAGGAACTCGGGCCCCACGGGGTGCGCGTCAATGCCGTACGACCGGGCGTCACCCTCACCGACATCCACGCCAGTGGCGGCCAGCCGGGACGCGCCGAGCGCCTGGGCGTGACTACTCCGCTGGGCCGCGCGGGTGAGGCCGAAGAGATCGCGGCCGGCATCCTCTGGATGCTGTCGGACGAGGCCTCCTACACCACCGGCGCGCTGCTGGACATCGGTGGCGGGCGCTAGGGCCTAGTTCCGCCGGGGCGTGAGGGCATTGAGCACCTGCTGCGACAGCGCATGGTAGAGCGGCACCGGCATCAGCCAGCCGGAAACGGCAGCGGCCAGCAGGCAAGCCGCCAGCACCGGCAACGCCATGTCCGGGCTATGGGCCAGCTCCAGGGTGATGACGGTGGCGGTCAGCGGCGTGCGGGTGACGCCGGCGAGATAGGCGGCCACCCCCAGCAGGGCGCATTGCGCCAGGCTGATACCGGGCAGCCAGTCGACCAGCCAGGGCCCCAGGGCCGCACCGACCGCTAGCGAGGGCGAGAACAGGCCACCCGGCACCCCGGCCAGATAGGAAACGACGTTGGCGAGGAATTTCCACAGCAGGAAGTCGCCCCCGGTCACCGGCTCGCCGGCCAGGATGGCATGGGTCTCGGCATAGCCGGTACCGAACACATGCTGACCGGAGATCAGCCCCAGGGCCGCCAACACCAGCCCGCAGCCTGCGGCGAAGGCGACCGGGCGTCGACCACGCAGGGCGTTGAGGCGACCGAGCCAGCCCTGGTCGGTGGGCAGCACCAGGCGACCGTAGCAGCCACCCAGCAGTCCACCGACGACCCCGATGACGGCTACCCCGATCCAGCCCAGGCCCCAGGTCAGGCGCAGATCCAGGGCGCCGAGGTAGCTGTAGGGGCCGACGATACCCAGGGTGACGATGCCGCCGAGCAGTACGGCGGTGAGCACCAGGCCGCTGAAACGCTGCTCGAAGGTGTGAGTCAGCTCCTCGATGGCGAAGACCACCCCGCCCAGGGGCGTGTTGAAGGCCGCGGCGATTCCGGCGGCGCCGCCGGCGAGGATCAGTCCGGACAGGGTTCTGCGCCCATGCAACCCGAGACGCTTGCCGAAGCCATAGAGCAGGGCCGCGCCGACATGCACGGTGGGCCCTTCACGCCCCACCGAGCCGCCCACCAGCAGGGCACCGGCGGTAAGCAGCAGCTTGGCGAGGGCGATGGGCGGCGCCAGCAGGCGCGCACGCAGGTCCGCTTCGGGTCGTTCGAGGGTGGCGATGACCTGAGGAATGCCGCTGCCGCGGGCATCGCGCAGCGCGCCTTGCGTCAGCCAGACTAGCAGCGCAAAACCCAGGGGTGTCACCAACCAGGGCCAGATCGCACTGTGCTGCAGCATCTTTTGAAAGAGGCCGAAGGAGGCATCGGCCAACCAGGCGAAGGCCAGACCGGCCAGACCCACCAGCACCGCGCCGACCCAGAAGGCGATGCGCTGGCGCCACTGGCGCAGCCGACGCCGTCGGCGATGGCGCAGCAGATGCAACCGACGCCGGGCGGCGACTTCGGGATCGGTATCGGGAAAGACGGGATCGGACATGGAGACGAGGACACCAGGAGGCGGAAGCCTCCCAGTGTAACCTCTTGTTACCGCGGTATTGCCAGCGCCTGGATCAGGCGGCGGGCACCAGCTCCGTTGCCGCTTCGTGACGCTTGAGCACCGCGTAGATGACGCCGGTAACCAGACTGCCGGCGGCGATGGCGCCCAGGTACAGCCAGGCATGGCTGATGGCATTGGGGATCAGCAGCACGAAGAGGCCGCCGTGCGGCGCCATCAGCTTGCAGTTGAACAGCATCACCAGGGCACCGGTAAGGGCCCCGCCGATCACGCTGGCCGGGATCACCCGCAGTGGGTCCTTGGCGGCGAAAGGAATCGCACCTTCGGAGATGAAGCACAGGCCCAGCACCGAGGCCGCCTTGCCCGCCTCGCGCTCGCTCTGGGCGAACTTGTGCCGCGCCAGCAGGGTGGCGATGCCCATGCCGATGGGCGGCACCATGCCGGCAGCCATGGTGGCGGCCATCGGCCCGTAGGTCTTGGACGCCAGCAGGCCGACGGTGAAGGCATAGGCCGCCTTGTTGATCGGGCCACCGAAGTCGATGCACATCATGGCGCCGAGGATTAGGCCGAGCAGCACGGCGTTGCTGGTGCCCAGGTTGTTGAGGAAGTCGGTGAGACGACTCAGGGCGCCGGCCACCGGGGTGCCGACCAGATAGATCATCACCAGGCCGACGATGAGGCTGGCGAAAAGCGGGATGATCAGGATCGGCTTGAGCGCCTCGACGCTGGCGGGCAGGCGAACGTGCTGGGCGATGGCCTTGGCCACGTAGCCGGCCAGGAAGCCGGCGATGATGCCGCCAATGAAGCCGCTGCCCAGACTGGCCGCCAACCAGCCGCCGATCATGCCGGGTGCAAGTCCCGGGCGGTCGGCGATGGAATAGGCGATGTAACCGGCCAGTACCGGTACCATCAGCTTGAAGGCCGAGTCGCCACCGATCTGCATCAGGGCCGCCGCCAGGGTGCCCTGCTCCTTGAAGGCCTCGATGCCGAAGACGAAGGACAGCGCGATCAGCAGACCGCCCGCCACCACCATCGGTAACATGTAGGACACCCCGGTGAGCAGGTGCTTGTAGACACCCGCACTCTCTTTCTTCGCGGGCTTGGCGCCCTCGCCCGCTGCCGGCGCGGCGCTGCCGGCCAGGGTCTCGCCTTCGGCCAGGGCCTTCTTGATGGTCGCCTCGGGTTGCTTGAGCGCCACACCAGTCCCACAGCGATAGACGCGCTTGCCGGCGAAGCGCTCGACGTTGACCTCGATGTCGGTGGCCAGCAGCACCACGTCGGCCTCGCGGATGGCCTCGGCCGGCAGCGGATTGCGCGCCCCCACCGAGCCCTGGGTTTCCAGATGCAGGCGATAACCAAGCTTCTTCGCCGCGTTCTGCAGCGCCTCGGCGGCCATGAAGGTATGGGCGACCCCGGTCGGGCAGGCGGTGATGGCCACCAGCCGTGGCGTCTCGCTGGCAGTGGCCGACGCGCTAGGCGCAGCGCCAGTGGCGGTCGGTGCCTGCTCCAGCACCTTGGCTTCGCTGGTGGCACGTTGCAAGAAGGCATCGACGTCGCGCAGGGCCTCTGCCGGGGCGGCGCGGTAGACGCGCTTGCCGACGAAGCGCGACAGATCGACTGCGCCGGTGTGGACCACCACCACCAGTTCGGCGCGGGCCACCTGGTCGTCGGTCAGCAGGGTGGCCTCGGGGCCGTCATGGATCTCGACACTGGTGGTCCAGCCGCGGCGCTGGGCGGCGGCGTCCAGCAGACGTGCGCTGAGCACGCTGGTGACCATGCCGGTCGGGCAGGTCGTGACGATAGCGATGTTCATGGGGTTACCCCTGATTCTTGTTCTAACGGAAAGTCGGGAAGGACACGCACCTGCACCTGCTCTTCAAAGATGGCGAGTTGCGCGGGATCGTTAATGCCGAAGCCGATCTGGGTGACCGCCAGGGCCGCGATGGCGGTGGCCGTGGTCAGGGTGCGTTCGGGCGACTGGCCGGTGAGCAGGCCGTGCAGCATGCCGGCCAGCAGGGAATCCCCTGCGCCAACGGTGCTGGCCACGGTGACGGTTGGCGGCTGCGCCTCCAGGGTCTGGGCGCCATACCAGCGCACGCCGTCGGCGCCCTGGGAGATCACCAGGTGCTCGATGCCCAGGGCGCGCAGCTGTTCGACCAGCAGCGCCTGCTCGGTAGCGGTCTCGGCCGGGGCACCACAGGCTTCGGCCAGCTCTTCGGTATTGGGCTTGATCAGCCAGGGGCCGGCGGCCAGGGCGGCACGCAAGGCGGCGCCACTGGTATCCAGCGCCACCGGCAGGCCCAGCGACTTGAGGCGCCCGACCAGGGCGGCCAGCCACTCGGGGGTCACCCCGCGCGGCAGGCTGCCCGCCACCACCACGGCGTCATGGCCGGGGGCCAGGCGATCCAGGGTTTCCAGCAATTCCTGCTGGGCGGCGGCGGACACCTCAGGGCCAGGCCCGTTGATGTCGGTGATGCGGCCAGCGGCCTCGGCCAGCTTGAGGTTGCTGCGGGTCTCGCCGGGCACCCGGACAAAGGCGTCGGTGAAACCGCGACGGGCGAACAGGGCCTCGAAGGCGCCGGCGTTGTCGGCACCGAGAAAGCCGCTCACCGTCAGTTCGTGGCCGAGATCGGCCAGCACCTGGGCGACGTTGATGCCCTTGCCGGCGGCATGGACGATCACCGCCTCGCTGCGATTCACCGCGCCAGGCTTGAGCGCCGGCAACTGCACGGTGAGGTCCAGCGCCGGGTTGAGGGTCAGGGTGAGGATGCGGCTCATCGCAGGGCCTCCACGCTTTGCCGGACTTCGTCGGCGGTGGCCAGCTCCAGGGCTCGCGCAGCGCAGGACTGCACCAGGCGCAGTTCCAGTTCGCGCACCCGGGCCTTGACCAGCGGCACACTACGCGCCGAGACCGACAGCTCGTCCACGCCCAGGCCGACCAGGACCGGCACCGCCAGGGGATCAGCCGCCAGCTCGCCGCAGACGCCCACCCACTTGCCGTGGGCATGGGCGGCGCGCACCGTCATGTCGATCAGGCGCAGCACGCTGGGGTGCAGGCCATCGGCCTCGCCGGACAGCAGCGGGTGGCCGCGATCGATGGCCAGGGTGTATTGCGTCAGGTCATTGGTACCGACGCTGAAGAAGTCCACTTCCGGAGCCAGCACCGGCGCCAGCAGCGCGGCCGAGGGCACCTCGATCATGATGCCGACCTGCAGATCGGTGGTAGGGATCTCCTGGCGCAGGCGGTCGAGCACGTCGCGCGCCTGGCGCCACTCCTCCACCCGCCCGATCATGGGGAACATGATCCGCAGCGGCCGGCCATCGGCGGCCTTGAGCAGGGCGCGCAGCTGGGTTTCCAGCAGTTCCGGGCGGCGCAAGGTCAGGCGGATGCCGCGGATGCCGAGGAAGGGATTCTCTTCCGGCGGCAACGGCAGATAGGGCAGCGGCTTGTCGCCGCCGACGTCCAGGGTACGCACCACCAGCGGCTTGCCGGCGAGACCATCCAGCGCGCGGCGGTATTCCTGCTCCTGGGTCGCCTCATCGGGCGCAGCGTCATGGCTCATGAACACCAGCTCGGTGCGCAGCAGGCCGACGGCTTCGGCGCCCTGCTCCACCGCGGCGGCGGCCTGGGCGGTATCGCCCAGGTTCACGGCGATCTCGACCTGATGGCCGTCGCGGGTGGTGGCGCTTTCGAAACGGCGGGCCTCGGCGGCGCGACGGCGCTCGGCCTGGACCTCGCGCTCACGCTGCACGGCTTCGATACGACTGGCATCCGGGGCGATTTCCAGGGTGCCCTTGTCGCCATCCAGCAGCAGCACGCTGCGTGGCGCCAGATCCAGCACGCGGCGACCGGCACCGACGATGGCCGGAATGCCCAGGGCGCGGGCGACGATGGCGCTGTGGGAGCTGGCGCCGCCGCGGGCGGTGAGGATGCCGCAGACGCGCTCGCGATCCAGTCGGGCGACATCGCCCGGGCCAACCTCGTCCATCACCAGCACATAGGGTTCTTCGGGTTCGCGGGCGGATTCGACGCCACACAGCTGGGCCAGCACCCGGCGACCAACGTCGCGCAGATCGGCGGCGCGTTCGGCGAGCAGCCGATCGTGCAAGGCCTCCTGCTGGCTGGCCGCCGCTTCGATCTGGGCATCCCAGGCAGCCGCGGCGCTGGCGTTAGCCTTGAGCCGGGCCGTGATGCCCTGCTGCAGGTCCGGGTCTTCCAGCATCTCCAGGTGGGTCAGGAAGATCTCGCGCAGGGCACTGGCCTCGCTGCGCGCGATAAGCGCTTCAATATCGGTGCGCACCACGGCCAGGGCGGTATCCAGCCGCTGCCGTTCGGCGGCGGCGCCTTCCCCGGTGGCGGGATAGTCGAATTGCTGGGGCGCCACCACATGGGCTGGCCCCACGGCCAGACCCGGTGCGGCGGCCACCGCCTGGGCGTGATCGCCCGGGGCCAGCGGCAGTTGTTCGGAGGGGTCCACCAGGCTGATGGCGGTGACCCGGGCGGCAGCGGCCGTTGCCGGGGCGCTGGCGGTGACCGGCTCGACCTCTTCGCCAAGACCAGCCTGCACCGCGCCGATCAGATCGTTGAGCGCGGCTTCGGCTGGGGTACCGGGTTCGACCAGGAATTCCAGGGTCTGGCCGCGCCGAGCACCCAGGGCCAGCAGGCGCGACAGGCTCTTGGCCGAAACCGGGGCGCCCGCGTCGACGCGCACGCGGATCTCGCCGTCATAGGCCTTGGCCAGACGCGCCAGCTCCTTGGCCGGACGGGCATGCAGGCCATGGGCGTTGGCCAGCACCACCTGGGCGCTGGGCCAGTCGGGGGCCACTTCGCCCCCCAGGGCCTGGAGCACGGCACGACGCGAGGTGGCCTGGGCCAGTTCCTGACCACGGCCGGCGACGAGCAGATCGCAGAGACGTTCGAGCAGCGCGCGATGGCCCTCGCCGAGGCTGGCCAGGCAGAACAGGCCACGCACCGGCTGGTCTTCGAGCTGCAGGGTCTGGAGCGGGGTGACGAACGCCAGGCCGGGACGCTTCACGGCGGTTTCGCTGTTCAGCCACCAGAGGCCATCGCCCAGGGGCAGCGGCTGGCTGGCCTGCAACGCACCGGCGAAACCGGCGCCTACGCATTCCATGTGCTTGAGCATGCGCGCGCCCTGCCAGGCCAGGTCTTCCAGGTCCTCGGCGTCGATGGCCAGCTGCACCAGTTCTTCGTCCAGCGCCAGCGCCTGGGGCGCGCCCTGCAACAGATCGAGGATCTGCTGGGGCTCGCGGGCATCGCGCAAGGCCTGCTGCAGCTCGCTTTCGCCCAGGGCGCGGGTCAGCAGCTGCAGGATGCGCAGGTGCTCGTCCGACTTGGCGGCGATGGCGATGGCGAGGTAGGTCAATTGACCGTCGCCCCAGTCCACCCCGTGCGGAAACTGCATCATCCGTACGCCGGTGACATGCACCTGGTCGCGGGTCTGAGGCGTACCGTGGGGAATGGCGATACCCTGGCCGAGGTAGGTGGAGCCCTGGGCCTCGCGGGCCTTGAGCCCCTCGAGATAACCCGGGGCGACCAGGCCATCGGTCACCAGGGACTCGGCGAGCATGGCCAGGGCGGTCGCCTTGTCCGGCGCCTGCTGGGCCATGCGGATATGCTGGGCATTGAGTTCGAACATGGAAGGATACCTCCGGCGCCGCGCGCCCGATCCTGGCGCCGTGCCTTTCTTGTAATAGATGCTTGCCGGCTCGCTCAGCCCTGCAATCGCGTCGGGAGAGGCGTGGCAGGGCCCTTGGCAGATTCGTGCCAGCCCTCGGACAACAGAAAGCTGAAACGTTTCACCCAATGGGACTGGAACGTTACTCGATAATCGCCGATCCTTGAAGCACAACACACAATAAAGACCGTCTCGTTCATGGCGTACAGCACAGGCGATTCAGGTCCGATGAGGAACAGGCGTGAAACTCAGCGACATCGCCCAATTGGCCGGCGTATCCCTTACCACCGCCAGCTATGTCATCAATGGCAAGGCAGCGCAAAGGCGCATCAGCGCCGCGACCGTGGCGCGAGTCATGGCCGTGGTCGAGGCCCACGGCTATCAGCCTGATCAACGCGCTGCCGGCCTGCGCCGCGGGGCGACCCACACCCTGGGCTTTCTGCTGCCCGACCTGGAAAACCCAAGCTACGCCCGTCTGGCCAAACAGCTGGAGCGACGTGCGCGAGCGCGTGGCTATCAGTTGCTGATCGCCTGCACCGACGACAATCCCGACAGCGAACGCCAGCTCATCGCGCTGTTTCGCGCCCGTCGCTGCGATGGCCTGTTCACCGCCAGTAGCCTGGCCGAGGACGACGCGCCCTACCGACAGCTGCAGGAACACAACATCCCGATCATCGCCATCGATCGCCAGCTCGATCCCGCGCAGTTCTGCTCGGTGGTCAGCGACGACCACACCGCCGGCCGCCAGCTGGCGGCCACCTTGCTGACCCCGGACACCCACAGCATCGCCCTGATCGGCGCCCGCCCGGACCTGGTCATCAGCCGCGAGCGCGCCGCCGGTTTCGCCGCCGCCCTTGCCGATCACCCGGCGCGCCACTGGGAGCGTCATGCCCCTCACTACAGCCGCGACGGCGGCCGCGCTCAGGCCCAGGCGATGATCGAGGAACTCGGCCACTGGCCCGACGCCCTGCTGGCCACCTCCTATGTGCTGCTGCAAGGTGTGCTGGACGTGCTGCGCGATCATCCGCTGGCCGAGGGCAACACCTTGCGCCTGGCGACCTTTGGCGACACCCAGTTGCTCGACTACCTGCCGTTCAAGGTCAACGCCATCTCCCAGCAACACGAGGTCATCACCGAGCGGGCCCTGGAGCTGATGCTGGACGCCCTGGAAAACGACCACTACCTGCCCGGTGTCCAAGCCATTCCAAGGGTTCTCAAACGCCGCCTGTCATGAGCCTGCTGATCGACACCCACAACCACCTGGACTACCCGGGCTTCGACGCCGAGCGGCCCGCGCTGCTGGCCGAATGCGCGCGAATCGGCGTGGTGCGCCAGGTACTGATCGGTGTCGAGCGCAGCCAGTGGCCGCAACTCTGGAGGGTTGCAACAGCCCATGACGGCCTCTATGCGGCCCCAGGCCTGCATCCGCTATACCTGCACCGCCATCAGGAGGCCGATATCGAGGCGCTCAGGACCTTCTGCCTGGACCATCGGCCAGATCCCCGCCTCTGCGCAATCGGCGAGATCGGTCTGGACTATTTCATCGAGACGCCGGACAAGCCGCGCCAGGCCTGGTTCTTCGAGCAGCAGGTGCGCCTGGCCATGGAGCTGGAGTTGCCGGTGCTGCTACACGTGCGCCGCGCCCATGCCGATGTGGTCAAGATTCTGAAACGCCTCAAGCCGCCACGCGCCGGCATTGCCCATGCCTTTTCCGGCAGCTACGAAGAAGCCCGTGAATACCTGCGCCTGGGTTTCAAGATCGGCCTGGGTGGCGCCCCCACCTGGCCCCAGGCCAGACGGCTGCAGCGCGTGCTGCCGCAGCTGCCACTGGATGGCATCGTGCTGGAAACGGACGCGCCCGATATGCCACCGGCCATGCACCCGGACGTGCGCAACAGTCCGACCCATCTGCCAGCCATCTGCGCCGCCCTGGCGCCGCTGTGGCAGGTCTCTGCCGAGACCCTGGCCGCCGCCACTACGCGCAATGCCTGCGCGGTGTTCGGCTGGGAGGCAGACCCGCCGGCCTAATCCTCGCCAGGCTGCAACTCGGCCTCCAGGCGCTGCCAGTCGAAGGCTGGCCCCGGATCGGTCTTGCGCCCCGGCGCGATGTCGCTGTGGCCCTGGATACGCTCGGCGGTGATCGCCGGATAGGTTCGCTGCAAGGCCCTCGTCAACCGCCCCAGGGCACGGTACTGAGCATCGGTGTAGGCCAGCTCATCGGTGCCTTCCAATTCGATGCCGAGGGAAAAGTCGTTGCAGTTCTCACGACCGTCGAAGCAGGACACACCAGCGTGCCAGGCCCGCTGTTCGCAGGACACGAACTGGGTCACCACCCCATCGCGCTCGATGAGAAAGTGGGCAGCCACCTTCAGCTCGGCGATTTCCGCGAAGAAGGGATGGGCCGAGTGATCCAGGCAGTTCTGGAAGAAGGCCTGGACGCAACCGGTGCCGAACTGCCCGGGCGGCAAGCTGATGTTGTGGATCACCAGCAGGGACACCTCCGTCCCGGGCGGTCGTTCGTTATGGTTGGGCGAAGGGCAGAGTCGCGCCTCGCGATACCAGCCATCGACGAACACCCTGTCCATCAGCGCGCCTTGGCCTTGAGCGCGTCGCGCAGGGCATTGGCGTCGCTGAATTCGCGCTGACTGACGAAGCGCCCATGATCGAGGGTCACCCAGAGCACCTTGTCGGCATCCCCTGGGAAGCGCGGCACGACGCGCGATTCGCGATCGAGCAGCACCCGGTAGCCGTACTTGCGCATGGCCGGCACGGCGAACATCCGGGTAATGGCAGCCGGCATGCTGCTGATGTCGGCGATATAGGCCACCCGGGTGCCGTCGATATAGTTCGCGGGCTGGTCGCGCATGGCTTCCTTTACCAGCCCGGAGCCGCTCATGCTGCGGGCGACCAGCAACACCTGCAACTGATCGTCGAAGGTATAGGGCTGATCCCGCTGGTCGAGCAGGGTGAAGGGCGAGACACGTTCGCCCGGCTCGAGCGCCAGGGCGGACAGCGGCAGCAACAGACACGACAGCAACAACGCCAGAACTCTTGCGCGCATGGCATCTTCTCTTGAGCGATCTATCAGGGCCGCTATCCTGCCCTACCGCCCAGGCTTGCACCACCCATCGCATCGAGGAGCCCCATGATTCCGCTCAAAGAACTGCTCGCCCAGGTTCCCCAGTCCGGCGAGGTGCGCTGGATCGGTGTGCGACCCGCCTCGCGCGCGCCCATGGTCGAGATCGAGGCCGTGGAGGCGCGCCGGGATGCGGGTCTTACCGGCGATCATGCCCGCCCTACCCCACGCAACCAGCGCCAGGTCACCCTCATTCAATGGGAGCATCTGCCAGTGGTCGCGGCCCTGATCGGCACGCCCGTGGCGCCGGCGGATCTCAGACGCAGCCTGGCCATCGCCGGAATCAATCTCTTCAGCCTGAAGAATCGCCGCTTCCGTATCGGCCAGGCGGTGCTGGAAACCACCGGCTGGTGCCAGCCCTGCGCGCGTCTGGAAGAACGCCTGGGCGCAGGTACCTTCCAGGCCATGCGGGGTCATGGCGGACTCACCGCCCGGGTGCTGGAGAGCGGCATCATCCGCCTGGGTGATCGAGTACAGGTGCTGGATTGACCCCAGTTTCCCTAGGGTCGAATGGCCGGGCCAGCCCGGTTAAACTAGCGCCACCTCTCGTCGCCGCGGACATCGCCGCCTGGGTAGATGCAGGCTGTTTCCCTTGAAAACCACCAGTTCTCGCCCATCTTCCTCTTCAGATACCGCGATCCCCATACGGCGCGACGACCCCTGATTTCGTCCGGCCCGGGACTGCGCCCGCTTGCGGCGACGCGCCCGGACCGGCCAAGGCTTTCCTTCTCCAAGAGTACTCTCCATGACCCATCGCATCGTTATCGTCGGCGGCGGCGCCGGCGGCCTGGAACTGGCTACCCGCCTGGGCCGCAGCCTGGGCAAGCGCGACCAGGCGCAGATCGTGCTGATCGACGCCAACGCCACCCACCTGTGGAAACCCCTGCTGCACGAGGTGGCCGCCGGCTCGCTCAATTCCACCGAGGACGAGCTGAGCTACGTTGCCCAGGCCAAGTGGAACCACTTCGACTTCCAGCTCGGACGCATGACCGGTCTGGATCGCGAGCGCCGCAAGGTGCAGCTGGCGGCGATCGAGGACGACGGCGCCATCCTGGTCCCGGAGCGGGAGATCGGCTATGACTCCCTGGTGCTGGCCATCGGCAGCACCACCAACGATTTCGGCACCCCGGGCGCTGCGGAAAACTGCATCTTCCTCGACACCCGTGCCCAGGCCGAACGCTTCCACCGCAAGCTCCTGACCCACTACCTGCGCGCCCACGTCAGCGAGCAGCCGGGTGAATTCATCGAGGTGGCCATCGTCGGTGCCGGCGCCACCGGCGTGGAGCTGGCCGCCGAGCTGCGCAATGCCGCCGAAGAGCTGCAGGCCTATGGCATGGACCGCATCCGTCCCGAAGACCTGCGCATCACGCTGGTCGAGGCTGGCCCGCGCATCCTGCCGGCCCTGCCGGAGCGCCTCGCCGGCCAGGCGCAGCGGACCCTGGAAAAACTCGGTGTCCGGGTGCTGACCAGTTCGGCGGTCAAGGAAGTCCGGGCCGACGGCCTGCAGACCGCTGGCGAATTCGTCCCGGCCAGTCTCAAGGTCTGGGCCGCCGGTATCCGCGCACCGGCCTTTCTCAAGGACCTGGCTGGCCTCGAGACCAATCGCATCAACCAGCTGGTGGTGAATTCGACGTTGCAGACCACTCGCGATCCCGATGTCTTTGCCCTTGGCGACTGCGCGGCCTGCCCCCTCACCCCGGGCGACACCCGTACCGTACCGCCCCGCGCCCAGTCCGCCCACCAGCAGGCCTCGCTGCTGGTCAAGACCTTCAAGGCGCGCCTGGAAGGCAAGCCGTTGCCCGACTATGTCTACAAGGACTACGGCTCGCTGATCTCGCTGTCGCGCTTCAGCGCGGTAGGCAATCTCATGGGTGGCGCCCTCGGCAGCCTGACCCTGGAAGGCTGGCTGGCGCGGACCTTCTATGTCTCGCTCTACCGGATGCACCAGGTCGCTCTCTATGGCCCGCTGCGGGCCCTGGCGCTGTTTGCCGGCGATCACCTGAGACGCAAGACCGAGCCACGCCTGAAGCTGCACTGAGCCCCTGACTCAGGCATAAAAAAAGCCGTCCTTGGGACGGCTTTTTTCATTCCACAACGGTTTCAGGACGGCGACTGACCACGCAGGTTGCCGATCACCGAGGTCATGGCGCGATCAAACAGCAGGGCATCGTCGAGCAGCCGTACCCGGCCTTCCTGGTAATCCAGCGCCAGTTCCTCGCGAGTGCGATCCAGGACCTTCATGCCGGTGCGATTGACGAACACCAGCCGCCCCATGGGGCGAATGACCGCGGCCAGCTTGCAGCGCAACTTCTGCTCGACGTCGAGGATTTCCAGCCAGGCGCCAACCGACAGGTTATCCACCCACTCCAGGGACTCGGCGGTCAGGCCTGCGATCCGTTCGCCTGCCCGAGGCAGCTCGAAGGGTTCGTCGGCAGGGACCGGCGTCGGCGCGGCCGTCACCACATCCGGAGTCGCCGACGCTTCCGCCAGCTCGGGGCGCGTCTGCTGAAAGGTCTGTACGTGCAGGGACTCGAGCTCGGTGAAGAATTCAGAGGTGGAAAAGGGATCGAAGGCCGCGCTGGCCAGGCCTTCGCGCAAGGCCTTGAGCAGACCGGGTACCATTTCCAGCAGCCGCTGCCGCGAGGCCACGTCGTGGTGCGGCTGGATGCTCCAGATCAGATCGTCCATGGTCTTCAGGGCCGCGCGCCATTCGCTGGAGTCGTAGCCTTGCTTCAGGCAGGTCAGCAACAGCACCTGGCTCCAGGCCTCGCGCAAGACGCGCTGCACGGCGCCTGGCAACTGATGCTCCTGCAGGCGCTGACTCAGCACGTGCTCCACCTGCAACCGGGCGATCTCGGCACGGGCCCGGCCTTCCTCGGCGTCACGGGTGCGCTGTTCCAGCAGCTCGCTACGGCGCTGTTCATCGCTGACATAGGCCATGAAGTCGGCCAGCAATTCGGCGAAGATCTCCGGATCGTCGACGAAGTCGCTCAACAGACGCTGCACGATCTGCTCGATCTTCTGATAGAGACCGTCGCGCTGCAGATCGCTTTGTTCACCCCAGCCCAGGGAGGCCGCGGCGATCTCGTTGAGCAGGCGGCGCGCCGGATGGCTGCCACGGCTGAAAAAGGTCTTGTCGAGGACCGCCACTTTGAGCATGGGGATCTGAAGACGGGCGATCAGGGCCTTGAGCGAGTCCGGCAGGGTGAGGTCATCGAGAATGAATTCGAACAGCATCGCCACCAGATTGATGACGTCTTCGTCGACCTGCCCCACCACGCGCTTTCGACCCGAGCGCTCGCTGATGCGGCCCAGCGCCACGCCCAGCTGCGCCTTCAGGTCGTAACCGTCCACGGACTGACTGGATATCTGCTGTTGCAGGTGCGACAGCAGACGCATGAGGTCGTAGCTGGTGATGACCTGGCCATCGCCGCTCGCGGCGCCCTCGTCGCTGGCCCTTCCGCCACCCAGGGTGGCACTGCCCGGGGATCGCAACTGGGCCAGCAGGCCCTGCAGGGTGCCGAAGAGCTCCTGACCATCGTCTTCGCTATTGACGTGGGCCGGCGTGCGCCCGCTGTACCCCTTGGACGAGCGGCCCGGTACCTGCTGGGGAATGGCCTTGAGCTGGGGCAGTACCCCGGCATCGACCAGTTGCCGATTGGATTCCGCGTACAGCTGACCAAGGCCGTTGAGCACGAAGCGCTCGAACAGCTTGTAGATGATCAACTTGACCTTGATGTCGGTATCGAGATCGCGGCAGGCCTCGACGAAGGCCTCGCACAGGCGGCGCGGCCCCAGGGGATGAGTCGCGTCATCCAGCTTGCTGGACAGCTGGGTGTTGAATCTGATGGTCAGGTGGCTGATGGCCATGGCGTTGTTGCTGAGCGCCTTGGCCACCATGGTGTCCACCGCCACGCTCTCTTCCAGGGCGTCGTTCTGCACCAGACTCAAGTCTTCGTAGGAGACGCTGTCCAGGCGCATCTCTGGCTTGCTGCCAACGAGATTATTCAGCGCGGCGAAGCGTTCGAAATATTGCTGGAGAAAGCTGCGCTCGATGCTCTTGCGTCTCAGGCGCAGATCACGCATCGCTTCGAAGTAGAGGCTTTGTTCTTGGTTGCTGCCGGCCCGATCGGCCATTTCGAAGAGGGCATCGTCGGCATTGTCGAACAGCTGCTGCAAAGAGGTGTTGAGTCGCTGAGCGGCGCGATCCCTGACCGGTAAAAGCACAGCAGGCAATCGGGAAGAAGATTCCCCGAGCGCCTTGAAATGAACCACATTTACGTCGTTCTGCACCACCGCCTCCCACAACCGTCCTTGCGTTCGGCTGAATCGCGTTCCACTACAGGAGCATTGAACAACGTTGGCCGCCCTGGCCGCGAGGTGAAACGTTGTCGATGTGCCATTATTTGCTCTGCAACGGCATCGACCAATCGGCATCTGCGCAGTACATGACCGGGTTCACAAGGCACCTGTCAGCCAGCGCCTGCCCTTCGAATGATTCAACGTTGTCTATCTCAGATCGTCAACCTCCCCTAAAGTTGCCCGTCCGCTTCCTGCAGCCCCCTATCGGAGTCCCTCAATGTCCAGCGCTACCCTGTCCGATCTTGCCCAGGTCATCACTGAAAACGTCGCCGCAGCCCTGCGCGAAGACGTTGGCAGCGGCGATCTCACGGCGGGCCTGATTCCCGCCCAGCAGCACGCCCGGGCGCGCGTTATCACCCGAGAAGCGGCGGTCGTGGCAGGCAGCGCCTGGGTCGACGAGGTGTTCCGCGTCCTGGATCCGCAGGTGACCGTCAGCTGGCAGGTGGCGGATGGTGACCGGGTCGCCCCTGACCAGGTGCTGTTCGAACTCCAGGGGCCGGCGCGGGCCCTGCTCACCGGCGAGCGCAGCGCCCTCAACTTCCTGCAGCTGCTGTCCGGCACCGCCACCCGCTGCCGGCACTATGCCGACTTGGTACAGGACACGGCCGTGCGCCTGCTGGACACTCGCAAGACCCTACCTGGCCTACGCCGCGCCCAGAAATATGCGGTCACCTGCGGCGGCTGCTACAACCACCGGATCGGGCTGTTCGACGCCTTCCTGATCAAGGAAAACCACATCGCCGCCTGTGGCGGCATCGCCCAGGCCGTGGATGCCGCTCGCCACTTGGCACCGGGGCGCCCGGTAGAGGTCGAGGTGGAAAATCTGCAGGAACTGGAACAGGCCCTGGCCGCGGGTGCGGACATCGTCATGCTGGACGAACTGAGCCTGGCCGACATGCGCACGGCAGTGGCCCTGACCGCCGGCCGGGCCAAGCTGGAGGCCTCGGGGGGCGTCAACGAAGACACCCTGCTCGGCATCGCCCAGACCGGCGTCGACTACATCTCCATCGGCACCCTGACCAAGGACGTCAAGGCGATCGATCTGTCGATGCGGATCCTCGCGTGAGCGGGATAGGCAAAGGGCGTCGCGGCGGCTAGACTCCGCAGCCGCGCCAAGCGCGCACCGGCTTCGAGCGGTCCCCGCGACCGCTCGCCCCTCGCGATACTCGAACAAGATCGAACCCGTGACCAAAGATCAACTGCGCGCTGAACTGGAACGCCAGGCCCAGCGCTATCAAGATGTCTACGGTGGCGAAATCGTCACCTACGCCGCTCAGCCCAAACCCGATCGCAAACCCTGGAAGAAGCGTCCTACCGTGCAGGACGAGGTATTCGCCTCGGAAGTGCGCAAGATCGCCGACCACAAGGCCAAGACCGCTGCCGAAGCGACCGCTCAGGACGACTGAGCGGAGCCGTTGGAATGCGCGTCATCTGGCGCTGCATCCGCGTGGCCTGCCGACGCCTGTAGCTGACGCCAGAGCGCGGCCGCTGCGCTGAAGTCCGCGCCGTCCTCGTCCGTCATGGCCTGCAGGTCATAGCGGGCGAGGCAGCCTTCGCCCAGGCGCGGCGGCGGCTCCGCAGTGCCGGGCGCCGCCTGGACATCGCGGTCAGTCGAAGATGACGGTCTTGTTGCCATGGACCATGACCCGCTCTTGCAGGTGGTATCTCAGCCCACGCGACAGCACCATCTTCTCGACGTCCTTGCCCAGCCGCACCATGTCCTCGACATTGTCTCTATGGCTGACACGTTCCACGTCCTGCTCGATGATCGGGCCGGCATCCAGCTCTTCGGTCACATAGTGGCAGGTGGCGCCGATCAGCTTCACGCCCCGCAGCGCGGCCTGGTGATAGGGCTTGGCGCCGACGAAGGACGGCAGGAAGCTGTGGTGGATGTTGATCACCTGATGGGCGTAGCGGGCGCAGAGATCGGGCGGCAGGATCTGCATGTAGCGCGCCAGCACCACGGTATCCGCCTGGTGCAGATCGATCAGCCGCGAGACCTCGTCGAAGGCCGGCTGCTTGTTGGCGGGATCGACCGGCACATGGAAAAAGGGAATACCGTGCCATTCGACCATGCTACGCAGGGTGTCGTGGTTGGAGATGACACAGGGAATCTCGCAATCCAACTCGCCGCTGTGCCAGCGGTGCAGCAGGTCCGCCAGGCAGTGGGATTCGCGGCTGGCCATGAGCACCACGCGCTTGCGCTGGGCCGAGTCGGTGATCCGCCATTGCATGGAGAACTCTCGCGCGATGGGCGCGAAGGCCTGGCGAAAACCTGCCAGATCGAAGGGCAGTGAATCGGCGCGGATCTCATGGCGCATGAAGAACCAGCCACTCTCCGTATCCGAATGATGACTCGCTTCGGTAATCCAGCCGTTATAGGTCGCCAGGAAGTTGCTGACCTTGGCCACGATACCTACCCCGTCCGGACAGGCGATCACCAGACGAAACGTTTGCATAGCACAACCTCGAGCGAAAAGGGGCTGCATTCTAGGCGCAGTCGCTGGCAGCGTCGAGCGGCGCCGGGCTCCGCACACAGGCCCCAGGAGACCAGTGGATAATCGAAAGCGGCCAGTCGTCACCTGACAAGTTCCATGGATATTCCGTTTAAAGTTGCAGGCGACTTGGCAAATCCATTAATGCCGCACTCAAATGACTAATGAACGCCTATATCCAAGACCGTTTACTTATCCCGATAGCCAATCTATGATTGCTGCAGACTTTCACCTCTGCATCATTTCAGAACAAAGGCCGTTTATGTCACTCATCAATGAATACCGCCAGACCGAAGAAGCCATCAAGGAACTGCAGGAGCGCCTGAAGTCGCTGCAACAGGATGACAAACTGCAGCGCGAACTGGAGTTCGAAAAGAAACTGCGTTCGCTGATGGGTGAGTATCAGAAGTCCCTGCGCGACATCATCGGCATTCTCGACACCGAAGCCAAACCCGCGCGTCAGGCTCGCACCAACAAGGCCAGCAACACTGCCACCCCCAAGCGTGCGCGCAAAGTTAAGCAGTATAAGAATCCGCACAATGGCGAAGTGATCGAAACCAAGGGCGGCAATCACAAGACCTTGAAAGAGTGGAAGGCCAAGTGGGGCTCCGACGACGTCGAGTCCTGGGCTACCCTGCTGGATTGATCGGAAAACGCCGGCTTGCCGGCGTTTTTCTTGCCTTCTTACCAGCGCTACGGCCAGTGCAGGGCCTCAGGCGCCAGCAATACCTGCTCCTACCCTGCGCACGTTCAGCAACCTGCTCAAACCTCCACCTACTCGTGCCCATTCCCTAGTCTGCCAGGGTGGCGAGCAGGATTAGGCAGATCACCTCATCGGTTTGCCGATCCAAGCCCTTTCTTTATCCGTGCTTCTCTTGATCGGTGACAAAGCGCCGCGACTTTAGGTCGCAGTGGTAACGTCGCTATCCAGTTGCTGGATCAGGCTGCGCACATGAGCGGACCAGGCATCGAGAATGGGTAGCACATCGACGGACACTTCAAGACGCAATTGTTCGCTCAAGGCAAGGAATTGACTACAGG
This sequence comes from Pseudomonas oryzihabitans, assembly GCF_001518815.1. NCBI lineage: Bacteria > Pseudomonadati > Pseudomonadota > Gammaproteobacteria > Pseudomonadales > Pseudomonadaceae > Pseudomonas > Pseudomonas oryzihabitans. Next base: position 3,753,841 of record NZ_CP013987.1, read on the forward strand.
TCATATGTCCTTGTCCGGCTTCGCTCAGCAATCGCTGCCGACAGAATTGCCGCCAGCGTATCTCCTCTTCCGCCGTCAGCAATTCAGGAAAGTTACGTGCGCGGTAGCGAAAGAACAGTTCCGGATGACGCTCATCCTGAAAGGCCCAGGTTCGAGTACCAAGTTGCTCGGCGGAACAATGACGAACTTGATCGCAGAGTTGCCGTTCCTCAGCCGCGATGAAACCGTCATACAGTCTTAGCTCGGCGTCCTGTTCCTGCTCGGAAAAACCGGATGGCTCGCTATAGATCGCCTGCACCTTGGGCTGCCAATTCGCACGCTGATCGAGAATCCGGCGAACGGTGCGCCAGACGGCGGCCAGATCGAACTGCAGGCGTTCCGTGTCCGCAGGACGCAGGACGCTGAAGGGCGCCAGGATCGGGCACTTGTTGATCTGCACCAGCTTGAGGGGGACCGGCAGTTCGCCTTCGGCGAGGGCATCGCGCCGAGTGTAGAGGCGCTGGCGCAGATTATCGGCATCGAGGTCGAACAGCGGATCCGGCGCTGCGCCGAGATCACAGACGATCAACGCGTTGCGGTTGACCGGATGCCAGGCCAGCGGCAGGACGGGAGCAAGAAAGTGACGCTCGGCGCTGAAGCGACCGGAGACATGCAGCAAGGGCTCGAGCAGACGAATGCGTGCGAGTGCCGCCTTCTTCTGACGCTGCGTCCAGAGATAGTCGTAGAGCCGCGGCTGGCGCTGCCTGACCAGCCGTGCCAGGGCGAGGGTCGCACGGACATCGGCCAGGGCGTCGTGCGCCTGGCTGTGCTCGATGCCGTTGGCCAGGGTCAACCGGTCGAGGCGCAGGGACAGCCGCTGGTTTTCCTCGGGCCAGGTGAGGCCCTCCGGGCGAAAGGCATAGACTGCCCGGATCAGGCCCAGCACATCCCAGCGACTGTTACCCTGCTGCCACTCACGGGCATAGGGATCGTGGAAGTTGCGGTACAGGCTGTGCCGCACCATTTCGTCATCGAAGCGCAGGTTGTTGTAGCCAACGGTGCAGGTGCGCGGGCGGCTGACTTCGTCATGGAGACGCTGCACGAAATCTCGCTCGCGCAGCCCCAGGCGCTGCAGGGTAGCCGGCAGGATACCGGTGACCAGGCAGGCCGAGGGATGCGGGAGGACATCCGGGCTCAGCTGGCAATGCAGATTGAGCGGTTCGCCAATTTCATTGAGTTCAAGGTCGGTACGAACCCCTGCAACCTGCAACGGACGATCCCGCCGCGGATCGATCCCCGTGGTCTCGAAGTCGTACCAGAAGATACTGTCAGTCACACCGCCCTCCTCTGGAATGGCCGCAGTCTAGCATCGCCAAGCGTCTTGCTCCCGATCGCCCGCACCCGCTAGGCTCTGGACTTATCCCCCTGTATTGCCACCACCCATGCGTTCAGTCGATCGGCTCTCCCTTCGCGCCAGATGCCGATTCATCGGTAGCCGCCTGAGCGTCGCGTTGTGGGCGCTGACGCTGTCCGCTGCCTGCCTCGCCCAACAGCCGCCCCTGTCCTGCCCGCTACCGCCACAGGCCGACAGCGGACCGGCCAGCCTGCGACTCATCCATCAGGCAGTCGACAGCCGCACCGCCCGCCAACTCGCCACCCAGCTCGCCGCAGCGAACGCGACCGATGCCGACCCGCTGTCCCTGGCGGCGGCCTATCTAAGCCACTTCGGTAGCCTGGTCCGGCGCAGCCGTCCCGAGCAGCTCGCCGAACTCCCAATGAGCGGGGGCGTGCGACTCTGGCTGGCCGGCAATCCACCGCTGTCGGAACAGGATGCCGAAAGGCTGCTGGACTGGGTCGCGTCGGGAGGGCGGCTGGTGGCCATTGCCGATGACAGCACCCTTGCCCTGACGGCGACCCTGGGCGTGCGCCCCATGCCGACCCGGGAGCTGAGTGGCGCCGCCCAGCCGATCATGGCGCTGCCACTCTGGCCCAATCTGACCCAGCTCTACCTGGCCGAGGACGATGCCCCTGCCTACCTGGGCTTCGACGACAGTCGTCATCTGTTCGATGTCGGCGATCAGGCGGTGGCCTGGGCGAGCAGCGCCAGCGCCACCCATCTGCTGCTGCTGCCCTGGGGCGACGGCAGCGTCACCCTGCTGTCGGATACCGAGCTCTGGAGCAACGCCCGGCTCCCTCAGTACGACAATGCCTGGTTGCTGTGGTACCTGACCCAAGGCGCGCCGGTGACCCTCGTTGCCCCGGCACCGCCCGTCCCCCTCTGGCTCGAAGTCCTGCAACGCGGCGGCCTGGCAGTCGTGCTACTGGGTCTGGCGCTGGCCTTCTGGTGGCGACAGCGGGAGACCCACCCTGCAGGGCGCGGGGCGGAGCTGATCAGCGTCCTGCAACGCGATATCCAGCGCGAGGTACAACGCCGCCGCCCGGAACTCGCCGACCAGGGGGTGGCCGAGCGCTGGCAATATCTCGCCCGCCTGAGCGGCCTGAGCACCCGGGTAGTGGGCGAAGCGATGCGTCCCAGCCCTGCGCGCCTATCCGGTCGAGACTTCACCCGCCGTGTCGCTCAGTTGCGCCACCTGCGCCTGGCCGTGCGTCCCACCGTTCTTGAGGAATCCCGATGACCGACACCTCCCCTTCCGACGCTGCCCCGGCGGACGCTGGCGAAACGGGCGTCAAGGCCCGCGCCCTGACCCGCCTGCAGGCCCTGCGCCAGGCCCTGCTCAAGGTGCTGCCGCAGCAGGATGCCGCCGTGGACGGATTGCTCGCCACCCTGCTGGCCGGCGGTCATCTGCTGCTGGAAGGCCCGACCGGGGCCGGCAAGACCCTCCTGGCCCGGACCCTGGCTGCCAGCCTGGAGGCCGGCTTCGCCCGATTGCATTGTCATCCCGCACAGAATCCGGCCGACGTGGCGGGCGAAATCGTCATGGACAGTGGCAGCGACAGCGCCCGTCTGCGCCGCGGACCGCTGTTCAACTCCCTGGTGCTGATCGAGGACCTGCACCGCGCGCCGGCCCCGGTCCTCACTCTGCTGGACGATGCCCTGCAGGGCCGCCAGCTGAGCCTGGAAGGCCGCCAGGTGCCTCTGCCCACGCCCTTCATGGTGATTGCCACCCGCGCGCCGGGCAGCGACCTGCCCCTGGCAATACGCGATCGCTTCCTGGTGCAACTGCGCCTGGAGTGGCCGGCCGAGCCTCAGGAGCTCGCCGCCTTGCGCCAGGCCGTACAACTGGGCCACGCCGATCCCTTGGAGGCGGCGGCCCTGCGCCCTCTGCTGCAAGCGCGGGACTTGCCAGCCCTGCAGCGCCTGGTAGCAGCCCTGCCGATAGCGGAGCCGGTGCTGGAGCATGCCTTGCGTCTGGTGCGCCTCACCCGGGAATGGCCAGCTTTCGAGCAGGGCGCCGGACCGCGGGCGGCGCAAGCACTGCTGCGTCTCGCCCAGGCCCAGGCCTTCCTGCGGGGCGGCGACAGCGTCGCCGCCGAGGATGTACGTACGCTGCTGCCCGCCGTGCTGCGGCCACGCCTGCGGCTGACGCCGGAGCGGGAATTCGAGGGTGACAGCCTCGACGGCCAGATCCTCAAATTGCTGGGACAGTGTCCGGCGCCGCGTCCATGATCGCGCGTCGCCACCTCCCGCTGGCGCTGGCCAGCCTGGCCCTGATCAGCCTGATCCTCGGTCTGGCCGCGCCACCGTCGTGGCAGGGACTGCCCGCGGCAGGCGCGGGACTGCTCCTGGCCGTTGCCTTGCTGGAGCGCCTGCGCCCACGCTGGCGAGGGCTAGGCCTCTGGCAACGTCCGCCGGCATGTCCTAGCCTGACCCAGGCACGGCGCCGCTCTAACACCACCCTGCACCTGCTGATCGCGAATCAGGCCCCGCACGGACAGACCGCCTGGCAAAGCGACCGCGACCAGGCCCTGGGCTTCTGGCAGAGTCTCGCGGCCAGTGGCAACGAGGTGCGCCTCTACGGCTTCGATCCCGAATTGCGCCTCGTCGCGGCGGCTACGCCAACCCGCGCACTGGACTCATCGGTCACCATCGACCCTGCCTCGGGCCCGGCGGGCGATCTCAAGGCAGCACTGGCACGACTCTGCAGCCAGGCGCGAGCCGGCAGTATCCTGGTGGTGGTGGCACCACTGGAAGAAAGCGCGGTGGACTGGCTTGCCCGGCTGGATCTGCAGCGACGCGGCCTGGCGCTCTGGCTGGTCGGCACCTCGCTGCGGCAAGTGGCGGAGCCCGGCGAGATTCGCGATTGGCGTAGCGCCTGGCGCTATGCCGAGGCCTGGCAGGCGCAGATCCGCAGTGAGCGACTGGCCGCGCGGCTAGGTAGACGGGGGATCCGCTGGCTAGCGGCCAGCGAAACGGCGGATCTGCACATCCGCCTGCTGCGACTCTGGGAAGACGACGGCCTTCAGATCGCCGACTGAGACAGGCGGCCGAAGGTGAAATAGTGCTGCAGCACGCCGATCAGTTCGGCGAATTCGGCCGGCGGCTCGGCGACGCTGAAGCCGGAATCGTAGTTGCCCGGGGTCACGTCTTCGTTGCTCCACTGGCAGCGAGCGTCGAAATCGACGAAGTGCAGCTGCCCATCCTGGCCTGGAATCTTCAGCCGAAGTTCGAAACTCGCGTTCACCAGCATGGGCAGCTGACTGATCATCAGGAGCCCTTCCCGGGAGATGTTGCCGATATAGCCCATGGGCTTGTCGGTGAAACGGTTGAACACCTTCAGGTAGTAGGGCAACTGATGGCGTTCGATACGACGATTCTGAGTCATGGTGCGATTCATCCTGCACACGGTAAAGCCACTTTACCGACAACGTCCTGGAAAGCTCAGCGCTGCGGTAGGTTTCGCACCGGTTGGGGCGTCGCAACGGCCGTTCCGCCATCTAGCCCCATTTGGCGCAGGGTGTCCAGTCGGGCCTGGGCCCGAAAGGCGTATTCACTGGCCGGATAGCGGGCCTGGATGAAACGATAGGTCTGGGCGGCGTCGCCGTACAGCTGCTGCTGCTCCAGGCACTGACCACGCAGCATGGACATCTCCGGCTGCAGCCAGGGCCGCGCCCGCCCCTTGCGCTCGGCCTGGGAGATCTGCAGCAGAGCGTTGGTGCAGTCGCCTTCGGCATAGGATTTGTAGGCGGCATCGAGATAGGAATTCATCGAAACGCTGGTACAGCCGGTGAGGCCGAGCAGCAGGAACAGGCAGAGATAAGGGCGCATGGAAAGTCCTCCTGTTCGCTAGATCGGCGCCGAGGCCAGCTTCTTGAGGCCAAACGACCATTGGTGTGACGAACCTGTAAAAAGCCGTCATGTGCTGGCCACTCGACGGCGCTACAATGAAGCGCGCTCCGTGTTCTACGTCGACTCGTCGCCGAGGACCTGTTCACCATCTCGCGAGCTAGAGGCAAACAAAGTGAAAATGCTTGAGGAAGCGAGTTTACGAAGGGTAAATGAGCACTCCGAGGGCATTTTCAACGTCGTTTGGCCGACGCGCAGCAGATCGTGAACAGCTTCTGAGGTGTCGACTCATGATTGCAATCCGCTAAAGGAAAGACTGCATGATTTATCGCCGTACCAAGATCGTCGCCACCCTAGGCCCGGCCAGCAATTCTCCGGAAGTCCTCGAGCAGCTCATCATCGCCGGCATCGACGTCGCCCGCCTGAACTTCTCGCATGGAACGCCCGACGAGCACCGTGCCCGTGGTCAGCTGGTACGGGATCTCGCCGCCAAGCACGGTCGTCACGTCGCCCTGCTCGGCGATCTCCAGGGTCCGAAGATCCGTATCGCCAAGTTCGTCAACAAGCGCATCGAACTCAAGGTCGGCGATCCCTTCCGCCTGTCCATCGCCCATCCCCGCACCGAAGGCACCGAAGAAGTGGTCGGCATCGACTACCCGGGCCTGGTCACCGACTGCCGCGTGGGTGACGAACTGCTGCTGGACGATGGCCGTGTGGTCCTGCGCGTAGAAGGCATGACCGCTACCGAACTGCACTGCACCACCTTGATCGGCGGCCCACTGTCCGATCACAAAGGCATCAACCGACGCGGTGGTGGCCTCACGGCGCCGGCACTGACCGACAAGGACCGCGAAGACATCAAGCTGGCTGCCTCCATGGAGGTCGACTACCTGGCCGTGTCCTTCCCGCGTGACGCCGAAGACATGAACGAAGCCCGGCGCCTGATGGAAGCCGCCGGCGGCAAGTCCTGGCTGGTGGCCAAGATCGAACGCGCCGAAGCCGTGGCCTGCGACGAAGCCCTGGACGGCCTCATCCATGCCAGCGACGCCGTGATGGTGGCCCGGGGTGATCTAGGTGTGGAAATCGGCGACGCCGAGCTGGTCGGCATCCAGAAGCGCATCATTTCCCACGCCCGTCGCCTCAACAAGGCAGTGATCACCGCGACCCAGATGATGGAATCGATGATCAGCAGCCCGATGCCGACCCGTGCGGAAGTCTCCGACGTAGCCAACGCCGTGCTGGATAACACCGACGCCGTGATGCTGTCCGCCGAGAGCGCCGCCGGCCAATACCCGGTGGAAGCGGTCAAGGCCATGGCGCGCGTCTGCGTCGGCGCCGAGAAGCAGCCCACCAGCAAGCTGTCCAGCCACCGCCTGGGCCAGACCTTCACCCGTTGGGACGAGAGTATCGCGCTGGCCTCCATCTACGTGGCCAACCACTTCCCCGGCGTGAAGGCCATCATCAGCCTGACCGACACCGGCTACACCCCGCTGATCATGTCGCGCCTGCGCTCCTCGGTGCCGATTTTCTCCTTCGCGTCCAGCCGCGCCACCCAGGCCCGCACCGCGCTGTTCCGCAACGTGCACACCATCCCCTTCGACCCGACCACCATGCCGGCGAACAAGGTGAGCCAGGCGGCGGTGGACGAGCTGCTCAAGCGCGGTATCGTCGAGCACGGCGACTGGGTGATCCTGACCAAGGGCGACAGCTACACCAAGCGTGACGGCACCAACACCATGAAGATGTATCGCGTGGGCGACCTGCTGGTCTGATCCCGCCACCGGTCCTCGACCGGTGCCAACGACGAAAGCCCCGAACAGGTGACTGCTCGGGGCTTTTTCATGGGCAGGGCTAAAGGTCGCCTGGGATCGGCAAGAGTTGGCAGGCCTAGAAACCGCCAGAGGCGAGGTAGGCAAGGTGCAGGGCGGCCGCGCCCAGCACGCCCAGGCTGCAGACGATAAGGATGCAGCGCTGCAACGAGCGCAATCGCCCTTCTCGCCGGGCCTGCAGGCGGCTGGCCGTGATCAGGGCTACGCTGGCTAACGGTTGTTCACGCATCGTCCCACTCCTCACCCCATTAAATGCACTATATTCTCATTCTCACATAGATCAAGGGAGTCCGACGAGCGTCCGGCCGACTGTGGCAGAATAGCCGGTTTGGTGCGAACAGCCTGGGTGAACGATGGCGTTACGTTTCGAACGGCTCAAGTGGCAGGACTGGAAAGGCGCCTTCACGGAGCGCAACTACGAGCGCGGCCGGCGGCTGGCGCTGGATGGGCTGGTGCACCTGCGCTCGGCGGTCAAGGGCCAGCTCTATGCGGAGTGCAGCAGCCCAGCGGGGCCTGCGTATCGCCAGGCGATCAGCCTGCGCCCGGGCGAGACCGCCTGGCGCGTCGACGCTCGCTGTACCTGTCCGGTCGGCCGCAATTGCAAGCACGCGGCTGCCGCCCTCATCGAACTCGAACGGCTGCAGCGCAGCGAGGCCGAACTGCCGGCCACGCCGGTGGCCAATCCGGAGTTACCGCAACCGGTACTGATCCTCGGCAGCCATACCCAGATCGATTACGACCGCCATATCGGCAAGATGCGGCCCACGGTGCGCCATCGCGCCGCCCTGGCGTTCGCCTATGGCCCGCGGCGGCTGTTCGGCCCCCTGCCCCGCACCCCTGATTCCAGCTACCCCGCGCGCCAGCTGCAGGCGGAACAACGCTGGCGGCAGACGCTGCTCGATCATGGCCTGCGCCTGGCGACCCGGCGCAGCGCCGCGCTGCCCGACGACAGCGGCGAGATGTTCGAACTGCCCGACGACCCCGCCTGGCTCAGATTCGTGCAGCAGATCATCCCCCGCCTGCGCGAGGCCGGCTGGCAGATCGAGGCTCACCCGGAATTCACCTTCGACCTGACGCCGGTAGAAGGCTGGTACGGCCATCTCCAAGAGGTGGAAGATCAGACCACCACCAGCGGTCTGTTCGACGTCGAACTGGGCATCCGCCTGGGCCAGCGCCGCGTCAGTCTGATTCCGTTGCTGATCGACGCCATTCGCCGCGAGCCTTCCCAATACGAGCCGGCGATGCTGGCCAAACGCGCCGACGACGAACCCGTCCTGCTGCGTATCGATCCACCACGCCTGGCGGGCCAGCAGGGCCGGGTGCAGCGAGTCGCCGTGCCCCTGGGTCGGCTCAAGCCAATCCTGCAGATCCTTGGCGAGCTCTATGCCACGGATCGCCTCACCAGCGAGCGGGCCCTGCGCCTGCCGCGCCTCGACGCCGCCCGCCTGGCGGAGCTGGATGAGCGCCTGCCGCTGGAGTGGGAAGGCGGCGAACGCCTGAGAAGCTTTGCCGAGCGCCTGCGCAGCTATGCAGCCGAGCCGGTGGTCCTGCCCGATACCCTGCACGCCGAATTACGCCCCTATCAGCGCGAGGGCGTGGCCTGGCTGCAGGCGCTGCGGGAACTGGAAGTCGGCGGCATCCTGGCCGACGACATGGGCCTGGGCAAGACGTTGCAAACCCTGGCGCACATCCTCGTCGAACAGGCGGCAGGACGGCTGACCGCGCCGGCACTGATCGTCATGCCCACCAGCCTGATTCCCAACTGGCAGGACGAGATCGCCCGCTTCGCGCCTGGTCTGCGCGTACTGACCCTGCAAGGCAGCGCCCGCAGCAGTCGCTTCGACCGCATACCCGAACATGACGTGGTGCTTACCACCTACGCCCTGCTCCCCCGTGATGCCGAGCGCCTGGCCGACTATGACTTTCACCTGCAGGTACTGGACGAAGCCCAGTCGATCAAGAATGCCGCCACCAAGGCCGCTCAGGCGGCGCGACACCTGCGGGCCCGCCATCGCCTCTGCCTGACCGGTACGCCGCTGGAAAACCACCTGGGCGAGCTCTGGTCGCAATTCCACTTCCTGATGCCCGGCTGGCTGGGGGACGAGAAAGGCTTCAAGCAGGCCTATCGCATCCCGGTGGAGCGCGAAGGTGATGTGCAGCGCCTGGCAGCGCTCAAGGCCCGGGTGCGGCCCTTCATGTTGCGCCGCACCAAGCAGCGGGTCGCCAGCGAATTGCCGCCCAAGACCGAGATCGTCCAGCTGGTCGAACTGAGCACGGCGCAACGCGAGCGCTACGAAGACCTGCGGCTGCTGCTGGACGAACGCGTCCGCGCCGAGATCGCCCGTCAGGGGATCGGCCGCAGCCAGCTGTTGATCCTCGATGCCCTGCTGCGCCTGCGCCAGGTCTGCTGCGATCTGCGGCTGGTGCCTAACGAAGACGACAGCGTGGCCAAGCCCTCGGCGAAGCTGGCAGCCCTGAACGAAAGGCTCGACGCCCTGCTTCCGGGGGGCAGCCGCGTGCTGGTGTTCTCCCAGTTCACCAGCATGCTCGACCTCATCGCTGCCGATCTCGACCAGCGCGGCATCGAGTACGTCACCCTGACCGGCGAGACCCGTGATCGGCGCACCCCGGTGCAGCGTTTCCAGAATGGCGAGGTACCGGTGTTCCTGCTCAGTCTCAAGGCGGGTGGCAGCGGTCTCAACCTGACCGCTGCCGACACGGTGATCCACTTCGATCCCTGGTGGAATCCGGCGGCCGAGCAGCAGGCCAGCGACCGTGCCTATCGGATCGGTCAGGATCGCCCGGTGTTCGTCTACAAGTTGATCGCCCGTGGCACCCTGGAAGAACGCATCCAGCAGCTACAGCAGGAAAAGGCGCGCCTCAGCGCCGGCATCCTCAGCGAGAACAGCGGCGACTGGCGCCTGACCGAAAGCGACCTGGCCCAGCTGCTGGCACCGCTGGACCGCTAGGCTTCAGCCGGTTGGTCGCTCTGACGGCGCGGTACCTGGCTTGGCCAGCCGCGTCGCCAACGGCGAAGCGGATAGGTGCTGCGCACGCTACTTGTCGCCCTCGCCCACCACATCGCCCGTCGCATCGAGCACCTTGCTGGAAGGAAACTTGTTCGAAGCGACCCTGACCGCCAGCACCGAAAGCGACAGCAGAAAGATCCCACCGCAGAGATACAGCAGGCCGATATCAGGCGGCCGATGGTGCGACACATCGCCGATCAGATAGCGGGTCAGGGCGGTGATGGCGATGTAGAGCAGAAACCGGATGGGCAGGTGATTGGTCTTGAAGTAGATGCCCACCATGGCACCCAGCTCCAGATAGATGAAGAGCAGGAGAATGTCATCGATGCTGGCCTGCCCCTTGTCGACCATACCCATGAAGGCCATCACCGAGGCCCAGGCCGTGGCTGCCCCGATGGCGAACAGACCAAAGTAGTGGAAACCTTCCACCATCAGGTTGCCGAGCGAATTCGCCCCGTCATGCATACGTTTGCGGCTGCTATCGGCCCATTTCATATACGGTTACTCCATTCAGGCACTGGGACTACCAGGCCTGCTAGCCAGCAGATCGCGGAAAGGTGTGAACTGGCAACGTCAGGTCGCTCTTGAAGAGAATGCCGACCCGGACGACCCGGCGATGACGCTTCCAATGGCTTAGCCATTCGCTCAGGGATTCGCCCAAGCTGGAATTCCCGTTCTCAAGGTTGCTCTGGCACCAGCTCGCTCTTATAGCGAGAAGCCGGACGGTCGACCAGTGCGCGACTGTCGCAGACTGGACGGCCAGGCGCCGGCAGGCTAAAACCTGAGAGAAAGCCCAAAGGGCCTGGAGTCTATCTTGGAACCGCGTCTTTCTTGCCTCGCCTGCCTGGACCGGCCCGACCCTCGGCTGCTGGAAGCCGCGCTCTGGATCGCGGCTGAGCACCATCAGGAGGTCGATCCTCACGCCCTGCTGCATTCACTGGACGATCTGGCCCTGCGTCTGCTCGCCACCCTGGATGGCGATGCCAGTCACTCCGAGCGTGCCCAAGAATTGTTACGGCAGTTGTGCGACGCCGGCTTTCGCGCGGCCGATTGGCCATTGAATCCGACCGCAGCCCTGCTCGACGAAGTCCTGACGCGCCGCCGCGGGCAACCCCTATCGATCGCCCTGGTGGCACTGGAGCTGGCCCGGCGCCTGGAAATCGATCTGCAGGGCATCGGCTTTCCCGGCCATTTCCTGCTGCGCGTCCCGGGTGCGGATCACCTGCTTGAACCCTTCGGGGGGCGGCGCCTGTACATGAACGACTGCCGGCAGCTGCTGGTGGAGCAATTCGGCCCCGCCGCGCAACTGCAGGCGAGCTACCTGGCGCCACTGGGTCCGCGGCAGATGATGCAGCGGCTTTCGCGCAATCTGCGCGAATTACATCGCCAGGGCGAGCAACCACTGGCAGCGCTCAAGGATGCCCAGCGGGTCATCGAACTGGGGGCGGTAGGTGTCATCGATCACCTGGCGCGCGCCGATCTGTATCGGCAACTCGAGTGCCCCCAGGCCGAGCGCTACGACCTGCAGCACGCCCTGCTGATCAGCGAAGACGAAACCGAAAGGGAGCAGGTGCGGCGGCGCCTGAAACAGCTCGGCGCGCCTTCCGCCACGCTGCACTAGGTTCCGCACGAAACGTCATCGAGTGCAGGCCCCTCATCCGACCTAACCGCGCAGCAACCAGAGCACCAGCTGGGCCCCCAGCAGATTGCTCAGACCCGCCAGCACCATGACCAGCCCGGCCACAGTGCCCTCTTCCAGACCAACCTCGTAGGCCTTGCTGGTGCCCACACCATGGGCGCCCATGCCGAACAGGGCGCCGCGGGCCAGCGCCGACTTGAGTGGCAACAGCTTGATCAGCAGGCTACCGAGGATGGCGCCACCCAGCCCGGTGATCATCACGAAGGCCGCGGTCAATTCGGGGACGCCGCCCACGGTGGCGGACATCGGCATGGCGAAGGGGGTGCTGATGGAGCGCGGCAGCATGGACAGCAGCACCCGGTCGTCCAGCAGCAGCAGCCGGGCCAGCAACCAGGAGCTGCCGATGGCCACGCCACTACCCACGCAGAGTCCGGCCAGCAGCGCCTGCCAATAGCGCGCCAGGAGCCGGCGCTGTTGCCAGATCGGCACCGCGAAGGCCACCGTCGCCGGTCCCAGCAGGGTGATCAGCCAACGGCTGTAGTGGGCATACTGGGCATAGCTCACCTGCTGCCAGAGCGTGGCGGCATAGAGCAGCACCGTGACGAAGATGATCGGACTGACCACATACCAGCGCAGACGCGCATAGAGCAGGCGGCTCACCACGTACCCGGCCACCGTCAGCAACAGCCAGAAGAGCCCGGGCAGATCAAGCATCGCGACGCCCCCGACGGCGGAACATCCAGTCCACGGTATAGGCGGTGGCGACCATGGTCAGTACGGTACTGAGCAGAATCGCCAGCAGAATGCGCACGCCCTCCTGCCGGAGCAAGGGGCCGTAATCGAGCAGACTCAGCAAGGCGGGAATGAAGAACAGCAGCATTTCGCCCAGCAGCAGGCGCACCCCATTCTGCAACCACTCGGGCTCGACGATGCGCGCGGCCAACAGCAACAGCAGCATGGCCAGACCTACTACACCGCCCGGTACCGGCAAGGCGAAGGAGGTCGCCAGCCAAGTACCCACGCCCCACAGCGCGCCCAATCCGCACAGCTCCAGAGCCAGGCGCAGATATCTATTCACCCAGGGCTCCATCTCAAATCATCATCAGGCGCTCAAGGATACCGAGGCTGAGGTGACGAGGACAGCCGACCGGGCCCAGCGGCGGGATCAGCGCGAGTAAAGCAGCTTTGCTCACTGGGCAAGATCAGCCCAGCGCGGCGATGACCTCGGCGATCCAGCCCTCGGCGTCTTCGTCCGGCGTCACCGTCTCGCTGGCATCGATGCGCAGCATGGGCAGCAACTCATGCAGTCCCAGCTCGGCGAACAGCTCCTGCATCAGCTCGCCACCGCCGCAATAGGTGTCGCCATAGCTGGAATCACCCAGCGCCAGCACGGCACCTGGCCGTCCCTGCCAGGGCGGCAGGCGATCGCGCAGCTGGAAGTACAGTGACTCCAGGTTGGCGGGCAGCTCGCCCATGCCCGTGGTGGAAGTGATGGCCAGCAGGGCCTCGGGCGCGAAGGCCTCCAGACTGGCAAGATCGGCATTCGGCTGGTGCCAGACCTCATGGCCCGCCGTGGCCAGACGCGCCTTCACCTGGCGCGCGATATCTTCCGCGGTGCCGTATACCGAGCCATTCAACAATGCGACTTTCATACAAACCTCTTGCGTGGAATCCCACCCAGTATGCCTGGCGCGACTGTCGTTGGCGCTCCGTCTGCGCCGCTGCTCCGCTGGCAACCACCGCTGCTGCCAAGGGTCTCAAGGCTTGTTATGCTAGCGCCGCCTGCTACCCCAGGCGTTTTCGCCACCTGCCCGCCTACCCGGCGGCGTGACGGCATCCGGCCTATCCGGCCTGATCGCCCGGAGTTAGAGCATGAATCAGCCTGTTACCCTCATGGTCGCGCGGCGCGTGGCGGCCGGCCAATACGACGCCTTTCTGGTCTGGCTGCGCGAAGGCGAAGCCCTGGCCACTGCCTATCCCGGCTATCTCGGTTCGGGTGTCCTGACCCCGCCACCGGGCGATAACCTGGTACAGATCATCTTTCGTTTCGCCTGCCCCCAGACCCTCGACGAGTGGGAACATTCGGACACGCGGCGCCTCTGGCTGGAGCGGGGCCAGGGTCTGTTCGAAGCCCCCCAGGCACGCCGCGCCCAGGGCATGGACGACTGGTTCGGTGCCGGCATCCAGCCGCCGCCGCGCTGGAAGCAGAGCATCGCCGTCTGGCTGGCGTTCTTTCCCATCTCGCTGCTGTTCAATGCCGCCTTCGGCGATCACCTCGCCCATCTGCCATTGCTGCCGCGTATCCTGCTGAGCACCCTGATCCTCACTCCGGTCATGGTCTGCGTCTTCATTCCGCTGATTACCCGGGCGCTCAAGGGCTGGCTGCACAACGCCTCCTCGCGGGCCAACGACTGGCGCAGCAGCGCCCGCTAGATCGCAAGGGATCGGCCTGCATCCTGACGAGTCGAATGCGTACAATGGCGGACAGCCTTCTGGCCGCTTCGCTCATCAGGATCGGGTACCCTCATGTCCGCAACCCTTCCCCTTCTGGTCACCGGTGCCAATCGCCGTGTCGGTCTTGCCTTGACCCGCCGGCTGCTGGCAGAGGGTCAGCCCGTCATCGCGGTCTACCGCGACGATCCGGGGCCCCTGCGCGAACTCGAAATCGAAGCCTATCAGGTCAATCTGGCGGAAGAGTCGCAGCGCGATCTCCTGCTGCAGCAGTTGCATGAACGCCACCGGGCATTGCGCGGCATCGTGCACAACGCCTCGGTCTGGGCCGAAGACGGCCTGGACAATCTGCGCCTGCTCTATCGCCTTCACCTGGAAGCGCCTTACCACCTCAACCTGGGCCTGCAGGAGTTGCTGCTGGCTGCGCCGCGCGCCGACATCATCCATATCGGTGACGACAGCGCGACCCGGGGCAGTCGCAATCACATCGGCTACGCCGCCACCAAGGCCGCCCTGCACAACCTGACCCTGTCCTTCGCCGAAGCCCTGGCGCCCACCGTTCGAGTCAACACCATCGCCCCAGGCCTGCTGATTTTCAAGGAAGGCGCGGACGAGGCCTATCGCCAGGCGACCCTGGACAAGGCGCTGCTGGATTTCGAACCCGGCGCCGAGCCTATCGTGGATACCGTGCTCTATTTGCTGTCGACCCAGTACGCGACCGGCAGCACCTTTACCGTCAACGGCGGGCGCCACCTGCGCCACGGCCGACGCTAGCAAGAGGAATCAGCCATGACCGAACAAGACCGCCTGGAACTGGAAGCCGCCGCCTTCCGTACCCTGGTCCAGCACCTGCGCAAGCGCACCGATGTCCAGAACATCGACCTGATGAACCTTTCCGGTTTCTGCCGCAACTGCCTGTCCAAATGGTACAAGGCCGCCGCGGATGACAAGGGCCTGGAGCTGAGTCTCGATGACGCCCGCGAAGCCGTCTATGGCATGCCCTATGCCGACTGGAAAGCCCAGCACCAGACCGAAGCCACGCCAGCTCAGGCAGCCGCCTTCCAGGAGCAGCAGAGCAAATGAGCGACCTGTCCAGCTTTCGCGCCAGCCTGGCCAGTGGCGATCATGCCTTCGCCGACACCCTGGCCTTTGTCACCGAGCACTACCACTACCAGCCTACCGCCTTTCGCAACGGTGACGTCGACAATGCCGCCGGCCAGAACGAAGGCTCCTGCAAGACCCTGGGGTTGGCCACACTCGAAGGCCTGAGCGATCAGGAAGCCCTGTTGGCCTTTGGCGAGCACTATCGCAGTGTGCTGCAGACGCCCGAGGGCAGTGACCACGCCAACATTCGCGCCCTCCTCGCCAACGGCCTGGCCAAGGTGCACTTCCAGGGCGAACCCCTGAGTCGTCGCTAGGGTTTCTGGCGGCCATAAAAAAAGCCCTGCGGATGCAGGGCTTTTTTGTAGAACCGGGCTCAGACGGCAGCCGCGGGTCTCATATAGGAAATGGGTGCCAGACCGGAATCTTCGAAGGTGACCACTTCCCAGGCATCACGATCGGCCAGCAGCGCACGCAGCAGACGATTGTTCATGGCGTGGCCGGACTTGTAGCCGCGGAACTCGCCGATGAGGCTCTTGCCAAGCAGATACAGGTCACCGATGGCGTCGAGGATCTTGTGCTTCACGAACTCGTCTTCATAGCGAAGACCGTCTTCGTTCATCACGCCCTTCTCGTCCACCACGATGGCGTTGTCCACGCTACCGCCCAGGGCCAGGTTGTGCGAGCGCAGGAATTCCAGGTCCCGCATGAAGCCAAAGGTACGGGCACGACTGACCTCCTTGAGGAAGGAGGTGCTCGAAAAGTCCACCGAGGCTTTCTGGGTACGGTTGTTGACCACCGGGTGATCGAAATCTATTTCGAAGGTCACCTTGAAGCCATCGAAAGGCACGAAGGTGGCGCGCTTGTCACCGTCGACGACGGTCACTTCCCGCTTGATGCGGATGAACTGCTTGGGCGCTTCCTGTTCCTGCAGACCCGCGGACTGGATCAGGAACACGAAGGGGCCGGCGCTGCCGTCCATGATCGGTACTTCGACCGCGGACAGCTCGACGTAGGCATTGTCGATACCCAGACCGGCCATGGCCGACAGCAGGTGCTCAACGGTACCCACCTTGACGCCACTGTCACTGAACAGGTTGGTCGACATGGTGGTTTCACCCACGTTCTCGGCCCAGGCCGGGATTTCCACGACCGGATCGAGATCGGTGCGACGGAACACGATTCCCGTATCGACCGGAGCCGGCTTCAGGGTCAGGTAAACCTTCTCCCCCGAGTGCAGGCCTACGCCAGTGGCGCGAATGGTGTTCTTGAGGGTGCGTTGTCTAATCATGCCAGGGCCGCTCGGTCGCAGGGTGCGAATGGTGTTCAACGAAGTCGCGATGATAGCAGATGCGAAAATCGATGCCCACTAATCACACCCTGGCTTGTGATATACCCGATCAATCAGCCTGACGACGCAGGAAGGCCGGGATGTCCAGGTAATCCAGGTCGTCGTTGGGATTGACCTTGGTCGCTGCTGCCGAGCCGCCATGATTCTGGCTGCCACGACCGGAGCGCATCGAGGTCGGGTACTTGAGGTCGTCGTAGTTGACCGGACCCGCTTCCTGACGTGCAGCGGCCAGGGTCTGAGCGGTGTTGTCCACCACCTTGACCGGCTTCTCGATGCGCGCACCCAGGCCGGTGGCGACCACGGTGACATGCAGCTCGTCGCGCATTTCCGGATCGATCACCGCGCCGACCTTAACGGTGGCGTGCTCGGACGCGAAGTCCTCGATGATCTCACCCACGGCGGCGTATTCACCCAGGGACAGGTCCAGGCCGGCAGTGATGTTGACCAGGATGCCACGGGCGCCGTGCAGGTTGACGTCTTCCAGCAGCGGGTTGCGGATGGCCGCTTCGGTGGCTTCACGTGCACGGTTCGGACCGCTGGCGTGACCAGTACCCATCATGGCCATGCCCATCTCGCCCATCACGGTCTTGACGTCGGCGAAGTCGACGTTCATCAGGCCGGGACGCTGCATGATGTCGGAGATACCACGGACGGCGCCGGCGAGAACGTCGTCAGCCTTGGCGAAGGCAGCCAGCAGGCTGGCGTCCTTGCCCAGAATGGTCAGCAGCTTCTCGTTGGGGATGGTGATCAGCGAGTCGACACATTCGGACAGGGAACGGATACCTTCGTCGGCGACCTGCATGCGCTTGCGGCCTTCGAAGGGGAAAGGACGGGTGACCACGGCAACGGTCAGGATACCCATTTCCTTGGCCACCTCGGCAATGATCGGCGCAGCACCGGTACCGGTGCCACCGCCCATGCCGGTGGTGATGAAGACCATGTCGGCGCCTTCGAGGACTTCGGCGATACGCTCACGATCTTCCATGGCCGCCTGGCGGCCGATTTCCGGGTTGGTGCCAGCACCAAGACCCTTGGTGACACCCGGGCCGAGTTGCAGCACGGTACGGGATGTGACGTTCTTCAGGGCCTGGGCGTCGGTATTTGCACAGATGAATTCGACGCCTTCAACACCGCTTTTGACCATGTGGTTAACGGCGTTGCCACCGCCACCGCCCACGCCGATGACTTTGATCACGGCGCTTTGTGGAATGTTGTCTACGAGTTCGAACATGGTCCCCTCTCTTTCCTTTCGGATCTTCGCCTACTGCCGCGGTTTAATTGTGAATTACAAGTTGCCCTGGACCCAACGCTTCATGCGTTCCAGGACTGTGGATTTGGTTTCGCTGCTATATCCGCCAGAAACAACCGGCAGGGGATCGGTCTGCTTTTGCAGACCATAGAGCAACAGGCCGACGCCTGTGGAATAGATCGGGTTGCTGATTACATCAGTCAGACCCTTGACCGTCTGGGGCACCCCCAGGCGTACCGGCATATGGAAAATCTCTTCCGCCAGTTCGACCGCGCCTTCCATCTTCGCGGTACCACCGGTGAGTACGATCCCTGCGGGGATCAGATCCTCGTAACCACTGCGGCGCAGTTCCGCTTGCACCAGTGTGAATAGCTCATCGTAACGGGGCTCGACCACTTCCGCGAGGGCCTGACGCGACAATTCTCGCGGCGGACGATCACCCACGCTGGGGACCTTGATGGTTTCACCCGGGCCAGCCAGCTTTGCCAGGGCACAAGCATACCGAATCTTGATTTCTTCGGCATATTGCGTCGGGGTTCTCAAGGCCATGGCGATGTCATTTGTGACTTGGTCGCCAGCAATAGGTATCACCGCCGTATGGCGGATGGCGCCTTCGGTAAAGATGGCAATATCGGTAGTGCCGCCACCGATGTCCACCAGGCAAACGCCCAATTCCTTTTCATCATCTGTCAGCACCGAATAAGCCGAAGCCAGCTGCTCCAGAATGATGTCGTCAACTTCCAGTCCGCAGCGCCGTACGCACTTCTCGATGTTCTGCGCGGCATTGACGGCGCAGGTCACCACATGGACCTTGGCTTCCAGTCGGACGCCAGACATGCCCAGGGGCTCACGCACGCCTTCCTGGTTGTCGATCACATAGTCCTGGGCCAGGGTGTGCAGCACGCGCTGATCGGCAGGAATGGCCACCGCCTGGGCGGCATCGAGTACCCGCTCGATGTCGGCGGGGCTCACTTCACGGTCGCGGATCGCCACGATGCCGTGGGAATTCAGACTGCGGATGTGATTGCCGGCAATGCCGACGAAGGCCGAATGGATTCGGCAACCGGCCATCAGCTGGGCTTCTTCGATGGCCCGCTGGATGGAGGCGACGGTGGATTCGATGTTGACCACCACGCCTTTCTTGAGCCCGCGCGACGGATGGGTGCCGATTCCGACGATCTCGATCTGACCATCGGAAGACACCTCGCCGACCAGAGCCACGACCTTGGAAGTGCCGATGTCGAGGCCGACGATCATCTTGCCGCTTTGCACGCTTGCCATAGTAAAAAACTTCTCCTCAATGCTTGGCCGGTTCGGTCACGGGGGTGGCAGCGATAGCGGGATCACGCCAGGCCACGGCCAGACCGTTCGGATAACGCAGATCGATCCGCGCGATATTGTCCATCTGTGCCTTGAGCACCTGATCGTACAGGCGCATGAAGCGCCGCATCTTTTCCACCAGCTGGTCGCGGCCGAACACCAGTTCCAGGCCCTGACCAGTGGTGAGGTACCAGCTGCCGCGCTCCTGCATTTCCAGGCGTGCCACGGTGTAACCGAGCGGCCGGAGCATCTGGCTGAACATCTGGTACTGCTGCATCACTTGCTGCTGGGCCCGTTTGGGGCCATACAGTCGCGGTAGATTGTCATAGTTGGCCAGATCCTGTGGGGCAAAAGCCTCACCCTGGTTATTCAGCAGCGCCTCGTCACCCCAACGGGCGATGGGCATCTGCTCTTCCAGGCGGATGCTGATCTCGTCAGGCCAGACCCGACGCACCTCGGCATGGGCGATCCAGGGCATGGTTTCCAGTTCGTGGCGCATGTCGGCCAGGTCGACCTGGAAGAAGGTGGTACCCACGAAGGGAGCGATGCGCTGCTGCACCGCTCCCTGACTGATATAGGACAGATCGCCCTTGACGCTGACCTTGGCGATTGGCCGGTCGGCATAAGGCAGCAGCTTCTGGGCCCCTTCGTAGGTGCCAAAGCCCAATCCCAGCAGCAGGAACGGCCAGAGGATGCGCTTGAGCAGGCCCAGGCTTGGGCGCGGCAGGCGCGTCGACAGCGGCTCTTCGGCGACCAGGCGACTGGCGCCCCGCTGCTCGACATTGCGCGAACGGCCAAAGCCGGGCTGGTTGTGACGTAGGGTGGCGACCAAGGTTCAGCCCTCCACGTGCGCGCCGGCAGCAGGAACTGCCAGCAATAGGTTGGATGGATGACGGCTCATGCCGAGCTCCCAGCGGTCGCGGCGGTGGCGAACAGCGGGTGGTTGAGCAGTTGCGGCGCCAGCGCACCGATGTCGCCCGCGCCCTGGCACAGCAGGATGTCGCCTGGGCGCAGCAGCGGTTTGACCAGCGGGGCGATGTTGCTGCCACGCTCCACATAGATCGGATCGAGCTGGCCGCGCTGGCGAATGCTATGGCAGAGCTGACGGCTGTCCGCCCCGGGGATCGGCTCTTCGCCGGCCGGATAGACTTCCATCAGCAGCAGGACGTTGGCATCGGCCAGGACCTGGACGAAGTCCTCGTAGAGATCGCGGGTGCGGCTGAAACGGTGCGGCTGATAGACCATCACCAGCCGGCGCTCGGGCCAGCCACCGCGTACGGCCTTGATCACCGCGGCGACTTCACGCGGGTGGTGACCGTAGTCGTCGACCAGCATGACGCTGCCGCCAGCGACCGGCAGTTCGCCGTAGACCTGGAAGCGCCGCCCGACCCCTTGGAAGCCGGACAGACCATTGAGGATGGCCTCGTCGCTGACGCCTTCGTCGGTGGCAATGGCGATGGTGGCCAGGGCGTTGAGCACATTGTGCACGCCCGGCATGTTGACCGAGACCGCCAGCGGTGCACGCCCCTCACGTAGGACGGTGAAATAGGTGCGCATGCCTTCCT
The DNA here is from genome assembly GCF_001518815.1 of Pseudomonas oryzihabitans. NCBI lineage: Bacteria > Pseudomonadati > Pseudomonadota > Gammaproteobacteria > Pseudomonadales > Pseudomonadaceae > Pseudomonas > Pseudomonas oryzihabitans. The sequence goes on from NZ_CP013987.1 coordinate 3,774,599, forward strand.
GGCGGATATCCACGGCGCGTACGTCGGCGTCTTCGGCGGTGCCGTAGGTGACGGTGGGACGAGCGACCTGGGGAATGATCTCGCGCACCACCGGGTCGTCGACGCAGAGCACGGCCAGGCCATAGAACGGCAGGTTGTGCAGGAAATCGACGAAGGTGCGCTTGAGCCGATTGAAGTCACCTTCGTAGGTGCTCATGTGGTCGGCGTCGATGTTGGTGACCACGGCGACCATGGGCTGCAGGTGCAGGAAGCTGGCGTCGCTCTCATCGGCCTCGGCGACCAGATAACGGCTGGTGCCGAGCTGGGCGTTGGTGCCGGCGGCGTTCAGACGTCCCCCGATGACGAAGGTGGGATCCAGACCCTCGGCGGCGAACACCGAGGCGATCAGGCTGGTGGTGGTGGTCTTGCCATGGGTGCCGGCGACGGCGATGCCATGACGATAGCGCATCAGCTCGGCGAGCATCTCGGCGCGAGGCACCACGGGAATGCGCTGTTCGAGGGCAGCGGACACCTCGGGATTGGATCTGTTGATGGCGCTGGACACCACCAGAACGTCGACCTGATCCAGGTTTTCCGCGCGATGGCCGATATAGATGCGCGCACCGAACTGCTGCAGGCGTGCCGTGACCGCGGACTCCTTGAGGTCGGAGCCCGAGACTTCGTAACCCAGATTCAGCAGCACCTCGGCGATACCGCACATGCCGACGCCACCGATACCGACGAAATGGATGCGCCGAATGCTGCGCATGCGCCGAACCTCGGCCTGAATGGCACTTTGCGACTTAACCACGGGCAACCTCCAGACAGGCGTCGACGACGGCACGGGTCGCATCGGGTTTGGCCAGGGCACGGCTGCTAGCGGCCATGTCGGCAAGACGTTCGGGATGCATCAGGACCTCGGTAAGCTGCGCGGCGAGATCCGCCGGGCGGGTGGAATGTTGGGGCAGCACCACACCGGCACCGGCACGCTCCAGGAAGCGGGCGTTGCTGGTCTGGTGGTCGTCGATGGCGTGAGGCAGCGGAATCAGCAGCGCCGGCAGGCCGGTGGCCGTCAGCTCGGCGACGGTCAGGGCACCGGCCCGACAGATCACCAGATCGGCCCAGGCATAGGCAGCGGCCATGTCGGCGATGAAGGGCTGGACATCGGCCTCCACCGCGGCATTGGCATAACGCTCGGCGGTCACCTCGGCATGCTGGCGGCCGGCCTGGTGGCGCACATTGGGCCGCAGACCAGCGGGCAACTGGGCCAGCGCCTCGGGCAACAGCTTGTTGAGCGGCTCGGCGCCCAGGCTGCCACCTAGCACCAGCAGGTTGGCGGCGCGCTCGTCCAGCGGTGCGCGGGTCACCGGGGCGAAGAGTTCGGCGCGCACCGGATTGCCGGTGGACAGGCGTTTGGCGGAGGCCGGGAAGGTATCGGCGAAGCCTTCGCACACGCGCGCGGCCAAGGGCACCAGCAGGCGATTGGCGGTGCCGGCATGGGCGTTCTGCTCGTGGATCACCAGCGGAATATTGCATAGCTTGGCCGCCAGGCCACCGGGACCGGTGACAAAGCCGCCCAGGCCCAGTACGCAGATCGGCTTGAGCCGGCGCATGAGACCTATGGCCTGCATCAGGGCGCCGCTGAGTTGCAGAGGCGCCTTCACCAAGGAGCGCATGCCCTTGCCGCGCAGACCGGTGACTGGAATGTGGTGCAGGGTAATGCCGGCCTTGGGCACCACATCGTTTTCAATACCGCGCGGGGTGCCCAGCCAGTGGACGGTATAGCCGCGGGCTTCGAACTCGCGGGCGCAGGCCAGCGCCGGGAAGACGTGCCCGCCTGTGCCACCCGCCATGATGAGGACGTTAGCGGACATCAGCGAAATCCTCCTCGGTGAATTCCACATCCTCGGTATCCGCGAGCGTTCGCCGTTCCCACTCGATGCGCAGCAACAGCCCCATGCTCACGCAGCAGATCACCAGGGAACTGCCGCCATAACTGAGGAAAGGCAATGTCAGGCCCTTAGTCGGCAGCAGGCCGACGTTCACCCCGATGTTGATCAGAAACTGACCGATCCAGAGCATCGACAGACCATAGGCCACATAGGCCGAGAAGAACTGCTTGGACTGCTCGGCCCAGTGGCCGATGAACAGGCCACGGACGCAGACGAAGAGGAACAGGCCGACGGTGGCCATGGCGCCGATCAGCCCCAGCTCTTCGGCCAGCACGGCGAAGAGGAAGTCGGTGTGGGCTTCGGGCAGATAGAACTGCTTCTGGATGCTGTTACCCAGGCCCAGACCGGTCCAGCCGCCGCGACCGAAGGCGATCAGCGCCTGGGTCAGCTGGTAGCCGGAACCGAACTGGTCGGCCCAGGGATCGGTAAAGGTGATCAGGCGCTGCATCCGGTAGGACTGGGTCTGCACCAGGACGAACACCGCCAGTACCGCCAGGGCGACCATCAGCATGAAGCGGAACAGGCCGACACCGCCGAGGAACAGCATGGCGCCGGCGGCGCCCATCATCACCACGGTAGCGCCGAAGTCGGGCTCGCGCAGCAGCAGCATGGCCATCGGCAGGAGCACGATGAAGGGCTTGAAGAAACCGGCCCAGGTATGGCGCACCTCGTGCTGACGGCGCACCAGGTAACCTGACAGATAGAGCACCACGAAGACCTTGGCGATCTCCGAGGGCTGCACGTTGAAGATGCCGAAGCCGATCCAGCGCAACGAGCCGTTCACCTCGCGACCGATGCCGGGCACCAGTACCGCCACCAGCAGCAGGAAGGCGATGATCAGCAGCGGAAAGCCGAAGCGCTGCCAGGTGGCCATGGGGATCAGCATCACCACGCCGCAGGCAACGAAGCCGATGGCCAGGTAGACCAGGTGGCGATACATGAAATACAGCGGATTGCCGGATTGAGCCGCGGCGACCTCGGACGAAGCCGAGGTCACCATCACCAGGCCAAGGCCGAGCAGCAACAGACAGCCGGCCAGCAGCGGGAAGTCCAGGTCGATGCCATGACGGCTGGCCAGCGGCGAGGGATAGGGGCGCAGCAGGCTGAGAATCATGACAAGCCCTCCACGGCCTGGGCGAACAGCCGTCCGCGTTCCTCGAAGTTGCGGAACATGTCGAGACTGGCACAGGCCGGCGACAACAGCACGGCATCGCCTGGCTGGGCCAGGCTGCGGCTTTCGCGCACGGCTTCCTCCAGCGTAGCAACGTGCACCTGCTTGACGGCCGGAGGCAGTATCTCGGCGATCCGCGCGGCATCGCGTCCCAGCAGTACCACGGCGCGGCAATGGCGACCGATGGGTTCGCGCAAGGCGCTGAAGTCGGCGCCCTTGCCATCGCCACCGGCGATCAGCACCAGTTGGCCGACGATGTCGTCGCCCAGGCCTTCGACGGCCGCCAGGGCAGCGCCGACATTGGTCGCCTTGGAATCGTTGTAGTAGCTGACGCCTGCGACCTCACCCACCCACTGGCAGCGGTGCTCCAGACCAGGAAAGGCACGCAGCGCCTCCAGCATGGGCGCCAGCGGCAACCCTGCGGCCTGACCGAGCGCGAGCGCGGCCAGCGCATTACTGTGATTGTGAGTGCCACGGATCTTGAGTTCCTCGACATCCAGCAGGTTGTCGAAGGCCAGCGCCAGATAGCGGCGACCCTCCTCCTCGCGAATGCCGAAGGCACGGAAATCCGGACGCCCCAGGCCAAAGGTCAGGCAGGGCACGCCCTCGCCGATCAGTGGCCGCGACAGCGCATCGTCGCGATTGACCACCACCTGGCGGGCGCCCCGGAAGATGCGGTGCTTGGCCTGGTGATAGGCCGGCATGCCGGTATAGCGATCCATGTGGTCTTCGCTGAGGTTGAGCACCGTGGCCACCTCGGCGTCCAGCCGCTCGCAGGTCTCCAGCTGGAAGCTCGACAGCTCCAGCACATAGAGCTCGACGTCATCGGCCAGCAGATCCAGCGCCGGAGTGCCCAGATTGCCACCCACGGCGACGCGCTTGCCGGCGCGCCGGGCCATGTCACCGACCAGGGTGGTGACGGTGCTCTTGGCGTTGGAACCGGTGATGGCAACGAGGGGCGCGCGGGCATGGCGCACGAAGAGATCGATGTCGCCGGACAGCCGCACGCCACGGGCAGCGGCCTGTTGCAGGGCCGGCGTTTCCAGCGCCAGGCCCGGACTCACATAGAGCTCGGCAGCCCGGGCGAGGAAGTCGACGTCCAGCTCACCGCAGCACACCTCGATCCCGGGGTACTGGGTTCTCAGGGTCTCCAGTTCCGGCGGCTGTTCCCGCGTGTCGGCCACGGCAAAGGGCACGCCCCGGCGCGCGAGAAAGCGCACCAGCGACATGCCACTCTTGCCGAGGCCGACGACGATACGGAACTGGTCGGAAGCGATGAGCACTGCGGTTACCTCAGTTTCAGGGTGGCGAGACCGAACAGCACCAGGATCACGGTGATGATCCAGAAGCGCACGATGACCCGCGGTTCGGGCCAGCCCTTCAATTCGAAATGGTGGTGGATCGGCGCCATGCGGAAGACGCGCTTGCCGGTCAGCTTGAAGGAGGCGACCTGGATGACCACGGAGAGGGTCTCCATGACGAAGACGCCGCCCATGATGAACAGCACCACTTCCTGACGGACGATCACGGCGATGGTGCCGAGGGCAGCGCCCAGTGCCAGGGCACCGACGTCACCCATGAAGACCATGGCCGGATAGGTGTTGAACCAGAGAAAGCCCAGGCCCGCCCCGATCAGGGCGCCGCAGAAGACGATCAACTCGCCGGAGCCTTCCACATAGGGAATCAGCAGGTAGTCGGCGAATTTCACGTTCCCCGACAGGTAGCAAAAGATACCCAGGGCGCCGCCGACCATTACGGTGGGCATGATCGCCAGGCCATCGAGACCGTCGGTGAGGTTGACCGCGTTGCTGGAGCCGACGATGACGAAGTAGGTCAGCACAACGAAGAAAATCCCCAGCGGGATTTCGATGTTCTTCAGCAGGGGCAGGATCAGCGTGGTTTCGATGGGCGCCTTGGCCGTGACATAGAGGAAGATCGCCGCCCCCAGGCCGAACACCGATTGCCAGAAGTACTTCCAGCGGCTTGGCAGACCCCGGGAGTTCTTTTCGATCACCTTGCGATAGTCATCGACCCAGCCAATGGCGCCGAACAGGAAGGTCACGGCCAGCACGGTCCAGACATAACGATTGTGCAGGTCGGCCCACAGCAGGGTGCTGATGCCGATGGTGGTCAGGATCAGGGCGCCGCCCATGGTGGGGGTGCCGGATTTGGACAGGTGCGACTGGGGGCCATCGTTGCGTACGGCCTGGCCGATTTGACGGATCTGCAGGGTGCGGATCATCCAGGGGCCGAGCCACAACGACAGCATCAGGGCGGTCAGGACGCCCAGAATGCCGCGCAGGCTGAGGTATTGGAAGACAGCGAAGCCCTTGTAGAATTGTTGCAGGAACTCCGCCAACAGCAGCAGCATCAGTGTTTCTCCTCGGTGTTGATAGCGCAGAGCGCGGCGACGACCTTGTCCATCGCGGCGCTGCGGGATCCCTTGATCAGCAGGGTGGTTCCGGCCCGGTCCTCGTCCGCCAGGGCCTCGATCAATTGTTCGCGATCGGCGAAATGCCGGGCCTCGACGCCATAGGCGCGCGCCGCATGGGCCATCGAAGGACCGACGCTATAGAAGGCGTCCACCTTGCCGCGGGCATGCTCGCCCACCTCGCGATGGCCCTGTTCGGTCCATTCGCCCAACTCGGCGATATCGCCCAGGACCACCACGCGACGACCCGGCAAGGCCGCCAGCAAGTCGATCCCGGCTTTCACCGAAGCGGGGTTGGCGTTGTAGCTGTCGTCGATGACCTGTGCGCCGCGCTGGCTGGTGCGGGTCAGGGTGCGCCCCTGGACCGGTGCCGCAGCGGCAAGGCCTCGGGCAACGATGGTCAGGTCCAGGCCGAGGCTGAGCGCTGCAGCGGCAGCGGCCAGCGCATTGCCGACGTTGTGGGCACCCAGCATCTGCAGGGTGATGCGCGCGTCGTCTTGCGCAGTGTGCAGGATGAAGCTCGGACGACCCTGGCTATCCAGGCTCACCTCGGTGGCGCGGACGTCGGCGCGGGCATCCAGGCCGAAGGAAAGGATCTTGCGACCGGCCGCGCGGCGCTGCCAGGTTTCGAACGCCGCGTCGTCACGGTTGAGCACCACGGTGCCCGCCTCGCCCACGCCTTCGATGATCTCGCCCTTGGCTTCGACGATGCGGTCGACACCGCCGAATTCGCCCACATGGGCCTGGCCAGCGTTGGTAATGATAACGACATCCGGGCGTGTCAGGCTCACGGTATAGGCAATGTCCCCCACATGGGAGGCGCCCAATTCGATGACGCCAAAGGCGTGCTCGGCAGCGAGTTGCAGCAAGGTCAGGGGCGCGCCCAGATCGTTGTTCAGATTGCCCTGGGTAGCCAGGGTGGCACCTTGCTGACGCAGGATGGCGGCGAGCAGTTCCTTGACCGTGGTCTTGCCACTGGAGCCCGTCACGGCGGCAATCTGACCTTGGAACAGGTCGCGATTGAAGGCACCCAGGCGACCCAGCGCCAAGCGAGTATCGGCCACCACCAACTGGGGTAGATGGACCTCGGGCACGGCCCGCTCCACCAGGGCTGCCGCAGCGCCCTGGGCGGCCACGTCGGCCAGATAGGCATGACCATCGAAGCGTGGCCCGGCCAGGGCGACGAACAGCTGCCCGGCCACGGCCTTGCGGCTGTCGGTGCCAACGCCGTCGAACAGGGCATCGGCGCCCAGCAGGTTGCCGGTCAGGGCCTCGGCCACTTCGGTAAGGGTGAAGGATCTAAGCATGCTGTCGCTCCCAGGCGGTCAGGGCCCGCTCGGCCTGGTCGAGATCGGAAAAGGGATGCCGGACCCCAGCGATTTCCTGGTAGGGCTCATGGCCCTTGCCGGCCAGCAGGACGATGTCGTGCGGATTCGCCTCGGCGATCGCCTGGGCGATGGCCACCTCGCGACGCCCGGCGAAGCGCACCTGATGGGGCTGCTGGAAGCCCGCACGGATGTCGGCGACGATGGCGGTGGGATCTTCAGTACGCGGATTGTCGTCGGTCACTACCACCCGATCGGCCAGCCGCTCAGCCAGCGCGGCCATTTCCGGTCGCTTGCCACGATCGCGGTCGCCGCCGCAGCCAAACACGCAGATCAGTCGGCCCGAGCTACTGACATGGGGCCGCAGCGCGGTGAGCACCTTGTCCAAGGCATCGGGAGTGTGGGCGTAGTCCACCACTACCAACGGCCGCCCGGCGCCACCCAGGCGCTGCATGCGCCCGGCAGGCCCCTGCAGCTGCGGCAGGATGGCGAGGATATCGGCCAGTGGATGACCCAGGCCCAGCAAGCCACCGATGGCGGCCAGCAGGTTGCTCAGGTTGAAGCGCCCGATCAACTGACTGCGCAATTCGCCCGTGCCCTGGGCGGTGACCAGACGTGCCCGTACACCGTGATCGTCGAATCGTGGATCCTGGCAATAGAGGCTGGCAGCCGGATCACTCAGGCTGTAGGTCAGGGTCGTGGCCGAGCTGGCGCGACTCGCCAGCTCGCGCCCGAAGGCGTCGTCCAGATTGAGGACGCGGGTGCCAAGCGCCGGCCAGGCGAACAATTGGGCCTTGGCTTCGCCATAGGCTTCCATGGTGCCGTGGAAATCGAGGTGGTCGCGGGTCAGATTGGTGAAGACCGCGACCTTGAAGGCCAGGGCGGCCACGCGCCCTTGAGCCAGGCCATGGGACGAGACTTCCATGGCGACGGTGGAAGCGCCCCCCTCGGCCAGCTCGGCCAGGGTCGCCTGCAACTTGAGGGCATCCGGGGTGGTGTGGCGGCCTTCAGCGAGAGCGCCATAGAAGCCGTTGCCCAGGGTACCGACGATACCGCAGCGCTGACCGAGCAGGTCACAGGCCTGGGCAATCAACTGGCTGACACTGGTCTTGCCATTGGTGCCGGTCACGCCAACCAGGGCCAGGCGCTGACTGGGCTCACCATGGAAGCGACCGGCGATGGCGGACAACTGCTCGGCAAGGCCCTCGATGGCTATCATCGGGATATCCAGGGCCGGGAGCGCCGGAGCGTCTTTCGCCTCATAGGCGATGGCGGCAGCCCCCTGCCCGCCAGCGGCCGCGACATGAGCGCGGCCATCGCTATGGGCACCGGGAATGGCCAGGAACAGAACGCCTGGGCGGACTTCACGGCTGTCCAGGGCCAATCCAGCGATCTCGACGGCAGGACAGCTGACGGCCAGCAACTCGGACAGTAGGCGGCTCATCGGTCACGCTCCCCTACCAGCAGGGGCTTGGCCGCGGCCTGGGCCTGCTGTACCGGCAGCGGCTGGAGGTTGTCCGGCTGGATGTTCATCAGGCGCAGGGCACCGGACATCACGCGACTGAATACCGGAGCCGAGACCACGCCACCGTAGTAGCCACCCTTGCTCGGGCGATCTATCACCACCACTGCTGCCAGGCGCGGATTGCTGGTGGGGCCGAAACCGGCGAACAGCGAGCGATAGGAATTCTCGGCATAGCCGCGGGTACCGGTGCTGGTCTTGCGCGCGGTACCGCTCTTGCCGGCGACGTGATAGCCAGGCACCTGGGCACGGAAGGCCCCACCGGGCGCTTCCACGACCTGTTGCAGCATGCCTTGCAGGGTTTTGGCAACGCGCGCGTCCACTGCCTGATCGCTGTCCGGCGCCTTGTCCAGACGCACCATGGACAGGGGCACCGAGCGACCGTCGTTGGCCAGCACCGAATAGGCATGAGCCAGCTGCACAGCGGTCACCGCCAGGCCGTAACCATAGGACAGGGTCGCCGTCTCGGCCGGACGCCAGGTGCGATGGTTGGGCAGGTTGCCGACCCGCTCGCCGGGGAAGCCCAGACCGGTGTCCTGGCCCAGCCCTACGGCGCGCATGGCGTTGTAGATGTTCTCGCCGCCGACGTCGAAGGCGATCTTGCTCATGCCGACGTTGCTGGACTTGATGAGGATGCCGGTCAGGTCCAGGGCGCCATCGCTGTGGGAGACGTCCTTGATGGTGTAGCGACCGATCTGCAGCGAGCCGGGATAGACGTTGACCTTGTCACTAGGCTTCCAGCGACCGCTGGCCAGCGCCGCGGTCATGGAGATCGGCTTCATCACCGAGCCGGGTTCCATGACGTCGATCATCGCCCGGTTGCGCATGGCAGCCGGTTCGAGTGTGCGTCTGTTGTTGGGGTTGTAGGTGGGCATGTTGACCATGGCCAGGACCTCACCGGTCTTGACGTCGACGATGGTCAGGCTGCCCGCCTCGGCTTCGAACTGGGTCAAGGCATTGCGCAGCTCGCGGGCGGCGAGATACTGCAGGCGCAGGTCGATGGACAACGCCAGGGTGTTGCCCGGCTTCGCGTTCTTGGCCACCTGCACGTCCCGGATCAGGCGACCACGGCGATCCTTGACCACCTGCCGACGGCCCGGCACGCCCGACAGCCATTCGTTGAAGGCCAGCTCGATGCCTTCGCGTCCGTGATCGTCGATGTCGGTGAAGCCGACCACGTGGGCTGCCACCTCTCCAGCCGGATAGAAACGGCGAAATTCCTCGATGTCGTAGACCCCGGGAATCTTGTGCGCCTTGACCTGCGTCATCACCGCCTCGCCCTGCTCGGGCGTCAGGCCTCGGGCCAGGTAGAGGAATTCCTTGCTGGCGTTCTGCTCGATGCGCTTGGCCAGGTCCGCACGGGGCTGGCCAACGGCGTCGGCCAGGATCGCCCAGCGATCTTCAGCGCCGAGCAACTCCTTGGGATTGATCCACAGGGTGGTGACCGGCGTGCTGACCGCCAGAGGTTCACCATTGCGATCGGTGATCAGGCCGCGATGCGCTGGAATGGGAATGGTGCGGACACTGCGTGCGTCGCCCTGCCCCTTGAGGAAGGCCCGGTCGATCACGTGCAGATCGACGATGCGCCAGATGATGGTGCCGACCATGACCAGCAACAGCCCGATAATGAGGCTGAAGCGCCAGGGCAGGCGCGCGACCAGGCCTTTCACGGATTGACCATCCGGATTTCGGTCGGGTCGGGAATACGCATCTGCAGTTGGCCGCTGGCCAGGGCCTCGACCCGGCTGTGGGCGGTCCAGGTGCTCTGCTCCAGCAGCAGCCGACCGTACTCGGCCTGGGCCTTGTCGCGGATGGCCATCTCGCCATAGAGGGTGTTGAGCAGCTGGCGATTCCAGTGGGCACTGTAGGCCACGGCCACCGCCGAGAGCAGCACGCCCACGAAAAGCACCAGCATGACGCTGCTGCCCAGCGGCAGCTTCTTCACGAAGAGGCGGCTCATTTCAGTTTCTCGGCGACGCGCATCACGGCGCTGCGGGCCCGGGGGTTCGCGGCCAGCTCGCCTTCGCCGGCATAGACCGGCTTGCCGAGCAGGCGCAGCGAGGGTTCGAACACGGTTGCCCGGATGGGCAGGTCGCGCGGCAACTGGTCGGCCTCGCCCTTGGCCAGCCGGCGCATGAACTGTTTGACGATACGGTCTTCGAGGGAGTGGAAGCTGATCACCACCAGCCGGCCGCCTACGGCCAGTTGCTCGTAGGCCGCCTGCAGCCCCTGCTCCAGGTCGCTCAGTTCGCGATTGATGTAGATGCGCAGCCCCTGGAAGGCACGGGTGGCGGGGTGCTTGCCCTTTTCCCAGGCCGGATTGGCCTCGGTGAGCACCTTGGCCAGATCGCCGGTGCGCTCGAAGGGTTGGACTTCGCGACGCTGCACCACGGCGCGCGCCATGCGTTTGGCGAAGCGCTCTTCGCCGAATTCCTTGAACACCTGGGCGATGTCGGCCTCGGTGGCGCTGGCGATCCAGGCTGCGGCGCTCTGGCCCCGACTCGGGTCCATGCGCATGTCCAGCGGACCGTCCTGCATGAAGCTGAAGCCGCGCTCGGGATCGTCGAGCTGTGGCGAGGACACGCCCAGATCCAGCAGCACACCATCGACCTGGCCGGACCAGCCACGACTGACGAGTTCATCGCCCAGTTCGGCGAAGCTGCGCTGGACGATCTCGAAGCGCGAATCCTCGACAGCCAGGGCCTGGCCGGCAGCGATCGCCTGCGGGTCCTTGTCGAACCCCAGCAGCCGCCCTTCCTCACCCAACAGGCGCAGCACGGCCCGGCTGTGTCCGCCGCGGCCAAAGGTGCCGTCCAGATAACGACCGGCAGGCTGGATCGCCAATGCCTGTACGGCCTCGTCCAGGAGAACGGAGACGTGGTGGAAGACTGGGTTCATGGTCACAGGATCAAATCGCGCATTTCATCCGGCATACCGCCGGGTTCCTTAATTGCCTGCAGATCCGCGTCGCACACGGCACTCCAGGCATCCTCATCCCATAACTGGAACTTGTTCAGCTGCCCAACCAGCATCACGCGCCGGTCGAGCTTGGCGTATTCACGCAGGCGCGGCGGTACCAGGAAGCGGCCACTGCCGTCGAGTTCCAGATCCACCGCATTGCCGATCAGCAAGCGCTGTAGGCGACGAGTCTCCTCCCGTAGCGAGGGCAACTGCCGCAGCTTGCTTTCGATGATTTCCCATTCAGGTAGCGGATAGACGCAAAGGCAGGGGTCGACAGCATCGATCGTCACGATGAGCTGGCCGGCACAACGCTCCAGCAGCTCGTCACGATACCGACTCGGCATCGCGGCGCGCCCCTTGGCGTCGAGACTGATGGCGTTCGCTCCCCGGAACAATTTCGCGTCCTCTAATAGGCTGTCCTTGCCATTAAATCCCACTTCGCCCCACTTCGTACCACCGGCCGCCACTATATTGAGGAGGGCCACTTTCAGTCAAGGTAAGCGAGGGGGTTCCCAGGCCGTGTGGGACGCGGATTTCAAGCAAATTGCACCTGGTCACGACCAAGACGGACGACATTGATTTCCGACAAACGGAAATGAAGTCAATTGATTGGCTCAATTGATTAAAGTGATTTGTGAAGAAGGGGGTCACAGACCCGGGCGCGGCGGCCCGAGAGGGAGGGGGGTGCGAGAGCCGACCTGTAAGCCGGGTTCTGTCGAGGACAGTCATTCCTCTGGGACAACCATCGCTGATTGCCTCTAGCGACCTACCCGAATCCAGCGCGGGCCACGCCTATGGATTCCTATTTGGTCTTGCTCCAGGTGGGGTTTACCTAGCCACGAACTGTTGCCAGCCGTGCGGTGCGCTCTTACCGCACCTTTTCACCCTTACCGGCGCTTGCGCGCTTAGGCGGTTATTTTCTGTGGCACTTTCCGTAGGCTCACGCCTCCCAGGCGTTACCTGGCACCTCGCCCTATGGAGCCCGGACTTTCCTCCCTCGCAACCCTTGCGGGTCACGACAGCGACTGCCCGGTCGGCTCTCGCGGCGCAAGGGTATAGAGACTGGTGCCGGATAACAAGGAAAGATGCCCACAAAATCCCGCTTACTCGGCCTTGCGTTCCAGCGCCAGCTGATAGAGCAGGTTCTTGCGCGCACCGGTGATTTGCGCTGCCAGGGCGGCAGCGCGCTTGACCGGTAGCTCGGCCAACAACAGATCCAGGATGCGCAGGGTCTCGGCATCGACTTCGGCGTCTTCCGGCGCCGTCCAGCCAGCCACCAGCAGCACGCACTCGCCACGCTGTTGATCCAGATCCGCGCGGATCCAGGCCTGCAGCTCCCCGGCGGGCAGGCCGCGCAAGGTCTCGAACGTCTTGGTCAGCTCGCGTCCGAGCACGACGTGGCGATCAGGTCCGAAGATGGTCACCAGGTCGGCCACGCAATCGTCGAGGCGATGGGGCGCCTCGTAGAAGATGAGCGTTCGCGGGTCCTCGCGCAACGCCGCCAGCCGCCCCTGACGACCCACCGCCTTGGCTGGCAGGAAGCCTTCGAAGCTGAAGCGATCCGAGGGCAGACCGGCCGCCGAGAGCGCGGCGATCAGGGCGCAGGCCCCGGGAATCGGCGAGACCCTGATCCCCTGGGCGCGCGCCGCCCGCACCAGGTGAAAGCCCGGGTCGGAGATCAGCGGCGTGCCCGCATCGGAAATCAGGGCGACGTCCTCCCCCGCCAGCAGCCGGGTGATGAAGCGCCCCCCCGCATCCCTTTCATTGTGATCGTGGCAGGCCGCAAGAGGCGTCTCGATGCCGAAATGGCGCAGCAGGCGCGCCGAATGACGGGTGTCTTCGGCGGCGATCAGGGCCACATCGCGCAGGACCTTGAGGGCGCGGGCGGTGATGTCGTCCAGGTTGCCAATGGGCGTGGCAACCACATAAAGAGTACCCGGCGAAATCATGATGAAACCTGACAGACTGGAAATAGCCCAACAGTGTACGCCGCTCTCGCCCTCGGCGTTCGCAGCGCCTGGGTGCTGTGAGACAATCGCCCCCTTTCCAGACAATTGCTCAGGAACCACCGCATGAAGTTCCGCCTGCGTCCGCTGCTCTGCGCCACCGCCTTCGCCCTGCTCGCCGCCTGTAGCAGCACGCCCACCACGAGCAGTCTCGGGGCGCTGCCTGAGCCCAGCCAGGCCAGCATCGAGCAACTGCTGAACCAGGCTGGCGCCAGCCAGTCCGAGCAGGCGAACCTGCTGCGCCTGACAGCGGCCGACAAAGCCTATGCCCAGCAGAACACCCGCGAAGCGCGCCAGATTCTGGGCTCCATCAATCTGGAAGGGCTCAAGCCGGCGCAGCAAATGTTCGCCCAGACCCTGCTGGCCCAACTCGACCTGCTCGACAAGCAGCCGGCCCAGGCCCTCAAGCGCTTCGACCATCCGAGCTTCGCGCAACTGGGCGAGCTGCCGGCGCAGCAGCAGATCCGCAGCGGCCTGACCAAGGCCGATGCCCAGGCCGCCAATGGCCAGCCGCTCGCCGCCGCCCAGGAACGCATTTTCATTGGCCCGCTGCTCGAAGGCGACGCGGCCCATGACAACCGCGAGCAGATCTGGCAACTGGTGACCAGTCTGCCGGATGCGCAACTGCGCCAGAGCGTCAAGGATGCCGACCTCAATGGCTGGTTGGCCCTGGCTGCCATTACCCGTGGCAACCTGGCGCTGGATCAGCAGCTCGCCGCCATCGAAGAATGGCAGAAACAGCATCCGAGCCATCCCGCCGCGCGACAGCTGCCTGACGACTTGGAGCGCCTGAAAACCCTAGCGCGCGAGCCGCTCAATCGGGTCGCCCTGCTGCTGCCCCTGCAGGGCCAACTCGCAGGTGTCTCTCGTGCGCTGCAGGACGGCTTCATGGCCGCCCGCTACGAAGCCTTGGCCGCCGGCCAGGCCGCGCCAACCGTGACCGTCTATGACAGCACCCAGATGGGCTCGCTGGACGCCTTCTACCGCCAGGCCCAGGCTGCCGGTATCCAGCTGGTGGTCGGTCCGCTGGAAAAGAATCTGGTCAAGCAGCTGAGCGACCGGCCGCAACTGCCGCTCAACACCCTGGCACTGAATTATGGTGACAGCCAGGGCGCCCAGCCGCCGCAACTCTTCCAGTTCGGCCTGGCCGCCGAGGACGAGGCTCGCGAAGCCGCGCGCCGTGCCTGGGCCGACGGCAAGCGCAGTGCCGGCGCCATGGTGCCCCAGGGCGAATGGGGTGCCCGCGTGCTAGCCGCCTTCCAGAACGAGTGGCAGCAACTCGGGGGTCGCCTGGTCGCCGCCGAACGTATCGGCCAGCCCGTGGAAATCGCCAATCGCATCACCAGCCTCCTGCAGATGCGCCAGGGCATGGATTTCATCTTCCTCGCCTCGACGCCGGCCCAGGCTCGCCAGATCAAGCCGATCCTGGTCTATCAGAACGCCCGCGATCTGCCGGTGTATGCCACCTCCAATCTCAACAGCGGGGTCAACGAGCCAGGCGCCAACCAGGACCTGAATGGCATCCTGTTCTGCGAAACCCCCTGGCTGCTCGATCCGAGCAATCCGCTACGCGCCAAGATCACTGCCCAGTGGCCCCAGGCCGGCAGCAGCATTGGTCGGCTCTATGCGATGGGCGCCGACGCCTACCTGCTGGCCCTGCATCTGCAGCAGCTCAAGGCGCTGCCCAACTCCGAATTGCCCGGCCTGTCCGGCAGCCTGAGCGTGGCGGCTGATCAGCGCGTGGTGCGCCACCTGCCCTGGGCGGAATTCCGCAACGGCGTGGCCCAGCCGCTGCCGGCCAACAATGCGCCGCTGCCGGCCACCAGCGTGCCGCCATCGCTCAGCACGCCGTGAAGCAGGCCCCGCACCTTCAGCGCGGTCAGCAAGGCGAAGACCGCGCCCTGCAGTTCCTGCAGACGCGCGGGCTGCGCCTGATCGCCCGCAACTGGCGCTGGCGCGGTGGTGAGCTCGATCTGGTCATGCTTGACGGCGATACAGTAGTATTCGTCGAGGTACGCGCCCGTCGGCACACCGCCTGGGGCGGCGCCGCGGAAAGCATAGATGCCCGCAAGCGGCAGCGACTGGTCAACAGCGCTGCCCTCTTTCTGCAATCCGAAGCGCGCTGGGCCAAGCGGCCCTGCCGTTTCGACGTGATCGCGATCGGCCCCGGGGCCGACGCATCCCCTCAGGCACTCGAATGGATCACTCAAGCCTTCGAGGCCTGAGGCCCTCCACTGCACAGGTCAAAGATAACGCGATGGACACCCACGCCCGCATCCAGAAACTCTTCCGGGACAGCATCGAAACCAAGCGTCAGGCCATGGAAGTCCTGATTCCTCATATCGATCTGGCCAGCCAAGTCATGGTTGCGGCCCTGCTCAACGAAGGCAAGATCCTCACCTGTGGCAACGGCGGATCCGCCGGCGATGCCCAGCATTTCTCCTCGGAACTGCTGAATCGCTTCGAGCGCGAGCGCCCCAGCCTGCCGGCCCTGGCCCTGACCACCGACAGCTCGACACTGACGTCCATCGCCAACGACTACAGCTACAACGAGGTGTTCTCCAAGCAGATCCGCGCTCTGGGTCAGCCTGGCGACATCCTCCTGGCCATCTCCACCAGCGGCAACTCGGCCAACGTGATCCAAGCGATCCAGGCCGCCCACGACCGCGAGATGACCGTGGTCGCCCTCACCGGCCGCGACGGCGGTGGCATGGCCTCCCTGCTGCTGCCCGAGGACGTCGAGATCCGCGTGCCCGCCAAGGTCACCGCCCGCATCCAGGAAGTGCACCTGCTGGTGATCCACTGCCTGTGCGACCAGATCGATCAGCAACTGTTTGGAAGCGAAGAATGAAAAAAGCTCCTCTGCTCGCCATCCTGGCGCTGTCCTTTGCCGTGGTCGGCTGCAGCAACGTGGTCACTGCCAGCCGCGACAAGCCCATCGACGACAACCGCGGCACCCGCACCCTGGGCAGCACAGTGGATGACGCCCTGATCGAGACCAAGGCCGCGGTCAACATCTCCAAGGCCAACTCCGACCTGGCCAGTTCGCACATCGTGGTGGTGAGCTACAACGGCGTGGTGCTGATCGCTGGCCAGACGCCGCGGGCCGACCTCAAGGCCCAGGCCGAACAGGCCGTACGCAGCGTGCAGCGGGTCAAGACGGTCCATAACGAGCTTCAGGTGACGGGCAACTCCTCGCTGCTGGCACGCAGCAACGACTCCTGGTTGACCACCCGCATCAAGGCCCAGATGTTCGCCGACGAGGACATCCCAGGCTCGCGCATCAAGGTGGTCACGGAAAACGGCATCGTCTATCTGCTGGGCCTGGTGACCCAGCAGGAAGCCAATCACGCCGTACAGCTGATCCAGAGCGTTTCGGGTGTCCAGCGCATCGTGAAGCTGTTCGAGTACATCAACTGATCGTATTCGCCGCCCAACAAAAAGCCCCGCATTGGCGGGGCTTTTTGTTGGGCGGTGGCTGGCGTCAGGCGGCCTGCCACTCACGCTCGGCTTCGTCGCGGGTCTTGCTCAGGCGTACCTGGCTGCCTTCCACGGACTGGACCCAGCTCAACGGAATGTAGTGATGCTTGCCATCGGCATCCTGATCGCGCTTGGTCAGCTTGATGCGATCGGCGCCTTCCATATGATCGACGGTGCCCACGTGCTGGCCGTCCGAACCGACAACTTCCGCATGCTCTTTGATCTGGGTTGCATCTACCATGGTGGTTCTCCGGCAGGTTAATAAAAAGGAGGCCGCTCTTTCAGCGCCTGCAGGATAGGAGGCATGAAGCGCCGTCTGGGTTCGCCCTCTGCCGACGAAAGGCCATCATCATGGTCACAGCCCCATGACCATCGAGAGGATTCGCCAATGAGCGATGAGCCAAGCAAGCTGACCCGCTCCAAGGAGCGCTGGGCACAGGAGGGGCGCTTCCTGACCGGGCAGAGCGCACGCCCGGAAAGCGAACGCCTGCCCCCCGGCCAGCATCGCGTCAGCAACTGGCCGGTTCTGGATCTGGGTGTACGGCCGGAGGTCAGCCACGAACGCTGGCAACTGGCGGTCACCGGGGCGGTCCGCAGGACGCTGCGCTGGAACTGGGATACCTTCGCGGCCCGAGCGACCACCCAGGCGGTCAGCGACATGCATTGCGTCACCACCTGGTCGCGCTACGACAATCGCTGGATCGGCCTACCGGTCAGCGAGCTGCTGGAAGAAGTGCAGCCACGGGAAGACGCCACCCATGTGCTGTTGCACAGCTACGACGGCTACATCACCAATCTGCCCCTGGCCGACTTCGCCGCGCCCGGCGCCATGCTGGTACACAGCTGGGAGGGCCAGCCCCTGACGGCCGAGCACGGCGGCCCGGTGCGGGCATTGATCCCGCACCTCTATCTGTGGAAAAGCGCCAAATGGCTCAGACGCATCGATTTCCGCGTGGGCGATACGCCTGGCTTCTGGGAAATGCGCGGCTACCATGACCGTGGCGACCCCTGGCAGGAGCAGCGCTACTCAGACGACAGCTGATGGCACCAGAGCCTTTGACCAGGTTCCTAGGGTGCCGCCGGGGCCAGTTGCAGCTCTACGGGTTCGCCGGGATTGAGGCTGCGGATCCGGAACTCGTCACGCTTGAGACTGAGGATTTCCGTGGGATAGGTGATGCCTTCCTCGATGAGGTTCAGGCCCTTCTCGGTCCGCGTCCAGCGCCCCAGGGAGGGCTGGCTGCTCGGTGAGGCCATCACCAGGGTGCCATCGCTGAGGAAGACGTACAGCATGCCGGGTTCGATGCTGTTGCTGGTCTTGATCTGCCAGACCTTGTTGACGAAGCTTTCCTGGGTGCTGCCTGTCTTGTCGCCACCGCCCTGGACATAGCCGATCAAGCCGGCCACCACGCACAGCGCTCCTATCACCAGCACCACTGCGCGCCAGTAACGACGCACCTTGTCTTGCAAACTCATGTCACTCCTTGGGTGTTCTTGAGACTGGCCAGGTAGGTGCCCAGCGGTGGGCGCTCCTGGAAGTAGCCATGCAGACCAGCAAAGATCGAATCGGCCAGCTGCTTCTGGTGACGGCTGTCGAGCAGCCGCCGGCAGTCGCGGTCATTGGAAATGAAGCCCGTCTCGACCAGGATCGAGGGGATGTCCGGTGATTTGAGCACGGCGAAGCCAGCCTGCTCCACCCGTTTCTGGTGCAGATTGGTGATGCTCGACAATTGCCCCAGCACCTTCTGGCCCAGGTCCAGACTCGACGAGATGGTGGCATTCATCGACATGTCCAGCAGCACCCCCGCGAGCATGGGGTCACGGCCCTTGAGGATCTCGTTGGCACCGATCAGGTCGACGTTGTTCTCGCTATCGGCCAGGAAGCGCGCCGTGGTCGAGGTCGCGCCACGCTCGGACAGGGCATAGACCGAGGCGCCATAGGCGGTACGCCGCGGTGCGGCATCGGCATGCACCGATACGAACATGTCGGCGTTGTAGCTGCGCGCCACCTCGACACGCTTGCGCAGCGGCACGAAGAAGTCGTCGTTGCGCACCAGCTTGGCCTTGAAGCCCTTCTGCAGATTGATCCGGCGCGCCAGATTCTGCGCCACGATCAGGGCGATGTCCTTTTCCCGATCACCGCGCGCACTCAGGGCGCCGGGGTCCTTGCCACCGTGCCCGGCATCGACCACGACCATGATGTCGCGCCCCGAGGCCAGGCCCCTGCCCCGCTTGACCTCCAGCGGCGGCTCGGCATCGACCGGCTTGCGCGCTGCCACGACCGGTGCCCCGGCACGCTTGAGATCGAGCACCAGGCGATTGGCCGCGCCCTCGCCGGGGCCGAGGACGAAGCTTTCTATCTCCACCGGATGGGCCAGCTCCAGCACCACCCGAGTGTCCTGGGGGCCATATTGAGCACTTCGGACGGCCCGCACGGGCGAACCTTTCAGCGCCAGGTGATTGAGTACCGCAGGCGCCTGGGTGTCGGCGAGATCGAGAATGATGCGATCCGGCGCGACCAGGGTGAAGGTCTTGTAATGCACCGGCCCGGTAAGATCGAAGACCAGGCGGAGCTTGTCGGCGTCCTGCCAGGCCCGGGCACCCTTGAGTTGCTGACGGGCGGCAAATGTCGGCAACCCGACAGGCAAGGTCATGCCAGCCAGGATCAGATTGAGCAGACGACGGCGATTCATGGAGTCCTCGCGAGAAACGAGAAACGGCTGGGAAGTTACAACATAACGCTAAAGATCGCCTGCCACCTGACGCCTGTCAACTGCCGTTTAGACAAAATATTCCTTAGAAAACCGTGGCATAGCGTTCGTTTGCAGAATCAGCTTTAGATACAGTCACTTGCCGTCGCCAAAGGGGCTGGCGTCAGAAAGGCAAAGCGCAAGAAGTGCGACGGAGAGCGAATTTATCGGCGCCGTCATCGTCGAAGTGTCAGGCACTTCCGCCTTTGAAGGGATCACACCATGAACAAGAAGATTGCAGTCGCGGCCGCCCTGCTGGCCGGCACCGTCCTGGCGGGCTGCTCCTCGGTAAAGAACACGGCCGACTACACCGTGGGTCGCGTGGAATTTCGCGAGCAGCCCCTGGTGAAACAGATTGAAAAGGGTATGCCCAAGGCTGACGTCCTGCGTATCGGTGGCACCCCGTCGAGCACCTACACCCGCAAGTATCGTCCGGGTACCTGCAACAACTATGTCCTCAACAAGGACGGCAAGGAGCAGGTCTATTCGATCGGCTTCGACAGCATGAACCGTGTTGACAGCAAGGACTTCGAGACCTGCGAAAGCGCCGACCGCGCCTGAGTGAGGGAGCTGACCGGCCAATCCGGCCGGGTGTCCTGAAGGGCGCTGGCGGCGTCTGATGGACAGGATGGGCGAGTGGCAGCACCATTGGCCCTCGCCATCCCCGACCGTTAGCGCCGACGTCATGCACTGCGGATCGACGCATGCTCGGCCAGCGCCGCCAGGCTCTACCCATCGTTCCAAGGAATTCAGGCATGTCCAGACGTCACCTCATACTCACAGCTGCGGTGCTTTCCCTGACTGGCTGCGGTGGCTATGACTACAGCTGCGATGCGGCCAAGACCGCCGAACTGGTTCGTCAGCAATACGCCCAGACCATCAACGAAATCTACGCGGACGACATCACCGCCGGGCAGCCCGCGCTGGAAGCTGGTCAGGTCTCGCTGGTCGACATCAAGACCCAGGAAGAGCCATCGGACAGTGGCGACGCAGGCTTCTATACCTGCAACGCGACCGTAGAAGCCACCTGGCCCAAGGCCGCCCTGGAGCGCCTGGCACCTGCTGCAGCCCAGTTGGCCAGCGTCGGTGCCATCCTCGAAAACGGTCATCTGCGCCACGCGCTTAGCTATGAGTCTTCCCTGGAAGGCAGCGAGAAGCAGCGCGTCGACATCACCCTGCCCGAGGCCGTGGAGTTGAGCCTGAAGACCCTGGCGGGCCAGGAGCCCATGGACGAATACCTGGAAGACGCCCCCGACGGCGAACAGGAAGCGCCCTGAGCCACCGGCGCCCGCGCTGCTGTGCAGCCCTGGCGCCCGCGTGTATGATCGACTTTCCCCTCGCCAGCATCCTCCGGCGGGTTCGTGAGCCCTGGTGCCCCTGTGGTGATCCCGCACGGCGTCGCCGCCCTCCGGCCCGGCATTCGTCACTCCGCGTTTGCACCGTGCCCCGCCTGCGCTCACGATGATCAGAACCGTGACCTAAAAGCCGCCTCGGAGAGACGCTTCATGCCTGACTATCGTTCGAAAACCTCTACCCAGGGCCGCAACATGGCTGGCGCCCGGGCGCTCTGGCGCGCCACCGGGATGAAGGATGAAGACTTCAAGAAGCCGATCATCGCCATCGCCAACTCCTTTACCCAGTTCGTACCCGGCCACGTGCACCTCAAGGACCTCGGCCAGCTGGTCGCTCGCGAGATCGAAAGGGCCGGCGGCGTGGCCAAGGAATTCAACACCATCGCCGTGGACGACGGCATCGCCATGGGCCACGACGGCATGCTCTATTCGCTGCCGAGCCGCGAGATAATCGCCGACGCCGTGGAATACATGGTCAACGCCCATTGCGCCGATGCGCTGGTATGCATCTCCAACTGCGACAAGATCACCCCCGGCATGCTGATGGCCGCCTTGCGCCTGAACATCCCGGTGGTGTTCGTCTCTGGCGGCCCCATGGAAGCCGGCAAGACCAAGCTGGCCAGCCACGGCCTGGACCTGGTGGATGCCATGGTCATCGCCGCCGACAGCTCGGCCAGCGACGAGAAGGTCGCCGAATACGAACGTAGCGCCTGCCCCACCTGTGGCAGCTGCTCGGGCATGTTCACTGCCAACTCCATGAACTGCCTGACCGAGGCCCTGGGCCTGGCCCTGCCGGGCAACGGCTCGACTCTGGCCACCCACGCCGATCGCAAGGAGCTGTTCCTCCAGGCTGGCCGCACCATCGTCGAGCTATGCCGCCGCTACTATCAGGAGAACGACGAGTCCGCCCTGCCGCGCAACATCGCCTCCTATGCGGCCTTCGAGAATGCCATGACCCTGGATATCGCCATGGGCGGCTCGACCAACACCATCCTGCACCTGCTGGCCGCTGCCCAGGAAGCCGAGGTGGACTTCGACCTGCGCAACATCGATGCCCTGTCGCGCAAGGTGCCGCAGCTGTGCAAGGTGGCGCCGAACATCCAGAAGTACCACATGGAAGACGTGCACCGTGCCGGTGGCATCTTCAGCATCCTGGGTGAACTGGCCCGTGGCGGCCTGCTCCACACCGACCTGCCCACGGTACACAGTCGCACGCTGGGCGAAGCCATCGAGAAGTGGGACATCACCCTGACCCAGGACGAGGCGGTGAAGACCTTTTTCCTTGCCGGTCCGGCGGGTATCCCGACCCAGGAAGCCTTCAGCCAGGCCACCCGCTGGGAAAGCCTGGACGATGACCGCGCCGAAGGCTGCATCCGCAGCGTCGAGCATGCCTACTCCCAGGAAGGCGGTCTGGCCGTGCTCTACGGCAACATCGCCCTGGATGGCTGTGTTGTGAAGACCGCCGGCGTGGACGAATCCATTCATGTGTTCGAAGGTAACGCCAAGGTGTTCGAGAGCCAGGACGCGGCGGTACGCGGCATCCTGGCCGACGAGGTCAAGGCCGGCGACATCGTCATCATCCGCTACGAGGGCCCCAAGGGCGGTCCGGGCATGCAGGAGATGCTCTACCCCACCAGCTACCTGAAGTCCAAGGGGCTGGGCAAGCAGTGCGCCCTGCTCACCGATGGCCGCTTCTCCGGTGGCACCTCGGGCCTGTCCATCGGCCATGCCTCGCCGGAAGCGGCTGCGGGCGGCGCCATCGGCCTGGTGCGCGACGGCGACAAGGTACTCATCGACATCCCCCAGCGCAGCATCAACCTGCTGGTGAGTGACGAAGAGCTCTCTCATCGCCGCATCGAGCAGGACAAGCAGGGCTGGAAACCGGTCCACCCCCGTACCCGCCGCGTCACCACGGCGCTCAAGGCCTATGCGCTGCTGGCCACCAGCGCCGACAAGGGCGGCGTGCGCGACAAGGCACTGCTGGGCTGACCGCTGTACCCGGGCGACGGCGCCTGCCGTCGCCCTTCCCTACTGATCCGCTCCTGTCTCTTCCTCTCCAGCCCCCGCCCTAGCTCCGCCTTCTCGCTGCACCTCCTGACCTTGCCGCAGCCACCTGCCACGACGCCCATTCCAGAGGGATTCACCGTTGCTTGGCTTGCTAATTTTGTAGAAGCGCAACCTGTGATTCAGCTCACACCTCGCGATTCGCGAGCCGCTAGGCCGTTGAGTGATCAAAGGCTACCCTCCGTCTGCCGCTGAATTGATTCAGCGATAAGTTTGTAGTCAGGTTGAGCCCCAATGGTCACACCTATGCTGATCTTCCGCTGGAGCACGGCGGGTCAGGTGTAGGCCAGGCACGCGTCACACAACAACAATAAACAGGGAACATAAATGAATAAGAAAAAGGCTATGCCCTTGGCCAGGGTTTCGGTCGCCTCCTTGATGAGCACCCTCCTGCTGATTCCTTCGGCACACGCCCTGGAAACCATCGGGTACTTCCGTACCGGGCTCGGCGATTCCTCCGGTTCCGACTCCATGCGCTGCTTCAAGCTGCAGGGCGCGCAGTCCAAGTACCGTCTGGGCAACGAGTGCGAACAGTACGGCGAACTGGCACTCAAGCAGGACGTCCTGACCCTCAACGACGGCTCGGCAGTCGGCGTATACGGCATGGGCAGCTTCTTTAACCGCTACGACCGCACCCCGACCTTCAACGGGGACAATGGCGAGATCCGTGCCGTCCAGGCCTATGCCTACTGGAACAACATCGCCGCGCTGAACGGCGGTAATCTCTGGGCCGGCCGCCGTTACTACAAGCGGAACGACATCCACATCTCCGACTTCTTCTACTGGAACCAGAGCGCCACCGGCGGCGGTATCGAGGACGTCAACATCGGCGGTCTCAAGTACAGCCTGGCCTTCTCGCGCAAGGACAACCAGAACCAGAAGGACTTCCAGAACCGCCTCGACTTCAACGTCGCCGGCTTCAACACCAATCCGAATGGCTCGCTGGAAATCGGCGTCAGCTATCTGGACAAGCCCACCAATCAGCCCAATGCCAACAGCGGTGTAGCGGTCACGCTGCAACACAAGCAGGCCAACTTCATGGGTTGGGGTGGTGTGAACACCTTTGCCGTGCAGCGCGGCCAGGGCCCGGGCACCGCCCTGGGCAGCACCGGCGATCCGACCCTGAGCAGCGCCGACGTCTCCTATCGCGTCGTCGACTTCTTCGACTGGCAGATCAGCCGCTACTGGGGTGGCCAGATCGCCGCGGTCTACCAGAAGGACGAACGTCCCAACGGCAATGACCTGCGCTGGACCTCGCTGGGTGGCCGCCTGGTGTACGGCATCACCGACCAGTTCAAGTTCTCCACCGAGCTGGGCCATGATCAGGTGCAGGCTCCCGGCGGCACCCGCAAGCTGACCAAGCTGACCCTGGCGCCCACCTGGTCGCCCAAGGGCCCGGAATTCAAGACCCGTCCGGAGTTCCGCCTGTTCTATACCTATGCGGCCTGGAACCGGGCAGCGCAGCAGGCAGCCGATGATTTCGACGCCGGCTCCGCGCTGTCGAGCACCGGTACCTTCGGCAACGACCTGCACGGCTCCAACATCGGCTTCCAGATCGAGCAGTGGTGGTAGCCATCCTCCGCCGCGACCGGCGTGCTGCCGGTCGCGTTCTCGTCCGCGAACCTGAGCGCACAACAATGAAAAGAACCGTCTCCCTTTCCGCCTTCACCGGCTGCCTGCTGGCCGCCGCCCTGGCCAGCGCCACCGCCCAGGCGGCCCCCGTGTCCGCCTGCCTCATCACCAAGACCGATACCAACCCCTTCTTCGTGAAGATGAAGGAAGGTGCCAGCGCCAAGGCCAAGGAGCTGGGCATGACGCTCAAGGCCTATGCCGGCAAGATCGATGGCGACAGCGAAAGCCAGGTGGCGGCCATCGAGACCTGCATCGCCGATGGCGCCAAGGGCATTCTCATCACCGCCTCGGACACCAAGGGTATCGTCCCCAATCTGCAAAAGGCCCGCGAGGCCGGTCTGCTGGTGATCGCCCTGGATACCCCCCTGGACCCGGTGAGCGCCGCCGACATGACCTTCGCCACCGACAACCTGCTGGCCGGCAAGCTGATCGGCCAGTGGGCTCGGGAGACCCTGGGCGACAAGGCCAAGGACGCCCGGGTGGCCTTTCTCGACCTGAACGCCTCCCAGCCCTCGGTGGACGTCCTGCGCGACCAGGGCTTCATGCTCGGCTTCGGCATAGATCCCAAGGATCAGAACCGCATCGGCGACGAGACCGACTCGCGCATCGTCGGCCACGACGTGACCAACGGCAACGAGGAAGGTGGGCGTGCAGCGATGGAAAATCTGCTGCAGAAGGATTCGACCATCAACGTGGTGCACACCATCAACGAACCGGCTGCGGCCGGTGCCTACGAGGCGCTCAAGGCCGTGGGTCGCGAGAAGGACGTGTTGATCGTCTCCATCGACGGCGGCTGCCCGGGCGTGCACAACGTGGCGGACGGCGTCATCGGCGCCACCTCTCAGCAATACCCGCTGCAGATGGCCGCGCTGGGCATCGAGGCGATCAAGACCTTTGCCGACACGGGCAAGAAGCCTACCGCCACCGAAGGCAAGAGCTTTGTCGACACCGGCGTGAAGCTGGTGACGGACAAGCCGGTACCCGGCATCCAGTCCATCGACAGCAAGACCGCCCTGCAGAAATGCTGGGGCTGATGCCAGTCGTCTAGCCTGAGCAGACCGGTCGCCCCGCCTGAGCGTTTTCGCCTCGGCGCGGGCGACCGACTCTCGGCTGCTTTCCCGCTATCAGGAGATTGCCATGAGCGATCCGACCTCGCCCTCCTCGTCCGGCCAGCCCTTCGAACAGGTGCTCAAGCACAGCGCCACGGAAGTCGCCTCCTTCGCCCGTGACGAGCGCAGCCCACTCGTCAAATTCCGTCACTTCCTGCATTCACGTCCTTCGGCGGTCTCGCTGCTGGTGCTGCTGTTGTCGCTGGGCATCTTCGGCGCCCTGCTGGGTGGCAAATTCTTTTCCGCCTTCGCCCTCACCCTGATCCTGCAACAGGTCGCCATCACCGGTATCGTGGGCGCGGCCCAGACCCTGGTGGTGATCACCGCCGGCATCGACCTTTCGGTAGGCGCCATCATGGTGCTGTCCTCGGTGGTCATGGGCCAGTTCACCTTTCGCTACGGCCTGCCGGTGGAGTTGTCGATCCTCTGCGGCCTGGTGGTGGGCACCCTGTGCGGCATGGCCAACGGCTGGCTGATCGCCCGCATCAAGCTGCCACCCTTCATCGTAACCCTGGGCATGTGGCAGATCGTGCTCGCGGCCAACTTCCTCTATTCGCGCAACGAGACCATCCGCGCCCAGGAAATCGGTGCGACGGCGCCCTTGCTGCAGGTGTTCGGTGACAACTTCCGCCTGGGCGGTGCCGTCTTCACCTATGGCGTGATCGCCCTGGTGGTGCTGGTCGCCCTGCTCTGGTACGTGCTCAATCACACCGCCTGGGGCCGGCATCTCTATGCGGTAGGCGACGATCCCGAGGCCGCGGCGCTGGCCGGAGTCAACGTCAGGCGCATGCTGATCACCGTGTACGGGCTGTCCGGACTCATCTGCGCCTTCGCCGGCTGGGTCCTGATCGGCCGCATCGGCTCGGTCTCGCCCACCGCCGGCCAGTTCGCCAACATCGAGTCCATCACCGCCGTGGTGATCGGCGGCATCTCGCTGTTCGGCGGGCGCGGCTCGATCCTCGGCATGCTGTTCGGCGCTCTCATCGTCGGCGTCTTCGCCCTGGGCCTGCGCCTGCTGGGTACCGACGTGCAATGGACCTATCTGCTGATCGGCACGCTCATCATCGCGGCCGTGGCTATCGACCAATGGATCAGAAAGGCGGCCAGCTGATGACTACCGAACCCCTGCTGATGGCGCGCGGCCTGGTTAAGCGCTATGGCCGCGTCACCGCCCTCGACCATGCCGACTTCGACCTGCTGCCCGGCGAGATCCTGGCGGTGATCGGCGACAACGGCGCCGGCAAGTCCTCGCTGATCAAGGCCATCTCCGGTGCCCTGCGCCCGGACGAGGGCGAGATCCGCTTCGAGGGCCAGCTAGTGCAGTTCGCCTCGCCCATCGCCGCGCGGCGTGCCGGCATCGAGACGGTCTACCAGAACCTGGCGCTGTCGCCGGCGCTGTCCATCGCCGACAACCTCTTTCTTGGACGTGAACTGCGCAAGCCGGGGCTGCTGGGCACCCTCTGCCGGACCCTGGACCGCAAGGAAATGGAGCGCATCGCCCGGGAAAAACTCTCCGAGCTAGGGTTGATGACCATCCAGAACATCAACCAGGCGGTGGAAACCCTTTCCGGTGGCCAGCGCCAGGGCGTGGCCGTGGCCCGGGCGGCGGCCTTCGGCTCCAAGGTCATCATCCTCGACGAGCCCACGGCCGCGCTGGGGGTGAAGGAGTCGCGCAAGGTGCTGGAGCTGATCCTCGATGTGCGGGCCCGCGGCATCGCCATCGTGCTGATCTCGCACAACATGCCCCATGTGTTCGAGATCGCCGACCGCATCCACATCCATCGACTGGGTCGCCGGCTGACGGTGATCGACCCGCGCGAGCACTCCATGGCCGATGCGGTGGCACTCATGACCGGTGCCCAGACGGTGGCCGCCTAGTCGACTTCGACTGACCAGGCACCCTCCCGGGTCTTCCAGCCGGCAGTCGCCCTGGAAGACCCGGAAGGGGCCGCCTACCCAGACGCGGATCGTCGCTTCTGCGACGAAAATCTGACCGAACGCTCAAGTTATCGCGTACCAGCACCGATAAAGCCTGAATAATTATTTCGGAGCTATACGCCGTGCCTGCCTTGTCGTTGAAACAGAAACTCTCGTTGTCTGCCACCGCGGCCGTGCTGGTGGTGGGTGTAGGTCTGACGACCATCAATTTCTTCAACACCCGTGCGGCCCTCGAAGCCTCCACGGTCGAACAGCTGAAGACCGTCAGCTTCGTCTTCAACGGCGGTGTCCGTCAGTGGTTCGACGGCAAGGCCGCCGCGTTGCGCGCCCTGGCGGCGGACACCCAGGAGACGAACCTTCCGGCCGGTCTCAATCAGGTCAAGCGCTCCGGCGGTTTCGACAACGTCTTCTACGCCCGCGGCGATGGCAGCCAGGTCAATGCCAACGGCGCCCAGTTACCGCCGGACAACAACGACCCGCGCAAATGGCTGTGGTACCAGCAGGCGATGCAGAATCCCGGCAAGGTGTTCTTCTCCATACCCACGGTGGCGGCGGCGACCAAGCAGAACGTGCTGTCCCTGGGCTGGGCGTTGCAATCCGGTGGCAACACCAGCGCCATCCTGGGTGCCGACGTCAGCATCAGCGACATCCTCGATCAGCTCAAGCGGGTGCAGCTGCCGGGTGCCGGCAGCGCCGTACTGGTCAACGGCCAGAACATTGTGCTGGGGCATGAAGACACCGCCCTGCTGGCCAAGCCGCTCACCGAGCTCTATCCCCAGCTCACCGCGGACACCCTCCAGCGGCTGGCCCAGGCGCCCGGTGAGCGCTATATCGAGACCAACGCCGGCCAGCGGCTCTATGCCGCGCCCATGAATCGCGACGGCGAGACCCTGGTGATGATCGTCGATAGCGGCGTGCTACTGGCACCGCTACAGCGGCAACTCTGGATCAGCATCGCCATCCTGGCCGTGGTGCTGGGTGGCTCGCTGGTGCTCATCAACCTGCTGTGCAGCTATCTGCTGCGGCCGCTGGGCGTGGTCTCGAACGGTCTGCAGGTAATCGCCGATGGCCAGGGCGACCTGACCCGGCGCATCGCCGTACAGAGTAACGATGAAGTCGGCGGCCTTGCCGGCCACTTCAACCAGTTCGTGGCCAGTCTGCACGGCTTGATCGGCGGCGTGCGCCAGCATGCCCAGAGCGTGGACGCCGAATCGCAAAAGGTCCTGCAGCGCAGCGCCGCGGCCACTCAGGAACTGGGGCGTCTGCAGCAGGAGATCACCCTGGTCGCCACCGCCGTGACCGAGATGTCTTCCGCGACCCAGGAGATCGCCCGCAACGCCGAGCAGACCGCCGAGGCCATCCGGCAGTCCTCCGACAGCACCACCCAGGGCCTGACCCTGGTGCAGACCAGCAAGCAGTCCATCAACAGCCTGGCCCAGGAAGTGGATGACGCCACCCGGGTGATCGGCGAGCTGGATCATCACTCGCAGGCCATCGCCAAGGTCCTCGACAGCATCCAGAGCATCGCCGAGCAGACCAACCTGCTGGCACTGAACGCGGCCATCGAAGCCGCCCGGGCCGGCGAGCATGGCCGTGGCTTCGCGGTGGTCGCCGACGAGGTGCGGACGTTGTCGCAGCGCACCCAGGCGTCGACGCGGGAGATCAACGAGACCATCGGCACGCTCCAGCAGATGACCCGCCAGGCGGTGCAGCGCATGGACAGCAGCATGGCCATCGCCGAACGCAGCGTCGCCGACGTGGAACGCGCCTCCAGCGCCCTGGAAGAGATCGCCCAGAGTGCCGGCATCATCGCCGAGATGTCTCTGCAGATCGCCACGGCGGCCGAGGAACAGACCTCGGTCACCGAGGAGATCACCCGCAACGTGATCACCATCAAGGGGCTTGGCGATACCCTGGCCAGTGGCGCCGAGGATTCGGAACGGCAATCGCGCTCTCTGCAGCATCATGCCGCCGACCTTAACCGCGACGTGGCGCGCTTCATCCTGTAAGGCACCCGGGACACCTGCGGGCGACCAGCCAACAGGTGTCCCCTAGCCGAAGATCCTGCGCTCCGGGGCGGGCATCCGGTAAGATCGGCGCTTTTTCCGCGACGACCCGCCCATGTCCCAGTCTCCTCGCTCCGAACTGCTCTATGGTCCCCAGGACCGACCTCGTCCGCTGCCCGCCTTGCTGGCCGCCATCCAGCACTTGCTGGCGATCATCGTGCCCATCGTCACCCCGGGACTGCTGATCTGTCAGGCCCTGGGCGTCTCGCCGCGCGACACCAACCTGATCGTTTCCATGTCGCTGGTGATCTCCGGCATCGCCACCTTCGTCCAGTGTCGGCGCTTCGGGCCATTCGGCGCCGGCCTGCTGATCGTCCAGGGCACCAGCTTCAACTTCGTCGGCCCACTGATCGCCGGTGGCGCCCTGATGGTCAAGAACGGTACCCCGGTGGAAGCCGTGATGGCGGCCATCTTCGGCGTGGTCATGGCGGGCTCCTTCGTCGAGATGGGCGTGTCGCGGGTGCTGCCCTTCGTCAAGCGCCTCATCACCCCGCTGGTGACCGGCATCGTGGTGCTGATGATCGGCCTGACCCTGATCAAGGTCGGCCTGATCAGCATGGGCGGCGGCTTCGCGGCCCTGGGCAACGGCACCTTCGCCAATGGCGAGAACCTGCTGCTGTCGGGCACCGTGCTGGCCACCATCGTGGTGCTCAATCGCATCCCGCTGCGCGGCCTGCGCAGCAGCGCCATCGTCGTCGCCCTGTTGCTGGGCTATGCCCTGGCGGCCTGGCTGGGACGCCTGAATTTCACCGGCATGCATGACGCCGCCTGGGTGCAGATTCCCCTGCCACTGCACTTCGGCCTGGGCTTTTCCTGGTCGCTGTTCGTGCCGCTGCTGGTGATCTACCTGGTGACCTCGCTGGAGGCCATCGGCGACATCACCGCCACCAGCAAGGTCTCGCGCGAACCGGTGGAAGGCCCGCTGTGGATGAGCCGGATCAAGGGCGGGGTGCTGGTCAACGGCGCCAACTCGCTGCTGGCCGGACTCTTCAACACCTTTCCCAGCTCGGTGTTCGCCCAGAACAACGGGGTGATCCAGCTGACCGGTATCGCCAGTCGCCATGTCGGGCTGTGGATCGCCGCCATCCTGGTGCTGCTGGGCCTGTTCCCGGCGGTGGCCGGGGTGATCCAGGCGGTGCCCGAGCCAGTGCTCGGGGGCGCGGCCATGGTGATGTTCGGCGCGGTCGCCGCCTCGGGGATCAACATTCTTGCCGGCGTCGAACTGGACCGCCGCGCGCTGCTGATCATCGCCGTATCCCTGGCGCTGGGCCTGGGCATATCCCAGGTGCCGGAATTCCTCGCCCATATGCCCGCCGGCCTGCGTGCGGTGCTGGAATCCGGCGTCGCCACCGGTGGCCTGTGCGCCCTGCTGATGAACTGGTTCCTGCCAGAAACGCCCAAGGCCGCCGACTAGATGGCCTTTTTCATCCGGGGGCTGAAGTTCCACGCAGGGGTGCCGATAGCCTGGGCAAGTCACCTGTGGACTCGCCGCGATCGTCGTTTCGACCGTGGGCGACCCACCCAGCAGAGCGCCCATGATCAGCCCGGATGTTCCTGTCGTTAAGGTACCGCTGCGCGAATATGCCGCCTTGGCGCGTGCCATGGGCGCCACCGTCTTTGCCCAGAACCTCGAGAAGCAGCCGGGCGAACTGGTCGGCTGGCGCTTTCCCAAGGGCTGCTTCGTGCAGAAGGCGCACTTCCAGATACTGCTGGGCCGCCAGCCGGAGACCCTCTAGCGAGGGTCTTCCTGGGCGGCCAGAAAACGCTGGGCCGCCGCCAGCTCGGTCTCGTTGAATACGGCGACACCCGCGCGTTTCAAGGCAGCTGCCGTGACGCCCTCACCTGCCACCCGGGTGCCGCTGAAGGTGCCATCGTAATTTTCCAGATTGCCGCAGGAAGGGCTGCGCGCCTTGAGCACGGCCAGGCGGATGCCATGACGCGCGACCAGTTCGAGCGCGGCCTCGGCGCCGGCAACGAACGCCGCGGTCACCTCCTCTCCCGTGTCGGTCACGACCGGCAGCCGGCCATCCAGCACGGCGCCACCCTGGCCGCCGGGGATCTCGGCGGGCGGACGCGGGGTGGGCAGCCCACCCGCCACTTCCGGACAGAGCGGCACGATGCGTCCCTCCTCCTGCCAGACGCCAAGCAGATCGAAGGGACCATGGGCGCCACCGTCGTAGCGCACCCGATGCCCCAGCAGGCAACGACTCACCAGTATCTTTTCCATGCGTCCCTCCTGGTCAGATGCCAGTCCACTGTCTAAGCCTGCAGCGGATTCTCGCCGCGGCGGCGGAACCAGCCAGTGAGCGACAGCCGTTCGCGAGTGGCCGGCAGGACCTCGTGGGGCAACTGGCCGGAAAGAAAGCAGACCAGACTGCCGCCCAGGGGCAGGACGTCCTGCTGACGCTCCTGGTCGAGATAGAGGCGTAGCTCACCGCCCTGCTCCGGCAGCCAGGCATCGTTGAGATAGAGCACCAGGGAGACCATGCGCCGGTCATCGTCGCGGAAGCGATCCAGATGCCGGGCATAGAAGGCGCCAGGCGGATAGAGGGCGAAGTGGCTCTCGTAGTCTTCCAGGCCCAGGAACAGGGTGCGATTGAAGGCTTCGCGCAAGGTGTCCATCAGGTGCAGATAGCGCTGCACGCCCGGATGGGCATCGTCCGGCTCCAGCCAGGCGATGTGATCGCCACGGACCCCTTCGCGGATCAGCGGGCTGTCGCCGCGACCGATGCCGGCGCGCTCCAGCTCGCCGCGGGCATGGCGCAACCGGCACTCGGCCGCCAGCTCGGCGGTGAGATCCAGGGGCAGGAAGATGCTCTGCCGCGACCAGCCATGCTCGGCGAGATCGTCGACGATACGTTGCAGCAGGGGATGCTCGGGGTGCAGAGCCATCACGAAAACCAGGCTAACCGGGCCACGCCGGCGGGATGCCGAGTGTAAGAGAAGTCGGCCGCGCCTGCGCGCCTCCCTCGACCAGGCGACGAATGCCCGGGGTGAGCGCCTCGACAGCCAGCCTGGGGTTGCCGACAATGGCGGACTTTTCGGCTCCGCGCCGCTGCCCGAGGTGTCCATGCGCGTTCTGTTCGCTTCCCTGCTTTTCGCCATCAGCCTGCCCGCCCTGGCCGACGATACGGTCAGTCTCTATCAGGCCGCGGGTTGGCCCGAGCAGCGCGGACACTTCCGCGATGCCCTGCAGGCCGCCCAGCAGCGCTATCAGAACAGTCTGCCGCCGGCGCTCTACCAGAGCCTGGTGGACAACAGCAACAAGCGCTATACCGCCGCGGCCATCGACCAGCGTGCCCTGGCCGCGCTACGTCAAAGCCTGCCTGCCGACGGCCCCGCGCTGCAGTTCTTCCAGTCGCCGGTAGGGCGCAAGGTGGTCGCCGCGGAAATCGCCGCCACGCGCAGCGATCAGCTGGCGAAGAATGCCAACGGCGTGCCCCAGGTGCAGGCCAGTCCTGCCCGTCGCGCCCACGCCAAGCGTCTGGCCAGCGCCCTGCCCGTGCGTGAAGCCGGCGCCGAGGTCAGCGTGGCCCTGGCCGGCCTGGCCGCCGACAGCCTGAGCTCGATGCTGCCTGGGCTGATGGGGCAGCAGCAGTCCGGCGGCATGATCGAGCAGCAGCGGCAGCGATTCATCCAGCAGATGAATGCCGGTGATTTGGAAAACACCCTGCTCTATGTCTACCGCCCCCTGAACGACAACGAACTCGGCCAGTTCGCCGACTTTGCCAGCTCGCCCAACGGCAGCGCCTACTACCGGGCCGCCGTGGCCGCGCTGCGCGCTGGCCTGGGTAGCGGCGGTCAGTAAGGCTGTTCAGGCGAGACGCTCGTCCAGCCAGCGGAAGTAGCGCTGGCGCAGGCTTGGCGTCTCGTTGACCAGATGATGCCGCGCCTCTGGCAGGCGCAGCACCTCGGGCCGGGCGAACTTGGCCTCCAGCACCCCCAGGTTGTGCCGCCAGTCGACGGTGAAGTCCTGCTCGCCCTGGATCACCAGGGGGCTACGGGTGCTGGCCGGCGCGCCTTCCAGTTGTGGAATCCAGCGCGCCAGGGCGCCTACCCACTGAGCCGGCAGTTCCCGCGGTTGCAAGGTGTCCTGCTGCAAGAAGTCAAGGAAGGCTGGATCGCCGGAATTCACCGAGAAGCGTCGTGGCAGGGCACGCACGAAGGGCTTTACCAGCCGATAGGTCCACAGCCCCTGGCGCCAGGCATGGGGCCTGATCAGTGGTGCCAGCAGCACCGTCTCGCCCAGCTCGGGCGCGGGATCGCCCCTCAGCAGATAGTCCAGCAGGATGGCGCCACCGGTGCTCTGGCCCAGCAGGTGCCAGGGTTGCGGCAACGCTAGACGCCGCGCCTCGGCGATCAGCGCGGCCAGGGCGACCTGGTATTCGGCGAAGTCGTTGATGCTGGCGCGGGCGCCGCTCGACAATCCATGCCCGGGCAAGTCGCAGGCCAGCACCGCCAGCTGCCGTGACAGGGCCCAGTCCACCACATGGCCATAGAGACCCATGTGATCGTAGTAGCCGTGCAGCATCAGCAGGCTGCCGCGTGGCTCAGGCGGCCACCAACCCTGGACCGCGAGCTGGTAGCTGCCCGCTGGCAGGGCGCCCAGCGCCACAGTGACTCCGGGGTGTACCAGGCTATCCGCCAGGCGGTAATGGGCGCGATAGCCCTGGTGGTCGGCATCCGCTGGCAGGTCGCGGCGCAGGGGCACCAAGGCCTGGCGCAGGCGGTCTAGATCGAAGTCAGGCGTCATGGGTCGGTTCAAACTGAAGTTGCCCCCATGATCGGCGTCCGGGCCGCTACAGGACAAGGGTCCGCCAAAGGACTTTTCCAATTGTTTCAAAATGCGCAACGCTCCCCTGCGCAAAGGTGTCTGAATATTTCACTGCCTAGGCAGTATTCTGGATGCGCTTGATTGCCTGGGCAGATACTGCAATGTCACATTTCGACCGAAGCAACTTTCCACTGCGCAACTCCGTAGGCCATTTGATCCACCTCGCGAACCAGTACAAGGATCGCGTGCTGGACAGCCACCTCGCGCCCTACGACATCACCGCTGCCCAGTTCAAGGTGCTGCTGCTGCTGGCCCGCGACCAGACCGACACCCCGGCCGAACTCAGCCGTTGCCTGTCGCTCGACAGCGGCGCCATGACCCGCATGCTCGATCGCCTGGAAGCCAAGGGCCTGCTGCGCCGCGTGCGTAGCCTGAGCGATCGTCGCCAGGTGCGGCTGGAGCTGACCGAACAGGGCCAAGCCCTGAGCAGTGAACTCATGCAGATCGGCGTGGATGCTCTCAATGACCTCACCCACTGCCTGGACCGCCAGGAGCTGGATGACCTCGAACGCCTGCTACGCCGACTGCTCGGCCCCTCCGGCCTGTTGCCGGCGCCCTCTGGAGACCTCTGATCCATGACCTTTCGCCTGCCATTGACCGCCCTCTGCGCCGCCCTGCTGCTGGCCGGCTGCGTGTCGTCCGAAGGGCTGAACACCCAGGGGCACGCCGTGGATCCGGCCACCCTCAAGGGCGACGCCACCTTTGCCGGCGATCGCCTCTCCCCTGTCCAGTGGCCGAGCGCCGACTGGTGGACGCGGCTGGGCGATCCGCAGCTCGACAACCTGATCCGCGAGGCCCTGCGTGACAGCCCCTCGCTGCAGGAAGCCGATGCGCGCAGCCGCCAGGCCGATGCCGCGGTGCTCGCCGCCGATGCCAATCGCTATCCACAGATCGACGCCAATGCGGGCGTGACCCGCTCGCGTCTGGCGCGGCCAGACGATCCGGTCGGCCAGGGTGACCGTTACAGCACCTTGCGCCAACTCAATGTGAGCGGCAGCTATAGCTTCGACCTCTGGGGTGGCCAGCGCGCCGCCTGGGAGGCCGCACTCGGCCGCGCCCGCGCCGGTGAAGTGGATCGCCAGGCCGCACGCCTGACACTGGCCGCCGATGTCAGCCGCGCCTACAACCAGCTGGGTCTGGCCTATGCCAATATGGACGTGGCCCAGCAGGACCTGGAGCGTACCCGTGGCATGCTCGACCTGGCCCAGCGCCGGGTGGACGCCGGCCTCGACAGCGACTACCAGCTGCAGCAGACCCAGAGCCTGGAAGCCAGCGCGGCGGCCTCCCATACCGCGGCTGAACAGCAGGTGCGCACGGCCCAGATCCGTCTCGCCGTGCTGTTGGGCAAGGGGCCAGACCGTGGCGCCGAGATTCCACGGCCCAAGCTGATCGCCCCCGCCGCGGTGAACCTGCCTGCCCAGTTGCCGGTCGAGCTGGCCGGGCGTCGTCCGGACCTGATCGCCGCCCGCTGGCGGGTGGAGGCCGCGAGCAAGGACATCGTCGCCAGCAAGACCAACTTCTATCCCAACCTGGACCTGACGGTGGCCGCCGGCAGCAAGGCCATCCTCGGCGACGCCTTGCTCGGCGGTCCGGCGCGCTTTTTCAACGTCGGCCCGGCGCTGTCGCTGCCGATCTTCGATGCCGGTCGTCGCCGCGCCGATCTCGCCAGCCGCGATGCCGACTATGACTTGGCCGTGGCCCAGTACAACCGGACCCTGGTGCAGGCACTGGGCGACATCGCCGACGCCATCACTCGCCAGCGCTCGCTGGACCAGCAGATCGTCGAGCAGCAACGGGCACGGGACATCGCCAAGAGCTCCTTCGACATCGCCATGCAGCGCTATGGCGCCGGCATCGGCAACTACATCGATGCCCTGACCGTGGAGCAGCAACTGCTGCAGACCGAACGTCAGCTGGCCAGCCTCCAGGCCGACCGCGTCGACAGCGGCGTGCTGCTGATGCAGGCCCTGGGTGGCGGCTTCCAACCGTCCAAACTGCCGCCGGCGCCCGCCGCCGCGGCCACACACTGATACCGAGAGCCCGACCATGGCCGATTCCGCCGCAACCCCCAACGACAATGCCCAGGAGCAGAAGCCGCAGCGCTCCGGCAAACGCAAATTCCTCCTGCTGCTCCTGCTGCTGGTGGTGATCCTGGCCGGCGTGGGTGTCTACTGCTACCACCTGTTCTATGGCCGCTTCCATGCCGATACCGACGATGCCTACGTCAACGGCAACCTGGTGCAGATCACGCCCCAGGTCGTTGGCACCGTGACCCGCATCGCCGTGGATGATGGCGACTACGTCCGCCAGGGCCAGCCGCTGGTGGAATTCGATCCCAGCGACACCGCCGTCGCCCAGCAGAGCGCCGAGGCCAACCTGGCCAAGACCGTGCGCCAGGTGCGCGGCCTGTACAGCAACGTCGACAGCTACAAGGCCCAGGTGGCCGCCCGGCGCGTCGAGGTCGAACGGGCCCGCGCCGACTACGCCCGCCGCCAGCAACTGGCCAAGGGCGGCGCCATCTCCAAGGAAGAACTGGCCCACGCCCGCGACACCCTGGTGTCGGCGCAGAGCTCCCTGACCTCCGCCCAGCAGCAACTGGACACCAACCAGGCACTGGTGGACGACACCGAGATCGCCTCGCACCCGGACGTCAAGGCCGCCGCCGCCCAGCTGCGCCAGGCCTACCTCAACCATGCCCGCAGCACCCTGGTGGCGCCGGTCAGCGGCTATGTCGCCAAGCGCTCGGTACAGGTCGGCAGCCGCGTGCAACCCGGCGCGGCCTTGATGGCCGTGGTGCCGCTGGACCAGATCTGGATCGATGCCAACTTCAAGGAAACCCAGCTCGCCGAGATGCGCATCGGCCAGCCGGTGGAGATCCACTCCGACCTCTATGGCGACGACGTGCGCTATCGCGGCGTGGTGGAAAGCCTGGGCGTGGGCACCGGCAGCGCCTTCTCGCTCCTGCCGGCGCAGAACGCCACCGGTAACTGGATCAAGATCGTCCAGCGACTGCCAGTGCGTATCCGCCTGGAAGGCGACAACCTGGACAAGCATCCGCTGCGCATCGGCCTGTCGACCGTCGTCGATGTCGACCTGCACGACCAGGACGGCGCCCGCCTGCCCACCACCACACCAAAGCAGCCGCGCTACAGCACCGACGTCTACGATCACCAGTTGGCCGATGCCGACCAGCTAATCCAACAGATCGTCCACAACAACGGTCCGGCGGCACGCGCCGCGGGCGTCGCCAAGCGCTGAGGCCCTGGAGGCTCGGTCATGAGCCTCCCCGCCCCCTTCTGGTAATCCGTCATGAGCGATAACGCCTTTCGCCCGGCGAGCCTGGTCCTCGCCACGGTGGGCCTTTCCCTGGCCACCTTCATGCAGGTGCTCGACACCACCATCGCCAACGTCGCCCTGACCACCATCTCCGGCAACCTCGGGGTAAGTTCGGAACAGGGCACCTGGGTCATCACCGCCTTCGCCGTGAGCAACGCCATCGCCCTGCCGCTGACTGGCTGGATGGCGCGCCGCTTCGGCGAGGTCAAGCTGTTCATGGCCGCCGTGGTGCTCTTCGTCATCACCTCCTTTCTCTGCGGCATCGCCACCTCGATGCCCGAGCTGGTGATCTTCCGCGCCATGCAGGGTTTCGTCGCCGGCCCGCTCTACCCCATGGCCCAGACCCTGCTGCTGGCGATCTTTCCGGCGGCCAAGCGGGGCATGGCCCTGGCGCTCCTGGCCATGGTGACGGTGGTGGCGCCCATCATCGGGCCCATCGCCGGCGGCTGGATCACCGACAACTACAGCTGGCCGTGGATCTTCTTCATCAACATCCCCATCGGCATCTTCGCCACCCTGGTGGTCTGGAGCCAGCTGGGCAAGAAACCGGAAAAACTGGTGCACCAGCCCATCGACTACGTCGGGCTGATCCTCCTGGTGCTGGGCGTGGGTGTGTTGCAGGTGGTGCTGGACAAGGGCAACGACCTGGACTGGTTCGAATCCAACCTGATCTGCCTCGGTGCGGCCTTTTCCGCCGTGGCGCTGACCGCCCTGGTGATCTGGGAGCTGACCGACAAGCATCCCATCGTCAACCTGCGGCTGTTCCGCTATCGCAACTTCAGCTTCGGCACCCTGGCGCTGGTGCTGGGCTATTCGGGCTTCTTCGGCATCAACCTGCTGCTGCCCCAGTGGTTGCAGACCCAGCTCGGCTACACCCCGGTGTGGGCGGGCCTGGCGGCAGCGCCCATCGGCATCCTGCCGGTGATCCTCTCACCGCTGGTGGGCAAGTTCGCGCACAAGACCGACCTGCGGCTGCTGGCCGGGGGCTCCTTCCTGGTGATCGGGGCGTCGTGCTTCATGCGCGCCACCTTCAACAACGAGGTGGACTATCGCCACATCGCCGAGGTACAGACCTTCATGGGCCTGGGCGTGGCGCTGTTCTTCATGCCCACCACCAGCATCCTGCTGTCCAGCCTCAAGCCGTCGGAGCTGGCGGACGGCGGCGGCCTGGCGACCTTTCTGCGGGTCCTGGGCGGCAGCTTCGCCTCCTCCCTGACCACCTGGCTCTGGCAGCGCCGCGCCATCCATCACCATGCCCAGCTGACCGAGGACGTCACCGCCTACAGCCCGGCCACCCAGCATTACCTGGACGCCCTCGGCGGTCCGTCGCAGCAGGCCTATGCCCAGCTGGACAAGGTGGTGGAGAGCCAGGCCTACATGCTCTCCACGGTGGACTACTTCACCCTGCTTGGCTGGATCTTCATGGGCCTGTTCCTGATCATCTGGCTGGCCAAGCCGCCGTTCGCGGCCAAGCCGGGCGCCGGTGGCGGCGATCACTGAGCAGCGGCCCTGGCTCTCGCGAGCCAGGGCCCCATGAGCCCTGAACGGTTTCGACGCAGTTTGCCCACCACCCAGCCGGTCGCCAGCCCGCTGACGATCAGGGTGCGCTGTGTTGGGTCTGCAGATAGTCGGCGATATCGCGCAGATCCTCGGCATCGCCGATGCCCCAGAACCTCATCTTGGTGCCCGGCACCTTCTGCTCGGGATCACGCAAGAAGGCCGCCAGGGCCTCGCGATCCCAGGCGAAGCCGGCCTGGCGCATGGCCTCGGAGTAGTGGTAGCCCGGGAGGCTACCGGCCTGGCGACCGAAGAGGTCGTTGAGCTGGGGACCGAAACCGGATTGAGCGCTCGGCCCTACCGAATGGCAGTTATGGCAGCGCCGCAGGAAGAGATTGCGGCCGTTATCGGCGTCGGCCCAGGCCAGTTCACTACCGAGCAATGCCAGCACGACCAGCCCAGCCAGGCCCTTCATCGCTGGCATTTCCGGCAATAGACGCTGGCGCGCTGGCCCAGGCGGATCTCCTGCAGGCCCGTCCCACAGACCTTGCAGAATTCGCCCTTGCGCCCGTAGACGAACAGCTCCTGCTTGAAATAGCCCGGCGCCCCGTCGCCCCCGATGAAGTCGCGCAGGGTGGTGCCGCCGCTCTCGATGGAACGCGCCAGCACCTTCTTGATCTCCTCGGCCAGGCGATCGTAGCGCGCTCGGGAAACGCTGCCGGCCGCCCGGCGGGGGTCGATGCCGGCGGCGAACAGCGCCTCGGCGGCGTAGATGTTGCCTACCCCCACCACCACGGCGTTGTCCATGATGAAGGGCTTGACCGCCATGCTGCGCCCACGTGACAGCTCGAACAGCCGACCGCCGTCGAAGGCCTCGGTCAGGGGCTCGGGCCCCAGTTTGCTGAGCAGCACATGGGCATGGGGATCCTGGGTCCAGAGCAGCGCACCGAAACGGCGCGGATCGGTGT
Source organism: Pseudomonas oryzihabitans (assembly GCF_001518815.1). Lineage (NCBI taxonomy): Bacteria > Pseudomonadati > Pseudomonadota > Gammaproteobacteria > Pseudomonadales > Pseudomonadaceae > Pseudomonas > Pseudomonas oryzihabitans. Next base: position 3,814,969 of record NZ_CP013987.1, read on the forward strand.
AGCGCAACGACAGCCCGGACTCCAACTCGATGTCGACATGCTCGTGCTTGGCCGGTGGCTGATCCGCCGGCACCAGGCGCAGGCTGCCGGACATGCCCAGGTGGCCGATCAGGGTGCCGCTCTCGGCGCGAATCAGCAGATACTTGGCACGCCGCTCCACGGCCTCGATGCGCTGACCGGAGAGGCGCACGTCCAGGTCTTCGGGGACGGGCCAGCGTAGCCGACCATCGCGGACAATGACCCGGCGCACGCGTTGACCGACGACATGGGGCTCGATGCCCCGGCGAGTGGTTTCGACTTCAGGTAATTCGGGCATGGAGGTCCAGGACGATTGCAGGTGCCTTAGTAATTGATCCGGCCACTGCCCATTTCAAGGATCGTCTCCTTGAGCGACTCGAAGTCGTACTCGGACAGGCCGACGTGATCCAGCACCCGCGGCGCGATGGCCTGCCACTCGTGATCCTCGTCCTGGCCGCCCAGGGCGCGATAGCAGCGGCAGATGTGCTCGGCCATCTTCAGCAGCGCCAGCAGATTCTTGATCTGGATGTCGGTGGTCGAGTCCTCGTCGAAGACGGACTGGGCATTGTGATGGTTGGCGATGGCCTGGCCCACGTGCTCCGGCAGGCGCCAGGACCGCGAGATGAAATACCCCACCACGGCGTGGTTGGTGTTGAACATGCGGTTCTCCACGTCCACCACTCGTACCTGCTCGTTAACGCTGGCATAGGCCTCCTCCAGTACCGCCATGTAGCTGGGGAAACGCTTGAGCATCAACGGGATGCCGCAGTTGTGGAACAGACCCAGGGCATAGGCTTCGTCGGGGGTCGGATAGCCGGTCTTCTTGGCCAGGCTCAGGCAGGTCTCGGCTACATCCTGGGCGGTATCCCAGAAGCGGTTGAGAATGACGATGGTCTCGTCGGTGAGCTCCCCCTTGATCGACTGGGCGTTGATCAGGTTGATGACCGACTGGCTGCCCAGCAGATTGACCGCCCGCTGGATCGAGGTGATGCGATTGCTCAGGCCGAAGTACGGCGAGTTCACCAACTTGAGCAAGGCGCCCGACAGCCCCGGGTCCTGGCCGATCAGACGGGAAATGACCTTGAGATCCGGGCTGGGCATGAGCTGTTCGAGCTGCAAATCCACCATGATCTGTGGCTGCGGAGGAATGCTGATGCCTTGCAGAGCCTGACGGATCTGCTCCTCGGTCAGCTGAGGGGACGCTTGGGACATGGAGGCTACTCTGCGATGGATGTCGCAAATTTACTCTGCGCCGTCCGCCGATGCCATCGGGCGCGACGAAGGAACTTCAGGGGGGTAAAGCGAGACGGATTTAGGAGCGCTGGCAAAAGGCTAGCCCGACCGAATTCCAATCGAGGTATCCGCAACCATGGCTACATCCCTGAACGGCAAGAAAATCGCCATCCTGGTCACCGACGGCTTCGAGCAGGCCGAGCTCACCGGCCCAAAAGAGGCCTTGGAACAGGTAGGTGCCCAGACCCACATCATCTCCGCCGAGAGCGGCCAGGTGCAGGGCTGGGACGGCACCGAGCCGGCCGACAGCTTTCCGGTGGACCTTACCTTCGCTGAGGCCAATGCCGGTGACTATGACGCCGTGCTGTTGCCCGGGGGCGTGGTCAACGCCGACACCATCCGCATCGACACCCAGGCTCAGCAGCTGACCAAGCAGATCGCCGATGCCGGCAAGCCGGTGGCCGTCATCTGCCATGGCGCCTGGCTGCTGATCTCCGCCGGCCTGGTGCAGGGCAAGACCATGACCAGCTGGCCCTCGCTGACCGACGACCTCAAGAACGCTGGCGCCACCTGGCAGGACCAGGAGGTCATCGTCGACGGTCAACTGGTGAGCAGCCGCAAGCCAGACGACATTCCAGCCTTCAATCGCGAGTTCATCAAGCTGCTCGCAGGCTGATACCCGGGGAATGGCACTTTGATCTCATAAGACGGAACTATGGCAAAGTGCCAGAGTCTTATCGAGTGCCCCCAAAGCACTTTTAGCCCGCCCTGCCCGGCGGGCTTTCTTTTGCCCGCCGTTTGGCCTGGAAGCCTGGGTACGGCCGTGCGAGCCAGGTTTAGACCGCCCTACAAAACGCTAAAGAAACGAAGGGGACTCGCGCCCGCATTTACATCAGGTAACTGAGCAGTGTTCTGGGGCGGCCCAGGCTATTGAGCCGGGGCGTTTTCAACAGCGCAGCGGATCATGGACAGGCTTTCTCAGGCCTGGAAATCGTCCTGCAGATCCACCAGATGGCGTTCGATAGCGGCCAGGCGCTGGCCCTGATCGCTCATGCCCAGCCAATCCAGCTTGAGATGGGCCTCGAACGGCAACAGGTAGGCCAGCTGGCAGCCCAGCGCCTGACGGTCGGCGACCTGGCCGCCCATGTCCAGACTGGCCACCAGGGGATGCTGGGCCAAGGCCGCCAGCAGCGCCATCAGATCGGCGTCGGCATCGCGCAGCGGCTGGGGATCGGTTTCAGCCAGCCATTCCACCTCGCCCACCACCAGGTGATCGGCCTGTTCTTCCTGGCTCAACAGGCGAAAGCGCCGACCGCCTTCGATGCGAATGCCCAGGAGACCATTGCTCTGTTGCTGCCAGTCACGGATCAGCGCCTCGCAGCCAAAGGCACCCAGCCGATTCGGCGCGGCACCGGTCTCGCGGCCTTCGAGGATGGTTACCACGCCAAAGCTGCTGCCCTGCTTGAGGCAGCGGCCGAGCATGTCCAGATAGCGGGCTTCGAACAGTTGCAGATCGAGACGGCAACCGGGAAACAGGGTGGTGTTCAGCGGAAACAGGGGCAGCGTCATGAAACCTCCGAGGCCTGATGGTCCTGCTGGATAGAGCGTCGAGCGCCGTCGGCTGCTCCCGCGCGGCGACGCGCGGGGCCTTGCCGGCTCAGAAGCGGTAGACCTCGGCGCCGGTGCGAATCGGCACCACGGCTGGCAACGTTGGCCGGGCCTGGGCCTCTTCCACGAGTTTCTTCGGTTCCTTGCGTGCGACCTCGCTGTCGCGCCGACCACGCTGGGCGACCTTGGTGAGATCCGTGGCGAGACGCGCGGCCAGTTGCTGCAGCAACTCGCCTTGCGCCCGCACCTGGGCGGCACGATCACCGCCCTGACGCCCTTGCAGGTGTACCACCTCGGTGTCCAGCAGGCGCCCCTGGCCGTCACGTAGTTGCCAGCTGGCGTCCAGGGCAGCGGGAGCCTGGTCCCCGGCGTCGAGGCGGGTCACCACCAGCTCCACCCGGTATTGCGGATCGAAGCCCTCGGGCTGCTCGCCCACTACGACCCGACCGCTGTTCAGGCGGCTGGCGAGCTGGCGTTGCAGCAACTGGCGTACGTTGGCGTCAAGCGGACCGGCCCAGTGATCGCGAGTGGCCTTGAGGCTGCCGTCAGGCTGGCGCTCCAGCAGCACGTCACGCTGCAGGTAGTCGGCCAGTTGCAGGTTTTCGATCCACACCGCAAGGCCACGCGCGCTGTTCGCGGGCGTACGCGCGTTACCGCCGTCGAGTTGATAGTAGTGGCTGGGGCCAAGGCTGGCACAGCCGCCGAGGCCGGCCAGCAGGCTAACGAGCGCCAGCCTGGCGAGACACATCCGTTTCATCGAGGCTCTCTCTCGACGGGCGCCATGGCCCGGCGAGTCCTGGTCGAAAAAATCCGGCCTATGCTAGCGGCTGACCGCAGGCGGCTCAAGTTTCCACCTGCAGCGAGTCCACCCGCTGGAAGCCACGCGGCAGCTTGTTGCCTCGCCGCCCGCGCTCGGCACGGTAATGTTCCAGGTCGCTGCCCTTGAGGGTATAGGGCCGCTTGCCCGCCTGCAGGGTGAGGGACGCGCCGGCCGGGACCACGGCCAGATCGACTACGTATTCCTCACGCTTGGCCACCCGCTCGCCAGGGATGGAAATCAGCTTGTTGCCCTTGCCCTTGGCCAGCTGTGGCAGCTCGGTGATAGCGAATACCAGCAGGCGCCCCTCGTTGGTGACCACCGCGATGGAGGTGTCCTCCAGGGAGGCCACCGGCTTCGGAGACAGCACCTTGGCACCGTTGGGCAGGCTGATCAGCGCCTTGCCGGCCTTGTTCTTGGCCTGCAGGTCCTCGCCCTTGACCACGAAGCCGTAGCCGGCATCCGAGGCCAGTACATAGAGGCTGCTGTCGTCCGGCAGGAGCAGACACTCGAAGCTGGCCCCTGGCGGCGGCGTCAGGCGTCCGGTCAGGGGTTCGCCCTGACCCCGCGCCGACGGCAGGGAGTGAGCCGCGACCGAATAGCTGCGCCCGGTGGAGTCGATGAAGACGGCGAACTGATTGGAGCGGCCCAGGGCTGCCGCCTTGAAGCCGTCGCCGGCCTTGTAGGACAGCCCGGTCGGATCGACGTCATGGCCCTTGGCCTGGCGCACCCAGCCCTTCTCGGACAGCACCACGGTCACCGGCTCGGTGGGCATGAGTTCGGTTTCGGACAGGGCCTTGGCCTCGGCACGCACGACGATGGGCGAGCGACGAGCGTCGCCGTAGGTCTCGGCGTCCTTGATCAATTCGTCGCGGACCAGATTGCGCAGCTTCTTGTCGCTGCCCAGCAGGGTCTGCAGGCGCTTCTGCTCCTTGAGCAGCTCGGCCTGTTCGCCACGGATCTTCATCTCTTCCAGCCGCGCCAGCTGGCGCAGGCGGGTTTCGAGGATGTAGTCGGCCTGGTCCTCGGAGAGCTCGAAACGGGCCATCAATGCCTGCCTGGGATGCTCTTCGGTACGGATGATGTGGATCACCTCGTCCAGGTTGAGAAAGGCGATCAGCAGGCCGTCCAGCAGGTGCAGGCGGCGGTTGACCTTGTCCAGGCGGAACTGCAGGCGGCGACGCACCGTGCCGATGCGATAGATCAGCCACTCCTGGAGGATCTGCCGGAGGTCCTTGACCTGGGGCTTGCCGTCCAGGCCGATGACGTTGAGGTTGACCCGGTAGCTGGATTCAAGATCGGTGGTGGCGAACAGGTGCTGCATCAGTTCGTCGGCATCGATGCGGTTGGAGCGCGGCACGATGACGATGCGGGTCGGGTTCTCGTGGTCCGACTCGTCACGCAGGTCGGCCACCATGGGCAGCTTCTTGGCCTGCATCTGGGCGGCGATCTGCTCCAGCACCTTGGAACCGGAGACCTGGTGCGGCAGTGCGGTGATGACCACGTCGCCGTCTTCACGGCGGTAGACGGCACGCATGCGCACCGAGCCGCGCCCGGTCTCGTAGATTTTGCGCAGGTCGGCGGGTGGCGTGATGATCTCGGCTTCGGTGGGGAAGTCCGGACCCGGCACATGCTCGAGGAGTTCGGGAATCCCGGCGATGGGATCGTCCAGCAGGCGCACGCAGGCAGCCGCCACCTCACGCAGGTTGTGCGGCGGGATATCGGTGGCCATGCCCACGGCGATGCCGGTGGTGCCGTTGAGCAGCAGGTTGGGCAGGCGTGCCGGCAGCACCGCCGGTTCGTTCAGGGTGCCATCGAAGTTGGGCACCCAGTCCACGGTGCCCTGCCCCAGTTCATTGAGCAGCACCTCGGAATAGCGCGACAGCCGCGCCTCGGTATAGCGCATGGCGGCAAAGGACTTGGGATCGTCCGGCGCGCCCCAGTTGCCCTGGCCGTCCACCAGCGGATAGCGATAGGAGAACGGCTGGGCCATCAGCACCATGGCTTCGTAGCAGGCCGAGTCGCCATGGGGGTGGTACTTACCGAGCACGTCACCCACGGTACGGGCGGATTTCTTGTGCTTGGCGTCGGCATCCAGGCCCAGTTCGCTCATGGCATAGATGATGCGGCGCTGGACCGGCTTGAGACCGTCGCCGATGTGCGGCAGGGCGCGGTCCATGATGACGTACATGGAGTAGTTCAGGTACGCCTGCTCGGTGAAGTCGGCCAACGAACGGCGTTCGACGCCATCCAGGCTCAGGTCGAGGGGTGCACTCATGGGAGTCCTTTGGTGTTACGTCTTTGATCGGGGGGCCCGGTCCATCGCGGTCATGGACCGCTCCTACAGGCGCTCGATACACCTGTAGGAGCGGTCGCTGCGGCGAACCGCCATGACCGCGATAGGCGCAGCCAACATATTTAGAGCAGCACTTCGGCGCGATCGCCCTTGGATTCCAGCCAGCTCTTGCGGTCGCCGGACCTCTTCTTGGCCAGCAGCATGTCCATCATCTCGAGGGTGCCGGGCACGTCCTCGAGGGTCAGCTGCACCAGGCGGCGGGTGTTGGGATCCATGGTGGTCTCGCGCAGCTGCAGCGGATTCATCTCGCCGAGGCCCTTGAAGCGGGTGACCTGGGGCTTGCCGCGCTTCTTCTCCGCCGCCAGGCGATCGAGGACGCCGTCACGCTCGGCCTCGTCGAGGGCGTAATGGACCTCCTTGCCCAGGTCGATGCGGTACAGCGGCGGCATGGCTACATAGACATGGCCGGCGTCCACCAACGGGCGGAAGTGCTGCACGAACAGGGCGCACAGCAGGGTAGCGATGTGCAGGCCGTCGGAGTCGGCATCGGCGAGGATGCAGATCTTGCCGTATCTCAGTCCGCTCAGGTCGGCACTGCCGGGGTCGATGCCGATGGCCACGGCGATGTCGTGCACCTCCTGACTGCCCAGCACTTCGCTGCCGTCCACTTCCCAGGTGTTCAGGATCTTGCCGCGCAGCGGCATGATGGCCTGGAATTCCTTGCTGCGCGCCTGCTTGGCGCTGCCGCCGGCGGAGTCGCCCTCCACCAGGAACAGCTCGGATCTCATCGGATCCTGGCCGGCGCAGTCGGCCAGCTTGCCGGGCAGCGCCGGCCCTTGCGTGATCTTCTTGCGCTCGACCTTCTTGCCCGCCTTGAGGCGGCGGCCGGCGTTGTTGATGGCCAGCTCGGCGATCTGCTGACCCAGCTCGGGATGGGCATTGAGCCAGAGGCTGAACGCGTCCTTGACCACCCCGGCGACAAAGGCCGCCGCCTCGCGGGAGGACAGCCGCTCCTTGGTCTGGCCGGAGAATTGCGGCTCCTGCATCTTCATCGAGAGGACGAAGGCGATGCGCTCCCAGACATCTTCCGGAGCCAGTTTGAGGCCGCGCGGCAGCAGGTTGCGGAATTCGCAGAATTCCCGGATGGCATCCAGCAAACCCTGGCGCAGGCCATTCACATGGGTGCCGCCCTGGGCGGTGGGAATCAGGTTGACGTAGCTTTCCTGCACCGACTCGCCACCCTCGGGCAGCCAGAACAGTGCCCAGTCCACCGCTTCCCGAGCCGAAGCCAGGCTGCCGTGGAAAGGCACCTCCGGTAGCCGCAGGGCGTCGCCCACGGTATCCACCAGGTAGGATCTCAGGCCGTCCTCATAATGCCACTCGGTGCGTTCGCCACTGGCTTCGTCGTGGAAGCTTACGGCCAGGCCCGGGCAGAGTACTGCCTTGGCCTTGAGCACGTGCTTCAGGCGGCTGACGGAAAACTTGGGGGCATCGAAGTACTTGGGGTCCGGCCAGAAGTGCACGCTGGTACCGGTGTTTCTCTTGCCAACGCTACCGACCACGGCCAGTTCGCTGGCCTTGAAGCCGTCGGCGAAGGCCATGGCGTATTCGTTGCCCTCACGCTTGACGCGTACCTCGACACGGGTCGACAGGGCGTTCACCACGGAAATGCCTACACCGTGCAGGCCGCCGGAGAACTGGTAGTTCTTGTTGGAGAACTTGCCGCCGGCGTGCAGCTTGGTGAGGATCAGCTCGACACCGGAAACGCCCTCTTCCGGGTGAATGTCCACCGGCATGCCGCGACCGTCGTCGATCACTTCGAGGGAGTTGTCGGCGTGCAGGATCACCTGCACCTGGCGCGCGTGACCAGCCAGGGCCTCGTCCACGCTGTTGTCGATGACTTCCTGGGCCAGGTGGTTGGGCCGGGAGGTGTCGGTGTACATGCCAGGGCGCTTGCGCACCGGATCGAGTCCGGAGAGGACTTCGATGGCGTCGGCGTTATAGGCGTTCTGCGTGGCCATGGGGTCTCTATTCGAAGGTGTTGAAATCCAGCTCGCGCCAGAGCGCCGGGTCGAAGCCGGCCAGCTCGAGCAGCAGCGGCAGCTGGCGGTGGAAGCCCTGGAAGCCGTGGTCGCCACCCTGTTCGATGCGCAGGGTGCAGGCGCCGTAGTAGCGTTCGGCATCCCGGTAGTCGAGGGTCTCGTCACCGGTTTGCAGCCAGACGTGAAAGCGCCCGGGATCTGCCGGCGCTGCGACTTCCTGCGCGCTCAGGGCTTCGACGTGGGCCTCGGTGAGGGTCCAGGTCTCGCCGGTATGGTGATTGCGTTGGGGGCCGAGATAATGCTCCATGAAGCGCCAGGGCCGGACTGCCGGGTTGATCAGCACGGCCTTGAGCCCATGGCGCTCGGCCAGGACGGTGGCATAGTAGCCGCCCAGGGAGCTGCCGACCAGCAAGGGGGCGTCCAGCTCCGCCAGTTCGCGCTCCAACAGCGCGAAGGCAGCACCGGCATCGTTGGGCAGCGCCGGGGCGCGCAGGTGGTCCGCCAGGCCAAGGTGGGTCATGCAGGCAGTCAGCTGCCGGGCCTTCAAGGACGCGGGCGAGCTGTTGAAACCATGGATATAGAGGATCGACGGCATCAGGCCGCTCCTACTGGATAAAAATACAGGCAAAGAGTACCCGGTTTCGACCTCCGCGACCAAGGCAGCCGACCGGCGTCAGACCTAGTAGCCTGCCGCGCTGTGATCCACGGTGAAGGCATGCTGTTGCAGACGCGAGACACCGGTCTCCAGCTCGCCGTCGGGCAGCAGGCGCAACCAGCGATAGCCAGGGGCCTGGTCGCCCGCCTTGAACTCCTGGCTGCCCGGTTCGAATTGCAGGCCGGTGGACGGCGAGGCCAGCAGCCGCACGCCATTGCGCAGCTGATCGAATTCCTGGTGGATATGCCCCCAGAGCACCACCTTGACCTGTGGGTGACGATCCAGCACGGCAAACAGCTCGTCCGGCCGGTTCAGGCCCAGAGGTTCCATCCAGCCACAGCCTACCGGCACCGGGTGATGGTGCAGGCAGATCAGCGCCGGACGCTCGGGCGCCGCGCTCAAAGCCTCGTCCAGGGTAGCCAGCTGTGCCTGCTCCAGCTCGCCGAAGACGCAGCCGCGCACGGTGCTGTCGAGCAGGATGAGGCGCCAGGCACCAAGATCGGTGACGGTGTCCAGAAAATCGCGGTCGCCACAGGCCTTGGCCATGGGCGCGTTTTCGTCGTGATTGCCGGCCAGCCAGCGCATCGGCGCAGCGAGGGGTTCGGTCAGTTCGCAGAACCGCTGATAGGAGGCTACCGAGCCGTCCTGGGAGAGGTCACCGCTGGCCAGCAACAGATCGATGCGTGGCTGCTCCTGTACCACCTGAGCGACCACCTGTTGCAGGCTGGCTGCCGTGTCGATACCCAGCAACCGTCCATTGGCACGGGCAAACAGATGACTATCGGTCAGCTGGACAACGAGAGGAGCGTTGACACTATCCGGCAAACTCACCAAAGCCTCCTAGGCATAAGGGGACAACGAGCGCAGGCAGGGTGCAGAAAAGTTCCCGAGAACTTGCGTGCATGCTTCACATTTTCGCAGCTTGAACGGCGCGAGGGAAGCCGCAGCTGTCAGCGTTGCGCTCTGGTGCTCATCGCTGCAGGATCGGTTCAGCTTCATGGCCACAGGCCAGGCAGTGACTCAGCCATTCGCCGAGAAACAGATTGAGCTGGTTCTTTTCGTCAGGCTGATGCATCGCCTGGTTGGGATAGGGATAGCGCCCGAGCAGGTGCCGGGAGGCCCCCGCCGACACCACTTCCGCCATCCGCGCATCGTGATAGACCCGCACCTCCAGTTCAGGAACCGGCAGCCAGGGCAGCCCCAGCTCCTGGCGGACCCGCAGTGCCGTCGTGTAGGGACAGGCCTCGGTGACCTCCAGCGCGAGCACCCCCAGCGGGCGCTCGCCTTGTGACAGCATGACGCGACGCGAAACCATGGCTTCGCGCATCTTGGGCAGAAGCCGCATCAGCCGCACGTAGTTGGCCTCGCACGTGGCCTGCAGGCCCGGCAGGTCAACTCGATAGCGATCTCGCAGTTTCAGCCCCATAACCCCCGTACCTCGGCGCGATTGAGCGCCAACCATTGCAGGGCGATGATTGCCGCTGCGTTATTGATTCGACCGTCGCGAACCCCGGCCAGTGCCTCGTCCAGCGACCAGACATGGACGCGAATGTCCTCGCCCTCCTCCTCCAGACCATGGACGCCACCGGCGTCCGCGGTGCTGCAGCGACCTAGGTAGAGATAGACCTGTTCGTCACTGCCGCCGGGCGAGGGGAAGTAGGTGGAGATGGGCCAGAGCGATTGCAAGGTCAGCCCGGCTTCTTCCTCGGCTTCCCGATGAGCGACCGCCTCGACGGCCTCGCCCTGCTTGTCCACCAAGCCCGCCACCGGCTCAAGCAGCCAGGGATGAGCGGTCTTTTCCATGACGCCGACGCGAAACTGCTCGATCAGCACCACCTCGTCGCGCACCGCATCGTAGGGCAGCACGCAGACGGCATCCGGACGCACGAAGACCTCGCGCTCCAGTTCAGGGCCGAGGTCACCGGAGAACTGCCGGTGGCGCAGCCGGAAACGGGCCATGCGGTAGAAGCCCTGGAAGCAGATCTCGCGACTCAGGATCTCGACGGCAGGCACCTGGGATTCGTTGGCTTCGTTCATGGGCGCTCCAGCGCTGGTAAAAGGTCATCAGATCATCCTAGCGTGCCGCCTGCGCTCGTGCAGCCCCTGAGGAGACAAGTCGCGAAACGGGCAACAAGCCAGGAAACCTCTGCCCGGGCCTGGCAAACTTATGGGTCCAGACGGGTTCGAAAGCCGTCGCACTCCGCTTCAACGAAGGTTTCAACGACAAGGAATCCCATGCGTATCCGCCCGCTCCTCCTGCTCGCCGGCCTGCTGCTCGGTGGTTGCCAAAGCGTCTTCGGCCCCAACCTGGACAAACCGCTCACGCCCCGCCACCAGGCCTGGGAGCATCGCCCCGCCGGTTGCCAGGGCGAAGAATGCCCGCTGATCAACATCGACTACGTGGAATTCGGCGAACCGGCGCTGGACGCCCTGGTGCAGCGTCACCTGCTGGGCCTGGCACGGGCCGAGCCGGGGGCACCCATTCCCACTTCGCTCGCGAATTATGAGCGGGACTTCCTCAGCCAGGCCCAGCCACGCTGGAGCAGCTATCTGCAGGCCAAGGTGCGCGAACAGCATGACGGCCTGGTGATCATCGAGTTCTCCAGCTATCTGGCCAATGGCGGCGCCCATGGCCTGGCCGGGCGCGACTTCGTCACCTGGGATCGCCACCTCGATCGGCAGATCAGCCTGGGCGACATGCTGGTTCCCGGGCAGGAAGGCGAATTCTGGCGGCTGGCGCAGCTGTCACGCGAGGCCTGGATGGTCAGCAACGGCGTCGGCGATGCCGAGTTCCGCCAGCAATGGCCCTTCCTCAAGACCAACAACGTGGCCCTGGACTTCGGCGCCCTGACGCTCAAGTACGACATCGGCAGCATCGCGCCCTACGCCATGGGCCATCCGGAGCTGAAGATCCCCTATCCCAAGCTCAACGGCATCCTCAAGGGTGAGTATTTCCCGGGGCGGGGCAAGGCACGGCAGCCGTAAGTTTGGCGCGTGGAAAACGCTATACGGTTTTCCACCCTACTCGGTTTAAGGCTTGCCTGTAGGAGCGGCCCATGGCCGCGCCTTGACGAACGGGTGACCTGCGCCCAGGTTGATCGCGACCATGGTGGTCCGCCGATACGGAGCTCAGGGTGGATGACGGCACAGCTTCATCCACGCGCGCCGATCAACCTGGCCCCCACCCCAACCCTCCCCCGCATGCGGGGGAGGGAGTGATTCGGCATTCGGGATAAGCTTCCAGCGGAGGTTGGGCTGAGTGCAGCGAAGCCCAACCGCTCGGTTTACGTCCGCTTCAACCCCAACAGCGCCTGTGCGGTACCGGCCAACACGATGGCTGGCAGGGTCGCGCCCCAGGCCGGGAGCAGCGTTGGCAGCAGGTGGTAGACGGCCACGCCGAGGGCCCAGGCGACCAGGGACTCCAGGCGCAGTGCCCGCACCCGCTGCGGAGCCTTGCGGCGGCGCAGCAGGAAATGGTCCACCAGCACCACGCCGAACAGCGGCGCGAACACCGAGCCGATCAGCAGCAGGAAGTGCTCGTACTGCGCCAGGGGGACCAGCAGCGCCAGCAGGGTGCAGAGGATGCCGATGGCCAGGGTCAGCTGCCAGATCTTGACCTGGGCCAGGAACCCCGTCGCCACCGCTGCCGAATGATAGGCGGCAAAGGCGTTTTCCGACTCATCCAGCAGGATCAGCAGCAGTGGCAGCCCCAGGCCGGCCACGGCCAGGGCGCGCAGCAAGGCGTCGGCTTCACCACCGCTGGCGAAGGCCAGGGTGTAGGCGAAGCCCAGGCCCATCAGCCAGAGGTTGCCGCAGAAATAGCCCAGCATGACGCCCCGCCCGGCGCTGCGTCCGGTGCGGGCGAAACGGGTGTAGTCGGCGATCACCGGCAGCCAGGACAGCGGCATGGCCACCACCAGATCGAAGCCGAGGGCCTGGGTCAGGGAGCCATCGCCCGGGCGCTGCCAGAGCGCGGCCAGGTCGGCGCGCAGGAACAGGTCCAAGGTCAGCCATCCGCAGGCGCCCAGCAGCAGCCAGATACCCCAGCGGCTGAGGAAACGCCGCACGAAGGTCAGCGGACCGGCCACTGCCAGCGCCGTGGCCAGGGCGCCGAAGACCAGGGTCCAGAGCACCGGCGAGGCCCAGTCCTGCAGACCCCAGCTGCCCAGCAGCACGCTGGCCGCCTCGCGCATCACCACCAGTTCGAAGGCGCCCCAGCCGATCAGCTGGGTGATGTTGAGCACCGCCGGCAGCAGGGCACCGCGCTGGCCGAGGCTCTGGCCCAAGGCGGTCATGCCGGCCAGGCCGGTATCGCTGCCCACCAGGCCGGCGGCCGCCAGCAGCAGCACCCCGACCCCGGTGCCCAGCACCAGCACCAGCAGGCCGTCGGCCAGGCCGAGACCGGGTGCCAGCAGCGCGCCGGCCTGGGCCACCATGAGGCCGATGCCGAGGGAGAACCAGAGGGTGAAGAGGTCGCGCCCGCCAAGGATGCGACGGTCCGCCGGGACGGGGACGGTGGGGGTGTAGAGGCCGGGGGCCTGGGCCATGATAGGTCTCGTGAGCAAGGGGTTGAGGACGCCCAACGTCGTTGGGTGACGCTGGGCATTGTTGGGCTTCGCTGCGCTCAGCACCAACCTACGGAAACGGCGTGCTGGCCTGCAGACACAGGTTGGGCTGAGACGGCGTTATCGTCGAAGCCCAACGTTGCAGGGTGACCTGGACAACGTTGGGCTTCGCTACGCTCAGCGCCAACCTACGGTGGTTTGTTTGGAACCGTAGGTTGGGCTGAGACGGCTCTATCGTCGAAGCCCAACGTTGCAGGGTGACCTGGGCATCGTTGGGCTTCGCTACGCTCAGCGCCAACCTACGCAACCAGGGTGCTGGCCTGACAGACGTAGGTTGGGTTGAGACGGCTCTATCGTCGAAGCCCAACGGTACGAGGTCGACCTGGACAACGTTGGGCTTCGCTACGCTCAGCGCCAACCTACGGTTGTCAGACCTGCTTGTAGATCACCCCTCCTTCGTCCTTGAAGCGCGCCGCCTGTTCCTGGAAGCCGGCCTCGATGGCCTTCTGCTCGTCGGTCAGGCCGTTCTCCTTGGCGTAGTCGCGGACCTCCTGGGTGATCTTCATGGAGCAGAACTTGGGGCCGCACATGGAGCAGAAGTGCGCCACCTTGGCCGAGTCCTTGGGCAGGGTCTCGTCGTGGAAGGCACGCGCCGTGTCCGGGTCCAGGCCCAGGTTGAATTGGTCTTCCCAGCGAAATTCGAAGCGCGCCTTGCTTAGTGCGTTGTCGCGGATCTGGGCGCCGGGATGCCCCTTGGCCAGGTCCGCGGCATGGGCGGCGATCTTGTAGGTGATGATGCCGGTCTTGACGTCGTCCTTGTTGGGCAGGCCCAGGTGCTCCTTGGGCGTCACGTAGCAGAGCATGGCGCAGCCGAACCAGCCGATCATGGCGGCGCCGATGCCGCTGGTGATGTGGTCGTAGCCAGGGGCGATGTCGGTGGTCAGGGGGCCGAGGGTGTAGAACGGCGCCTCGTCGCAGCACTCCAGCTGCTTGTCCATGTTCTCCTTGATCAGCTGCATGGGCACGTGGCCCGGGCCTTCGATCATGGTCTGGACGTCGTGCTTCCAGGCGATCTTGGTCAGCTCGCCGAGGGTTTCCAGCTCGCCGAACTGGGCGGCGTCGTTGGCATCGGCGATGGAGCCCGGACGCAGGCCGTCACCCAGGGAGAAGCTCACGTCGTAGGCCTGCATGATCTCGCAGATGTCTTCGAAGTGGGTGTAGAGGAAGTTTTCCTTGTGATGCGCCAGGCACCACTTGGCCATGATGGAGCCGCCGCGGGAGACGATGCCGGTGACGCGCTTGGCGGTCAGGGGCACGTAGTGCAGGCGCACCCCGGCATGGATGGTGAAGTAGTCCACGCCCTGCTCCGCCTGCTCGATGAGGGTGTCGCGGAACAGCTCCCAGGTCAGTTCTTCGGCGACGCCATCGACCTTTTCCAGAGCCTGGTAGATGGGCACGGTACCGATGGGGACCGGCGAGTTGCGGATGATCCACTCGCGGGTCTCGTGGATGTGCTTGCCGGTGGACAGGTCCATCACGGTGTCGGCGCCCCAGCGGATGCCCCAGGTCAGCTTCTCGACCTCTTCCTCGATGGAAGAGCCCAGGGCGCTGTTGCCGATATTGCCGTTGATCTTCACCAGGAAGTTGCGGCCGATGATCATCGGCTCCAGCTCCAGGTGGTTGATGTTGGCCGGGATGATGGCGCGGCCGCGGGCCACCTCGTCGCGGACGAACTCCGGCGTGATCTCCTGGGGAATGCTGGCACCGAAGCTCTGGCCGCGGTGCTGGTTGCCGAGCAGGCCAGCGGCGCGGGCCTCCTGCAGCTTCATGTTCTCGCGGATGGCGATGTATTCCATCTCCGGCGTGACGATGCCCTGGCGGGCATAGTGCATCTGGGAGACGTTGCGCCCGGCCTTGGCTCGACGCGGCTGGCGCGCCAGGTCGAATCTCAGGGCGGTGAGACTCGGATCGGCGAGCCGCGCCTGGCCGAATTCGGAGGAGAGGCCGGCCAGCAGTTCGGTGTCACCGCGCTCTTCGATCCAGCGTGAACGCACGTCCGGCAGGCCCTTGCGCAGGTCGATGCGGGCGGCCGGGTCGGTGTAGGGACCGGAGGTGTCATAGACGAACACCGGGGCGTTCTTTTCACCGCCGAACGCGGTAGGGGTATCGGCGAGGGAGATTTCCCGCACCGGCACGCGAATGTCGGGACGCGAGCCAGTCAGATAGACCTTGCGCGAATTGGGCAACGGCTGGGTGGACTGGCGGTCGACGCGGGTAAAGTCGGTGACGTTGTTCTGCTTGTTCATCGAGGCTCTCCTGGTGGGCGCGTTGCCGAGGGAAGAACCTGGACGAAGGGGTGGGCACGCAGGAAGACGCAAGCCCGGACGGATGGCGACCACGGAGACGAATGCGGACGCCCTCTTGTTCCCTACGCAGGTTGACGCACCGCCATGCGGCGCGCCTAGCCTGATCAGGTTCAACGGGATCCGGGACTACCCGATCTCAGCGCCTCGTAGCGCACCCCGACAAGAACGCGGCCAGTGTAAACCCAGACTGGCAGAAACTTCGACCGCTATTTCCTCTCCTATGGCGGATTCGGACGAAGTCACTACACTGGCCCGGTCCCTCAAGGAAGGCTCCAAGAATGCGAAGATTCCTGCTGCTCGCGGCGCTCTGCACCACGGCCGGTCTGGCCCACGCCCAGGTGGCCGGCAATGGCCTGCTCGACGTCTACCGTGAGGCGCTGGACAACAACGCCGACCTCGCCGCCGAACGCGCCGGTCTCGGCGCCCAGCGCGAAGCGGTGCCCCAGGCACGGGCCGGCTTGCTGCCGCAACTCGGCCTTGGCGCCCAGTTCAACGACACCCACACCAGCCTGGAGCTGAAGGACAATCCCGCGTTGGGCGTCCAGGGTGGCCGCTACAGCAGCGATCGCAGCAGCCAGCTGATCCAGGCTACCCTCAGCCAGCCCCTGTTCCGTGCCGACCGCTGGTTCCAGCTCAAGGCCGCCCAGGCCGCCACCGAGCAGGCCGAGCTGCAGTTTTCCGCCGCCCAGCAGCAACTCATCCTGCAGACCGCCGAGGGCTATTTCAGCGCCCTGCGCGCCCAGGACGCCCTGGCCACCGCCCGTGCCGAGGAAAAGGCCTTGTACCGCCAGCTGGACCAGTCCCGCGAGCGCTACAAGGTCGGCCTGACCGACGACACCGACGTGCTCCAGGCCCAGGCCAGCTTCGACAATGCCCAGGCCAACCGCTCGCAGAGCGAGCAGCAGGTGGCGGACGCCTTCCAGGCCCTGACCCGTCTGACCGATCGTGACTACGGCAGCATCGCCGGCATTCGCCACGACCTGCCGATCCTGCCGCCGCAGCCCAACGATGCTCGCCAGTGGGTGGACACCGCCATGCGCCAGAATCTGCAGCTGCTGGCCGCCGGCCAGGGCGTGAACGCGGCGCAGGAAACCCTGCGCCAGCGTCGCGCCGGGCACCTGCCGACGGTGGATGCGGTGGCGCGCTACAGCCACAGCGACAACGATGCGGTGAATCTGCCCAACGCCGAGCAGCTGGCGCTGTTCGGCAGCCCGGTCAACAGCCGCAGCATCGGTATCCAGGTGGAGCTACCGCTGTACAGCGGCGGCGCCACCAGCTCCCAGGCGCGTCAGGCCTACCAGCAGCTGGACCGGAGCGAACAGCAGCAGGAAAGCCTGCGCCGCCAGGTGGTGCAGAACACCCGCAATGCCCATCGGGCGATCAACACCGACATCGAGCAGGTGCGGGCTCGACGGCTGTCCATCGCCTCCAGCCAGCGCGCCCTGAGAGCCACCGAGATCGCCTACCAGGTGGGCAGCCGCACCATCGTCGACGTGCTCGACGCCCAGCGGCTGCTGTACAACGCCGTGCGCCAGTACAACGATGCCCGCTACAACTACATCCTGGATACCCTGAGACTCAAGCAGGCGGCCGGCACCCTGGCGCCCAACGACCTGCTGGCGCTGTCGGGCTATCTCGACCCCCACTACGACCCGGACCGCGACTTCCTGCCGCCGGACCTGGCCAAGACCCGCGCCGACGTCCTGCCGGCGCGCTCGGCTCAGGGCGTGAGCAATTTATCCAGTCCGGAGAGCAGGCGCTCCAGCGCACCCTGATTGGCGGCCAACACCGCCAGACCCGCCTGCCGGCGCCGCTCGGCTTCCGCCGGTTCGGCCCACAGTCGGGCCACGGCGGCGGCGATGGCCGAGGCTTCCGCTACTGTTTCCAGGGCGCCGGCGTCGCGCAACTGGGCGACGATGTCGAGGAAGTTGAATACGTGCGGACCGCTGAGCACCGGCACGCCGAGAGCGGCCGGCTCGAGCGGGTTGTGCCCGCCGCGCTCGATCAGGCTGCCACCGACGAAGGCGACGTCGGCCAGGGCGTAGAGAAACAGCAACTCGCCCATGGTGTCGCCCAGCAGGACCTGGGTCTGCGGTTGCACCGCCTCCCCCGTCGAGCGCTGGATCACGCTGAAATCTTCGCGGCGCACCTCGGCCAGTACCTCGGGAAAGCGCTCGGGATGACGCGGCACCAGGATCAGCAGGGCATCGGGGCATGCGGCCAGCAGTTGGTGATGGGCCTGGAGCAGGATCTCGTCTTCACCGGCATGGGTGCTGGCGGCGATCCACACCGGGCGATGGCCCCAATCCTGGCGCAGGTCAGCCGCGCGGGCCGGCAGCTCGGGATCGATGCGCAGGTCGAACTTGATGGAACCGGTCACCGCGACCCGCTCGGCACGGGCACCGAGGGCCCGGAAGCGCTCGGCTTCCACCGGCGTCTGCACCGCGAGCCAGGCCAGTTCCGCCAGCATCGGCGCGGTCACCCCGCCCAGTTTTCCGTAGCCACGGGCGGAACGCTCGGACAGCCGGCCATTGGCCAGGGCGATGGGAACGTCGCGGCGCGCCGCCTGGTGGATGAGGTTGGGCCAGAGCTCGGTTTCCATCACCACCCCCAGACTCGGTCGCAGCCGGTCGAGGAAACGCCCGGCCAGGCAGGGCAGGTCGTAGGACAGATAGCAGTGATAGACCTCGTCACCGAACAGGGCGCGAATGCGCTCCGAGCCGGTGGGCGTCATGCAGGTCACGGTGATCGGCAGTTCGGGATGGCGTTGGCGCAGGGCGCGGATCACCGGCGCGGCGGCGATGCTCTCCCCCACCGACACCGCATGCACCCAGATGCCGCCGGGAGGTACCGCCGGTAGTCCCAGTGCCAGGCGCTCGCCGATACGTTGCCGATAGGCGGGAGCCCTGCGTCCGCGCCAGAGCAGGCGCAGCAGGATGAAGGGCAAGGCCAGGGTAAAGATCAGGCTATAGAGGGTACGGTTCATGGCGGCAGAGCTTAATGAAGCAAGGCCGCCAGTGCGAGCCCGATCCTAATGCGAATGCCGTGGCGTCCCGCCTTCGCGGGCGATCACCTTGAGGTGCAGGGTGGCCGGTTCCAGGCAGCCGCCGGTGGAGAGCTGGCCCACCAGTTGCCGATAGAGCTCCTGCCAGGGGGTTTGAGCCGGCGGCAGGTTGGGCGTCCATTCGGCGCGGCGGCGCTCCAGCTCGGCATCGTCGAGCAGCACATCGACGCTGCGGGCGTTGAGGTCCACACGCAGCCGGTCGTTGGTCTTGAGCAGGGCCAGGCCACCACCCACCGCCGCCTCCGGCGACATGTTGAGGATCGAGGGACTGGCCGAGGTACCGCTCTGACGACCGTCGCCCAGGCACGGCAGGGAGTCGATGCCCTTCTTGATCAGCGCCGCCGGGGGCGCCATGTTGACCACCTCGGCGCTGCCCGGATAGCCCACCGGACCGGCGCCGCGGATCACCAGGATACAGCGCTCGTCGATGTCCAGGGCCGGGTCGTCGATGCGCGCGTGATAGTCCTCGGGGCCTTCGAAGACGATGGCCCGCGCTTCGAAGCTGTTTTCCTTGCCCGGTTCAGCCAGGTAGGTCTGGCGAAAGGCCTCGCCCACCACCGACATCTTCATGATGGCGCTATCGAAGAAGTTGCCGCTGAGCACGATGAAGCCGGCGCGGTGCTTGAGCGGCGCCTCATAAGGCTGGATCACGGCCGGATCCGAACTGGCGGCCCCCTCGGCGATGGCACCGATGGTCTTGCCGGAAACGGTCAGGCAGTCGCCGTGCAGGCGACCGGCCTTGAGCAGTTCATGGAGCACCGCCGGCACGCCGCCGGCGCGGTGGAAGCCCTCACCCAGGTACTTGCCGGCCGGCATGCAGTTGGCCAGCAGCGGGATGTCCTCGCCCAGGCGCTGCCAGTCGTCCAGCGACAGTTCCACGCCCATGTGGCGGGCGATGGCGATCAGGTGCGGCGGGCAGTTGCTGGAAGCACCCAGGGCCGAAGCCACCACGATGGCGTTGTCGAAGGCCTCGCGGGTCATGATCTGCGAGGGGCGGACGTCGTCCAGCACCAGCTGGCAGATGCGCTTGCCGGTGGCATAGGCCATCTGGCCGCGTTCGCGATAAGGCGCGGGGATGCTGGCGCAACCCGGCAGCGACATGCCCAGGGTCTCGGCCAGGGCATTCATCGACAGGGCCGTGCCCATGGTGTTGCAGTGACCCACCGAGGGTGAGGCGGCGGTGGTCAGGGCCATGAAGCCCTCGTAGTCGATCTCGCCGGTTGCCAGCAGGTTGCGCGCGTGCCAGAGCACGGTACCCGAACCGATCAGCTCGCCTTTGAAATGGCCGTCCAGCATGGGGCCGCCGGACAGCACGATGGCCGGCAGGTCGGTGGTGGCCGCAGCCATCAGGCAGGCCGGGGTGGTCTTGTCGCAACCGGTGGTGAGCACCACGCCATCCAGGGGAAAGCCGTGCAGGATCTCCACCAGGCCGAGGTAGGCCAGGTTGCGATCCAGGGCCGCGGTGGGGCGCCGACTCTGTTCGGCGATGGGGTGCACCGGGAACTCCATGGGGATGCCGCCCGCGTCGCGGATACCGGCCTTGACCCGCTGGGCCAGTTCCAGGTGATGACGATTGCAGGGCGTGAGGTCGCTGCCGGTCTGGGCGATGCCGATGATGGGGCGGCCGGACTGGAGTTCGTCACGGGTCAGGCCGTAGTTCATGTAGCGCTCGACATAGAGCGCGGTCATGTCGGCGTGGGCAGGGTCATCGAACCATTGCTGGCTGCGCAGCGGGCGTTTGGCGGAAGTCATGATGGTCTCTAGTTGTTATTAGGAAAGAGCGGTTAGCGGCCCAGCAGGCCGCGGGCGGCCAGGTTGTGCATCAGGGCACCGAGGCCGAAGCGCCAGGCCGGGGCCTGGTCGCTGGTGGTCACCCTATTGTGCAGGGTTCCCAGCAGCGGGCTGGCGATGCTCACCACGTCACCCACCTTGTGGGTGAAGCCGCCGCCCGGGGCGTCACGGTCCTGGGTCGGGGCGAACAGGGTGCCGAGAAACAGCACGAAACCGTCGGGATACTGGTGGTTGGCATTGAGGGTCTGGGCGGCGAGATCGGTGGGATCACGACTGATCTGCGCCATGGAGCTGCTGCCATTGAGGTGAAAGCCGTCTTCGCCCTGGACTTCCAGGGTCACCACGCACTGGCGGACCTGGTCGAGATCGAAGGTCTCGTCGAACAGGCGGATGAAGGGCCCCAGGGCGCAGGAGGCGTTGTTGTCCTTGGCCTTGCTCAGCAGCAGGGCGCTGCGGCCCTCGATGTCGCGCAGGTTGACGTCATTGCCCAGGGTGGCGCCATGCAGGCGGCCGCGGCTGTCCGCCACCAGCACCACCTCGGGCTCGGGATTGTTCCACTGGGACACGGGGTGAATGCCGATGAGGCTGCCGCTGCCGACCGCGGCCAGCACTGGCGCCTTGGTGAAGATCTCGGCATCCGGCCCGATGCCCACCTCCAGGTACTGCGACCACATGCCCTTCTCGATCAGCAGGGCCTTGAGCGCCTGGGCGCGTGGACTGCCTGGCTCCAGGCCCTGCAGATCCGCGCCGATCACCGCCTGCACCTGCTCGCGGATGGCCACGGCGCGCCCGGCATCGCCGCCGGCCTGCTCCTCGATCACCCGTTCCAGCATGCTGGCGGCAAAGGTCACTCCGGCGGCCTTGATCACCTGCAGGTCGGCCGGCGGCAGCAGGTGCAGACGTGCGGGGTCGGCCTGCTCGCCACTGTTGGCCAGCAGGTCATCAAGGCTGCCGAGGTAGCGCCCGGGGGTATCGCGCAGGGCCTGCAGCGGCGCCTCTTCCTCGAACAGGGCGCTCAGCGTAGCGAAGCGTGCCGAGATATCGAAGACGCCGTCTTCGCGCAGCACCACGGGCGAGGGACCGGCCAGCGGACCGGGCACCCAGGCACGGCCCACCAGGGTGCCGGCCAGGCCATCGGCGGGAAGGGTATTGGCAGGCGAAAGACGAAGGGGCATGGGCAGGACTCCAGGGTTGATGGGTCCACGCTAGGCAGCCAGACTGATAAACTCAAATGGGCTTATCTCATCATTCGATAACCAATGCTTATCGTCCAGGAGGCGTCCTTGTCCGAGCCGTCGTTCAGCCAGATCTGCCACTGGCTCAAGTTTCGCCACCTGCTGCTGATCGACACCCTGGGCCGCACCCGCAACATGCACCTGGCCGCGCAGCAGATGAACCTCAGCCAGCCGGCCATCAGCAAGATGCTCAAGGAGATCGAGCACCTGCTCGGCTTCGCCCTGTTCGAGCGCCAACCGCGCAGCATGCCGCCCACCGCCCTGGGCGAACACGTGCTGCGTTACGCCCGGGTGGCACTCAACGATGCCCGCGACTTCGCCGAGCAGATCGACAGCCTGAGACGCGGCGGTCACGGCCAGCTCAAGGTCGGTGGCATCTTCGCTGCCACGGCGGTGGCCCTGCCGCAGGCCATCGTCGCGATCAAGCAGCGCTGGCCGCTGCTGGCCATCGAGGTGGTGGAGCAGACCAGCGATCACCTGATGGAGATGCTCGACGACAAACTGCTGCACCTGGCGGTGGCACGCTTCACCGACGAAGCCCAGGCCCAGCGTTTCGACTTCCAGCCCCTGGCGCCGGAGCCCTTCCGTTTCGTGGTCAACGCCGATCATCCGCTGGTGGGCAGCGGCCCCGTGGGCCTCGACCAGGTGCTGGCCTGGCCCTGGATCCTCTATCCCAAGGGCACGCCGATTCGCGGGCGCATGGAGCGGGCCTTCGCCGCCGCCGGCCTGCCGGTGCCGAGCAACACCATCGATACCATCTCCATGCAGACCTTTCTCCAGGTGCTGCGCGCCGGCCCCATGATCGGCATGCTGCCCGAGGCCATGGTCGAGCCCTATCTCGCCAGCGGCGCGCTCAGTGCCCTGGAGCTGCCCCTGCACCTGCCGGCGCAGGACTACGGCATCCTTACCCGCAAGGGCGAACCCCTCGGCGAGGCGGCCCGGGAATTCGCCGCCATCCTGCTGAGCCACGCCGGTCGCGAGGAGTCCGCAGCCTAGACAGCTCGATAACGCGCCGTTATCGAATGATCCGCAAATGCCATTGGGAAAGAATCGCTTGCGCTCCTAGAGTGGCCTGGCGTTTCAGACGGCCAGTTCCACTTCACCGGCCGCCTTCGACCTCTTCATAACAACAACGGGCCCCAAGGCCCCGAAGGTCATTCCCATGTTCGAAACCACCGCTCCCCAGGGCGCCGCTGGCGACGCCTTCGAAGAACGCACCTACCGCAAGGTGGTGCTGCGTATCCTGCCGATCCTGCTGCTGTGCTACATCGCCGCCTACCTGGACCGGGTCAACGTCGGCTTCGCCAAGCTGGACATGCTCGACGACCTGGGCTTCAGCAACACCGTCTACGCGCTCGGCGCCAGCATGTTCTTCTGGGGCTATTTCCTCTTCGAGGTCCCCAGCAACCTGCTGCTGCACCGCTACGGCGCGCGCTTCTGGATCGCCCGCATCATGCTGACCTGGGCCATCGTGTCCATGGCGGTGGCCTTCACCCAGCCGCTGGCGCACGCGCTGGGCATGCAGTCGAGCACGCTGTTCTATACCCTGCGCTTCCTGCTCGGCATCTGCGAGGCAGGCTTCTTTCCCGGCGTGGTGCTCTATCTCAACTACTGGTTCCCGACCCAGCGCCAGAGTCGGGTGATGTCCGGTTTCCTGGTTGCCCTGCCCTTCAGCCTGAGCTTTGGCGGCGTGCTTTCCGGCTGGCTGATGAGCAGCTTGCACGACTGGCACGGTCTGGCCGGCTGGCAGTGGATGCTGCTGGTGGAAGGGGTGCCCTCGATCATCATGGCGGTGGTGGTGTTCTGCTGCCTGAGCGACAACATCGACAAGGCGCCCTGGCTGGACGCCCGGGAAAAGGCCCTGCTCAAGCGCAACCTGGACCAGCACAACGCCGGCAAGGCGTCGCGGCTGAGCGAGGTGTTCTTCAACCCGCGGGTCTGGCTGCTGGTGTTCATCCTGCTGACCTTCAACACCGGCTTCTATGGCCTCGCCTTCTGGATGCCCTCGATCATCAAGAACGCCGGGGTCAGCGGCAGCCTGCAGATCGGCCTGCTCACCGCCATCCCCTACAGCGTCGCCCTGGTGGTCATGCTGCTCAACGCCCGTCATTCGGCGCGCACTGGTGAGCAGCGCATGCATGCGGCGGTACCGGCCTTCGTCGGCGCCCTGGGGCTGGTGCTGAGCGCCTGGTTCATCCACAACATCGTGCTGTCGATCTTCTTCCTCACCGTGGCCGCCTCGGGGCTGCTGGCGCTGATGCCGATCTTCTGGTCGCTGCCCGGCACCCTGCTCTCCGGCGTCGCCGCGGCGGCGGGCATCGGTATGATCAACGCCATCGGCAACCTCTCCGGCTTCACCGGGTCCATGATCACCGCGACCATGGAAACCCTCACCGGCGACATCAACAACGGCACCTATGTGCTCGGCGCCTGCCTGTTCGTCAGCGGCCTGCTGATCCTGGCGATCCCGGCGTCGATGCTACACCGGGCGCCGACCGCCGTGCCGCTCGACCTCAAGACCGCCTAGCCGGCCTCGGGCACGGCCGAGCGCCCGGCTCCCGCGGCGCTTGGCCGTCCTATCCCCAGCGCCATCACCGCCGCGACGATGCCGGTTAGCCCAGCCAATACCAGGGCCTCCTGGTAGGAACCGAAGTGCTCGCGCAGGGCGCCGGCGAGGAAGGCCGCGCAGGCGGCGCCGAGCATGTGGCCGCAGAACACCCAGCCGAACACCACCGGCGCGCTCTTTTCGCCAAAGCTCTGGTTGGTCAGCTTGACCGTGGGCGGCACGGTGGCGATCCAGTCCAGGCCGTAGAAGATGCCGAACAGCAGCAGTTGTTCGGGAGCGAAGCCGGAGAACGGCAGGTAGATGAGCGAGAGCCCGCGCAGGCTGTAGTAGACGAACAGCAGGCGACGCGGATCGTATCTGTCGGTCAGCCAGCCGGAGGCGGTGGTGCCCACCAGATCGAAGATGCCCATCAGCGCGAGGATCCCGGCGGCCTGCACCTGGGACAGGCCGTGGTCGTGGCCCATGGCGATGAAGTGGGTGCCGATCAGGCCATTGGTGGTGAAGCCGCAGACGAAGAAGGTCAGGAACAGCAGCCAGAAATCGCGCCGGCGGCTGGCAATGGCCAGGGTGCCGAGGGTCACGCGAAACAGGTTGCCCGGTGCGGTGGCGGCCGGCGCCTGATAGTCCGCCGGGGCACCATGGGGCCGCAGGCCGACGTCCGCCGGCCGCTCGGGCAGCAGCCAGGCCACCAGCGGGATCAGCGCCGCGCTGGCCACGGCCACGGTCAGCACCACTGTCTGCCAGCCCTCGTGACTGGCGAGATGGGCCAGCAGCGGCAGGAACACCAGGTTGCCGGTGGCGGTGCTGGCGGCGAGCAGGCCCATCATCAAGCCCCGGCGGGCGACGAACCAGCGATTGACGATGGCGGCGCCCAGCACCATGGCCACGCAACCGGTACCCAGGCCGCTGAGCACGCCCCAGGTGGCGACCAGGTGCCAGGGCTCGCGCATCAGGGTGCTCAGGGCGGTAGCCAGGCTGATCAGGGTCAGGCCGCCGAGCAGGGTGCGACGGATGCCCAGGGTCTGCATCAGGGCGGCGGCGAAGGGCCCGACCAGGCCATAGAGAAAGATGCCGATGGCGGCGGAAAGCGAGACCGTCTCACGACTCCAGCCAAAGGTCTCCTGCAACGGCAGCAGCAGTACGCCAGGCGTGGACCTCACCCCGGCCGAAACCAGCAGGGCGAGAAAGATCAGCGCCAGGACGATGAAGACGTAGCGTTGGCCGAGGGCGGGGGTTGTGGTCATGGCGATCATCCCGGATCGAGGAGGAATGACCCGAGTATCGCAGCGCTCGCGCCTTGGCGCTGGTCAAGCTGCCCCACGGATTCGGCCAGAATATGGCTGTCATGGGAAGAGGCCGTGGGCGAGCGCTGAGGCTCCGTCATGTTGGGCTTCGCTTTCGCTCAGCGCCAACCTACGGGCGCTCCGCGTAGGTTGGGTTGAGCGAAAGCGAAGCCCAACACATCGATTTCAACCGATCGCCCGCAACTCCTCGGCCAGGCGCTGGGCCAACCAGCGCGCCGCCGGCCCCGGCGCGGCATTGCGGCGCCAGGCCAGCTCCACCACCAAGGCCGGCGGCACCCAGTCGCAATCCAGCTCGGCCAGCAGGCCCTGGTAGGAGGGATAGCGCGCCACGTGCCGCGGCAGCCACCCCCAGCCCAGGCCGCGCATCAGCAATTCGGCGAGTAGATAGAAGCTGTCGGCGCGCCAGACCTGGGGCGCGATCTGCTCGCCACCGGGATAGGGATGCTCCAGCGGCGCGATGAGCAGCTGACGGTGGCGGGCCAGTTCGCGCCGCCCTACCCCGCGCTGGCTGGCCAGGGGATGCTGGGCGCCGCAGGCGGTGACCTGGGCGACATCACCCAGGGCCTGGCGCTCCAGGGCCTGGGGCATGTGCTCATGGCGAAACAGCAGGCCGAGGTCGGCCTGGTCGGTCAGCAGCTTGCGCGCCACATCGCCCTGGGCGCCGCTGGTGAGCTGGACTTCCAGGTGCGGGAAGGCCGCGGCCAGGGCGTCCAGCGCATCGAGCACCGGCTGGTAGGGCATGGCTTCGTCCAGCGCCAGGCGCAACAATGGCTCCTGACCGGCGCAGAGGGCCTGGGCACGGCTGTCCAGCCGCTGGCATTGACGCAGGACCTCCCTCGCCTCCTCCAGCAAGGCCAGACCGGCCGCGGTGATGACCGGCGTACGACCATTGCTGCGCTCGAACAGCGCGACGCCCAGATCGCTCTCCAGCAGAGCGATGGCGGTGCTCACCGCCGACTGCGCCCGTCCCAGACGGCGCGCCATGGCGGAGAAGCTCGCGCCCTCGGCAACGCCGACGAATATCTCCAATTGCTCCAGATTCCATTGCACGACCCATCTCCTCGACGGATAGGTATCAACTTTTACCTATCGCAGATTAAGCGAAGAATGGGCGCATTCGACAGGAGGAATCATCATGAGCGGATACATCTACCTGGCCATCGCCATCGCCGCCGAAGTCGTCGCCACCACCTCCATGAAGGCCATCAGTGGCTTCAGCAAGCCACTGCCACTGTTTCTGGTCATCACTGGCTACGGCCTGGCCTTCTGGATGCTGACCCTGGTGGTGCGCAGCATCCCCGTGGGCGTCGCCTACGCCATCTGGGCCGGGCTGGGCATCGTGCTGGTCAGCATCGCCGCGGCGGTGCTCTACGATCAGAAGCTGGACCTGCCGGCCATGCTGGGCATGGGGCTGATCGTCGCCGGGGTGGTGGTGATCCAGCTGTTTTCGGGCAGCACCGGGCATTGAGACCAGCGGCGTCACGGAGCGTGTAAAATCACGAATCGTGGTTTTTATTCAATAAAATCCACGATTCGTGGTTTCCCAAGATAAGTAGGCCGTTCATGTCCCAACCCTGGTCCACCGATATCCTCATCGTCGGCGGCGGCGTCGCCGGCCTCTGGCTCAACGCCCGTCTCAGACGCGCCGGCTACGCCACCGTGCTGGTGGAGACCTGCGCCCTGGGCGGCGGCCAGAGCGGCAAGTCCCAGGGCATCATCCACGGCGGCACCAAATATGCCCTGACCGGCATGCTCACCGGTGCCTCCGAGGCCATCGCCGACATGCCGCGGCGCTGGCGCGAGAGCCTGGCCGGCAGCGGCGAGCTGGATCTTTCCGGCGTACGCCTGCTCTCCGAAGCCCATTACCTCTGGTCGCCCGGCAGCCTGGCCGGCAACCTCACCAGCTTCTTCGCCAGCAAGGCGGTGCGCGGCCGGGTGGATGCGGTCAAGGGCGACGAACTGCCCCCGGCCCTGCGCGACCGCGCCTTCAAGGGCAAGGTCTATCGCCTGGCCGAGCTGGTGCTGGATGTGCCCAGCCTGGTCGCGCGCCTGGCCGAACTGGCCGGCGACAGCCTGCTGGCCGGGCATGACCTCCAGCCCTTGCGCGAAGAGGGCGAACTGACCGGTCTGGTGGTGGACGGCCAGGCCATCCGTGCCCGCCGTATCGTGCTCACCGCCGGCGCCGGCATGGCCGACCTGCTCCAGGCGCTCCACCTCGAACAGCCGGCCATGCAGCGCCGCCCGCTGCACATGGTGGTGGTCAAGGGGCCCATGCTCAAACCCCTCTATGCCCACTGCCTGGGCGGCGGTCCCAAGCCGCGCCTGACCATCACCAGCCACCCCACCGCCGACGGCCAATGGCTGTGGTACCTGGGCGGCGACCTGGCCGAGGCCGAGGGCGTGGCCCGTGAGCCAGCGGCGCAGATCGCCACGGCGCGGGAAGAACTGCAGCGCCTGCTGCCCTGGATCGATTTCGCGGGCGCCCAGTGGGCGACCCTCAGGGTGGACCGTGCCGAGCCGGCGCAATCCGGGCTGGTGCGGCCGGACAACGCCTTCCTCGCCGAGGAAGGCCGCCTGCTGGTGGGCTGGCCGACCAAGCTGGCGCTGTCGCCGGACCTGGCCGACCGGGTCCTGGCCCATCTCGACCGTGACGGTATCCGGCCGGGACAGCATCCCACCCTGCCCGCCCACCCGCAGCCACCAGTGGCCGCGCCCTTCTGGGAGGAATTGCTGCCATGAGCCTGCGCGATCTGCACGGCCTGCACCGCGCCCTGGGTAGCACCGGTCTCCAGATTTCCCCTCTAGGCCTGGGTACGGTCAAGTTCGGCCGCGACCAGGGCGTGAAGTACCCCAATGGCTTCACCATCCCCGACGACCGCACCGCCGCCGACTTGCTGAGCCTGGCCCGCGAGCTGGGCATCAACCTGCTGGACACCGCTCCCGCCTATGGTCGCAGCGAAGAACGCCTGGGCCCGCTGCTGCGCGGCCAGCGCCAGCACTGGGTGATCGCCAGCAAGGTGGGTGAGGAGTTCGAAGGCGGGCTGTCCAGCTTCGACTTCAGTCCGGCGCACACCCGTCGTTCGGTGGAACGCAGCCTGAAGCGCCTGGAAACCGATTGGCTGGACCTGGTACTGGTGCACTCCGACGGCAACGATCTGAGCATTCTCCAAGACAGTGGCTGCTACGAGACCCTGGCCGAGCTCAAGCGCAAAGGCCTGATCCGCGCCTTCGGCTTTTCCGGCAAGACCGTCGCCGGCGGCCTCAAGGCGTTGGAGACCGGCGATTGCGCCATGGTCACCTTCAACCTCAACGAAGACGCCGAGATCCCGGTGATCCAGGCCGCCGCCGCCCAGGGCAAGGGCATCCTGATCAAGAAGGCCCTGGCCAGCGGCCATGCGGTGCTGGGCGCCGGCCAGGATCCGGTGCGGGCGAGCTTCGCCCGGGTCTTTGGCGAGCCGGGGGTGACCAGTGCGATAGTCGGCACTATCGATCCCCTGCACCTGTCACATAATGTCCGTACCCTGGCCGACGTGATCACCGCTCGGCCCTGATCCAGAGCCTTTCGCTGAACCCTTGCTTCCGTTCGCTGGACGCGCCATCCGGTCGCCCCGGATGGCGCGTCCGCGGCACACAACAACAGGAGTCGGCCATGCCCCAGCTCATCGCCCGCCACAACCCCAAGGCGTTCAAGACCCTATCGCTCGCGGTGGAGGCCAATCACGACGGCCTCAGCTACCAGGCCCTCGGCCAGCCGCTGAATTTCAGCGAGATGCTGGAGCGGCGCCAACCGATCGAAATCGCCGACGCCCAGCAGTTCAGTGCCAAGCTCGCCAATCTGGGCGTCTCGGTCCGCCTCACCCTCAACTGGCAGGGCCAGGATCACTGGCTGCTGGTGCGCCAGCGCCGGCCCGATCGCGGCGACGTGGTGCTCAAGCTGATCTCCGGCTATATCCCGACCCACGAACTGGCCCTGCCGCTGCTCACCGCCGTGCAGGAGGTGGCCGAGGAATGCCTGATCGAGACGCCGCGCGGCTGGCTGGCCGGACGCTTCGCCGACACCTGGCTGCCGACGCCCTATGCCCCCGCCCTGCCCTATCGCGAGGACGTGGCCTTCCGCCTGACCCCGCGCTCGGGGGCGGCACGGCCGGTGCGCTGCGGCAGCCTGGCGCTACTGGAGCGTCCGCGCGCCTATGTGCACACCCCCACCGCCTCGCTCCAGCTGGTCTATGACCTGCTGCTGGAGTTGCCCAAGGAGTGCAAGGCGCCAAGCCTGTTCCACGTCGACGAGAAGATCGAGAACGGCCAGTTGCTCGCACGTCTCGCCCGCCAGCGCCCGGATCTCTATCTGGTCGCCCTGGACGACGGCAAGCCCACCGGTGAGCTCTATACCCTGTCCGCCGGCCAGCGCCTGCCCGTGTCGACCCGCGGCCTCTGGCTGTCGGAAAGCTTCGCCCGCCAGGACGGCTGGCTGGTCCATGACAGCCGGGTGCGCTGGCGCGACTGGTTGGAGCGCATGGCGCCGCAGAGCGCCCTGCAGCGGGCCTA
Organism: Pseudomonas oryzihabitans; assembly: GCF_001518815.1. Lineage (NCBI taxonomy): Bacteria > Pseudomonadati > Pseudomonadota > Gammaproteobacteria > Pseudomonadales > Pseudomonadaceae > Pseudomonas > Pseudomonas oryzihabitans. The sequence continues at coordinate 3,845,074 of NZ_CP013987.1, forward strand.
GGACACGAGAGGAATCAGTCGCCCCCCGCGCGGCGTTCACCGGTGACGCCGCCGGCCGCGGCCTGGACCCGGCCGGCTAGCCGCGAAAAGGGCAGCGTCTGGATCCACACGGTGCCATGGCCGCTCAGGGTCGTCAGCACCAGACCCTCACCGCCGAACAGCATGCTGCGCAGCCCCCCGGCCAGCTTGATGTTGTAGTCGATGCCACTGGTGAAACCCACCAGGCAGCCGGTATCCAGGCGCAGCGTTTCGCCCCTTAGCTCCTTGCGGATCACCGTGCCCCCGGCATGCACGAAGGCCATGCCATCGCCTTCCAGCCGCTGCAGGATGAAGCCCTCGCCACCGAAGAAACCGGCGCCCAGGCGGCGGGTGAAGGCCACGCCGATGCGGGTACCCCTGGCGGCGCAGAGAAAGGAATCGCGCTGGCAGAACAGGGTGCCGCCCAGAGCCGCCAGATCCAGCGGGATCACCTGGCCCGGATAGGGCGCGGCAAAGGCGACGTGGCGCTTCTCCCGGCCCTCATTGGTGAAATGGGTCATGAACAGCGACTCCCCGCCAAGCATCCGCTTGCCGGCGCCCCAGAGCTTGCCGAGCAGCCCGGCGGAGCCATCGCCCATACGCGCGGTGAAGTCGATGTCGGCCTCCATGTAGGTCATGGCACCGGCCTCGGCGATCACCGTCTCGCCGGGATCGAGACCGATCTCCACGGCCTGCAGGGATTCGCCGAGGATGCGATGGTCGAGGATATGGCTGGCCATTATGGGCTTTCTCGGTAGCTGCGGAAGCGTCCAGCCTAGCAGTCACCGGCCGCCTTGGCGCGCCTCTTCAGGTCACTGAACGGCGCTTCGCTGTCGGCTCGCACTCGTCGGCCCGGCAGCCAGACGGTGGAACGCCAGCCCGCTTCCAGGGTTCACCTCTAGGTACCCGCCGGCTTCCTGTCCGGCTCAGTTCCAGAGGTGAACATGACCAAGCAATCCGCCCATTCCCCCGCTCAACCCCTGCACGGCACCCAGGAGCACGGCAGCGCCGGGGGCTGGGGTGCGCTCAATGCCGTGACCCAGCACCTGAGCCGCCAGAAGGTGTTGATGCGCGGCAACAAGGCATTGCTGACCATGAACAAGCCGGGTGGCTTCGACTGCCCGAGCTGCGCCTGGCCTGATCCGAAGACCCCGCATACCTTCGAATATTGCGAGAACGGCGCCAAGGCAGTGGCCTGGGAGGCCACCCGCAAACGCACCACCCCGGAATTCTTCGCGGCCCATACCCTGACCGAACTGCGTACCTGGACCGACCATGACCTGGAAGACCAGGGCCGCCTTACCCACCCCATGCGCTACGACGCCGCCAGCGACACCTACCGCCCGGTGAGCTGGGCGGACGCCTTCGCCGAGATCGGTGCCGAACTGCGCGCCCTGGACGATCCCTGGAAGCTGGAGCTTTACACCTCGGGCCGTTCCTCCAACGAGGCCGCCTTTCTCTACCAGCTGTTCGGCCGGCTCTACGGGATGAACAACTTTCCCGACTGTTCCAACATGTGCCACGAGACCACCACCACCGCCATGCCGGAGAGCATCGGCGTCGGCAAGGGCACCCTGGACCTGGAGGATTTCGCCCAGGCCGACGCCATCTTCATCATCGGCCAGAATCCCGGCACCAACAGCCCGCGAATGATGAGCGAGCTGCACGATGCCGTGCACCGCGGCGTGCCCATCCTCACCTTCAATCCATTGCGGGAAAAGGCCCTGGTGCGCTTCGCCTCGCCACAGGCCGTGCGCGACATGGCCTTGCCGGGTGGGGGCGTGGCCATCAGCTCCCAGTACCACCAGGTGCGTATCGGCGGGGATATGGCGGCCATGCAGGGGCTGTGCAAGGTCGTCATCGAGGCTGACGACGAGGCGCGCCGCAGTGGTGCTCCCCGCATCCTCGACGTGGCGTTCATCGAACAGCATTGCGTCGGCCTGGAAGCCTTCGCCGAACACTGCCGAGGGCTGAGCTGGGAGCGCCTGGAGCGCTATTCCGGTCTGACCCGGGCGGCCATGACGGAAGCGGCCAAGGTCTACATGAAGGCCGACCGGGTGATCGCCTGTTGGGGCATGGGCGTGACCCAGCACCGCCGCGGTGGCGATGTCCTGCAGCAGATCATCAATCTGTTGCTGCTGCGTGGCAACGTCGGCAAGCCTGGCGCCGGACCCTGCCCGATTCGGGGTCATTCCAACGTCCAGGGCGACCGCACCGTGGGCATCTATCAGAAACCCAAGGAGCCCTTCCTGGCCCGCCTCGACCAGGCCTTCGCCTTCCGCGCACCGCGCGAGGGCGGCCATGACGTGGTGGAATGCTGCGAGGCCCTGCTGCGCGACGAGCCCCAGGCCTTCATCGGCCTGGGCGGCAACTTCTTCCGCGCCATTCCCGACATCGAGCGGGTAGCACCCCATGTCGCCAACCTGCGCCTGACGGTACAGATCGCCACCAAACTCAACTGGAGCCACACCCTGCACGGCCGCAGCACCTTCCTGTTGCCCTGCCTGGGCCGCACCGAACGCGATGTGCAGGCCAGCGGCGTGCAGACCATTACCGTGGAGGACTCCATGTCCATGGTGCATGGCTCCACCGGCAGCCTGGAGCCGGCCTCGCCGGAGCTGCTGTCGGAGATCGCCATCGTCGCCGGCATCGCCAAGGCGACCCTGGGCGAACGCCATCCCCATATCGACTGGGACGCCCTGGCCGGCGACTACGCGCTCATCCGCGACAAGATCGAGGCGGTGCTGCCCGAACAGTTCGCCGACTACAACGCCCGCATCGAACAGCCCGGAGGTTTCCGCCTGCCCAATGGTGCCCGTGAGCGACAGTGGGATACACCCAACGGCAAGGCCAACTTCCTCTTTCCCGGCGACGTGCTGGACGAGGACGACAGCCCGCCGGATGCCGAGCACCTGCAGCTGATGACGATCCGCAGTCACGACCAGTTCAACACCACCATCTACTCCAATCGCGACCGCTACCGCGACATCGACGAACGCATGGTGGCCATGCTCAGCCCCGAGGACATGCGCCGCCATGAGGTGCAGGAGGGTGATTTCATCGACTTCATCGGCGCCGCCCTGGACGGCATCTCACGCCGCGCCGGCCCCTTCAAGGTCATCGCCTACGACGTACCGGCCGGTTGCTGCGCGGCCTACTACCCCGAAACCAACAGCCTGGCGCCCCTGGCCAACCACGACACCCGCAGCCATACCCCGGCGTCGAAGTCTCTGCCGGTGCGGATCGAGCGGCTCAGTCAGGAACAGGCGATGCAGCGAAGGGGCTTGATCGCGGCGGGATAGTTTCTTTAGGTGTTGGTGCGACAAGGACATCGCGGCCATGGGCCGCTCCTACGTAGGCCGATGCTCCTGTAGGAGCGGTCGCTACGGCGTCCCGGCATGGCCGTGATTGGATAGAAACCATACGTTGGAAACCGCTATCCGGCTCCCTTACCCCAACCCTCTCCCAGAGGGAGAGGAGGCGCTTTGGTGCAGACAGGAGTTCCGTAGGTTGGGTTGAGCGCAGCGAAGCCCAACAACCAGACGCGGCCCCCACCCTTTGGGCTTCGCTGATGGAGCCGTCTCAACCCAACCTACGCGGGCCGGTCAGACGTCTCGCAGTTCTCCGGCGAAGCGCTCCAGCCGTCTACGCAGGCGCTGGTTCTCGCGGCGCAGCTCTTCCACCTCATCCAAAAGGTGCAGGGCCAGGGCGGTCGCGGACCAGTCCAGGTCCAGCTCGTGGCGCAGGCGTACAGCGCGACGGGCGCGGTGCAGGGCACCGGTGTCGAAGTGCCACTCGGCCGGGCGCTTGCCGCGCTGGGGCGCCAGGATGCCGTGCTCGACGATGTCCACCACCACGGGCTCGCTCACCTCGCAGAGCACGCAGAATTCCTGCAGGACGATCAGACTGCTCATCAGACTTTCCTCCAGTCTTGGCGGGGATCGAAGGCCGCCCGCTCGGCCAGTTGTCGCCACAGCGCCTGGGTTTCTTCATCGCCCTTCGGTGGCATCACGATCTTGAGCAGGGCATGGAGATCGCCCTGCCCTGCCTTGCCAGCCAGGCCCTTGCCTCGTACCCGCAGGCGGGCGCCGCTCTGGCTGCCAGGCGGAATGCTCAGCATGATCTGGCCATCCAGGGTAGGCACCTGCACCTTGGCGCCTAAGGCGGCTTCCCAGGGGGCAAGGGGTACGCTGACCACCAGGTCCTGACCGTCGACGTCGAACAGCGGATGAGGCACCAGCCGGATGACCAGGTACAGATCGCCTGCCTCCGCGCCACCGATGCCCGGCTCGCCCTGCCCTTTCAGGCGGATACGCTCGCCGTCGGTGCTGCCGGCGGGAATCTTGACGTTGAGGGTCTTGGTGGTCTCGCCGACGCGCCGGCCCAGCTCGTCGCGCTGCGGCAACGAAAAGCTCAGCGGCTTGGTACTGCCGGCCTGGCTCTCCTCGAGAAACAGTGGCAGTTCCAGCTCGATGTCGCGGCCACGGCGAGCGAAGCCACCCTGCTGCGAGCGTCCGGCAGCGCCGAACAGCGACTCGAAGAAATCGGAATAGTCCTGGCCAAAGCCGGCGTGGGGATCGCTGTAGTCGGCGCCCGACCCCGGCTGCCAGTCTGGCGGCACCTGGAAGCGCTCGCCTTGCTGCTGATAGCGGCGGACCTGATCGTATTCGGCGCGCTTGTGTGGATCGCGCAGGACGTCATAGGCCTCGGCCACCTCCTTGAAGCGAGCCTCGGCATCGGCCTCCTTGCTCACGTCCGGGTGGTACTTGCGCGCCAGCTTGCGATAGGTGGTCTTGAGGGTCTTGTCGTCGACGTCGGGGGCGACGCCGAGCACCTCGTAGTAGTCCTTGAAGTCCATCGCGGTCTCCAGTGGGGGTTCCCCTAGAGACCGCGCGGCGCCTGCAACGGTTGCATGACGCCGGTCAGTCGCCGCGCTTGCGAAAGGCCAGGCTGCCGGCCAGCACCGTGAAGGTCGCCACCAGCGCCACCAGGATCCAGAAGCCGTGGGGCGAATCGGCAAGCGGGATGCCGCCGACGTTCATTCCGAAGAAGCCGGCGATGATGTTGATCGGCAGGGCCAGCACCGTGACCAGGGTCAGGGTGAACAGGGTGCGGTTGGTCTGCTCGGCGGAGGCGGCGGCGATCTCCTCCTGCAACAGCTTGAGACGTTCCACCAGGGCGGCGAGGTCGTCCAGCACCCGGTCGAATTCCTCGGTGGCCTCGCGCAGGGTCTGGATGTCGTCGCGGCGCAGCCAGGCGGGCGGCCGGTTGAGCAACCGCAGCAGCGAGCCCGGTTCCAGGGCCAGCAGGCGCTGCAGACGTACCAGGGCGCGTCTCAGGCTGCCAAGTTCGGCGCGACTGGCGGACAGCCGCTGGGACAGCAGCCGATCCTCGATGGCGTCCACCTTGACCGTGGTGTCGCGAATGATGCCGGTCAGCACATCGGCCTGGTCGCGCAGCAGATGAACCAGCAGTTCCAGGGTCGAGCCGAAGCCCTCACCACGGCGCACCGCATGGCGCAGGCGATCCACCGAGCGCAGTGGCTGGGCCCGGGCGGTCACCAGCAGTCCCGGACGGGCGCAGGCCCAGAGGGTGGCGACGTCCACCGAGACCTGACCGTAGGCCAGGGTCACATCGTTCACCACCCCCAGCAGGGTGTCGTCGGCCGGCTCCAGGCGGGTCGAGTGGGAACCGGCGTGCAGGGATTCGAAGAACTCCTCCGGCAGCCCCAGGTGCTCGCGCATCCAGCGCTCGGCGGCGGCGTGGGCCAGGTTGAAGTGCAGCCAGCGAAAGCCACCCTCTTCCGCGTCCCAGGGATCTTCCGGCGCCATGGTCAGCGCCCGCCCCGGCTGACCGGAGGTGAAATGGTAGGCGTAGAGCAGCCCCAGCCGTTCGGCGGCCGGATGCAGGGGGATCAGGGTGTTGGTCATGGCTACCTGCGGAGGGAACGCGACATCAGGGCTCTGTTAGCAGGTCCGGATGAACCTTTGATGACAGAGCCCCGAGTCAGCAGGTGCCAGCGGCGCCCCCGGAAAGGAGGCGCGGCGCTTATTGCGGACGCATGTGCGGGAAGAGGATGACGTCGCGGATCGACGGCGAGTTGGTCAGCAGCATCACCAGGCGGTCGATGCCGATGCCCTCGCCAGCGGTGGGCGGCATGCCGTATTCCAGGGCGTTGATGAAGTCGGCGTCATAGTGCATGGCCTCGTCGTCACCGGCGTCCTTTTCCTGGACCTGCAGCATGAAGCGCTCGGCCTGGTCTTCGGCGTCGTTGAGCTCGGAGTAGGCGTTGGCGATCTCGCGGCCGCCGATGAACAGCTCGAAGCGATCGGTGACGCTGGGATTATCGTCGTTGCGGCGCGCCAGCGGCGAGACCTCGAAGGGGTACTCGGTGATGAAGTGCGGCTGCTCCAGCTTGCTCTCCACTAGCTCCTCGAAAATCATCACCTGCAGCTTGCCCAGGCCTTCGTGGCCGAGGACCTTGGCGCCGGCCTTCTTGGCGATGGCGCGGGCCTTCTCGACGTCCTGCAGGTCTTCCGCGGTGATGTCCGGGTTGTACTTGAGGATGGAGTCGTACACCGACAGGCGCACGAAGGGCTCGCCGAAGTGGAACACCTTGTCGCCATAGGGCACGTCGGTGGTGCCGAGCACGGCCATGGCCAGTTCGCGGAACAGTTCCTCGGTGAGGTCCATGTTGTCGCGGTAATCCGCATAGGCCTGGTAGAACTCGAGCATGGTGAACTCGGGATTGTGCCGGGTCGAGACGCCTTCGTTACGGAAGTTGCGGTTGATCTCGAAGACCTTCTCGAAGCCACCGACCACCAGCCGCTTGAGGTACAGCTCCGGCGCGATACGCAGGAACATGGCCATGTCCAGGGCGTTGTGGTGGGTCTCGAAGGGCTTGGCCGCCGCGCCGCCGGGAATGGTCTGCAGCATGGGCGTTTCCACTTCGAGGAAACCCCGCTCCATGAGGAAGCGGCGGATGTGGGCGATGACCTGGGAGCGCACGCGGAAGGTCTGGCGGACCTCCTCGTTGACGATCAGGTCGACATAGCGCTGGCGATAGCGCAGCTCGGTGTCGGTCAGGCCGTGGTGCTTGTCGGGCAGCGGGCGCAGCGACTTGGTCAGCAGGCGCACGTCGCTCATGTTGACGTAGAGATCGCCCTTGCCGGAGCGGGCCAGGGTACCTTCGGTGGCGATGATGTCGCCCAGGTCCCAGGTCTTGACCGCTTCCAGGGTCTCGGCCGGCAGGGTCTTGCGGTCGACATAGACCTGGATGCGCCCGCTGGTGTCCTGCAGCACCATGAAGGCACCGCGGTTGAGCATGATGCGGCCGGCTACCTTGACCTTGATGCCTGCGGCTTCCAGCTCTTCCTTGGTCTTGTCGGCGTACTGCTGCTGCAGGTCACCGGCCAGGCTGTCGCGACGGAAGTCGTTGGGGAAGGGAATGGCCTGCTGGTCGCGCAGCGTGGAAAGCTTTTCCTTGCGCTGGGCGATCAGCTTGTTGTCTTCCTGTTCCTGGGCTTGGGGGTCTAGGGGTTGTTCGCTCATGTCTGCTGTTTACCTGGGAAGTGCTTGCCGTAGGAGCGGCCATGGCCGCTCCTACAGGAAATGATGGATTAAACGCCCTGCTTGAGGCTGGCTTCGAGGTATTCGTCCAGATCGCCGTCGAGCACCTTGTCGCAATCGCTGCGTTCCACGCCGGTGCGCAGATCCTTGATCCGCGAGGCGTCGAGCACATAGGAACGGATCTGGTGGCCCCAGCCGATATCGGACTTGGAGTCTTCCAGGGCCTGGGACGCGGCATTGCGCTTCTGCATTTCCAGCTCGTACAACTTGGCCCGCAGCATCTTCATGGCGGTGTCCCTGTTGGCATGCTGGGAGCGCTCGTTCTGGCACGCCACCACGGTATTGGTGGGCACGTGGGTGATCCGCACCGCGGAGTCGGTGGTGTTCACGTGCTGGCCACCCGCGCCAGAGGAGCGGTAGGTGTCGACGCGCAGATCGGACGGGTTGATCTCGATGTCGATGTTGTCGTCGATCTCGGGAGAGACGAACACCGCGGTAAAGGAGGTGTGGCGACGGTTGCCCGAGTCGAAGGGACTCTTGCGCACCAGGCGGTGCACGCCGATCTCGGTGCGCAGCCAACCGAAGGCGTACTCGCCCTTGATGTGCACGGTAGCGCCCTTGATGCCGGCGACTTCACCTTCGGACAGCTCGACGATCTCGGCGCTGAAGCCGTGCTGGTCGGCCCAGCGCAAGTACATGCGCAGGAGCATGTTGGCCCAGTCCTGGGCCTCGGTGCCGCCGGAGCCGGCCTGGATGTCCAGGTAGCAGTTGTTGGGGTCCATCTCGCCGCTGAACATGCGGCGGAATTCCAGCTTCTCGAGGATGCCACGCAGGCGCTCCACCTCGGCCGCCACGTCATCGACCGCGCTCTGGTCTTCCTCTTCGGCCGCCATTTCCAGCAGGTCGCTGGCATCGGCCAGGCCGCCGGTCAGCTCGTCCAGGGTGCCGACCACCTGCGCCAGCTGGGCGCGCTCGCGGCCGAGATTCTGGGCGTACTCGGGGTTGTTCCAGACGTTGGGGTCTTCGAGCTCACGCTCCACTTCGACCAGACGATCCTGCTTCAGATCGTAGTCAAAGATACCCCCGAATGGTCTGGGTGCGGCTGGTGAGGTCCTTGATGCTGGTGACGATCGGGTTGATTTCCATGGGGGAAACACTCGCGAGAAAAGCTGTGGAAAAGCTCGCGAGTATACCCCAATCGGCGGCGAAACTCAGCGGGCGGCGGGGTACGCCGCCCGCTGCGTCTCAATCGGCGTCGAGGTCGCGGTGGCGGGTTTCCGGCAGGCACAGCAGGCCCACTATCAGGCTGACGCCGGTGATCAGCACCGGGTACCAGAGGCCGTAGAAGATGTCGCCGGTATAGACCACCAGGGCAAAGGACACCGTCGGCAGGAAGCCGCCGAACCAGCCGTTGCCGATGTGGTACGGCAGCGACATCGAGGTGTAGCGGATGCGGGTGGGAAACAGCTCCACCATCAACGCCGCCAGCGGTCCATAGCAGAGGGTGGCGATGAGGATCAGGGCGAAGATCACCGCCACCACCATGGGCTTGTTGACCTGCGCCGAGTCGGCCTTGGCCGGATACCCGGCGGCCTGTACTGCGGCGCGCAGGGCCGGCTCGTCGTAGCCGACGATGACCTTGTCACCGACGTTGACCTGCACCGCGTCCCCTGGTGCCGCGGCCACGCTGCTGTAGGGCAGGCCACTCTTGGCCAGCAGTGTCTTGACCCGGTCGCAGGGACTGTCGAAGCGCGCCTTGCCCACCGGGTCGAACTGGAAGGTGCAGGTGGCCGGATCGGCGGTGACCACGATGGGGGCCTGCTGGCTGGCCTGGTAGATCTGCGGGTTGGCGTAGTGGGTCAGGGCCTTGAACAGCGGGAAGTAGAGCACCGTGGCCAGCAGCAGGCCGAGCATGAGGATCGGCTTGCGCCCGACCTTGTCCGACAGCCAGCCGGCGATGACGAAGAAAGGCGCGCCGAGGATGACGCTGACGATCAGCAGGTTGTTGGCCAGCACCGGGTCCAGTTTGAGGGTCTGGGTGAGAAAGAACATCACATAGAACTGCGACAGGTAGAAGGTCACCGCCTGGCCGCCATTGATGCTGAACAGGGCGATCAGCACCACCTTGAGGTTGCTCCAGTTGGTGAAGGAATCGCGGATCGGCGCCTTGCTCTGCTTGCCCTCGGCCTTCATGCGCAGAAAGGCCGGCGACTCGTGCATCGACAGGCGGATCCAGGTGGAGATCGCCAGCAGGAAGATCGACAGCAGGAACGGCAGGCGCCAGCCCCAGACCTCGAACTGGTCACCGGTCAGGTAGCGGCAGACCAGGATCACCACCAGCGACAGCAACAGGCCCAGGGTCGCGGTCGATTGCAGCCAGCTGGTGTGGGCGCCGCGCTTGCCGGGCGGCGCGTGCTCGGCAATGTAGGTGGCGGCCCCGCCGTATTCGCCACCCAGGGCCAGGCCCTGCAGGAGGCGCAGCAACACCAGGATGATGGGCGCGGCCACGCCGATACTGGCATAGGTGGGCAGCAGGCCGACACCGAAGGTGGCGATGCCCATGAGGATGATGGTGGCGAGGAAGGTGTACTTGCGCCCGACCATGTCGCCCAGGCGCCCGAACACCAGGGCGCCGAAGGGCCTCACCACGAAACCGGCGGCAAAGGCCAGCAGGGCGAAGATGAAGGCGGTGGTGTCGTTGACGCCGGCGAAGAACTGCTTGCTGATCACCGCTGCCAGGGCGCCATAGAGAAAGAAGTCGTACCACTCGAAGACGGTCCCCAGGGACGAGGCGAAGATCACCTTGCGTTCTTCGCGGCGACTGCTGGCCGCGCTGGGTTGTACCCGGGGTTGGGCATAGTCGGACATCGCACGTTCTCCTGACCCGGGATCGCCGGGCTGATTGTTGTTATGGGCGACAGCTACTACGGTGGAAACGGCGGGAGGCCCCGCCGTCGGTGAAACCAGCTAATAGAAACTAGGCAGCCGAGAACCGCTCGGGTCGGGCCAGCGCCGCGGGCAGCTCGGTCACGCCCTGCTCGCGGGCCTCGGCCAGCATGAAATTGGCCGCCTGCTCGGCGATCATCAGCGTCGGCGAACAGCTGTTGCCCGAGACCAGGGTCGGCATGATGGAGGCGTCGGCCACTCGAAGGCCCGGAATGCCATGCACCCGCAGGCGGGCATCCACCACGGCATCGGTGCCCTGGCCCATGCGACAGGTGCCGGAAGGATGGAAGATGGTGGTGCCGATGGCCCGCGCGGCCTGCTGCAACTCCGCCTCCGTCTGATAGGACGGGCCCGGCAGATACTCCTCGGGTCGATAGGCCGCCAGTGCCGGCGCGGCGGCGATGCGCCGGGTCAGGCGGATGGCGTCGGCGGCCACCTTGAGATCCTCCGGCGCGCTGAGGTAGCGCGGCTGGATCAGCGGCGCGGCCTGGAGGTCGGCGCTGCGGATGGCCACCTGGCCACGACTGGCCGGTCGCAGGTTGCACACCGAGGCGGTAAAGGCGGGAAAGCCGTGCAGCGGCTCGCCGAAGCGCTCCAGCGACAGCGGCTGCACGTGATACTGCAGATTGGCCGAAGGCTGCTCCGGATCGGAACGGGCGAAGGCGCCCAGTTGGCTTGGCGCCATGGCCAGGGGACCACTGCGGCTCCAGAGATACTCCAGGCCCATGCCCAGCTTGCCCCAGAGACTGCCGGCCAGGGCATTGAGGGTCGGCACGCCATGCACCCGATAGATCAGGCGCAGTTGCAGGTGATCCTGCAGATTGCCGCCGACCCCTTCCAGTCGATGCTGGACACCGATGCCCAGCCCTTCGAGCAGGCCGCGCGGGCCGATACCGGAACGCTGCAGCAGGGTCGGCGAGCCGATGGCGCCGGCGCAGAGCACGATCTCCCGGCGCGCCACCAGGCGCTGGGGCTCGGCCTGGCCCGGCAGGCGCGCCAGCACCGCCCGCGCCCTGCCCTCCTCCAGCAGTACCCGCTCCACCTGGACACCCGTCAGCACCTGCAGATTGGCGCGCTGGCGGATCGGCTTGAGAAAGGCCTTGGCCGCATTCCAGCGCACCCCATTGCGCTGATTGACCTGGAAATAGCCGCAGCCTTCGTTGTCGCCGGTGTTGAAGTCCTCTACCGGCTCGATGCCAGTCTGGTCGGCGGCACTGCGAAAGGCGTCGAGCAGCGTCCAGTGCAGGCGCTGGCGCTCCACCCGCCACTCGCCCCCCGCGCCATGAAAGGTCGAGGCGCCATCGCAGTGATCTTCCATGCGCTTGAACAGCGGCAGCACGTCTTGCCAGCCCCACCCCGGATTACCGGCGGCGGCCCAGCCGTCATAGTCACGGGCTTGGCCACGCATGTAGATCATGCCGTTGATGGAGGAGCAGCCGCCCAGCACCCGACCGCGCGGATAATTGAGCGCCCGGCCGCCCAGGCCCGCTTCCACCTCGGTCTTGAAGCACCAGTCGGTGCGCGGATTGCCGATGCAGAACAGGTAGCCGACCGGGATGTGGATCCAGGGATGGTTGTCGCGCCCGCCCGCTTCCAGCAGCAGTACGCGATGGGCCGGATCGGCGGACAGTCGATTGGCCAACAGGCAGCCGGCCGGACCGGCACCGACGATGATGAAGTCATATTCCGCAGCAGGACCGGGCATGACGTTCCCTCGCTTTTTTGTTGTTGTGGTCCCTATCCTAGTGTCGTCATCCGCGAACAACAGTCGCAGAAAACGGGCAACGGCTGTGCATTTCTGAACAGCGCCCAGCAAGCGGCCGGTCAGACAGGCACCGACGAGGAAAAAGGATGTTCGATTGGAACGATCTGCGGGTTTTTCTGGAGGTCCAGCGCCATGGCCGCCTGCTCACCGCCGCTCGCAGCCTGGGCGTCAGTCATGCCACCGTCGCCCGTCACCTGGAGGCGCTGGAACGCGCCCTGGGCAGCCAGTTGCTGGTGCAGCAGGCCAGCGGCTATCAGCTCACCCCCGCCGGCCAGGCCCTGCTGGCGCATGCCCAGGCGATGGAAGAAGCCGCGCTGCTGGCCCAGGAGGCCGTGACCCAGAGGCTCAATCCGCTGGGCCAGGTACGGGTCGGGGTGACCGAAGGCCTGGGCACCGGCTTTCTCGCCCAGCGCCTGGGAGCGCTGCTGCGCGATTATCCGGGTCTGGAAGTGGAGCTGGTCTCGGTGCCGCGCTTCGTCAGCGTCACCAACCGCGAAGCGGACATCGCCATCACCCTGGAAAGGCCCACCGCCGAAGGCCTGATCGGCCGGCGACTGACGCCCTATCGCCTGAGATTCTATGCCAGTCGCGCCTACCTGGATCGAGCACCGGCGCTGGATGCCGAAGCCGACCTCGGCGAACAGGCCTTCATCGGTTACGTCGACGACCTGCTGTACACTCGTGAACTGCAATTCATCCAGGGACTCTGCCCCGAACCGCGCATCGTCTTTCGCAGCACCAGCGTCATCGCCCAGCGCGAGGCCGCTTGTGCCGGCATCGGCATCGCGGTGTTGCCCTGCTACCTGGTGGGTCAGAAGACCCCCTTGGAAGGCGTGCTCCCGGAGCGGTCCTTCACCCGCGAGTACTGGATCTCGACCCACCGGGAGTTGCACCGCTCAGCGCGCCTGCGCGTGGTCTGGGATTTCCTGTTGCACCTCTGCGCGGCGGAGCGGAGCGTCCTGCTGGGCGATGAACGCCCGCTCCCCTAGCCGTCAGACCGCCGCGGCCTCACGTTCCAGTTCGGTCCGCAGGCCTGGTTCCAGGCGCAGCTGACGCGCCAGTTCGTCCAGGTAAGCCTTTTCCATGTACTGCTGATCGTCGATCAGCATCAGGCTGGCCAGGTACATCTCGGCGGCCATCTCCGGTGTTTCGGCTGCCGCGGCGACCTTGGCCGGATCCAGCGGTTGTTCCAGTTCCCGCTGCAACCAGCTGCGCAGCTCGGGATCGTCATCCACCTTAGCCATCTCGGCCTCGATGGCCTGGCGCTCCTGGTCATCGACATGACCATCGGCCTTGGCTGCCGCGATCAGTGCGATGAGTACCGCCCGGCCATGGGCCTCGGCTTCGTGCTCTGGCACCCGATCCACGGTGCGAGGCTCGGCGGTCTGCGTACCCTGCGCCTGATTGGCTTGCCAGGACTGATAGGCCTTGTAGGCAGCCATGCCAAGTGCCGCCAGCCCGCCGTAGCCAATGGCCTTGCCGCCCAGGCCACGGCCGCGCTTGCTGCCCAGCAGGGCCGTCAGGGCGCCGGCGGCCAACCCGCTGCTACCCAAGCCCGAGAGCAGGCCGCCCAAGGGGTCCTTGCCCGACGACGGCGTACCGGCACCCGGCCGCGTGGTCGACTGGCCGGTCTTCTTGGCCAGGGCCTGCTGGCCGGCCCTGAGCAACTGATCGAGCAAACCGCGGGTATTCATGGACAACCTCCACAAGAGACAGGGTTCAGGCTGTTGTGACCGCTCCCCTCGCCCTCCGGCTCCCGGCACCTGCTTACCGGATGTTGCAATCTCGAGGCCCGCATCGACCTGGTCGATACAAAATATTTCTGACTGACAGTTGCACTGGGCGCTACTCTTGCATCTTCCCCTTGCAGTTGCCGGAGACACCCCATGCGTTCGCGTCTGGCTGTGCTGTTCGCGCTTTCGCTCGCCCTCACCGCCGGCCAGGTTCAGGCCGCCGCCGAGGACGCCCGCCTCATCGCCAATCGCTATCTCGATGCCTGGAACGATCACGACGCCGAGGCCGCCAGCGCGCTGCTCGATCCCAAGGTGCAGTATTTCGACAGTGGTGCTGCCACCACCGAGACCAGCCGCACCCAGGCCCGTGACCGCATCGTCAAGGTCACACTCAAGGCCGTGCCCGATCTGGAGGTGAAGATGGTGCACAAGCCGGTGATCGGTCCGCGCAGCATCGCCTTCGAATGGGAACTGACCGGCAACCGCGTTACCGCCACTGGCAAGCAGCCGGTGAAGATTCGCGGCGCCAGCATCATGAAGATCCGCGACGGCCGCATCTGGTACCTGGGCGACTACTACGACAGCGACGCGCTGGAAGCCCTGCTGCGACCGGTCAAGCCCTGAGGCAGGCAGCCATCCGAATGGGTGGCCGCCTTTCGGTCTACTCCGCGCCGAACGGCTTGCGCAGTGGCGTATCCCGGTGCGCGGCACGCACGTACTGCGGCGGCCAGGAAACCTTTTCGCGCAGGGACTCGGCAGCGTTGAGCGGCCAGTAGGGATCGCGCAGCAGTTCGCGTGCCAACAGCACCAGATCGGCCTGCCCGGTACGCAGCACGTGCTCGGCCTGGGCCGCATCGGTGATCATGCCCACCGCGCCACTGGGGATGTCGGCTTCCTTGCGTACCCGCTCGGCGAACTGGGTCTGGTAGCCGGGCCCGGTAGGAATGTCCGCCTGGGCGGCGGTGCCACCGGAGGAGACGTCGATCAGGTCGACGCCTAGCGTCTTCAGCCGGCGTGCCAGCTCCACCGTCTCGTCGACATCCCAACCGTCTTCTACCCAGTCAGTGGCGGAAACCCGCACGAACAACGGCAACTCTTCCGGCCAGACCGCGCGTACATCGGCGGTGACTTCCAGCAACAGGCGAATGCGATTCTCGAAATTGCCGCCGTAATCGTCCTCGCGGCGATTGGAGAGCGGCGAGAGGAACTGGTGCAGCAGATAGCCGTGGGCGGCATGGACCTCGGCGACCTTGAAGCCGGCCGCCAGGGCGCGCTCGGCGGTCTCCACGAAGGCCCGGCGGACGCTGGCGATATCATCGCGATCCATGGCCGTGGGCCGGGTGTGCTGCGGATCGAAGGCGATGGCCGAAGGCGCCACCGGCACCCAGCCGCCCTCGGCGATGGGCACGCTGCCGTGCTTGCCGAGCCAGGGCTGCCAGGTACTGGCCTTGCGCCCGGCGTGGGCCAGCTGGATGCCGGCGACGCTGCCCTGGCCTTCGATGAACTGGGTGATGCGCCGCAGGGGCTCGATCTGCTCATCCTTCCACAGGCCCAGGTCCTGGGGCGTGATGCGCCCGTCGGCGGTGACCGCGGTGGCTTCGAAGATCACCAGACCGGCGCCACCGGTGGCGCGGCTGCCGAGGTGGACCAGATGCCAGTCGTTGGCGAAGCCGTCTTCGCTGGAGTACTGGCACATCGGGGAGACCACCACGCGATTGGGCAGGGTCAGCTGACGCAGGGTCAGGGGCTGGAACAGGAGACTCATGGCGGACCTCGTCTAGTCGGGATTCACGGCATTGGAGTACGCCCGACCAGAATAGATCGCCGATCCGACAGGGCTCGTCTGAAAAGTCGCCGAGCTAAGGTCAGGCAAGGCGCAACGACCAACGGGAGTAACGGCCAACGGCTGGCCCGGAGGGTGAGCGCCAGCGAATCAAATCAGCGAGGAAGCGGATCGGACTCGCGCTCGAGTTTACGAGTGGTAGATGAGCATTCCGATCGGACTGGCGAACCAGCTGATTTTTAACGCAGCATCACCGAGCGCAGGCACCTTTCAAACGAGACCTAACGCGGCGCCAGGTGCACCACCAGCAGTTGCACGCTCTCGTTGCCGCGAAACTCGTTCACGTCCAGCCGATAGGCCAGCTCGGCCCAGCGGATGTTGGGATCGGGCCAAGTGTCGCGGTCGATGTTGAAGGCGATGCCGTCCAGCTCCGGGCCACCCTGCTCGCTGCGCAGGGTCAGCTTGAGATGGCGCTCCTTGAGCAGACGCTGGGAGAGGATCTCGAAGGTGCCGTGGAACAGCGGCTCGGGAAACTGCTGGCCCCAGGGACCGGCCTGACGCAGGGCCTGGGCCAGGTTGAGCTGGAACTCGGCAGGAGCGAGGCAGCCGTCGGTCTGCAGTCGCCCGCTGAGGTCGTCGGCTTGCAGGTGGCGCCGCACCTCGGCGTCGAAGGCGGCGGCAAAGGTCTCGTAGTGCGCCTGGGGCAGGCTGAGGCCGGCGGCCATGGCGTGACCACCGAACTTGGTGATCAGTCCCGGATGGCGGGTCGCCACAGCGTCCAGGGCATCGCGGATGTGCAACCCGGCCACCGAACGCGCCGAACCCTTGAGCATGCCGGTGCCGCTGCCGTCATCGGCAAAGGCCAGCGCGGGGCGGTGATACTTTTCCTTGAGGCGCGAGGCGAGGATACCGATCACGCCCTGGTGCCATTCTGGATCGAACAGGCAGAGACCGAAGGGCAGATTGTCTTCCGGCAATTCCTTGAGCTGCTTGAGCGCTTCGCGCTGCATGCCCTGCTCGATGCTCTTGCGGTCCTTGTTGAAGTCGTCCAGTTGCTGGGCGTATTCCTGCGCCAGCTGCGGGTCTTCGCAGAGCAGCAACTCGATGCCGATGGACATGTCGTCCAGGCGACCGGCCGCATTGAGGCGCGGCCCGAGGATGAAACCGAGATCGCTGGAGGCCACCTTGCCCGGTTGGCGCCCGGCCACTTCCAGCAGTGCCTTGAGCCCCGGCCGTGCCCGGCCGGCGCGGATCCGCATCAGCCCCTGGTGCACCAGGATGCGGTTGTTGGCATCCAGCGGCACCACGTCGGCGACGCTACCCAGGGCCACCAGATCCAGCAACTCGGCCAGATTGGGCTCGGCCAGGCCCTGACGGGCGAACCAGCCGCTCTCGCGCAGGCGGCTGCGCAGGGCCAGCATCACATAGAAGATCACCCCGACCCCGGCGATGCACTTGCTGGGAAAGGCGCAGGCCGGCTGGTTGGGATTGACGATGGCGTCAGCGGCGGGCAATTCGGCGCCCGGCAGGTGGTGGTCGGTGATGACCACCTGCAGCCCGGCCGCCTTGGCCACGGCCACCCCATCCAGGCTGGAGATGCCGTTGTCGACGGTGAGCAGCACCTCGGGTTCGCGCTGCAGGGCCACGGCGACGATCTCGGGCGTCAGGCCATAGCCGTATTCGAAACGATTGGGTACCAGGTAGTCGACCCAGGCGGCGCCCAGCCGGCGCAGGGCCAGCACGCCCACGGCGCTGGCGGTGGCGCCATCGGCGTCGAAATCGCCGACGATGAGGATGCGGCGGCGCTCTTCCAGGGCGCGGGCCAGCAGCTCCACCGCCGCCTCGATGCCCTTGAGCTGGTGATAGGGCACCAGCCGCGCCAGGCCCTTGTCCAGTTCTTCCGGCTGGGTCACGCCGCGCGCGGCATAGAGCCGGGTGAGCAGCGGCGGCAGGTCGCCCAGGTCGGGCAACACCGCCGGCAGCGGGCGAGGCTCCAGGCGCATCAACGCTCGCCCAGCAGCCATTCCAGCTGCAGTTCGTGCTGGCCACGGTCGTCGGTGACGAACAGGGTGCCTTCGCTGATCATCACCTGCCAAGCGATGCTACGCGGCAGATCGCGGGCCAGCTCGGCCAGGGGCTCGGCGGGTACGGCGGCGATGTGCAGGTTCTTCAGCGTCCTGACCGCATCCACCACCTTGGTCTGCCAGACACGCAGGTTGCCATAGGCCAGCAGGCTGGTACGTTCGGTGCGACGGCTGCACCAGGTCAGGCGCTCGGCATCGGGCTGCCCGACCTCGATCCAGTGCAGTACCCGACCATCGAGACTCTTCTCCCACAGCGCCGGCTCGTCGACATCGGACAGGCCGCGCCCAAAGGCCAGCTGCTCGTTGTACCAGAGCGCAAAGGCCAACAACCGTACCACCAGCCGCTCCTCGGTCTCGGAGGGATGCCGCGCCACGGTCAGGCGCAGATTCTCGTAGACCCCACGATCCAGATCGGTGAGGTTGAGTTCGACTTTGTAGGGCGTGGCTTGCAGAGCCATGGGCGGGTCACCGGCAGGGAAAGCCGGGCATTGTACCGGAAAAGGCCGCGGGACTTGGGACCGTGGATCCGTAGGTTGGGCTGAGCGCAGCGAAGCCCAACAAAGACGATTCGCGTCCGACTTTGTTGGGCTTCGACGATGGGGCCGTCTCTGCCCAACCTACGGTCATAGGTTGGGCAAACTACCCTACAGCGGCTGACCACGCTTGCCGTGGCGGGCGACGAAGGCCTGGACGGCGGCGAGGTCGTTGGGCAGCACGGTGCAGCGCTCTTCGCGTTGCAGCAGGTCGGCCAGGTGGGTCGGCAGGCTCAGCGTTGCGCCGATGCCGGCCTTTTCCACCGCTTCGGGGAATTTCACCGGGTGGGCGGTACCCAGCACCACCATGGGGGTGGCCAGGCTGCGGCGGCATTCGCGAGCGGCGCGCACGCCAATGGCGGTGTGCGGATCCAGCACTTCGCCAGTAGCCGCATAGACCTCGGCGATGGTGGCGCAGGTCTCTTCGTCGCTGACAGCCAGGGAGTCGAACAGCTTGCGTGCCTCGGTCCAGCGATCATCCGCCACCGACAGGGTGCCGCTGCTACGGAAATTCGCCATCAGCTCGGCCAGGGCCAGGCCGTCCCGACCGTGCAGGTCGAACAGCAGACGCTCGAAGTTGGACGACACCATGATGTCCATGGACGGCGACAGCGAGGCCTCCAGCTGCTGCTTGTCGTAGCGGTTGCCCGACATGAAGCGGTGCAGGATGTCGTTGCGGTTGGTCGCCACGACCAGCTGGCTCACCGGCAAGCCCATGTTGCGCGCCAGGTAGCCGGCGAAGATGTCGCCGAAGTTGCCGGTGGGCACGGAGAAGGCGATGGAGCGCGCCGGGCCGCCCAGCTGCAGGGCCGCATGGAAGTAGTAGACGATCTGGGCCATGATCCGCGCCCAGTTGATCGAGTTGACCGCCACCAGCGGCGCGCCCTTGAGGAAGCCCTGGTCGGCGAAGCTGGCCTTGACCATCTCCTGGCAGTCGTCGAAGTTGCCTTCGATGGCGATGTTGTGGATGTTGTCGCCCAGCAGCGTGGTCATCTGCCGGCGCTGCACTTCCGACACCCGCTGGTGCGGATGCAGGATGAAGATGTCCACGTTTTCGCAGCGCTTGCAGCCCTCGATGGCCGCCGAGCCGGTGTCACCGGAGGTAGCGCCCATGATCACCACGCGCTCGCCGCGCTTGGCCAGTACATGGTCGAGCAACCGGCCGAGCAGCTGCAGGGCGAAGTCCTTGAAGGCCAGGGTCGGGCCATGGAACAGCTCCAGCACCCACTCGTTGGCGTCCAGCTGGCGCAGCGGCGCGATGGCGCTGTGGGCGAAACCGGCGTAGGTCTCTTCCAGGATGGCCTTGAATTCGGCATCGGCGATGGAGCCGGCGACGAAGGGCTTCATCACCCGGAAGGCCAGCTCGTGATAGGGCAGACCGGCCCAGGAGGCGATCTCCTCCAGGGAAAACCGCGGCAGGTTCTCCGGTACGTAGAGACCACCATCACTGGCGAGACCCGCCAGCAGCACTTCTTCGAAATTCAGCGCGGGCGCCTGGCCGCGGGTACTGATGTAACGCATGACTCGACCTCGGGAAAGACGGCGGCGCCGGGCGCCGCCAGGCTGCTCAGTTCAGGTGCTCGACACGGATGCGGACCACGTCGCCGACGACGTCGTCCAGGGCTTCCAGGGCGGCGATGGCCTCGACCATGTGACGCTCGATCACGCGATGGGTGATGAGGATCATGGGCACCAGGCCGTCATGCTCCTCGGCTTCCTTCTGCATGATGGACTCTATGTTGATGCCGCGTGCCGACAGGATGCTCGCCACCTGGGCCAGCACGCCTGGGTGATCCTTGGCCTGGATGCGCAGATAGTAGGCGCTCTCGCAGGACTCGATCGGCAACACCGGATGGTCGGACAGCGCATCGGGCTGGAAGGCCAGGTGCGGCACGCGGTTTTCCGGGTCGGACGTCATGGCGCGGACCACGTCCACCAGGTCGGCCACCACCGCCGAGGCGGTAGGCTCCTGGCCGGCTCCGGCGCCGTAGAACAGCGTCGAGCCGACGGCGTCGCCATTGACCATCACCGCGTTCATCACGCCGTTGACGTTGGCGATCAGCCGATCGGCCGGGATCAGCGTCGGGTGTACCCGCAGCTCGATGCCCTGGTCGGTGCTGCGCGCCACGCCCAGGTGCTTGATGCGATAGCCCAGCGCCTCGGCGTAGCCGACATCGGCGGTGGTCAGCCGGGTGATACCCTCGGTGTAGGCCTTGTCGAATTGCAGCGGGATGCCAAAGGCGATGGACGCCAGGATGGTCAGCTTGTGGGCGGCGTCTATGCCTTCCACATCGAAGGTCGGATCGGCTTCGGCATAACCCAGCGCCTGGGCCTCGGCCAGGACGTCGGGGAAGGTGCGACCCTTCTCGCGCATCTCGGAGAGGATGAAGTTGCCAGTGCCGTTGATGATGCCGGCCACCCAGTTGATGCGGTTGGCCGCCAGGCCTTCGCGCAGCGCCTTGATCACCGGGATGCCACCGGCCACCGAGGCCTCGAAGGCGACGATCACGCCCTGCTCGCGCGCCTTGGCGAAGATCTCGTTGCCGTGGACCGCGATCAGCGCCTTGTTGGCGGTGACCACGTGCTTGCCATTGGCGATGGCGCGCAGCACCAGCTCGCGCGCCAGGGTGTAGCCGCCGATCAGCTCCACCACCACGTCGATCTCGGGATTGTCGACCACGGCCAGGACATCGGCGGTGATTGGCGTGCTGCCGGTATCGCAGTGAGGATTCGGCCGGCGCTGGGCGATCTGCGCCACCTCGATACCCCGTCCGGCACGCCGGGCGATTTCCTCGGCGTTGCGCTTGAGTACGTTGAAGGTCCCGCTGCCCACGGTACCCAGACCACAGATGCCTACTTTGACCGGCTTCACACCCTTATCCCCATGTCGTGTGGCGCCGCTCCGCAGCGCCGTTGAAATCTCTGTCGCCGCGCAAGGCCCTGTACGAAAGTGCCCGCGCTTGATGCGTCGTGCAGAACCTAGCGGGCGCTGATTGCCGCTTCCGCCAGCTGGTCTGCCGGCTGGTACCCCGGAATCATCTGGCCATCGGCCAGAATAATCGCCGGGGTGCCCTGAATGCCCATGTTCTGACCCAGCGCGAATTGCTGAGCGACCGGATTCTGGCAGCTTTCGGACTTGACCTCATGCCCGGTGAACATCTGGTTCAGCGCAGTAGGCTTGTCCTTGGCGCACCATACCGCTTCCAGCTGCTTGGAGCCCGGCGAGCCCATGCCCTGCCGCGGGAAGGCCAGGTAACGCACCTCGATGCCGCGCTTGTTCAGCTCGGGCACCTCGGCATGCAGCTTCTGGCAATAGGGGCAGGTGGTGTCGGTGAAGACGGTGATGTGCGCCTTGGTCTCGCCCTGGGCGGGATAGATGATCATCTGATTGCGATCGAGGCCGTTGATCTGCCGCGCCACGGCGACGTTCTCGGCCTTCTCGGTCAGGTTGGAGGCCTTGCCGTCCTTGACCTGGTAGAGATAGCCCTGCATGACGAACTGGCCGTCACCACTGGCATAGAGCACCCGACCGCCCTTGAGCTGGACCTGGTAGAGGCCTTCCAGCGGGCTCTTGGCGATGGACTCGATGGCGAGATTGGGTTGCAGCGCGGTCAGGCTCTGGCGAATGGCCTGCTCAGGTTCGGCCTGAGCCAGTTGCACGCCGAGCCCCAGGCAAGCGGCGAGCAACAGTTGGGAAATACGCATGGTTGACTCCTGTTGAGACGCCGGCAAGCCTACCACAGACCTGCCGGCTACGGCGGTCCCGCCCCAGGGCGGGGCTTCAGAAGTATCTACGCAATTTTGGCGGCGCTTTTGATCCCTGAGCGGCGTTGCCGCTTCTTGCCATAGCCCTGCTATGACTCGTCCCGGCGCCTGGCTCAGAAACCAAAATCACTCGCCAATTCTTGCGCGAACTTCTGAAACACCGCTCTAGCCGCGCGGATGGTGCTGGGCGTGCAGTTGCTGCAGCCGCACCCGGGCGACATGGGTATAGATCTGGGTGGTGGACAGACTGGTATGGCCGAGCAGCATCTGCACCGTGCGCAGGTCGGCGCCGTGGTTGAGCAGGTGGGTGGCGAAGGCGTGCCTGAGGGTATGCGGCGACAGCGAGGTGCGGATGCCGGCCACCTGGGCATGCAGCTTGATGCGGTGCCAGAAGGTCTGCCGGGTCATGGGCGTACCTCTCTGGCTGGGGAAGAGGATGTCACCGGGCTGGCCACCCAGCAGTAGTGGTCGCGCGGTCTTGAGATAGTCCTCCAACCAGGCGATGGCCTCTTCGCCCAGGGGAATCAGCCGTTCCTTGCTGCCCTTGCCGAACACCCGCAGTGAGCCCTCGCGCAGGTTGATCTCGTCCAGGGTCAGGCTGATCAGCTCGGTCACCCGCAGTCCGGTGGCATAGAGCACCTCGAGCATGGTGCGATCACGCAGGCCCAGGGTGTCCTCGGTATCCGGCGCGGCCAGCAGGGCTTCCACGTCCGCCTCGGACAGGCTCTTGGGCAGCGGCGCGCCCAGCTGCGGCATGCTCACCAGCAGCGTCGGATCCTCGGCAACCCGCCCTTCGCGCACGGCATACTTGTAGAAGCTGCGCAGGCCGGAGAGGAAACGTGCAGTGGAGCGCGCCTGGTAGCCCTCGCTCAGCCGCCAGCCGAGGTGATCGAGCACGGCGTCACGCCCCAGATTCTCCAGGGTCAGCCCCCTGCCCTCCAGCCAGCGGGCGAAGGCCAGCAGATCGGTGCGGTAGGCACTGCGGGTATGGGGCGACAGCCCCTTCTCCAGCCACAGGGCGTCGAGGAACTCCTCGATCAGCCGCTCGGCGCTCACGCGGCGAATCCGGGCAGCACCGGCGTCGGCTTGCCCTCGTCGTCGACCGCGACAAAGCTGAAAGCACCGTTGATGGCGCGCTCGCGCCCTTCCGCCAACATGCCCTCGACGAAGACCTCGACCTGCACCTTGATGCTGGTATTACCGACCTTCACCACCCGCCCGATCAGTTCGACGATGGAGCCGGCGGGAATCGGATGATTGAAGTCGATGCGATCGGTGGAGACCGTCACCAGCGGCTTGCGGCAGAAGCGCGTCGCGGTGATGAAGGACACCTCATCCATCCAGGCCAGGGCAGTGCCGCCGAACAGGGTGTGGTGATGATTGGTGGTGGGCGGGAAAACCGCCTTGGCCACCCGGGTTTCCGACAGCGCGGTGCGCCGCTGGATTTCCGCTTCGCGGGTCGTCATGTCTTACCTCGAACCTCAGAAACGAAAAAAGCAGCCGAAGCTGCTTTTTTCTGGTCACGCCGCGATCAGGAAAGCTTTTCCTTGATGCGGGCAGCCTTGCCGGACAGTTCGCGCAGGTAGTACAGCTTGGCCTTGCGCACGTCACCGCGACGCTTGACGCTCAGGCTGTCGACCAGCGGGCTGTAGGTCTGGAAGGTACGCTCGACGCCAACGCCGTTGGAGATCTTGCGCACGGTGAAGGCGCTGTTCAGGCCGCGGTTACGCTTGCCGATCACCACGCCTTCGAAGGCCTGCAGACGCTGACGGTCGCCTTCCTTCACCTTAACCTGGACGATCACGGTGTCGCCGGGGGCGAACGCCGGGATTTCCTTGTTCATCTGCTCAGCTTCGATCTGGGCAATGATTTTGTTGGTCATGTCACTCTGCTCCTAAGACAGGCCGCGGCCCGCCATCGATACCTAACTATCGTTCCGCTGACGAAGGTATTCCGCCAACAGGTTCTGCTCTTCTCCAGAAAGCGAGCGGCCATCCAGAAGATCGGCGCGTCGCTCCGCAGTGCGTCCCAGGGACTGCTGCAGGCGCCAGCGCCGGATATGCTCGTGGTTACCACTGAGCAACACGTCGGGTACGCGACGGCCCTCGTACACCTCGGGTCGGGTGTAGTGCGGGCAATCGAGCAGGCCGTCGGTAAACGAGTCCTGCTCGGCGGAATCCACATGCCCCAAGGCTCCGGGCAGCAGTCGCGTAACCCCATCGATCAGTACCATGGCCGGCAATTCACCGCCGGACAGCACATAGTCGCCAATCGACCATTCTTCATCCACGTGCGTCTCGATGAAACGCTCGTCGATGCCTTCGTAACGCCCGGCGATGAGGATCAGATGCTCCTCCTGCGCCAGTTCCCGTACCGCCGCCTGGTCGAGCTTGCGACCCTGGGGGGACAGGTAGATCACCTTCGCCGCCGAATCACCCTTGGCATCGGCCAGGGCGCGCTCCAGCGGCTGGATCTTCATGACCATCCCGGGACCGCCGCCAAAGGGCCGGTCGTCCACGGTCTGGTGGCGATCCTCGGTATAGCTGCGCGGGTTGTAGCAGGTCAGTTCCAGGAGCCCCTGCTTCATCGCGCGACCGCTCACGCCATAGGCGCTCACGGCCTCGAACATCTCGGGAAAGAGGCTGATGACATCGATACGCATGGATTAGAAATCCGCGTCCCAGTCGACCTGCATCTCGCCCTTGGCCAGATCCACCGCCAGCACGTACTGGTCAGGCAGATAGGGCAGTAGACGCTCACGATCGTCGAGGCTGCCAGCACTGGGCTTGACCACCATGACGTCGTTGGCCCCGGTCTCCAGCAGATGATCCACCACACCCAGCCACTGGCCTTCGCGATTGATCACCTTGAGACCTTCCAACTGATGCCAGTAATAGTCGCCGGCGCCCAGCTGGGGCAATTCACTACGCGGCACGCAGATCTCGAAACCGGCCATGAGACGGGCCTCTTCGCGATCATCCAGGCCCTGCAGACGTACCGTCAGAACCTTGCCGTGCAGCCGACCGCCGAGCACCTTGACCTGCCGGATCTCGCCTTCGCGCCGCAGCGTCCAGGTCCGATAGTCCAGCAGATTGTCGAGCGGATCGGTAAAGGAGTAGATCTTGAGCTCACCGCGTACGCCGAAGACCGAAACTATCTTGCCCAGGACCACCAGGTCGGGGGCGGGGGTCGGCGTACTCATGGTCTTCAGGCGGTAGCCTGAGCGCTCTTGAGCAGCTGAGCAACGCGCTCGGACGGCTGGGCGCCCTGCGACAGCCAGTAGCTGGCACGCTCTTGATCCACCGACAGACGGATTTCGGCGCCGCTGGCGATCGGGTTGAAGAAACCGATGCGCTCAACGAAGCGACCATCACGCGCATTGCGGCTGTTGGTCACGGTCAGGTGGTAGAAGGGGCGCTTCTTGGAGCCGCCACGGGCTAGACGGATGGTTACCATTGAACTTCGTTCCTGTAGTCGGTGCTTGAAACAGTGGGCACGCTGGGCCACATGGCCCGAAAGGCCGCATATTCTAAGGGCTGCCACCCTTTTTGCCAATGGCTTTTGACGGCACTTCCGGCATCGGGGCGGACTGAAGGCTCGGACAACGGCGCCGAGCCACTCGCGAAGGCGCATCAATACTGGTGCCACTGCCCTTCGCAGAGTTCTTTCCAGGGCCGACCGTCTGGCGACGGGCGGCACCGGGGATCACATCTTGGGCATGCCACCGCCGGGCAACATGCTGCCCATGCCGCGCATCATCTTGGCCATGCCGCCCTTGGCGGTGACCTTTTTCATCATCTTCTGCATCTGCTTGTGCTGCTTGATGAGACGACCGACGTCCTGCACCTGGGTACCCGAACCCAGCGCGATGCGTTTCTTGCGCGAGCCGCTGATCATCTCCGGATCACGGCGCTCGGCCGGGGTCATGGAGTCGATGATGGCTTCCATCTGTTTGAAGTGCTTTTCCGCCGCGCCCTGGGCATTGCCCATCTGCTGGATGTTCATGCCACCCATCATGGTCGGCAGCTTGTCCATCAGCGAACCCAGGCCGCCCATGTTTTTCATCTGGCGCAGCTGGTCGCGGAAATCCTCGAGATCGAAGCCCTTGCCCTTCTTGAGCTTCTTGGCCAGCTTGTCGGCCTTTTCCCGATCCAGGGTCTGCTCGGCCTGCTCGATCAGCGAGAGGACGTCACCCATGCCAAGGATGCGCGAGGCGACACGGTCAGGGTGGAAAGGATCGAGGGCTTCGCTCTTCTCGCCCATGCCGATGAACTTGATCGGCTTGCCGGTGATGTGGCGAACCGACAGGGCGGCACCACCACGGGCGTCACCGTCGACCTTGGTCAGGATCACGCCGGTGAGCGGCAGGGCGTCGTTGAAGGCCTTGGCGGTGTTGGCGGCGTCCTGGCCGGTCATGGCATCGACCACGAACAGGGTCTCGGCCGGCTTGGTGGCGGCGTGGACCTGCTGGATCTCCGCCATCATCTCGCTATCGATGTGCAGACGACCGGCGGTATCGACGATGACCACGTCGATGAACTTCAGCTTGGCTTCGCGGATGGCGGCCTGGGCAATATCCACCGGCTTCTGGCTGATGTCGGAGGGGAAGAAGGTGACCCCTACCTCCCCGGCCAGGGTTTCCAGCTGCTTGATCGCGGCCGGACGATAGACGTCGGCGGAAACGACCATGACGGTCTTCTTCTTGCGCTCCTTGAGGAAGCGCGCCAGCTTGCCCGCGGTGGTGGTCTTGCCCGCCCCCTGCAGACCAGCCATGAGGATGACTGCCGGTGGCGCCACGTTGAGCGCCAGGTCTTCGTTGGCCGCGCCCATGATGGCTTCCAGCTCAGCACGAACGATCTTCACGAAGGCCTGGCCCGGGGTCAGGCTCTTGGATACCTCGGTACCGACCGCCCGCTCCTTGACCCGGTTGACGAACTCCTTGACCACCGGCAAGGCGACGTCCGCCTCGAGCAGCGCCATGCGCACCTCGCGCAGGGTGTCCTTGATGTTGTCTTCGGTGAGCTTGGCCTTGCCGGTAATGTGGCGCAGGCTTTGGGACAGGCGGTCTGTGAGATTCTCGAACATGCGGACATCCAGGGCAGAAACGGCGGCTGACCGACAAGTATAACGAAAGAGCGCCGCACCAGGGATAGCCGCTGGGGCCTGTACCGCGTGAATCCGTCAGCAGTGCCCGCGTCGGAGAGAAGCCGAGGAAAGGAAGACAGGCACCGGCGCCAAGGCCGGTACCCGAGGGATGGGGTCAGAAAATCAGCGAGAAGATGCCGATGACCACCACCAGGCCGATCAGGAAAATGATGCCCATGGTACCGCCGAGAAATTTAAGCATGGTCGCGACCTCTTCAAGATATGTACCTCATGGGACCATCCATTGGCGGCCAGGGTTCGGCCGGGTTGCCCGGCAGGCGCCAGGGCGTGCCTCAGACTTTCTGTGCCGCCCTGTCTGTGCCACACTCGCCTGCTTTCCGCCCTGCTGAAACCGGACCATGCACGCCCTGCTGCCCACCCTTTTGGCCGCCGCCCTCTATCTGCTCGCGACCCTCTACCAGGGCAGTTGCCTGCTGCGCAAGCAGCCGTCGAGCAAGCCCCTGGTCCTGGGCGCCGGCATCCTGGCCCTGCTGCCTCACGCCCTGGCTGTCTACCTGCAGCTGATCCTCGAACCGACCCTGAGCCTGGACTTCTTCGACGCCTCCAGCCTCATTTCGGCGACTGCCATCGCGCTGATGCTGATCGGCTGCCTACGCATGCCGCTGCAACCGCTGCTGGTGCTGATCTATCCCCTGGGTGCGGTGACCGCGCTGCTGGCCGAGTTCGTGCCGCCCGGCACGGTCACGCCGCTGGACGTATCGCCCAAGATCGTCGTGCACGTACTGCTGTCGATCATCGCCTATGGTCTCTTCACCCTGGCGGTGCTGCAGTCCTGCCTGGTGCTGTTGCAGAACCATCAACTCAAGAACAAGCACCCCTCGGGACTGATCCGCAGTTTTCCGCCGCTACAGACCATGGAAAGCCTGCTGTTCGGCTTTCTCTGGGCTGGCTGGGTGGTGCTGTCACTGGCGCTGATCTCCGGCTGGTTCTTTGTCGAGGATATGTTCGCCCAGCACCTGATCCACAAGACGGTGCTCTCCTGCATCGCCTGGGTGGTGTTCGGCATCCTGCTGTGGGGCCGCCATCGCCTGGGCTGGCGCGGCCATACGGCGATCCGCTGGACGCTGCTGGGCTTCATCCTGCTGATGCTGGCCTACTTCGGTAGCAAGCTGGTGCGGGAATTCATCCTGCATCGTTGACAGTCGTCATTCCGCTACCTGCATAATCAGGCGACCGAACCACGTTCGGCGCGACCCGGCCAACAGCCAGGTCGCGCCCGGCACGTCATAACAGGTCGTCACGCCCGTCCCCACCCTCGGACAGCCGCTGCCCCATCGGGCCGCTCCGGCAGACGCCTCCTACAAGAACGACTGCCCGGTAACCCTGCATGTCCACGACCGCTGCCGCCTTCGACGCGCCCACCTCCGTGCCGCGCAACTCCCCCACCCGCGTGGCCACCGCCAGCTTCATCGGCACCGCCATCGAGTTCTACGATTTCTATGTCTATGCCACGGCCGCGGCTCTGGTGATCGGCCCGGTATTCTTTCCCCAGGGCGCGGGCATGGCCCAGACCCTCAGCGCCTTCATCACCTTTGGCATCGCCTTCCTGGCGCGCCCCCTGGGTTCGCTGCTGTTCGGCCACTTCGGCGACCGCATCGGCCGCAAGTCCACCCTGGTGGCCTCGCTGCTGCTGATGGGCATTTCCACCACCCTGATCGGCCTCCTGCCCGGCTACGCCAGCATCGGCGTCTGGGCGCCCATCCTGCTGTGTCTGCTGAGATTCGGCCAGGGCCTGGGACTGGGTGGCGAATGGGGCGGGGCGGCGCTGCTGGCCACCGAGAACGCCCCGCCCGGCAAGCGCGCCTGGTTCGGCATGTTCCCCCAGCTCGGCCCCTCCATCGGCTTCCTCATGGCCAACGGCCTGTTCCTGGCCCTGGCGCTGCTGCTGGACGACGAGCAGTTCCGCGCCTGGGGCTGGCGCATTCCCTTCCTGCTCAGCGCGCTGCTGGTGGTGGTCGGCCTCTATGTGCGGCTGTCGCTGCACGAGACGCCGGTGTTCGCCGAGGCCATGGCCCGCCGCGAGAAACTGCGCCTGCCCATGGTCGAGACCTTCGGCAAGCATGGCAAGGCGGTGTTGCTGGGCGCCCTGAGCATGGTGGTGTGTTACGCCCTCTTCTACATCTCCACGGTGTTCTCGCTGAGCTACGGGGTGAAGAATCTCGGCTACAGCCGGCAGGAATTCCTCGGCCTGCTGTGCATCGCGGTGCTGTTCATGGCCCTGGCCACGCCGCTGTCGGCCTGGCTGGCCGATCGCTTCGGGCGCAAGCCGGTGCTGGCGGTGAGCGCCATCGCCGCGCTGCTGTCCGGCTTTGCCATGGAGCCGCTGCTGACCCACGGCTCCAGCCAGGCGGTGGGCCTGTTCCTGGCGCTGGAGCTGTTCCTGATGGGCATGACCTTCGGCCCCATGGGCGCCCTGCTGCCGGAAATCTTCCCGACCCGGGTGCGCTATACCGGCGCCTCGGCCGCCTATAACCTGGGCGGCATCCTTGGCGCGTCGCTAGCGCCCTACGCCGCGCAGCAACTGGTGGAAGCGGGCGGCCTGAGCTGGGTGGGCGGCTACGTCTCGGCGGCGGCGGCCATCAGCCTGCTGGCGGTGCTCTGCATGCGCGAGACGCGCGACCAGTCGCTGTAGATTGTCTAGCCAATAAAAAAGGCCCCGCGGGGCCCTTTTTCGTAACGCGCAGTCGGCGTTACAGCTCGACCTTTACCGCCTGGGAAGCACGCACGGCCTTGGCCCGCGCAGCCTCGATGCTTTCGTCCCGAGCCAGCGCCACCCCCATGCGACGCTGGCCCTTGACCTCGGGCTTGCCGAACAGCCGCAGCGCGGTATCGGGTTCGGCCAGGGCCGCGCCCAGATTGGCGAAGGCGGTCTGGCGCGACTCGCCATCCACCAGGATCACCGCCGAGGCCGAAGGGCCGAACTGGCGGATGGTGGGGATCGGCAGGCCGAGAATGGCGCGGGCATGCAGGGCGAATTCGGACAGGTCCTGGGAGATCAGGGTCACCAGGCCGGTGTCGTGGGGCCGCGGCGAGACCTCGCTGAACCAGACCTGGTCGCCCTTGACGAACAGCTCCACGCCGAACAGGCCGCGACCACCCAGGGCCTCGGTGACGGCGCGGGCGACCCGCTCGGATTCGGCCAGGGCCTTGTCGCTCATGGCCTGGGGCTGCCAGGACTCGTGGTAGTCGCCCTTGACCTGGCGATGGCCCACCGGCGCGCAGAAGGCAGTACCGCCGACATGACGCACGGTCAGCAGGGTGATCTCGTAGTCGAAGTCGACGAAGCCCTCGACGATCACCCGGCCCTTGCCCGCCCGTCCGCCTTCCTGGGCGTATTGCCAGGCGGCCTGCAGCTCATCGGCGCTGCGCAGCAGGCTCTGGCCCTTGCCGGAGGAGCTCATGATCGGCTTGACCACGCAGGGATAGCCCAGCGCCTCGGCGGCGGCGGCGTAGTCTTCGTAGGTATCGGCGAAATGATAGGGCGAGGTGGGCAGGCCCAGCTCCTCGGCGGCCAGGCGACGGATGCCTTCGCGATTCATGGTCAGCTGGGCCGCGCGGGCGGTGGGCACCACGGTATAGCCCTCGCCTTCCAGCTCCACCAGGGTGGCGGTGGCGATGGCCTCGATCTCCGGCACGATGAAGTGCGGCTGCTCGCGCTCGATCACCGCACGCAGGGCGGCGCCGTCGAGCATGTCGATGACGTGGCTGCGGTGGGCGACCTGCATGGCCGGGGCATCGGCATAGCGGTCCACGGCGATGACTTCGACGCCCAGGCGCTGCAGTTCGATGACGACTTCCTTGCCCAGTTCGCCGGAGCCGCAGAGCAGCACGCGGGTGGCGCTGGGGGACAGGGGGGTACCGATACGGGGCATGACAGATCTCTCCGACTGATATCAGGTCAGGAAGGCAGCACCGCCCGCCCGCGCACGCTCGTCGCAGCGCAGCAGCACCTCGCGGCGCTCGGCATCGCTCATGGACATCCAGCGGGTGATCTCGGCGGCGCTGCGTTGGCAGCCGATGCAGATGTCCTGTTCGTCCAAGGCACAGACATGGACGCAGGGCGAACGCACGGGTGAATCGGCGGTGTTCATGCGGCTTCCCTCGAATGGCCGCGCATTGTGCCCGTTAATACCCGACTTGGCATGTGCCTTTACCTTGTCGATGCCGCTCAATCCCGCTTGGGCGGTGCCTTGAGCTTGATCCCGGCGTCGTACAGCAGGTTGACCAGCTCGACGATGATCACCGCCGTCAGCCCCCAGATGCGGTGCTCGCCATACTGATAGCTGGGCACCTGCCAGCGCAGGCCAGCGTGGTCGACCCTGAGGGTGTAGTCCGGCGGCACCTCGCAAAAGAACTGCAGGGGCACGGTGAAGATCGCGGCGATCTCGGCTTCGCTGGGAATGTATTCGAGCTGATCGGGAATCAGGGCGACGATGGGCGTCACCGCCAGCCCATAGCGTGACACCAGCGGGCTCAGCGGGGCGATCACCTCTACCAGACCGGGCGGCAGGCCGACCTCTTCCTGGGCCTCGCGCAGCGCGGTGGCGACCAGGTCGGCGTCCTCGGGATCGCGGCGACCACCGGGCAGGGCCACCTCTCCGCCATGGGTGGACAGGTTGCTGGCCCTCAGGGTGAGCAGCAACTCGGGATGCTCGCCGCGGATGATGGGCACCAGCACCGCCGCTTCCCGATAGTTCTCGGTGCCGCTCAGGGTGCGCGGCTGATAGTGACGCAGGCGCTGGAGCAACTCATCCACGCCGGAATTCTCCCTTGGTCATCGTATCCTCCGGATCATGGCACGCCCGCCGGGCAATCCCAAGCCCAGCCATCGCTTGCGGCTCCCGGGATCACCCCGGCACACTGCAGCAAAACGAGGATAAGCCATGAAGCATTGCAACCACTGCGGCGGACTGCTGGAAGAGCGCATTCCTGCGGGCGACAACCGGATGCGCCTGGTCTGCAGCCAGTGCGGCGCGGTGCATTACCAGAATCCGCGGGTGGTGGCCGGCTGCCTGGCGACCTGGGAAGGCCGGGTGCTGCTCTGCCAGCGCGCCATTGAGCCGCGACGCGGCTACTGGACGCTGCCGGCGGGTTTCATGGAGAACGGCGAGACCACGCTTGAGGCCGCGGCCCGCGAAACCTTCGAGGAAGCCGGCGCCCAGGTGCGAGGCCTGGAGCTCTATACGCTCTTCGATCTGCCGCACATCGATCAGATCTACATGCTGTTCCGCGCCGAACTGGTCGACGGACGCTTCGGCGTCGGCGAGGAGAGCCTGGACGTACGCCTTCTGGACGAAGCCGACATCCCCTGGTCGTCTCTGGCTTTTCCGACCATCAAGCGAACACTAGAATGCTTTTTCGCTGACCGCCGTCAGGGCGACTTTCCGCTGCGCCATGAGGGCATGGCACCCATGGTGGTCGAGCGCAAGCCTGCCTGAGCCTTTCCGAGGATCTTCCCGACATGCGTCCGTTGCACCTGTTGTTGGCGCTCTGCTATGTGCTGTGCGGTTCGTTGCTTCCCCCGTTGGCTCAAGCCAGCACCAGCGTCACGGTGATCCGCCAGCCGGCCGCGCCGTTGATCGACAAGGTGCTGGTGATCAAGTCGCGCAATCAGTTGCAGCTGCTCAGCGGCAATACCGTGATGAAGTCCTATCGCGTCTCGCTGGGCAAGAATCCCCGCGGCCCCAAGCTGCGCGAGGGCGACCAGCGCACGCCGGAAGGCTTCTACTGGATCGACTGGCGCAAGACCAGCGACAAGTTCAACCTGGCCATGCACATCTCCTATCCCAACCGGGAGGATCTGGCCCGCGCACGCCAGGCTGGCGTGCCCCCCGGCAGCATGATCATGCTGCATGGCACGCCCATCGACGAGGAATACCCCGAGTGGTATTTCAACTCGCTGAACTGGACCAATGGCTGCGTCGCGCTGACCAACCATGACATGCGCGAGGTCTGGGGGCTGGTCAAGGATGGCACCATGATCGAGATCCGCCCCTGAGAGCCGATCCAAAGGCTGCTACGCGTCGGCCAAACCGCGTTGAAGAGGCCCTGGGTCGCCAGCCCGACCTGGGCGGCCCCGTCGCAATGCTCATCTACCCTTCGTAAACTCGCGCGCGAGCCCGGTCGAGCGCGAGTCCGATCCGCTTCCGCAGGTGTCTTCGCGGGGCCGCCCAGGCCTTGTTTGGCTCTAGCTCGCGAGCCTTTGAACAGACTCCGCGCCGATAGGCTTCCCCTGCCCTACCCTGCCACCTGCTCCGCGGGCGAGACGATGCTGGTCTTGCCCCGCGAACGGCCGCTGCTCAGGTAGTCCGCGATGGATTCCTGGGTGACTTCGCCGAGGAAGTCGTTGTCGGCGCTGAGTACCGGCAGCCAGGAAGTGTTGAACTGGTACATGCGTGACAGCAGGATGCGCAGGTGCTCGTCGAAGGCCGCGGTCGCCTTGAACGGGGTGACGAAGGGCGCGACCGGACCGCTCTGACCGCGCAGGTCACGGCGCCGCACATAGCCCAGCCCCTTGTTGGCCGCATCGGTCACCACCAGGTAGCGGCGGTCGTGCTCTTCCATCAACTCCACGGCGTCGCCGATCAGGGTCTCGGCCTGGATGGCGGGTGCATTGTCGGCGGCGTCTTCGGCGCGGATCAGCAGCAGACGCTTGAGGGTGCTGTCCTGACCGACGAAGTTGCTGACGAAGTCATCCTTGGGATGCGCCAGCAGGGTGTCCGGATGATCGAACTGCACCAGGCGCCCGCCGCGGAAAACGGCGATCTTGTCGCCCAGGCGGATGGCCTCGTCGATATCGTGGCTGACCATGATCACCGTCTTGTTCAGCGCCCGCTGCATCTGGAAGAACTCGTTCTGGATGGCGTCGCGGTTGATCGGATCCACCGCGCCGAAGGGTTCGTCCATCAACAACAGCGGCGCCTCGGCTGCCAGGGCGCGGATCACGCCGATGCGCTGCTGCTGGCCGCCGGACAGCTCGCGTGGATAGCGCGAGAGGTACTGCTTGGGTTCGAGCTGCACCATGCTCATCAGCTCGGTGGCGCGCTCGCGGCACTTCTTCTTGTCCCAGCCCAGCAGCTTGGGCACCACGGTGATGTTTTCCTCGATGGTCATGTTGGGAAACAGGCCGATCTGCTGGATCACGTAGCCGATATGCCGCCGCAGGGTCACCTCGTCGATGCCGGTGGTGTCCTCGCCATTGATCAGCACCCGCCCCGAGGTGGGCTCGATGAGGCGGTTGATCATCTTCAGGGTGGTGGTCTTGCCGCAGCCGGAGGGGCCCAGGAAGACGCAGATCTGGCCTTCTTCGACGGTGAGGCTCACGGCATCCACCGCGGTCACGTCCTTGCCATGCTGCTTGAAGGTCTTGGTCAGGCGGTCGAGTTCGATCATCTGGGATTCCTTAATGAGCGCTGCGCAGGCCGCGCGGAGTGAGGCGACGTTGCAGCCACTGCAGGACGAGGTCGGCGACGATGGCCAGCAGACTGACCAGCACGGCACCGACGATGAGCGTGGCCATGTCGCTGCGGCTGATGGAGGTAAGGATGAGCACCCCCAGGCCACCGGCGCCGATGGTGGCGGCGATGGTCATGACGCCGATGTTCATGACCACGGCGGTGCGCACTCCGGCGAGGATCACCGGCAGGGCAATGGGCAGTTCGACCATGCGCAGGCGCTGCCAGAAGGTCATGCCGATGCCGGCACCCGCCTCGCGAATGCCCGGCTCGACGCTGGTCAGCGCCAGGTAGGTATTCCTCAGGATCGGCAGCAGCGAGTAGAGAAAGACCGCGGTGATGGCGGGCAGCGGACCAAGTCCCTGGCCGAACTTGGAATAGAACGGCAGCAAGAGGCCGAACAGGGCGATGGACGGCACCGTCATGACCACCGTGGCCAGCGCCTGCAGGGGACCGGCCAGCCAGGGATAGCGGGTCATGAGGATGCCCAGGGGTACCCCCACCAGGATCGCCAGGGTCACGGCGATGCCTACCAGGGTGATGTGCTGGCGGGTCAGCTCGAGTACCTGCAGCCAGTCGATATGATTGAAGGAGGTGACGAAATCCATGGGTCATTGCCCTCCGCTTAGGGGGTGCTGGGCGAGGAAATCGCGGGCCACCTGGGCTGGCGTCTGTCGCTCGATGTCCACCTTGGCGTTGAGCTGGCGCATGGTGGCCTGGTCCAGGCTTTCGGCCAGGGGCTTGAGCAATGCGGCGAGATCGGGATGCTTAGCCAGGTACCGAACGTTGACCACCGGCGCTGCGGTGTAGTCGGGGAAATAGCCCTTGTCATCCTCCAGCACCTTGAGCTTGAAGGCATCCAGGCGGCCGTCGGTGGTGTAGACGAGGCCCGTGAATACCTGGCCATTGCGCAGGGCGGTGTAGACCAGCCCTGGATCCATCTGACGGATGTCGTCGCGGGTGTACTTCAGCCCATAGGCCTTCACCAGCCCGGCGAGGCCGTCGGAGCGATTGGCGAATTCGATGTCCAGGGCCGTCAGGTGCTGCTTGCCGGCTTCGGCTTCGAGCAGCCGGGCCAGGTCACTGATACTGTTCAGCTCGGGATGCTGCTGGGCGACCTTTTCCGGCAACGCCAGCGCATAGGTGTTGTTGAAGCGGGTGGGAGCGAGCCAGGCCAGGCCGACCTTGGCGTCCAGCTGCTTGACTCGCTGGTAGGAGGCGTCCTTGTCCAGGCGTTCGGTGACGTGGTTGTAGGCGACCAGCGAGGTACCGGTGTATTCCCAGGTGAGGTCGAGCTGGGCGTTCTTCACACCGTTCCAGGCGATGGTGCTGCCCAGACCACCGACGATCTCCGGCTGATAGCCGTGCTGGGCCAGATACTGGCCGGTGAGTTCGCCAAGGATGGCCTGCTCGGTAAAGACCTTGGCACCGATGCGGATCGGGTCGGCCTGGGCAGTACTAGCCAGGATGAGACCGAACCAGGCCGCGCCGAGGGCGATAAGCAACTTTTTCATCTCGTCTCCTTAGCGGGCCAGGCCGCGTTCCAGCCAAAGGCGGCTGGCGAGCAGCACCAGACCGTCGAGCAGCAGCGCCAGCAGCGCGGTGGCAGCGGCACCCAGCAGCAGCTGGGGCTGGTTCTCCAGGGCAATGGCGGGAAAGATCAGGCTGCCCAGGCTGTTGGCGCCGATCAGGAATACCAGTGGCGTGGTACCGACGTTGATCGCCAGGGCAACCCGCACCCCGCCGATGATGATGGGTACCGCATTGGGCAGCTCCACCTTGGTCAGCACCTGGGTAGGCGTCATGCCGATGCCGGTGGCGGCCTCCTTGAGCGAGCCCGGTACGTTCTTCAGGCCCTCGTAGGTGTTACGCACGATGGGCAGCAGCGAGGCGAGAAACAGTGCCAGGATCGCGGGACCGTCACCGATGCCGACGATGCCCAGGGCGATGGCCAGCACCGCCAGCGGCGGCACGGTATTGCCGATGTTGAACACCTGCATGAAGCGTTCGGCACTACGGGCGAAGCGGGGCCGACTGAGCATTACCCCGGCCGGTATGCCCACCAGCAGGGCAAGAACCATGGAGACGGCCACCAGGTAGAGGTGAGCCTGGAGATAGAACAGCAGATCCGCGCGATAGGTACCGAGGGTGTCCCTACCGATCCAGTGCACCAGCAGTGCCAGGATCACCACTCCCACGGCCGTGCCGAGCAGGAGGGTCTTGAACTTCGCCATGTCAGGCTCCTTCAACGAGCGGACAGGCCGCATGCCTTCCGAGTGCGGACCTCGCGACAGGAGCGAGGCGCAGGACGGCTGTCCGGGTTCAGGGTCGAGACACAGCAGGGCATGGCGGGTATGCCGGCTGGACCAACGGGGCACTGCGGATCTCGGATCTGCCTAGCCCTTGGGTGTCGCTCCCTGGGGAATGACATGGCGCCTTGCCTCGACCGAAGAGATTGACGCCCATCGCAGTCGATAGTTCGCCAGCTCCTTTTCAGGCTAACCCAATAGACTCACTCAATGTCAACCCGTGGGCGATAACCGCTTCGCTTGAGCTCCAAAAACGCCTGGATAAAGGGCTTCGCGTGATCCCGGCAACAGGAGCCCGATCTAGAGCGGCTGGCTAGTTTGTGACAATAAATTTAATGCTCTGACTGTTAGCCAGCTGGCAAGACACGCAAGACATCCATCACAACTTCCCGGGCAACCCGCTTCGGTTTCGTGGAAGAGCACACAGGCAAGGTGACGTATGGTCATCCCTGAAACATCTTTCTGTGAGCCAGTGCGGCGCCGAGCGTTTGACAGCCCTTTATCATTCTGACGAGTGGCTGACGCTTTGAGGGAACATTCAGCCCAACCAAGGTCCATAGGTGGCCCAGTGATAGCACCAAGTGTCGTTTCTGGTACCGCTATAAAAACAGACTATTCATCGAGCTAACTTCAAAGGGAACGTTATGAATGACATGACGGCTTGTGCATCGTTGGACTCCGCTACTCTGTCTTCTGCCCCCGTCCTGCTGCTGCAACCCAAAGTGGAAAATTGGGTGGTGGTGTATGCGCACGGTGGCCTGATCGCCGACTTCGATGACGAGGCTTCAGCCCGCCGCGAAGCCGAGCAGTGGGCTGGAATCTGCCTGCGTCGCTAAAGACCGCTATCGGATGACCTGCCTGCGCCGTCAACGGACGGAAAAGCAGTCACAGGCAGCTCATCACTCGCCACAGCGCTCTCTCCCCCTCTTCAGTAGTAGCTTGCCCGCTAGGCGACCCACCGCCGGGGTCCATGCTGCCCAGGCTTTACCCAGCTCGCATTTCCAACGCTTTCGTCCGGCCGTAACGTTGTCTGGCGCACCTTCTGAGCGTTGCGCTGCAACTTCCCTGCGACTCTTCAGGCCTCATGGCGGATCGGGCATTCGCTGCCCGTCATTCCTACCGTCTGCCGTCACTGTCCGGGACCTTGCCGATGACGTTACGCCTGAAACTCACCTGCACCGCCTTGTTTGCCCTTCTCTCCTGCCTGGTGACCGCGCCGGCCGTCCAGGCCGAGCCTCGTGATTTCCCCACCGACCTGGTCGGACTGAATTTTTCCGGAGCCGGCTTCGCTCCCCACGTATTGCCTGGCAAACCCGGGACCAACTACTTCTTCCCCGACGCCGGTCATTACCGGCGCTGGTCGGCCAAGGGCATCCGGGTGATCCGCTTCCCGGTCATCTGGGAACGTCTCCAGCCTCGCCTGGGGCAACCGCTGGATCCTGTCTATGCCAAGCTGATCGACCAGACCCTGGATCACGCCAAGCGCTATCGCATGAGCGTGATCCTGGATCTGCACAACTACATGAGATACCGCGGCCAGGTCATCGGCAGTGCGGCCGTGCCCTACCCGGCCTATGCCGATGTCCTGCGACGAATTGCCCAGCGCTGGCACGCCCATCCCGCCCTCGCTGCCTACGACATCATGAACGAGCCCCACGATGCCGTTGAGCAGTGGCCGATCGCCGCGCAGCACGGCATCGATGCAGTACGCGATGTGGATCGCGCGCGGCCGATCCTGATCGAGGGCAATGGTTGGTCCAGCAGCTATCTCTGGCCGCGCTACAACGCCAAGCTGCTCGGGCTCAAGGATCCGGCGGACAACCTGATCTATTCGGCGCACGTCTATTTCGACAATGACGGCGGTGGCAAATACCTCAGGAAGGACATGACCGACTTCGATCCGGACGTCGGCATCCGCCGGGTCGAGCCGTTCATCACCTGGCTCAAACAGCATGGCAAGCGCGGCCATATCGGCGAATTCGGCGTCCCAGACAACGACCCGCGCTGGCTGGCAGCAATGGACCGGCTGCTGGCCCGTCTGCGCAAGGAATGCATTCCGGCCATGTACTGGGCAGCCGGCCCCAACTGGGGCGATTACCCCCTGGCGATCGAGCCGGTCAAAGGCAAACCCCGCCCGCAATGGGCAGTACTGCAGAAGTACGTGAAACCTGCCGACTGCGCCGATGTAGGTCCTCGCTAAGGCAGGGTGCCCTTGGCCAAGCCAGACGGCACCTGCTGCCACTCATCAGCGACTTGCCTGAAAATAGGTGACTCAAGTCACAAAAGTCATGGCCATGGACGGCCTGCACAGAACTTGCTGGCTCTCTGCGATCAAATTGTTACAGCAAGTAATAGTTCGACTATTAAGACGCTTGCACGATCAAGAGCTAGGATGCCATGTCACCGTTAACTTCTCCGCTCCCTCCTCTTTCCCTTTCCCCTTAGCGGCAGCGCTGTCTCCGTTCGCCTCTTCCGGCTCTACCGTCAGGGAATTCCCATGGAAAGATTCGTCGCTTTGGATAGCTTTCGCGGTCTATTGGCCGTCGCCGTTGTCCTCTTCCACACCTATGTCGCTCAGGCTGCCTCGGAAAATCCGCTGATAGCCAACGCCTACCTGTTCGTCGAATTCTTCTTCGTGCTCAGTGGCTTCGTGCTGATGCACACCTACGAGACCCGCCTGCGCACCCTGGACGACTATCGCGACTTCACCATCAGTCGCTCGGCGCGCATCCTGCCGCTGCATCTGGCCATGCTCGGCCTCTATGTCCTGCTGGAAACCGGGCGACTGCTGGCGGAAAAGCTGGGCATCAGCTTCAACGATCCGGCCTTCAGCGGGGCCACCGGGCCCGAGCAATTCCTGCCCAACCTGCTGCTGCTGCAATCCTGGCTGGGGGAAGCCATCACCGGCTCCTTCAACTACCCCTCCTGGAGCATCAGCATCGAGTACTACCTCTATCTGCTGTTCGGCCTGCTGGTCCTCAAAGGCCAGGGGCACCAGCGCCAGTGGTTTCTGGTGATCGCGTTACTGGCCTTCGTGCAGCTGCTGTTTCCCATCCTGCCACTGAAGACCGAGATCTTTCGCGGCCTGTCGTGCTTTTTCGCCGGCACCTGCACCTATCGCCTCTATGCCTGGATGAAGACGCACAACCAGGGGCAATTCGGCGGCACCCTGCTGGAGGTAGCCTGCCTGATCGCCGCCGCGGCGGTGATGACCTCCGACCTGCCGGTGGCCAAGAAGGGGGTGCTGGCCAGCCTGGTGTTCTGCCTGACCATCCTTACCTTCGCCTTCGAGCGTGGCCTGGTCTCCAGTGTGCTGCATCAGCGTTTCTTCGTGCGCCTGGGCGTGCTGTCCTACTCCATCTACCTCTGCCACGCCGCCGTGATCTTCGTGTTCAAGAGTGCCTTCATCGTGCTGGGCAAGTTGCTGCACCAGGATCTCACGGTGGTGGCGGCCTCCCATGACGTGCCGGTGCCCTTCATGATCCGCTACATCGCCACTGGCAGCCCCGTGCTGGACAATCTGGTGGTGCTGCTGGAGCTGGGCGTGGTCTTCGCGCTGGCCTGCTTCACCCACAGATACATCGAGATCCCGGGAATCGCACTGGGCAAGCGGCTGGTACGCAAGAGACGCAACACCTCGTTCTGCGACGGCAAGATCCAGCCGCAGCCCTAATGGGCAACGCAGGCAGCCCCCGCCGACACCGAGCCGGCGGGGGCTGCCTTCTGCTATACTCCGCCCCCACTTTTTCGTTCCCGCCCAGGTTCATCCATGACCACCCAGGCCGCCGAAGTCGCCAAGCGCCGTACCTTCGCCATCATCTCCCACCCCGACGCGGGCAAGACCACCATCACCGAGAAGTTGCTGCTGATGGGCCAGGCCATCGCCGTCGCGGGCACGGTGAAGTCGCGTAAATCCGACCGCCATGCGACCTCCGACTGGATGGAGATGGAAAAGCAGCGCGGCATCTCCATCACCACCTCGGTGATGCAGTTCCCCTACCGCGAGCACATGATCAACCTGCTCGACACTCCCGGCCACGAAGACTTCTCCGAAGATACCTACCG
Source organism: Pseudomonas oryzihabitans (assembly GCF_001518815.1). Taxonomy (NCBI): domain Bacteria; kingdom Pseudomonadati; phylum Pseudomonadota; class Gammaproteobacteria; order Pseudomonadales; family Pseudomonadaceae; genus Pseudomonas; species Pseudomonas oryzihabitans. The sequence continues at coordinate 3,886,264 of NZ_CP013987.1, forward strand.
CACCCTGACCGCGGTGGACTCGGCGCTGATGGTGCTCGATGGCGGTAAAGGCGTAGAGCCCCGGACCATCGCGCTGATGGACGTCTGCCGCCTGCGCGACACTCCCATCGTCAGCTTCATCAACAAGCTCGACCGCGATATCCGCGATCCCATCGAGCTGCTCGACGAGATCGAGGCGGTGCTCAAGATCAAGGCCGCACCCATCACCTGGCCGATCGGCAGCTATCGCGATTTCAAGGGCGTCTATCACCTCTCGGACGACCGCATCTACGTCTACACCCCCGGCCATGGCCACGAGCGCATCGCTACCAAGACCATCGACAAGCTGGATTCCGACGAAGCCCGCGCCCACCTGGGCGATCTCTACGACCGCTTCGTCGAGGAACTGGAGCTGGTGCAGGGCGCCTGCCACGAATTCGACGGCGAGGCCTTTCAGCGCGGCGAGATGACCCCGGTGTTCTTTGGTACCGCCCTGGGCAACTTCGGCGTCGACCAGGTGCTCGACGCCGTGGTCGACTGGGCACCACGCCCGCTGTCGCGCGCCGCCCACGAGCGCGTGGTAGAACCGGTGGAAGAGAAATTCTCCGGCTTCGTGTTCAAGATCCAGGCGAACATGGATCCCAAGCACCGTGACCGTATCGCTTTCATGCGCATCTGCTCGGGCAAGTACGAGAAGGGCATGAAGCTGCGCCATGTGCGCATCAAGAAGGACCTGAAGATCGCCGACGCCCTGACCTTCTTCTCCAGCGAGCGCGAGCACCTGGAAGAAGCCTTCGCCGGCGACATCATCGGTCTGCACAACCACGGCACCATCCAGATCGGCGACACCTTCACCGAAGGCGAGCTGCTGGGCTTCACCGGCATCCCGCACTTCGCCCCGGAACTGTTCCGCCGGGTGCGCCTCAAGGACCCGCTGAAATCCAAGCAGCTGCGCCAGGGTCTGCAGGAGCTGGCCGAGGAAGGCGCCACCCAGGTGTTCTTCCCCGAGCGCAACAACGACATCGTGCTGGGCGCGGTGGGCGTGCTGCAGTTCGACGTGGTCGCCAGCCGCCTGAAGGAAGAGTACAAGGTGGAGTGCGCCTATGAGGCCATCAACGTCTGGTCGGCGCGCTGGATCGAGTGCGACGACAAGAAGAAGCTCGAAGACTTCAAGACCAAGGCCTACGAGAACCTGGCCGTTGACGGCGGCGGGCACCTCACCTATCTGGCGCCGACCCGCGTCAACCTGGCGCTGATGGAAGAGCGCTGGCCGGAGATCAGATTCCGCGCCACCCGCGAGCACCACTAAGGGCTACCTCCCTGGCCGGCGCTCCTCCTGCCGGCCAGCGGCCCATACCCTTCCTCGCCGGGCGCTCTGCCCCACCGCCGTCAGCTACGGTCTTCCAGCTCCACTACATTGAGTTCCAACTCCGCCCGCTCGGTCCACTGGCCGTCCAGTTCGGTGCGTACCGCCACGCCCAACTCCTTGAAGTCGGCCACCTGCTTGACCAGGTTGCCCGGACCGCCCACCAACTGACCGCAGGCCTTGCGATAGGCTTCGCCGGCCTTGTCCAGACTCTTGCCGATGCCGTCCATGCTGCCGAGAAAGGTGCGCAGCTTGTCGTAGACCTTGGCCGCGCGCTCGGCCAGTTCGGCGGTGTGGCGGTTCTGGTCCTCGAAGCGCCAGAGCTGGCGGACGATGTTGAGGCTGGTCAGCAGGGTGGTCGGCGTCGCCACTAGCACGTTCTGCTCGATGGCGCGCTGGAACAGGCTCTCATCGGCCTTGAGCGCCTCGACGAAGGCCGATTCGATGGGAATGAAGAGAAAGACCATCTCCGGCGAATTCAACCCCGGCAGGCTGAAGTATTCACGATCGGCCAGCTCACGGATGCGGTCGCCCACCGCGCGCACGTGCTCGCCAAGGGCCAGGCGGCGCTCACCCTCGTCCTCGCTGTTGACGTAGCGGGTATAGGCGTTGAGCGACACCTTGGCGTCCACCACCAGATGCTTCTTCTGCGGCAGATGGACCAGGACGTCCGGGCGGCGGCGACCGGTCTCGGTGGTGAAGCTGCGTTCGCGGACGAAATCGCGACCCTCGCGCAGGCCCGAGCGCTCCAGCACGTTTTCCAGGATGAGTTCACCCCAGTTGCCCTGGGCCTTCTTCTGACCGCGCAGGGCGGTGGCCAGGTCATGGGCCTCCTGGGTGATCTGGCGGTTGAGCTCCTTGAGGTCGAGCAGTTGCTGGCCGAGCGCGGCCTGCTGCTGCACATCCTTGTGGTGGATGTCCTCGACCTTGGCACGAAAGCCCTCGATCTGCTCACGGAACGGTCGCAACAGGGCGTCCAGCGACTGCTGACTGTGCTGGGCGAAGGCCTGGCCCTTGGCGTCGAAGATGCGCCCGGCCAATTGCTCGAATTCCAGCTTGAGCTGCTCGCGACTTTCGCGCAGCAGCTGGTGCTGTGCCTGGAAATGCTCTTCTTTCTGCTCCAGCGTGGTCTTCAGGGTGGCATGTTCTTCGGCCAGGCGTGCATGGCGCTCCTGCACCTCGGCGTACAGTTCCTGCTCGCGGTGCTGGCGCTCGCGTAATTCGGCGAGCTGCTCCTGGCTCCCCTGCAGCTGGGCGCGGGTGGCCTCGGCCAGGGCGTGTTGTTCGGCGGTCTGCAGCTGGGCCTGGCGGGTCTGCTGGCGCAACTCGGCCTCCAGTTGCCGATTGGCCTCCAGCTGACGCTGCAGGGTAGCGTTGCGTTCGCGCTCGGCGCCCAGCTCCACCACCTGGCGCCCGTTGGCCAGTTCGGCGCGCTGCAGGTCGTCGCGCAGCATGTCGTAGCGCTCGGCGGCGCTGTCGATCTGCTGCTGCAGATAGCGCTGGCGCCCGGTCAGCCAGACGGCCGAACCCGCCCAACCGGCGAGCAGCAAAAGGGGAAGCACAAGGGAAACGAAAGGCAGGGAAGTCATGGCGCTCTCATTGCAGACGGCTCCCCTCACCTTAGGCAGGCACAGGAGGAGCGTCCAGCGTTTATCTGTACATTTACACAGTATTTCGCAAATCCAGGTCCAGGCCACTGACGCGGCGGACCCGGCGTGCCACCGCCTCGGCGAAGATGCCGCCGCGGGCCTCGATTAGGGTGAAATCATCGCGCGCCCGGGTGATGCCGGTATAGACCAGCTCCTTGGTCAGCACCGGGCTGAGCTGCTCAGGCAGCAGCAGCGCGGTATGGGCGAATTCCGAGCCCTGGGACTTGTGGACGGTCATAGCGAACACCGTCTCCACTGCCGATAGCCGGCTGGGCAAGACAAATCTCAGGCCGCCGCTGCCATCGCCCCGGGGAAAGGCGACCCTCAGCACCTTGCGCCCGGGATGGGTGGCATCGGGCAGACAGAGGGTGATGCCGATGTCGCCGTTCATCAACCCCAGGCTGTAGTCGTTGCGTGTCACCAGCACCGGGCGGCCTTCGTACCAGCCGTGCTCACTCGAGAGCAGGCCGGCAGCCAGCAAGGCACTGGCGATGCGCAGGTTGAGACCTTCGACGCCCCAGGGGCCCTTGCGCACGGCGCAGAGCAATTGGAAATCATCGAAGGCGGCCAATACCTGGCCGGCCCAGTGCGTCCAGGCCGGATCCTCCAGCACGCTGTCGAGGTGGGGCCGCGTCTCATGCAGGACCTCGAGATAATGACGATAGCCACGAGCGCGCCCACGACCTTCCAGCACCAGACGCTCCAGGGCGCGATCCTCCGGTCCCTTGAGCAGCACCCGGTGCAGGTCGGCGTAGCCACCGTCGATTAGTACCTGCTGGGCCCCCAGGCCGTCCTGGGCATTGACCCGCCGTGCCAGTTGGCCGATGCCGCTGCCCGCGCCGAAGCGTCGCGAGCGCCTGAGCATCACCACCTGTTGGGCCAGGGCGTCACCTTGGTCGTCACCGACCGTCAGCGCCGTATGGGCGAGCGACTGACCGCTCACCCCTTCCAGCCAGGCACGGGTGGCGGGGCTGTAGCGCCCCGCCTCGGCGTCGCGACAGAGATCGCCCAGCACCGCCCCCGCCTCCACCGAAGCCAACTGGTCCTTGTCGCCGAGCAGCACCAGGCGCGCCCGGGGCGGTAAGGCCGCCAGCAGGCTGGCCATCATTTCCAGATCGATCATCGAGGCCTCGTCCACCACCAGGACGTCCAGCGGCAGCGGGTGCCCGCGGTGGTGGCGGAAGTGCCGGGTATTGGGTCGACTGCCCAGCAACCGGTGCACCGTGGTCACCCCCGTGGGGATGTGCCGGCGCAGCTCGTCGTCCACCGGCAGACGACTGACCTGGCCGCCGATGGATTCGGTGAGGCGCGCGGCGGCCTTGCCAGTGGGCGCGGCCAGGCGGATACGCAGAGGGCGACCGGCCGCCACCGCCGGCGCCTGGAGCAGCGCCAGCAACCGCACCACGGTGGTGGTCTTGCCGGTACCGGGGCCGCCGGTCACGATGCTGAAGGCGCCACGTACCGCCAGGGCGCAGGCCAGCTTCTGCCAGTCGGGCTCACCACCCGCATCGGGATCCGGCGGAAACAGCTGGTCGAGGCGCTCGGTGAGATCCGCGGGCAGCGGCTCCGGGGTCGCCAGGCGCTGGCGCAGGCTGGCCGCCACCTCGCGCTCGTAATTCCAGTAGCGGCGCAGATAGAGGCGATCGCCCCCCAGTACCAGTGGCCGCTCCGGCGCGCTGCCGTCGCCATCGACCAGCACGCTGGCCAGCAGCGCCTGGCGCCAGGCCTCCAGGCTCTGACCCTGGAGCAGTTGCGAGGGCAGCAGCGAGCTGCGTGTCTCGTCCCCCTCGGGCGGCAGCGACAGGGCGGCATCGGGATTGCGCAGGGTGGCAGCCAGATCCAGGCAGACATGCCCATGGCCGAGCTGATGGCTGGCCAGCGCCGCGGCCAGGAGCACCGCCGCCTCGCCGTCCGCTTCGAGCTCACCAAGAAAGGTGGTGAAGGCACGATCGACCTGGCGCAGCCAACCGCGCTGCACCCAGAGCTCCAGCAGGCGGAAGAGGTCGTCGCGCTGACGTAGCGGCGCCAGCTCGCCTTCCGGCACCAGGGAGGCCAAACGCAACAGGCGTTGGGTAGCCGTGCTGAAATCAGACATTGGGGTTCTCCGCACCGCTGAACAGCAGATCCAGGGTTTCGATCAGAGCCGCGGAGGGACGCTCGACGAAGACGCCGTGCCCAGCCGGATCGCACCCGCGCAGGAAGAGGTAGAGGGCACCGCCGAAGTGACGCTCGTAGCTGTAGTCGGGCAGCCGCGCCTTGAGCAGCCGATGCACCGCCAGGCTGTAGAGCACGTACTGCAAGTCGTAGCGCTTGGCCAGGACGGCGGCCTCCATGGCCGCGCGGGTATAGGCACCGGCCTCGGCGCCCAGCCAGTTGGACTTGTAGTCCACCACGAAATAGCGCCCCTCGTGTTCGAAGACCAGGTCGATGAAGCCCTTGAACAGGCCGTTGAGCTGGCCCGGTTCGAGCACCGGACGGGCCTGGCCGCCCTGGGTACCGCGGCGAACCAGGTCATCCAGGCGCTCCAGGTCGACACCGTGGGTGGCGAACCAGAATTCCATCTCCACCTGGTAGCGGGCCAACTCGCCCAGGCGCTGGGTGCCGCCCGGCAAGGGGAGCGGCAGGGCCAGCAGCTGACGCAGCCAGCTCTGCAGGATGGGAATCCAGTGATTCCAGCCGCGCCGCTGGCAGCGCCGGGCGATCAGGTCGTCCAGCCGCTCGGGCGCCGCCTGGATGGCGGCGAAGCCTTCTTCGCCGACCCACTCCAGCAGGCTGTGCAAGAAGGTGCCCGGGCCGGGACCACGAGGAAAGCGATGCAGATCCTCGCCGCCGGCCGGCTGACGGGCTTCGTCCGGGGCGAGCCGATCATCGTCGAACAGCTTTTGGGCCGCGGGGGTATCCAGGTCCAGCTCCAGGTTGAGCTGGCCCTCCTCCCGCGCCTCACCCAGGCGCGTGCCGATACGCAAGGCGCTGTAAGAGGCGATCCACCAGTCCTCGCGGGCCGCGCGACGGGCCGTCAGCGCCTTGAGGGTCACGGGCGCCTCGCGCGCCTCCGGCAGCCGCACGGGACTGGCCTCGGGCAGCGGCAGGATGAGGGTGTCGGGTTGCGCACCGATCAGCGTCGTCAGGGCAGCGCCCAAGGACGCCGAACTCGCCAGAGGCTCGCCACCGGTAGCCAGATAACCCAGGGCGCTACGGGCGAAGCCGGATTCCTTGCTGCGGCCGCGCTTGAGATCGGCCACCCCGACCCAGCAGGCATGCCGGGCACGGGTCAGGGCGACATAGAGCAGCCGCAGGTCCTCGGCCAGGCGCTCGTCATCGGCGCGGGCCAGTTCCTCGGCGGAGGGTTTGAAGGTACGGCGCAACTGGCCCTGGTCGTCGTGATAGCGCAGCGGCAGGGTAGCGCCCTCCTCGGCGCGATAGGCGCAGGCGAAGGGCAGGAACACCAGGGGATACTCCAGCCCCTTGGACTTGTGCACCGTCACCACCTTGACCAGCTCGGCGTCGCTCTCCAGGCGCAGGATCTGCTCGTCGGCAGCGCCCTGGGCGGCCAGCTGCTCGGCCAGGTGGCGGATCAGCGCCTGTTCACCGTCCAGTTCGCCAGCGGCGCGCTGCAGCAGTTCGGCAAGGTGCAGCAGGTTGGTCAGTACCCGTTCGCCATCGGCACGGGCCATCAGCCGCTGCGGCAGCCGGAAGTCCTGCAGCAGGCGGCGCAGCATGGGCAGTACGCCCTGGCCACGCCAGAGCTGGCGATATCCGCGGAATTGCAGCACCCGCGACTCCCAGGCCTGCTCGTCGTGGTTGAGGGCGTCCAGTTCGGCCAGCGGCAGGTCCAGGGTCAGGCTGCCCAGGGCCGCGCGCAGGCGACGATCCACATCGGGCTCGGCACAGGCCTTGAGCCAGTCCAGCAGGCAGCGGGCTTCCTGGGCGGTGAACACCGAATCCTTGTCCGACAGATAGACGCTGCGCACCCCACGGCGCACCAGCGCCTGGCGTACCGCCTGGGCCTCGCTGCCGGCGCGCACCAGGATGGCGATGTCGGCCGGCCGCAGGGGCACCAGCTCGGCGTCTTCACGGCGAAAGCCGGCCTTGCCCTCGGCCGCCAGGCTCAGCAACCGCACGATCTCGCTGGCGGTGCTCTCGGCCAGGGTGGCGCGATAGGCGGTACCGGCCAGCGGCTCGTCGCCCGCCAGTTGCCAGAAGGTCAGGGCTGCGCCCGGTACGCCATCGATCTCCAGGGCTTCGCGCCGGCCCTGGGCACGGACCGGCTCGAAGGGCACCGGATTGTCCTCGCCCTGGCGGAACAGAAAAGCCGCCCGGGGCGTCGTGGCCTCGCCATGCTGGAATACCTGGTTGACCGCTGCGACCATGGCGGCGGTGGAGCGGAAGTTGGTGTCCAGCGAATGCAGGTGGCCGGCGTTGGCGCGGCGGGCCTGCAGATAGGTATGGATATCGGCGCCGCGGAAGGCATAGATGGCCTGCTTGGGATCGCCGATCAGGAAGAGCCCGGTGTCCTCCCCTGCGCCGTAGACACTGCTGAAGATGCGGTACTGCACCGGATCGGTGTCCTGGAATTCGTCGATCAGCGCCACCGGGAACTGCTTGCGGATCAGCGCCGCCAGCCGCGCGCCGGCGCCATCGGCCTGCAGTGCCCGGTCCAGGCGGGTAAGTATGTCGTCGAAACCCAGCTCGGCGCGGCGCAGCTTCTCGCGCTCGAATTTCTGCTGCACCCAGGCCGCCGCGTGCTCCAGCAGCGGCACCTCGGGGCTGGGCAGCTCGGCCAGTTGCATGGGCAGGCGCGCCATGGCCGCCAGGGCCGGATGATCCGGCGGGCTGGCCTTGGTCCAGGCCTCGGCGAAGCCCTCCTCGGTCAGCCGGATGAAGCCGGTGCCGATATCGAGGTCCTCGCTGGCGGGGTTGTCCGCCCAGGCGACCAGCTTGTCGCACCAGGGACCGAAGAATCGCTTCTGCAGCTTGCGCCCATCGACCACCTTGGCGTCGCAACCGGCCTGGCAGAGATCGCGCAGTTCTTCTGCCCACCGGGCCCAAGGCGCCTTGAGCCTGGCCAACCGCACCTGGCGTTCGGCCAGGGCGGTGGTCAGCAGCGTGGCAGGCTCGCCCTGGGGGGCGCCCAAGGCCTCGCTCAACAGGGGTCGCAGCCGCACGGCCAGGGCGCGGGGTTCACCCCAATGCTCGATCACCCAGTCCAGCGCTTCCCCTTCGAGGGGATAGCAGAAGCGCCGCCAGTAGTCGCGCACCACCTGGGCCAGCAATTCGCTCTGGTCTTGCTCCAGGTTCTGCACGAAGAGACTGCCGCTGTCGAAGGCGTGCTCGCGCAGCATGCGCTGGCACCAGCTGTGGATGGTGGAGACGGCCGCCTCGTCCATCCACTGGGCGGCGATGTCCAGGCGCCGGGCGCAATCCGCCCAGGCCTCGGCGGGAAAGTCCTCGCGCAACTCGGCGAGCAAGGGATCGGGCGCCGCGATCTCTTCGCGAAAGAAGCGCGCCGCCTCGGCCAGGCGATGGCGAATACGATCGCGCAACTCCTGAGTGGCGGCCTCGGTAAAGGTCACCACCAGGATCTGCGGCGGCAACAGGTCGCGGCCAAAGGCCGTCTCGGAGGTGCCGTGGCCGAGCACTAGGCGGACATAGAGCGCAGAAATGGTGAAGGTTTTGCCGGTGCCGGCACTGGCTTCGATGAGCTGATTGCCCTGCAGCGGAAAGCGCAGGGCGAGTGGACGCTGACTCATGCCTGCCCCTCCCCGCTCACGACCTGCCAGCCGGCCGTATGGATGGGCGCATAGAGGGTCTGGCACCACCCATCGAATTCCTCGTCGGCGAGCAGCGCGGCGAAGTCCGCATATTGTCGGCGCAATGCCGGATGGGTCGCCGCCTCGCCCTGATAGGCCTGCTCGGCCGCGGCCATGGCCTTGTCCGGCTCATTGGCCAGCCAGGCGAAGGCGGTACGGGGCGCGACAGGCAATGGACGACGCTGGCCCAGCGCCCAGGCATCGAGCAACTCGTTCAGCTGACGTCGAGCCAGATCGACGTCCAGCGGCGCCAGCAGCAGGGTCAGATCGGTCGCCACCACCGCCGTGGTCAATTGCAGGCCACCCGCCGCGGCGACCAAGTGTTGCACCCAGGGTCGCAGCAGCCGGTGCCATTTGCGGGTACGGGTGCTGCCCAGGCCATTGGCCTGAGCGGTCAGCGCCAGTAGTCCCGCGGGCCCTCGGCGCAGGCGTTCGAGGTTGGCCACCAATTGCAGCTCGCGATGTTCGATATCCAGGGTCACGGCCTCTTCCAGGGACTCGGGCCAACGCATTATCAAGGCCTCAACCTGGGCGACCACGGCGGGCAGCGGCTCGCGCAACGCCTGTCCGGCTCGTTCGCCAAAGCCGGCCAGTGGCAGGCGACCACTGCCGCGCAAGCGCTCCGCGGCGGCCATGAGCGCCTGGTCGGCCTCAGCCGGCGCAGCCAGTGCCGCCTCCAGCAGCCCTTCTCCCAACTGGTAGCGGGTCAGGGCGTCCAGGCCAAAGGGCTCCTCGTCTTCCGCCGGCGCATCGGGCGCCTCGAAATGCACCTTGAGTCGATTGGCGAAGAACAGGTCCACCGGCCCCCGCAGAAAGCGCGCCAGGTCGTCGAGGCCCAGGGGCTCTTCAGGTATCAGCGGCGGCAGCAGGGCGTCCTCATCGCGCGTGGTGCGGTCATGCACGCCCAGCCATTCGGCGGCAAAGCTGAAATACCCACGCTCGCCGCGAAAATAGCGGGCACTGAAGGGTTGCAGGGGATGCTCCTGGGTCAGGGCCGCCAGCAGACGCTCAGGCTCCTCCTCATGACCGGCCAGCCGCCAACCGGCCTGGAGATGGTCACGCAACTGGGCGACCAGCACCGACGGCGGGCGCTCGCTGTTGTCGCGAATGCTGCGCCCCACCCAGCTGACATAGAACTGATCGCGTGCCGAGAGCAGCGCCTCCAGCAGCAGATAGCGATCATCCTCGCGCCGCGAGCGGTCACCGGGGCGATAGTCCTGGGCCATAAGATCGAAATCCAGCGGCGACTGGATGCGCGGATAGGCACCATCGTGCATGCCCAGCAGGCAGACCACCCGGAAGGGAATGGCGCGCATGGGCATCAGGGTGCAGAAATTGACCGCCCCGGCGAGAAAGCGCTGGGCCAGCCCTCCGGAATCCAGTCCGGCCAGCCAGGCCTCGCGGACCACGGTGAGCGGCAGCTCTTCGTCCAGGACGACGTCCTCGCAGAGCTCCAGCCAACGCTCGCGCAGATTTTCCAGCTGTTCCAGCAGGTATTCGTCATGCTCATCCTGGGCGCTGAAGAACAGCGCCAGCAGCGCCTGCAATCGCGCCCCCCACTCTGCCGGGCGGGCGGGCTGCGCCAGCGCTGCCTGGGCCGCATCCAGCGCATCGAGCAGATCCACCAGCGGCCCGACCAGCGCGGCGTCCAGGCCACCCACCTCGTCGAAGGGTTCGATATCGCCCAGGGCCGCGCCACTACCCACGGCATAGCCCAGCAGCATGCGCCTCAGGCCAAAGCGCCAGGTGTTCTGCGTCAGGCCTTCAGGCAGGTCGAGACGACTGCGTTGCTCGGCATCCAGCCCCCAGCGCACGCCGGCGCCCTCCAGCCAGAGATGCAGGGTCGGCAGATCGCCCTCACGCAGGCCGAAGCGAGCACGCACCGCCGGCACGTCCAGCAGGTCGAGGATCTCGCTCAGGGCGAAGCGGCTGTCGGGCAATTGCAGCAGATGCTCCAGAGCGATCAGCAACGGCTGGAAGCCACGCTGGTGCTGGTCGGCCAGGCTGAAGGGGATGAAGCGCGGATCCTGGCGGTCGAGCTGACCGAACACCGCACGGATGTGCGGCGCATAGGCATCGATGTCCGGCACCATGACGATGACGTCGCGCGGCCTCAGGCTGCCATCGCTATTGAAGCGCGCCAAGAGCTGATCGTGGAGGATCTCCACCTCACGCTGCGGACTATGAGCCACATGGAAACGCATGGACCTGTCCCGCGCCGGATCCACTGCCGGCCAGCGTTCGCGGGTCTCGGTCAGCGGACGCAGCTCGAGAATATCGTCCTGCAACTGGCCGAGCAGATGCTGGGGTTCGGTCTCGGCGAAGAGATCGATACGGCCGCCGTTGAGGTCTTCGAACAGCCGACGATAGCCGTCAGGCTCGTCGAATTCGTCCAGCAGGTGGATGTAGTCGCGGCCCTGCTTGCCCCAGCTCGCCAGCAGCGGCTGACCGTGCTGATGCAGCGCCTCGGCATCCAGGGTCTGGGGCATGCCCGGCTTGCGCTGCTGGCGCCGATAGTTCTGCCGCAGCAGATCCTGGTCAGCGACGATGTCGGACCAGTGATGGCGACAGGGATTGTGCACGCAGAGCAGCACCTGGCTGAAGCGCGCCAGCGCGGCCAGGGCTTCGAGGGTCTGCGCCGGGATCGCCGACAGGCCAAAGATCACCACCCGCCGCGGCAGACCAGCCGGCGCTTCGGTAGCCGCCTGCATTACCTCCAGAAAGCGCCGGTGCACTCCGGCCCGACTGCGGGCCAGGCCGCCGTCGCCCACATCGGCCAACAGCGCCCGCCACAGCTGCGCCTGCCAGCGACAGCTCTCGGGCAGGGGGCGCCGGCCGTCGCGCAGGCTGGCCAGCAGATCGCGGTCCGCTGCCCAGTCGTTGAGCCAGTCGGCGCGGTAGACCTGGTAGCCGTCATAGAGATCGGCCAGACGCTCGGCCAGTTGGTAGCGCTTGCGCAGATCGCCGTCATCGTCGAGAAAACGCCGCAGTGCGGCGAAGTCGGGCTGCATGAGCAGGGTCGGCAAGAGCCGCATCAGGCGCCAGGTCAGGGGCGCGCGATCCAGCGGCGAGGATGGCGGTACCTGGTCACGGCCCAGTACCTGGCGATAGGTGCGCCAGAGAAAGGCCGCCGGCAGTTGCACTTCCAGCGCCGCAGCCACCCCGCAGCCGCCCTCGTCGTCCCCACGCGGATCTTCGGCCAACGCCAGCTTGAGCCACTGGGCGATGCCATTGCTCTGCACCAATACCTGTTCGTTTTCCAACGGCGCCAGGGGATAGCGCCGCATCCAGCCGACCGCCAGGCCGCGCAGCTCTTCGAGCCGATTGCCGTGTACCACCATGAATCCGGGAGTGAGCGCCTCGGACATCCTACGCCTCGCTGTTCGCTGTCTGCGGCCAGGGTAAGGATCACCCGCGCCGGATACCAGTCCGCAATGTGCCTACCGACGCATGACGCAGCGCACAGCCGCTCCTGTCTCCCCGCCTGAAACGAGGTTCCAGCCGGTAGACTCAGCCTCTATCGGCCGCCGGCCATCGACAGGATGTTTTCATGCGTTTCCTCGTTGCCCTTCCCCTGCTCCTGGGCGCTGCCCTCGCCCATGCCGATAACGGCGAACCCGTCGACTGCTCCAGCCTGCAGGCCCAGCTGCCCCTACCCCTGCTCCAGCAGACCTCCGGCCTGCCCCTGGCCTATGCCCGCCAGATCGCCGGCGGCTGCGCCTTCACCGACCGCGACACCGGCCAACCCGCCAACTACCTGCTGGGCCTGTCGGCGGGCTACGAAAATGGTGGCAGGGCGCTGCCCAAATTGCGCCGGCAGGTGCAATCGCTCAGTGAGCAACTGGAGTGCAAGGCCATCGACGGTCTCGGCGAAGGTGCGAGTGCCTGCAGCAAACCGCTGCTGGGCACCCAGGTGTTCTTCATCAAGCGCGACCGCATCCATACGGTAACGGCGTCGAGTCCGCTGGAATACGAGAAACCCGAACTGGCGGCCAAACTGCGCCAGGCAGCCCAGGCGACTGCCCAGGCGTGGGCGCAACGGCTATGAGGGAAGGCGCGTCCTAAGCTTGTCTGAGAGGTCGCCGAGCGAAGGCCAGGCAAAGCAAAAATCTGTGAGGAAGCGGAGTTTACGAGTGGTAAATGAGCATTCCGAGCTGATTTTTAACGCCGCATGGCCGAGCGCAGGCACTTTTCAGACAAAGCTTAGTGGCCGCGCCGATTAAGGTCTTCCGAGTAGAGATCGTCTTCCAGCTCATTGCCCGGGATGGCGTGTTCTTCCGCCGCCCAGGCACCCAGGTCGATCAGTTTGCAGCGGTCGGAACAGAAGGGCCTATTGGCGCTCTTCTCGCTCCATTCCACGGGTGCGCCACAGGTGGGGCAGTCCACGGTGAGAGTGCTCATGCTTGGCCTCCGTCAAGGGTCAGATAAAAGGAATGCAGGCGCTCCACTTCGGTGTGGAGCGTGGCGAGATCGCCGTCGTTGCAGATGACGTCATCCGCCTTGGCCAGGCGCTCGGCCCGCGGCAGCTGCGCCGCCAGGATGGCCCGCACCTGAGCCTCGTCCACCCCGTCACGGCGCATGGCTCGCTCAAGCTGCAGCGCTTCCGGCGCGTCTATCACCAGCCCCCGCCGAACCAGCGCCCGCTGCCCGGACTCGAACAGCAGCGGCGACACCAGAATGGCGTAGGGCGACTTGGCCCCGGCCAAGGCCGCCAGGATCTCCTGGCGAATAAGGGGATGCAGCAGGGCTTCGAGCCAACGCCGCTCGGCCGGATCGGCAAAGATCGCGGCCCGTAGCGCCGCCCGGTCCAGGCTGCCATCCGGCTGCAAGACAGCCGATGAAAAATGCCCGGCGATCTCGGCCAGCGCCGGTCGTCCCGGCTCGACCACCCAACGGGCGGCCTGATCGGCGTCGACACAGGTGATGCCCAACTGGGCGAAATGCTCGGCAGCGGCGCTCTTGCCACTGCCGATACCCCCGGTCAGGCCGAGGGTCCAGGCAGAAGTCATCGGAATCCGGCGAAGTTCAGGTACAAGCCGGTTATTTGATCACCCCAGAGCAAGGCAATCCACCCCGCTACGGCGAGATAGGGACCAAAGGGCAAGGGCGTGCTGGTTTCCGCCCGCCGCAGACGCAGGGTGATGACGCCCAGGACGGCACCCACCAGCGACGACAGCAGGATGGTCAGGGGCAGGATCTGCCAACCACCCCAGGCGCCAAGCAGCGCCAGCAGCTTGAAGTCGCCATAGCCCATGCCTTCCTTGCCAGTAAGCAGGCGGAACAGCTGGAACACAAGCCAGAGACTCAGATAGCCCGCCACCGCCCCCCAGACGGCATCGCCGAGGGTGGTGAACAGCCCGAATTGATTGGCGATCAACCCCAGCCACAACAACGGCAGGACGATCACGTCCGGCAGCAGCTGATGATCGGCATCAATCAGACTGGCCGCCAGCAGCCCCCAGGTCAGCAGCAGGAAGGCCCCGCCCTGCCAGGTCACGCCCAGATGCCAGATGACCCAGGCGGACAGCAGTCCACAGGCCAGCTCCACCAGCGGATAACGCAGGCTGATGGAGGCCTGACACCCCTTGCAGCGACCGCGCAGGAGCAGATAACTCAGCACCGGCACGTTTTCCAAGGGCCGTACGGCACGCTGGCAATGGGGGCAGCGGGAAGCAGGTCGCGCCAGGTTGAAAGGCGCTCCCGCCGGCTCGGGCGGCAATTCCAGCACCTCACGCGCCTCCGACTGCCAATCCCGCCTCAGCATCACCGGCAGCCGATAGACCACCACATTGAGAAAGCTACCTACCAGCAGCCCCAGCACCAGCGCGCACAACGCCCCGGCTAGCGGCGCGCTGGCCAATAGTTCCAGCAGCGCCATCAGATTACCGAGCCGAGCTGGAAGATGGGCAGGTACATGGCGATGATCAGACCACCCACCAGAACCCCGAGGACCGCCATGATCATCGGCTCCATCAGGGTGGTGAGGTTATCGACCATGTTGTCGACCTCGTCTTCATAGAAGGTCGCGACCTTGGACAGCATCTCGTCCAGGGAACCCGACTCTTCACCGATGGCCGTCATCTGGATGGCCATGGACGAGAACACCCCGGTAGTCCGCATGGAGAAGTTGAGCTGCATACCGGTGGAAACATCGCCCTTGATCTTCTCCACGGCATTGCGGAATACCACGTTGCCGGTCGCACCAGCCACCGAATCGAGAGCATCCACCAGCGGCACACCGGCCGCGAAGGTGGTAGCCAACGTGCGGGCATAACGGGCGATGGCCGACTTGTAGAGAATGGAACCGACCAACGGAATCTTGAGCAATCCACGGTCAACCGCGTCGCGGAATTTTTCCGATTTCTTGTAGAAGTGGCGAAGGACGAAAGCCAGTACGAAGAGTCCGCCAAGTACCAGCAACCACCATTCCTGCAGGACCTCGGAAATAGCAATGACCATAAGCGTAAAGGCCGGCAATTGAGCGCCAAAGCCCTCGAACACCGACTGGAACTGAGGCACTACCTTGATCAACAGAATGGCCGACACGATCACCGCGACCACGATGACTGCCGCCGGATAGGTCATGGCCTTCTTGATCTTCTTTTTCAGCGCCTCGGTCTTTTCCTTGTAGGTGGCTACCCGATCCAGCAGGGTCTCCAAGGCACCAGATTGCTCGCCGGCATCCACCAAGTTGCAATAGAGATCGTCGAAATACTGCGGCTGTTTGCGCAGAGAATTGGCCAGGCTATTACCCGCGGCGACATCCTGCTTGATGTCGTCGACCATCTTGCGCATGTTGGGATTGTCGAAGCCCTCGCCGATGATGTCGAAGGCCTGCAGCAGGGGTACACCTGCGCTCATCATGGTCGCCAGCTGCCGAGTGAACAGCGCGATATCCATGGGCTTGATCTTCTTGCCCTTGCCGAACAGCGACACCGACTTCTTGCGCACCCGAGTCGGATTGATGCCCTGCTTACGCAACTGCGCCTTGATCAAGGCGGGATTCAAGCCCGTCATCTCGCCTTTCACCCTGGTCCCTTTGCGATCGGTCCCCTCCCAGGTGAAGCTGCCCATCTTGATAGCTTTATCGGCCATGGCCTCGACTCGTCAAAGGCTTGGCCCGCCTTGGCGGACCCGTCAAAAGAATGCTCTAAAGAGAGCCAGTTGCGGCTTTAAAGGCAAGCATCGCGCCATATGTCGAAGTGTAGATGCCCTGTGATGCTGAAGCCTTATGCGCGGCTACCAACCGCCGCTCCGATAAAGTCCCCTCTCCCTCTGGGAGAGGGCTAGGGTGAGGAAAAACCATTAGTCCTTGGTCACCCGATTGATCTCTTCCAGACTGGTAATCCCCTGCATCGCCTTCACCAGCCCCGACCGCCGCAGATCATTGAAACCTTCCATCCGCATCCGCGCCGCGATCTCGATGGAGTTGCCCTCCTCCATGATCATCTGCTGCAGCGCTGGCGTGACCTTCACCACCTCGTAGATCCCCACTCGCCCGCGATACCCCGCATTGCAGTCTTCGCAGCCGATGGGCTGGTAAAGGGTGAAACTCCCGATCTCTTCCTCGCGAAAGCCTTCGGCCAACAATGCCTCACGGGGCACCTCATGGACTCTCTTGCACTTGTTGCATAGTTTGCGCGCCAGGCGCTGGGCGATGATGAGGTTGACCGAGGTCGCCAAATTGAAGGCGGGCACCCCCATGTTACGTAGACGCGTCAGGGTTTCCGCCGCGCTGTTGGTGTGCAGGGTCGACATCACCATGTGGCCGGTCTGGGCTGCCTTGATGGCAATTTCCGCCGTTTCCAGGTCGCGGATCTCACCGACCATGATCACGTCGGGATCCTGACGCAGGAAGGCTCGTAGCGCCTGAGAGAAGTCGAGTCCCTGACGCGGATTGACGTTGACTTGGTTGATGCCTTCCAAGTTGATCTCCACCGGATCCTCTGCGGTGGAAATATTGATGTCTTCGGTATTGAGGATATTGAGGCCGGTATAGAGGGATACCGTCTTGCCCGAACCAGTCGGCCCGGTCACCAGGATCATCCCCTGCGGCTGCTTGAGCGCCTGCAGGTAGAGCTCCTTCTGTACATCTTCGTAGCCCAGGGCATCGATCCCCATCTGGGCGCTGGAGGAGTCCAGAATCCGCATCACTATCTTCTCACCCCAGAGGGTGGGCAGGGTGTTGACCCGGAAGTCGATGGACTTGGTCTTGGACACCTTGAGCTTAACCCGGCCATCCTGAGGTTTACGGCGCTCCGAAATATCCATATTGGACATCACCTTGAGCCGCGCCGAGATCCGTGACACCAGCTGCACGGGTGGCCGCGCGGCTTCGTGCAGAATGCCATCAGTTCGAAAGCGCACCCGATACATCTTTTCGTAGGGTTCGAAGTGCAGGTCGGAGGAGCCCTTCTTGATAGCATCCAGCAGCATCTTGTTGACGAATTTCACTACCGGTGCATCGTCAGCATCGGTACCGGCTACGGCTTCCTGGGGTCGCTCACCGCCCTCGGTTTCCAGGTCGAGATCGATATCGCCCAGATCCAAACCACCGGTGCCAGTATCCAGATACCGCTCGATGGCCTGGTGCAGCTTATCGTCTTCGACCAGCACGACCTCGACGGCCAGCTTGCTGCCAAAGGACACATCGTTGATGGCCTGCTGATTGGTCGGGTCAGACAGCGCGATGAAGAGCTTGTTGCCTCTCTTGCTCAATGGCAGGAAGTGATGCTGCTGCATCAACTTTTCGTTGACGATGTCCTTGGGCAACTGCTCCTTGTCGATGGCCGACAAATCGAGAAAGGGCACGCCGAATTCCTGAGCCGCTAGTTCAGCCAGAGGCCGGCTCTGCACCAACCGCTGTTGAACGAGATAGGTCACCAGCGGCACCTTGGCCTGCTTGGCCTTGACCACCGCCTGCTGGGCTACCGCCTCTGCCAGCAACTGCGCATCCACCAATTGCCGTGCTAGTCCCGACAGCATTACCGTCTCGTTCATCGTCATTCCTACTCTTGGCCAGAGAAAACGTTATAGCACCGCCCAATACGTCCGCAAAATGACGCCAGACAGATGACATTTTTTGTCATCACCTGCCACTTTGTTGACGCCCACCGTGAGGAAAACGTGCTGTAGTCGCCACTTCTCTTTGGCACGGCCTATGCTTTGCTTCTGACAGGCACGTTGGCCTGATCCAACCTCGGAGATTTGAAATGAAAGCTCAGAAAGGCTTTACCTTGATCGAACTGATGATCGTGGTCGCGATCATTGGCATTCTAGCCGCAATTGCTATTCCGCAATATCAGAACTATGTAACTAAAGCTCGATGGGCTGAAAACAACACTGCAATCGCCCCTGTTAAATTGGCGATTGCGGAGTGTTTGCAAAGGAATAACAGCGTAGTAGCAAACTGCGATACCGTAGCAGAACTGACCACAGAAACTGGTTATCAGGCATTGCCCACCGCGACTCCAAACTTAGCTTCCGTCGTCATTACAGCTAACACTGCGGCGATTGTCGTCACTGGTACAGCAGCAGTTGGATCTTGCGTTGTAACTTGGACACCTAACGTTGCGGATGCCAACAGAATTGCATGGACCCCAGTAACCTCTGGCAACAACTGCTCTAGAAACCAGACCGGCGTCTAAATAGCAGCAGGGAGGGTTGCCTGCAACTCTCCCTGCTTACCGAACACCTAGTTAAAATCTCTTTAGTGTCCTATTAACACAATTAAAAGCTTTTCACCATTATCGATAGACTTGCAACTTAGCCTGCTATTAGTACTACGGCATCCCCTTCCCCCCAAACGCCCCCACCACCGTCCCCGTGCTGAAACTCATATCCTCCTCCGCCAGCGCCACATAGAGCCCCGCCAACTCCGCTGGCTGCCCTGCCCGCCCCAACGGCGTGTCCTGCCCAAATTCCTTCATTTTCCCCTCCAATTGCCCACCCGCTACCTGTAGCGGCGTCCACACCGGACCCGGTGCTACCGCGTTGACGCGAATGCCCTTCTTTGCCAATTGCTTGGCCATACCCTTGGTAAGATTCAGGATGGCGGCCTTGGTCGAGGCGTAGTCGATCAGCTCTTCGCCGGGATCGTAGGAATTCACCGAGACGGTATTGATGATGCTGGCGCCCGGCGGCAGATGCGGGATGGCGGCTTTGCTGAAGCGGAAGACGTGATAGACGTTGGTCTTGAAAGTTCGGTCGAACTGTTCGTCGGTGATTTCAAGGATGTCGGCCTTGCTTTGCTGGTAAGCCGCGTTGTTCACCAGGAGATCCAGACCACCGAGTTGCTGGATGGCCTTGTTCACGACGTCTTCGCAGGCCTCCTGGGTACGGATGTCAGCCGGCAAAGTGATGGCCTTGCGACCGGCTTCGGTGATCAGCCTGACCACTTCCTGGGCGTCGGACTCTTCGGAGGGGTGATAGTTGATGGCCACGTCTGCCCCCTCGCGGGCGAAGGCGATGGCCACGGCGCGACCGATGCCGCTGTCGCCACCCGTGATGAGGGCCTTGCGTCCGGCCAGACGGCCCGAGCCGTGATAGCTGGTCTCGCCGTGATCGGGGCGCGGCTCCATCTTGCTGGTGAGCGCCGGCCATTCCTGACGCTGCTCCTTGAAGGGCTCACGGGTGTACTTGGTGCGCGGGTCCTGCAGCGGCTTGGCGGGGCGAGGCGCGCTGGCGCCTTCCTGGGCGACGGCAGCGCCTGAAGCAGCGGCAGCTAGCCCCACGGCGGAGCCAACGAGTACGTTACGACGCGTAAGGGAGTAATCGGTCATTGGGGCTCTCCGCATGGGCAGCTATCAATTGGAAGGATCAGGGGGTCGAAGCTGCGGCAAGGCTGGATCCGCGAAGGATTAGGTATGACGACTCCCGCAAAGGTTTCCCGAATGGACCTCGCTCCTGACCGCTGACCTCTCCTCTCAAAAATCGCGTATGGCCGAGAGGCATTGGTGAATCGCGAAATCCGGAGCAGGCAGCAGTGCGACACATCGCCACAGGCCTTCATGCACACTCAATGAACAGGCTTGCACAGCAGATAACCGAAGACTTATCATTGAAAGCTTCGTGCCGGTGTAGCTCAGTTGGTAGAGCGGCGCATTCGTAATGCGAAGGTCGTAGGTTCGACTCCTATCTCCGGCACCATCCTTCTGCTTCTTCCTCGCCCTGTCTTTTCAAAGCCTTCAAGGCCTTAGCCGCCTTGGGCCGCGCTTTTTTGCGCCCTTCTCCAACCTGAACCTTGCCTGCTGGCCAACTGCACAAGCCCGATCAAACTGGCGACTCCCTGCTGCTCAGCTACTCTTACCCAGTGCATGACAGTGCCTTACACCGCCTGATTTCGGCTTTCTTGACGGTCGGCAATAGCTGAACAGCGGCTGACCAAAGGGTCGAATATCCAGCCCCTCTGTGGCACCATACCGCGCTGCGAAATCCCGCAATTTCTGCAATCCATCAGCCTGCCGCACGGATGCCTGTCCGTTGCGGAGCATGAGGCTGGCGACAGGCACGTTGAGAGAATAACCACGATGAGCCGCTCTACTGAGGTCGTGAGATGAAACTAACGAAGTATCTAAAACCAACCGGTTGGCTTCTGGCCGGTGCCGCCGCGCTGCTGCTCAGCGGGTGCGACGCCGTGCTGCTGGATCCGAAAGGCTCCATCGGCGTGCAAGAACGCAACCTCATCTACACAGCGTTCGGCCTCATGCTGATCGTGGTGATCCCGGTCATCGTGATGACCTTCCTGTTTGCCTGGAAGTACCGCGCGACCAACAAGGACGCCAAGTACACCCCGAACTGGGCTCACTCCTACAAGATCGAAGCCGTGGTCTGGCTGGTCCCCCTGGCGATCGTGGTGTTCCTGAGCATCCTGTCCTGGAAGACCTCCCACGAACTGGATCCCTTCAAGCCCCTCGACCATCCCGAGCAGCCGCTGGTGATCGAAGCGGTCTCGATGGACTGGAAATGGCTGTTCATCTACCCGGAGCAGGGCATCGCCTCGGTGAATGAAATCGCCATCCCGGTCAATCGCCCGGTGCAGTTCAAGATCACCTCCGAGTCAGTCATGAACACCCTGTCCATTCCGGCCCTGGGCGGCATGATCTACGCCATGTCCGGCATGCAGAGCCAACTGCACCTGATCGCCGATCATCCCGGCGAGTTCGAAGGCCGCTCGGCCAACTACAGTGGCGCTGGCTTCTCCGACATGATCTTTGCCGTGCACGCGGTACCCACCGCCGGTGATTTCGACGCCTGGGTAAACAAGGTCAAGCAGTCGGGTGGCAAGACCCTGGATCAGGCGAGCTACACCGAGCTGGCCAAGCCCAGCGAGAAGCAGCCGGTCGTCTACTACTCGACGGTCGAGCCGGATCTGTTCAGAACGGTCATCAAGAAGTTCATGAAGTCCGACTTCAGCAAGCAGACCGATCACGTGATGGACATGAGCCAGCACGGCGGTCAACACGGTACCGAGGAATAAGTCATGTTCGGTAAATTAACTCTCGCGGATATTCCGTATCACGAGCCGATCATTCTCGCAACCTTCCTTGCGGTCGCCCTGGGCGGCCTGGGATTGGTGGGAGCGATCAGTTACTTCGGCAAGTGGGGCTACCTCTGGAAAGAGTGGCTGACCACCGTCGACCACAAGAAGATCGGCGTGATGTACTTCATCGTCGCCCTGATCATGCTGCTGCGCGGCTTCTCCGATGCCATCCTCATGCGTAGCCAGCAGGCCATCGCCTCTGGCGGGGCCGAGGGCTACCTGCCGCCTCATCACTACGACCAGATCTTCACCGCCCACGGCGTGATCATGATCTTCTTCGTGGCGATGCCCTTCGTGGCCGGCTTGATGAACGTGGTGACACCGCTGCAGATCGGTGCTCGCGACGTGGCCTTCCCCTTCCTGAACTCACTGAGCTTCTGGCTGTTCGTAGCCGGCGCCGTGCTGATCATGATGTCGCTGTTCGTGGGCGAATTCGCCGCGACTGGCTGGGTGGCCTATCCGCCGCTGTCAGGCATCAAGTACAGTCCAGGCGTAGGGATGGACTACTACATCTGGGCGCTCCAGCTGTCCGGTATCGGCACGACCCTGACCGGCGTCAACTTCTTCGTGACCGTGCTGAAGATGCGTACCAAGGGCATGACCCTGATGCGCATGCCGATCTTCACCTGGACTTCCTGGTGTACTGCCATCCTGATCATGGCAGCCTTCCCGATCCTGACCGTTACCCTGGCACTGCTGACCCTGGACCGTTACCTGGGCTTCCACTTCTTCACCGCGGAAGCCGGCGGCAACCAGATGATGTACACCAACCTGATCTGGGCCTGGGGCCATCCCGAGGTATACATCCTGATCCTGCCGGCCTTCGGCGTGTTCTCGGAAGTGACCTCCACCTTCAGCAAGAAGCGTCTGTTCGGCTATGTGTCGATGGTCTGGGCAACGGTAGCCATTACTGTGCTGTCCTTCATCGTCTGGCTGCACCACTTCTTCACCATGGGCTCGGGCGGTAACGTCAACGCCTTCTTCGGCATCGCGACCATGATCATTGCGATCCCGACGGGTGTGAAGATCTTCACCTGGCTGTTCACCATGTACCAGGGCCGCATCCAGTTCACCTCGCCGATGCTCTGGACCCTGGGCTTCATCGTGACCTTCAGCATCGGCGGCATGACCGGCGTTCTGCTGGCGGTACCGGGTGCCGACTTCGTGCTGCACAACAGCCTGTTCCTGATCGCCCACTTCCACAACGTGATCATCGGCGGCGCCGTGTTCGGCTACTTCGCCGGCATGATCTACTGGTTCCCGAAGGTCTTCGGCTTCAAATTGAACGAGAAGCTGAACAAGCAGGCCTTCTGGTGCTGGCTGATCGGCTTCTATGTCGCCTTCATGCCGCTGTACATGCTGGGCTTCATGGGCATGACCCGTCGCCTGAACCACTATGACAACCCCGACTGGCACCCCTTCCTGGTGACCGCCGCCATCGGCGCCGGCATCATCGCCCTGGGGATCCTGAGCCAGCTGTGGATGTTCTACGTCAGTATCCGCGATCGCAATCTGCCGGAGAACATGGACGTGACGGGCGATCCGTGGGATGGCCGTACCCTGGAATGGTCCACCTCTTCGCCGCCGCCCTTCTATAACTTCGCTGAAGTGCCGGAAGTGCACGACATCGATGCCTACTGGGGCATGAAGGAAAAAGGCATCACCGAGAAGAAGGATGCGGACTACAAGCAGATCCACATGCCGCGCAATACCGGCGCCGGCATCGTGATCAGCCTCTTCGCCCTGATCCTTGGCTTCGCCCTGATCTGGCACATCTGGTGGCTGGCCATCGCCAGCTTCGTGGGCTGCATCGTCACTGCGGTCGTCCGCAGCTACGACGAAGATGTCGACTACTACGTACCAGCGGAAGAAGTGGCACGCATCGAAAACGCGCGCATTCAGTCCCTGGCGAAATTGAAGCAGGCCTAACCAATGGCGAATCAAGTTATGCATAACGAAGTCGCCCATGCCGAGGAGCATGGGCACCACGACGCCGGATCGATGAAGACGTTCGGCTTCTGGTCCTACCTGATGACCGACTGCATTCTGTTCGGGACGCTGTTCGCGACCTATGCAGTACTGAGCGGGGCCCATGCTGATGGCCCCTCCCAGAAGGACATCTTCGAACTGTCGTTCGTCCTGGTCGAAACCTTCCTGCTGCTGTTCTCCAGTATCACCTATGGCTTCGCCATGATTGCCCAGCACCATGGCAGCAAGGGTGGCGTCCTGGGCTGGCTGGCGGTCACCTGGCTGTTCGGTGCCGGCTTCATCGGCATGGAAGTCTATGAGTTCCACCATCTGATCGAAGAAGGCTACGGTCCGGATCGCAGTGCCTTCCTGTCGTCGTTCTTCGCGCTGGTCGGCACCCACGGCCTGCACGTGAGCTCGGGTCTGATCTGGATGATCGTGTTGATGCTGCAGGTCGCTTCCAAGGGCCTGACCACCACCAATGCCACCCGCCTGTCGTGCCTGAGCCTGTTCTGGCACTTCCTGGACATCATCTGGATCTTCGTCTTCACCATCGTCTATCTGATGGGGGTGCTGTAATGGCGCACGACCATAACGCCCACGGGCATACCGCCGAGAGCCATGGCACTTTCAAGAGCTACATGGTCGGCTTCATCCTGTCGGTCATCCTGACGGTCATTCCCTTCGGCCTGGTGATGTTCCCCACCTTCTCCAAGGGTGCAACCCTGGCGATCGTGGTGATCATGGCGGTGGTACAGCTGCTGGTGCACCTGTACTTCTTCCTCCATCTGAACACCTCCGAAGAGCAGCGTTGGAACGTGATCTCCTTTGGTTTCACCGTGGTCATCGTCGGTATCGTGGTCGTGGGATCCCTGTGGATCATGTACCACATGCACCACAACATGATGATCCACTGAACCGGGCCGACGTAATGATCAAGAAGTACCTTCTCGTGACCAAGCCGGGCATCATCTTCGGCAACCTGATCTCGGTTGCCGGCGGGTTCTTCCTGGCTTCCAAAGGAAGCATCGACCCGCTGTTGCTGCTGGCGACGGCTATCGGGGTGTCGTTGGTCATTGCTTCTGGCTGTGTGTTCAACAACGTGATCGATATGGACATCGATCAGAAGATGGAAAGGACCCGCAATCGTGCCCTGGTTCAGGGCACGATCTCCTCGAAGGTGGCGCTGGCCTATGCCACCCTCCTCGGCCTGGCCGGGGTGGGGCTGCTCTACATGGCGACCAACCTGGTCGCCACCGCCTTCGCGGTGATGGGGTTCGTGGTATACGTGGGGCTCTACAGCCTCTGGCTCAAGCGCGCCTCGGTCCACGGTACCCTGGTCGGCAGCCTGTCCGGTGCCGCTCCGCCGGTGATCGGTTACTGCGCTGCCAGCGGCCAGTTCGACAGTGGCGCTGCGGTGCTGCTGCTGATCTTCTGCCTTTGGCAGATGCCGCACTCCTACGCCATCGCCATCTTCCGTCTCAAGGACTACACCGCGGCCTCGATTCCAGTGCTGCCGGTGGCCAAGGGCATCTCGGTGACCAAGCGTCACATCGTCTGGTACACCGTAGCCTTCCTGGCCGCCACCCTGCTGTTGACCGTGCTTGGCTATGCCGGCTACGTCTACCTGGCAGTGGCCGCCGTGATCGGCGCCTGGTGGCTACGTCTGGCCTTCATGGGCTATCAGGCCGAGAACGACGTGCAGTGGGCGCGCAAGCTGTTTGGGTTCTCCATCATCGCCATCACCGCGCTGTCCGTGATGATGTCGGTGGATTTTCAGATCCCGGGTGACGTGCTGGTAACCTACGCGCGTTGAGACGCCCCGCTCCATGAAAAAGCCTGGCCTAGTGCCGGGCTTTTTCATGCCTGCGTGAAAGCCGCTGCCGCTAGTCCTGGTTGGTGATGACGCGCCAGGTCTGGCGGCGACTGGCGGGCAGATCACCCCGCAAGCCATTCGGCGACTTGCCGTCGCTGCCATAGATCGCCGCATCCGCCAGGGTCCCTTCCATGCTGAAAGTGCCGTCACCGTAGACGAAGGGCACGATCCCACCGAGCAGACCATCGAGCTGGATACGCCCATAGACCGTGTCCGTCCCCAGGTTGAACAGGCCGCTGTTGTTGCCGCCGGTGTAGGGATCCAGGGCATAGAGGTAGGTAGTGACCCCGGCGGTACAGGCGTCGGTGCTGGGAATCAGGGAACTCATCAGCAGGGTACCGTTGAACAGTTGGGGCTTGTTGATTACCAGTTCGCCATTCAAGGGCAGATTCAGATACCAGCCTTGTTTGCCATTGGTCGCCGTAATGGCGTCATAGCTGACTGACGTCGTGGAGAGGGTGTTAGCCGTACTGCTGACGCTGGAACCGGCAGAACTGGTGTAGCTGATGCGCTGATCGCTGCCCAGGGTCTGCTGCTGGAGGTTGGCGATCGTCAGTACCGGAGTACTGCCAGCGGCCGAGTCATCGGTCTGGCGATCCCAGATGCCGTAGAGAGTCATCGCCTTGCTGGTGTTGGCGAGGGCGTCGCTGGCCTCGAGATATTTTCCGGTACCAAAGAGCACCAGATGTCCCGTTCCACTGGGGTGAGCCACCACTGAAGGACTGGCGGTGATGGGCTGGACGAAGTTGGTGGTGCCGGGCGCCACGCTGCTCGCCTGGGCGGTATAGAGGGGCCGCCCCCTGAAAGCGACACGGAAGTTGTCCGCTGCAGCCGTTGCGGTCAACGAAGTGCCGATCATATCGAAGCGCCAGAGATTGCCGTGCAGGTCACCCGCATAGGCATAGTCGGCGATCAAGTCGCCATCGACATCGGCCACGAAGGGCGAACTCAGGCCGTTGGGTGTAGCGATATTATCGCTGGCCGGCAAGGCCTTGATCAGGCTGCCGTCGGCCACGCTCATGACATAGAGCACAGCGTTGTCTTGGGCGCTGTTGTACCCATTACTGACCACCACGCCCCAGCCACCGGTATGCAACCGGGTGATGATCGGCTGCGCGTAGGTGAAACCCAGGTCCTTGTAGCTGGCATCCGCGTCCGTCTTTTCCCAGAGCAGCGCTGGGGCATTGGGATTGGTGATGTCCAGCGCAAAGATGCCCCGCCCTCCCCCGCGCAACGTGCCGATCAGTACCGTGCGCCAGGCGCCGTTGAAATAGACGTCGCCCACTACTGGCGTGTTGTCGACATAGGACTGATGGCCCCCTCCGTTATAGCTGCGCTCCGTCAGCCGGGTGAGATTGACGATGACCGCGCTGGGAACGAAGGCATAGACCTCCTGCCCCTGGTCGTTGAAGGCATGCAGCATGCCGTCGTTGGCACCCACATAGATACGCCGCTCACGGGCTGCATTGGTAGTGCGGAACGTCGCGTAGGAATTGTCGCCAACGGTCGCGTTCATCAGGGCGATGGGACTATTGGGGCCGTCCACTACCACCGGTGAGGAATTCACGATGTCCCCGAGGATATGGCTGCGCGGGCGGAACGCCGGCGCGGCCCCGGGCGCCTCCTGGCCACGATCGCCGCGCAGATAATCCACTCGACGACTGCCATAGGTGTCGGTCGTGCCACCGGAGGTCTTGTTGAGACTGAGTCGTTGATCGGTATTCAGATTCACCCAGGCGAAATCGGTCAAGGCGCCACCCTTGGCCATATAGATCTTGCGAGTGCCGAAGCCGGTATTACCTGCAGCGTACTTGCCATCGAGTTGTTGAGCGGCGCTCCAGATCCTCGTCTGGGTGGTACCCGTGCGTTGGTACTTGATGACATCCCCGCTCCAGTCGGCACTGGAAAAGGATGGGGAATAGGTAAAGAGCGCGTTGGTGTCCCCCACTCGGGTGGGCGATACGGTCTGGCTGGCGCCGACGCTGGTGGACTGGGTGATCCGCGTGACGACCTTTCCAAGGGAGGTAATCAGATCGCTGGCGTTTTCCGCACTGAAGAACTCGCCCCGCGAATTGATCGCCGCGTGCCAGAGGTCATAGACATTGTTCTGATTGACCGAGTTGTCCGCACCCGCCACCGGCCAGGGCGTAGTACCTGCGGCCAAGCCAGCGTAGCCACCGGCGAAGGTATCGTCATCCCAATCAGGATTGATCAGCGCACTGCTCAAGCCGATACCCACATAGAACCCCGTGAGGTGCTGCCAGGTGGCGGGGTCATTGCGCGGATTCCAGTAGGGCGAAAGCGTATTGGGACCCCGAACCTCGCTGTTGGTCACGGTATTGTAGGGCGGTACCTTGTTGTCGAGCCCGGGTTGGGCATCGGTGCGCCAGTAGAGAAAGGCCAGGTCTGCGAGAGTGTTGGAGGTGGTGTCTTGGAAGGGTGCCTGGGGTGAGTACTGCTGTCCGTCAGGGAGGGTCGCGGCAGAGCCGTCGGCGTTGCTGGAGGTAAAGGCCGAATTCCAGATCCCGTCCGTCACCACCAGACTATAGCTGGCGCGACAGCCATAGACCGGTGACTCGCTGTTACCTGGATCGTAGGCGTATGGGCTATTGCTCCCACTGGTCTTGAGCAGCTCGCCGACACGAGCAACCGCCTGGAGCAGCGGCGTGCTCTGGTTGTAATAGACATCACCGAGCCAGGTGAAGAAAGCCGCCCGGTGCGCACCAGCAAAGGGTCTCAACCGATTGTCATAGGTCGTGGAACTGGAGTTGCTGATGCCGCGGCAGTTGGCGTTGGCTGTTACCAAGATGCAGCTGTCACTGGTACCTAATGCCTGCCAGCCAAGTCGGAGATTTTCCGAGGCATCCGCCAGGGCCAGGTTGGTCGATGTCTGAGCGGCCAGGGCACGGCTGCGATAGAAGGAATACCAGTTAGCAAAGTTCTGCCGCTCGTCCGTCCCGCCGGGACCGGAAGAGCTGCCGACCAGGACCCGGCGGTAACAGCCCTCGGTCTGCAAGGTGGCGGGAAGACAAGTACTGAGTGTCGTATCGTAGAGATAGTAATAGGCCTGCACGCCGGTGATGGCAGCAGAAACATTGGTATTGGCCGTGACCGTGTAGTTGACCGAGGAAACCACCCCAAGCAGCCCGTAGTCCACGTTGCGGGTACAGGTAACATTGCTGTAGGTAACCGACGTCGTATTGGCAATGCTCGCAGTACAGCCACCATTGAGCGCTGCCCCTGTCAGTAGGCGCTCAAGCAGGGAGGCGTCGCTGATACTGACTTGAGCACCGTTGATGTTCTCGCTGAAGCCGACACCCAACAGAATAGTGAGCAGCGTGAGGCTGCCATAGGTCGAGCTGGTTCCACGGTAATTACCACTACTGAAAAAATCCTGAGACGGGTTCTCCGCCAGCATGCTCGGGCTATTGTTCTGCAGCCCCGGATTTCCGTAGGAGTTACCCCGCGCCACATTGGGATCTGTAGTAACCAGATTGGGGTTATAACTCCAGCTGACGCGGTAGTCGGTGGCCAGATTGACGCTACCCAGGCTCGATCGATAGCCGTTTACATAGGCACTGGTAAAGCTGGTGGACAGTCGCGTACGGGTCAGCCCGCCCGTACTGCTGTAGCTCACCGCATAGGGCGCCGGATAGCTGATCGCCGGGTTGTAGTAGAGACTGTTGAAGGCCGCCGATTTGGCACGGCGGGTTGGGCGGATGGCATCGGTATTGGAGGCATCCGGCACCACCGCCATCTGCATGCTGGTGGAATTGTCCAGGGTAACGAACAGATTGGGACCGACACTGTTGGTCAGAAACAGCGGCTGTTGGCTCAGATTCAGGGCCGCAGCCTGAGCCGCAGGTGCGGCCAGGGTCAGCAGCAGGGCCAGAGACCCGATGCCCGGTATAGCTCGGCTCATGGCACCTCCAAAGCGACGACACTTTGCAGGATTACCGGAAAGCGCTTGCCGCGATCCTGGGCCACGGCAGTGATCCGAAACAGGTTGGTGGCTGGCGCCGAGACATCGACCGAGCTGCTACCTATGGCCGTCACTACCCAACGGGGTGTCTGGGCGAAGGAAGCGCTGCCATCGGAGCCGCGATAGGCGACGGTACGCGCCGTAGGATCGGTCCCGCTTGCCTGAAGCGCCGCTGCTGCCCAGGTCTGGGTCAGGGCACCGGTATTGAGATCGCTAGCCTTGGTCAGGATGCACAGGTCGCCGGTTGGCGCCTTAGCGAAGGCACTGCGTACCGCTGGCACGCTTTCCGAACAACTGGCGAAGCCGGCACTGAAGGCCGTGAAGGACGGTTGCTGACTGAGGGCCACCAATCGCCGCTCACCTTCGCGCAACGCCGCCTCCGCGGCATTGAAGGCCTGGGTGTTTTCCAGAGCGGCACCGCCACTGCGCGCCTGCAGCAAGGTCTGACGCATGCTGGAGGCGGCCAGTAGCGACAGCAGCAACAACATCACCAGGGCGATCAGCAAGGTCGCGCCGCGCTGCCTGCCAAGGACTGGGCTCATAGCGCAAGATTCCTCAGGGTGACGGTGCTCTGCAGTATCTGCATGGGTCGACTGGCGTCCGCGATCTGCAGTCCGGTCAGGGTCTGCCAATTGGCAGCCGTGTTGCTGGCCACATCGCTGGGTAATGCTTCAGTGGTACTGAGCAATGCCGCGTAGCGCACGGCTGGTGTATCCGCCTTGGGTGGGATTGACCAGCGGAAGTCCTGCAGTCCCTGCACCAGCACCGCACTGCCCTTCGGTGTCAGCGCGCCCCCACGCTCGCTCCAGACGGTGCAGCTCAGGGTGCCACTGCCAGGGGCATTTCCTGCCGTATAGCGCAGCTTAAGCAGGACGTTGCCGCCTGCATTGAGATTCACTCGCGGGATGGGGTTGCCGAGGCAGTCCTGGTCCTTGCTGTCCAGTGCGCCCTGATAGCGAATGCAGACACCGGTGGGTGCGTTGACGCTGTCCGTGGTCGCTGCGAAGGTGGCGCCGGCAGCGAAGGCTGGACAGCTGATGTCATCGGCATCCTTGACCTCACCCACCGCCGGAAAGGCTGCCTGCAGGCTACCCTGATAACGGATTTCGGCGCGGAAGCCGGTCCGTGCCAATTGCCGATCGAGCACCTGCAAGGTCAGCTGGGCGTTGTTGCGATTGCCGGCCTGGCCCTGCTGGAAGAGAAAGCTGCGCTTGTTGTTGATATAGATCTGCGAAACGCCCAGCACTAGAAAGGTGCCCACGGTCAGGGCGATCATCATCTCGATGAGGGAAAAGCCCCTCTGTCTGCGTGGCTTGAGGTCCATGGCCTACAGCTCCGAGCGTAGGGCGTAGTAGCAGACGCCCCTGGGGCAATTCAGCGAATCGTTGCTGACGTCCTGCCAGGCCACCACCACCATTACCGGTGCCACCGCATTGGTCTCGCAGACCTTGAGCGGTGTGGTATTACCGGCGGTATCGCTGGAGGGCAATGGCGGTACGCCGGACGCCGGACAGACCGCGAAACTGCTGGCGATCAGCGTATCCGTCACCGGCAGCAAGGCTTTCACCTGATTCAACCAGCAAACCAGATCCTGCCCCGCCACCGTCTCGCCTCCTGCGGAGCGATCCCGGGTCAAACAGGTCTTGCCGGCATCGAGCGCCTTGGTGCGAAAGTTGGTGCCGGGCTGCTTGATATAGGCTCCGTCGATCTTGACCTTGTCACTCGCCACCACCTGATCACGATTGCTGCGCATCAGTTCGAGCAGCTCGTTGGCCAGCACCATGGCGTTGCTGCGCTGCACAGAGTCTTGGGACAGCGCCACGCTACGCGTTTGCAGGGCGACCATGCCCAGCACGCCGATGCAGATGATCACCAGACTGACCAGCACCTCGATCATGCTGAACCCACCCTCCCGACGCTTCATCTAGCTGCACCCCACGGCGCTGGCACGACTAGGCGTGTAGTCGATTACTGTCAGCACTCCGCCTTGGTTGAGGGTGAACTGCTTGCCTTGGGTGAGCGCATTGGTGGCGCAGATGCGAATGGTGGCTTCGCCGCTGAGTTTCAGACTGCCATTGGGCTGGAAGGTCAGACTAGTGAGAGGAGCACCGCCAATGAAACCCCTCCCGTTGACGCCATTTCCCAGCCCGCCACTGTATTGCCGCAGGACTTCGGCATTTGGCAGCACCACAGTCTTGGCCGTGGTGATTTTCAGCGCACCCATCCAGCCATTGGTATCTTCCGGCTCGGTGGTGATCACGACGTTCACCCCCCGGCTCATGGCTTCACTGCGTGCATAATAGAGAGCGCGCTGCAACTCCCCTGCTGCCGCCTGGACGCGGTTGCTTTGCACCAGGTTCGCGAAGCCAGGCGCCGCCAGCGCCGTGACAATACCCAGCAGCGCTATGACGACCAGGACCTCGATGAGCGTGAAACCCGAGAGGCGTTTCGACTGCATTCCCACCGCCTAAAAGCTCGTTACTTCACCTGATAGTAGTAAGTGCTTAGGCAGTCGCTATGACCGGCTATCGCTTCTATTCGCGCGGAAAGCTACCCGGATTAAGGTGTTCGCCGAAGATGAGCGAAATAGAGCGCGGCGTGATAAGTCGAGGATGGCAAGGCGGAATATTGGAAGCAGAAAGATTTCGGGATAACGCTTAGTCTGGGGCTGGGTCTGAGGAAGAATAAGTGCCCAGAAACGCAAAAACCCTCCTTGCGGAGGGTTTCTGGTAGAAATGGTGGGTCGTGTAGGATTCGAACCTACGACCAATTGGTTAAAAGCCAACTGCTCTACCAACTGAGCTAACGACCCAAATATGGTCGGGGTAGGGGGATTCGAACTCCCGACATCCTGCTCCCAAAGCAGGCGCGCTACCGGGCTGCGCTATACCCCGAAACTGGAAGTGGCTCCGCGACCTGGACTCGAACCAGGGACCCAATGATTAACAGTCATTTGCTCTACCGACTGAGCTATCGCGGAACTTCGGTCTTCCAACCCCGCTTACCGTAAAGCCCTTCAGGCTTTGCCGTAAGTGAGGTGCGCCATTTTACGGAAGTAGAAACAGACGTCAACACCTAGCCTGCTGTTTTTTCACAAATTTATGTAGAAAGCCGGACGACCCTGAAGTCGTCCGGCGTTTTCCTAGGCAAAGACGATCTCGTCATCCTCCACACTGCCCTGAATCCGGCTGCCCGGCGCGAAAGCGCCAGACAGGATGCGCTGGGCCAGCGGGTTCTCGATCCAGCGCTGGATAGCCCGCTTCAGCGGACGCGCGCCGTAGACCGGGTCGTAGCCCACCGCGACCAGCTTGTCCAAGGCCTCGGGTGTCAGTTCCAGCTGCAGATCGCGCTCGGCCAGTCGCTGCCGCAGGTGCTGCAACTGGATCTCGGCGATGCCGGCGATCTGTTCGCGCCCCAGGGGCTCGAACACCACTACCTCGTCGATCCGGTTGATGAACTCGGGGCGGAAATGGCTCGCTACCGCATCCATCACCGCCGCGCGCTGGGCGTCGGGATCGCCGACCAGTTCCTGAATCTGCGCCGAGCCCAGGTTCGAGGTCATGACGATCACCGCGTTGCGGAAATCCACCGTCCGGCCCTGGCTGTCGGTCAGACGGCCGTCGTCCAACACCTGCAGGAGGATATTGAAGACGTCCGGATGGGCCTTCTCCACTTCGTCCAGCAGGACCACCGAATAGGGTTTGCGCCGTACGGCCTCGGTCAGGTAACCGCCCTCCTCATAACCGACATAGCCGGGCGGCGCACCGATCAGCCGAGCCACGGAGTGCTTCTCCATGAACTCGGACATGTCGATGCGCACCATGGCGTCTTCGGTATCGAAGAGAAACTCCGCCAGCGACTTGCATAGCTCGGTCTTGCCCACCCCGGTCGGACCGAGGAAGAGGAAGGAGCCGCTGGGGCGATTCGGATCGGACAGCCCCGCCCGCGACCGGCGCACGGCATTGGCCACCGCGGTGACCGCCTCGTCCTGGCCGATCACCCTATTGTGCAGGGCGTCTTCCATGCGCAAGAGCTTGTCGCGCTCACCTTCGAGCATCTTGCTGACCGGGATGCCGGTCCACTTGGAGACCACTTCGGCGATCTCGTCTTCGGTGACCTTGTTGCGCAGGAGCTGGTTGGCCGGTTTCTCGTGCTGGTCGACCATCTGCAGGCTGCGCTCCAGATCGGGGATGGTGCCGTACTGCAGCTCGGCCATGCGGTTGAGGTCACCCTTGCGACGGGCCGCCTCCAGCTCGATGCGTGCCTGTTCGATGCGCTGCTGCAGCTGGGCAGAGTCCTGCACCTCGGCTTTCTCGGCCTTCCAGATCTCTTCCAGGTCGGCGTATTCCTGCTCGAGGCGAGCAATGTCTTCGTCGAGCTTTTCCAGACGCTTGCGCGCGGCCTCGTCCTCTTCCTTCTTCAATGCCTGGCGTTCTACCTTGAGCTGGATCAGCCGGCGGTCCAGACGATCCAGGGCCTCGGGCTTGGAATCGATCTCCATGCGGATGCGGCTGGCGGCTTCGTCGATCAGGTCGATGGCCTTGTCCGGCAGCTGGCGATCGGTGATGTAGCGATGGGACAGCTTGGCCGCGGCGATGATGGCGCCGTCGGTGATGGCTACCTTGTGGTGTACCTCGTAGCGCTCCTTGAGGCCACGCAGGATGGCAATGGTGTCTTCTTCGCTCGGCTCGTCCACCAGCACCTTCTGGAAGCGCCGCTCAAGGGCCGCGTCCTTCTCGATGAACTGGCGGTACTCGTCGAGGGTGGTGGCACCGACGCAATGCAGCTCGCCACGGGCCAGGGCCGGCTTGAGCATGTTGCCGGCATCCATGGCGCCCTCGGCCTTGCCGGCGCCGACCATGGTGTGCAGTTCGTCGATGAACAGGATGATGCGGCCTTCCTGCTTGCCCAGTTCGTTGAGCACGCCTTTCAGACGCTCCTCGAACTCGCCGCGGAACTTGGCACCGGCGATCAGGGCACCCATGTCCAGTGCCAGCAAACGCTTGTCCTTGAGGCCGTCCGGCACCTCGCCGTTGATGATGCGCTGGGCCAGGCCTTCGGCGATGGCGGTCTTGCCGACGCCAGGCTCGCCGATCAGCACCGGGTTGTTCTTGGTCCGGCGCTGCAGGACCTGGATGGTGCGGCGGATCTCGTCGTCACGGCCGATCACCGGATCGAGCTTGCCGTCCTCGGCGCGCTTGGTGAGGTCGACGGTGAACTTGTCCAGGGCCTTGCGGCTGTCCTCGGCATTGGGGTCGTTGACCGCTTCGCCACCGCGCAGGTTGTTGATGGCGTTCTCCAGCGCCTTGCGCGAAACGCCCTGCCCCAGCAGCAACTTGCCGAGACGGGTGTTCTCGTCCATGGCGGCGAGCAGTACCAGTTCGCTGGAGATGAACTGGTCACCCTTCTGCTGGGCCAGGCGATCGGCCTGGTTGAGCAGACGCGCCAGGTCCTGGGAAAGATTCACGTCGCCCGTGGGCGTCTGGATCTTGGGCAGTTTGTCCAGCTCTTCGGCCAGGGTCTTGCGCAAGCTGGCGAGATCGAAGCCGACCTGGCGCAGCAGCGGGGAAATGGAACCACCCTGCTGTTCGAGCAGAGCGGAGAACAGGTGTAGCGGCTCGATGGCCGGATGGTCATGGCCGACGGCCAAGGACTGGGCATCCGCCAGGGCGAGCTGCAGTTTGCTGGTAAAACGGTCTATACGCATGGGCAAGGTCCTATCTGAAACGCGGGACAGCGCGGCAGACGGCGCTTTCGATTACCCGCGGGAATGACCTTTAGATAGGGGCGATGCGTAACGATTCAAGCCAATGAGGCTTGACATCCCGAAAAAAGACCTAGGGATTGATCCAGATCAGGCTGGCGAAGCGACCCGTGCGAGGGGCACGCCGATAGGAGAAGAAGCGCTGGTGATCAGCGAAGGTATCGAAGCCGCCGCCATATACCGCGGTGATGCCCTGGGCAGCGAGCCGCAGGCGAGCCAGGGCGTAGAGATCCCCCAGGTACTTGCCTCCGCCTCGCGCCATGAAGCAGCGTTCCGCCTCGGCGTGCTGGGCGATGAAAGCCTCGCGTACCTCGGCGCCCACTTCGAAGCTGGCCGGACCAATGGCCGGGCCCAACCAGACCAGCACCTCGGCGGGCGCTACCTCCAGGCTGGCGGCGGCAGTTTCCAGTACGCCACCGGCCAGACCGCGCCAGCCGGCATGAGCCGCCGCGACGCGCGAGCCATCGCGGCGACAGAACAACGCCGGCAGGCAATCCGCGGTCATCATGGTCACGGCGACGCCGGGCGTCTCAGTCCACGCGGCATCGGCGCACTGCACCCGAGCCGGATCGGCCTCGACCACGTCGGTGCCATGCACCTGTTCGAGCCAGGCCGGCTGGCAGCCAAGCGCCTCGCCCAGGCGCCGACGATTTTCCGCGACTGCCGCCGGATCGTCGCTGACGTGGTTACCGAGGTTGAAGCTAGCGAAAGGCGGCTGGCTGACACCACCGGCACGGGTGGTGACACAGGCCTGGACGCCGACCGGCGCCGGCCAGTCTGGCCGCAGCCAGTCAGCGCCTGTCACTCGAAGGACTCCCGGTCCTGGCGTAACAGATCGAGCAGCCAGACCAGATCTTCCGGCAGCGGCGATTCCCAGCGCAGACGCTCGCCGGTCACCGGATGATCCAGTTCGAGAAAGCGGGCATGCAGGGCTTGGCGCGGAAACTCGCGCAGGGTCTTGATCAGGGTCGGGTTGGTCGCTGGCGGAATCTTGAAGCGACCGCCATAGACCGGATCGCCTACCAGGGGGAAACCGACGTGGGTCATGTGCACGCGGATCTGGTGGGTCCGGCCGGTCTCCAGCTTGACCCGGGTATGGGTATAGGCGCGGAAGCGCTCCAGCACCCGGTAGTGACTGACGGCGGGCTTGCCACCGGCGATCACCGCCATCTGCTGACGCCGCTGCGAATGCCGACCGATGGGGGCATTGACCGTGCTCCCGGCGACGATCACCCCGGCGACGATGGCTTCGTAGATGCGGCTCACCGACCGCGCCTGCAGCTGGGCGACCAGGTGGGTATGGGCCTCCAGGGTCTTGGCCACCACCATGAGACCGGTGGTGTCCTTGTCCAGGCGATGGACGATACCGGCGCGCGGCACGCTTTCCAGTCCCGGCACATGGTGCAGCAAGGCATTGAGCAGGGTGCCATCGGCGTGGCCAGCGGCCGGATGCACCACCAGCCCGGCCGGCTTGTCGAGCACCAGCAGGTGATCGTCTTCGTAGACGATGTCCAGCTCGATGTCCTGGGCAACCCACTCGCCCTGGGCTTCGCGCTCGGCACGCAGTGCCAGCTGAGCCCCGCCGTGCACGGTGTCACGTGGGCGCAGCACGGCGCCATCGACGGTCAGGCTGCCATCCTTGATCCAGGCGGCGAGACGCGAGCGGGAGTGTTCGGCGAACAACTGGGCAGCGACCTGATCGAGGCGCTGGCCACCAAGTTCGTAGGGGACTTCGGCATTGAGAACGATGGATTCGGACATGGATCTGCGCGGGCAATGGCGGGGCTTTTGGAATCGGCCCGACCCTGTGGTTAAATACGGCGACTTTTTTGCCCCGGCATTCCGGGTCGATCATCATAACAGGACGGTTCCGGCCCCGTCACAGGCTAGGTGAGTGCCTTCCGCCCTCATCCCTGCACCGCCGACCGTTTCGGGGAATCCAAGCCGCCATGCAATTGAAGCACCTGCTGCTGGTCACCAGCCTAGTCCTCACCGCCGCCTGCTCCTCGAAAGCGCCCGAGGTTCCGGAAAACATGCCGGAAGGCGAGCTCTATACTCAGGCTCAGCGCGATATCTCCAACAGCAGCTACACGGACGCCATCAGCAAGCTGAAGGCCCTGGAGTCGCGCTATCCCTTCGGTCGCTATGCCGAACAGGCCCAGCTGGAGCTGATCTACGCCAACTACAAGAATGGCGAGCCCGAGGCAGCGCGCACGGCGGCGGATCGCTTCATCCGTCTGCATCCGCAGCACCCTAATGTCGACTATGCCTACTACATGAAGGGCGTGTCTTCCTTTGAACAGGACCGCGGCCTGCTGGCGCGCTTCCTGCCGCTGGACATGACCAAGCGTGATCCAGGCGCGGCGCGTGACTCCTTCAATGACTTCGCCCAGTTCGCCAGCCGCTTCCCCAACAGCCGCTACGCGCCGGACGCCAAGGCGCGCATGGTCTACCTGCGCAACCTGCTGGCGGCCTACGACGTGCACGTCGGCCACTACTACCTGACCCGCAAAGCCTATGTGGCCGCCGCCAATCGCGGCCGCTACGTGGTCGAGAACTTCCAGGGCACGCCGTCCGTGGGTGACGGCTTGGCGATCATGACCGAAGCCTACAAGCACCTGGGTCTCAACGACCTGGCGGCCACCAGCCTGGAAACCCTCAAGCTCAACTACCCGGACAACGTCAGCCTCAAGAATGGCGAATTCCAGCTGCGCGAGCCGGACGACAAGGATCAGCAGCGCTCCTGGCTGACCCGCGCGACCCTGGGCCTGATCGATCGCCCGAGCGATCCGCTGCCGCCCGGCGAGACCCGCGCCAGCCAGGATATCCAGCGCAAGTACCAGGAAGAGCGTGACAATCTGGCGCCCGAGCTGCGCATCGTCGACCCGGCCGAAGCCGAGAAGGCCGGTGGCGCGACGCCGGCTCCGGCCAAGCGTTCCTGGTTCAGCCGCCTGACCTTTGGTCTGTTCGACTGATCCAGCACCAGACGTGAAAAAGGGGAAGCCAGTGGCTTCCCCTTTTTATTGCGCCAGCTGCTGACCATGAAGGCCTGACGCCGGATCAGGCATCCGGCGCCACGTATCCTAGTCGCCGATCCGCCAACCCGAGGTGATGGGATAGCGCCGGTCACGACCGAAGCCACGCTCGGTCACCCGTGCCCCGACCGCCGCCTGCCGCCGCTTGTACTCGTTGAGATCCACTAGGCGCAGCACCTTGCGCACCATTTCCTCATCGAAACCGGCGGCGACGATGTCCACCGCCGACAGATCCTGCTCGACATACAGCCGCAGGATCTCGTCGAGCACCGGATAGGGCGGCAGCGAGTCCTCGTCCTTCTGGTCCGGCGACAGCTCAGCCGACGGTGGCCGGTCGATCACCCGCTGGGGAATCACCTCGCCATGGCGATTACGGTACTCGCAGAGACGGAACACCATGGTCTTGGGCACGTCCTTGAGCACATCGAAGCCACCGGCCATATCGCCATAGAGAGTGGCATAGCCCACCGCCATTTCGCTCTTGTTACCGGTAGTGAGCACCAGATAGCCCTTCTTGTTGGAAATGGCCATCAACAGGGTGCCCCGACAGCGCGCCTGCAGATTTTCTTCGGTGGTGTCCCGACCGAGCCCGGCGAATTCGCCAGCGAGGGTCTGCTGGAAGGCTTCGACCATGGGTGCGATGGGCAGGACGCTGTAGCGCACCCCCAGCGCCCGGGCCTCGGCCTCGGCGTCTTCCAGGCTGATCTGGGCGGTATAGTGGTAGGGCATCATTACCGCCTCTACCTGCTCCGCGCCCAGGGCATCCGCAGCGATCGCCAGCACAAGGGCCGAGTCGATGCCGCCGGACAGGCCCAGCACCACCCCCTTGAAACCGTTCTTGCGCACGTAGTCGCGCACGCCGAGCACCAGGGCGTCATAGACGCTGGCCTCCAGCGAGGCCAGCGGCGCGAGCTCGGCGGACTGCGGCTTCAGGTCCCTATCGAAGACCACCGGATAGAGTCCCTCAACGAAGGCGGGTGCCCGCTGGCTGACCTGGCCCTGGGCATCCACCACGAAGGAGTGGCCATCGAACACCAGTTCGTCCTGGCCGCCCACCTGATTGACGTAGACCACCGGCATGCCGCCTTCGCGGGCACGTTCGCCTACCACGATTTCACGCTCCAGCTGCTTGCCGCCGTGGAAGGGCGAGGCGTTGAGGTTGAGCATCAGCCGCGCCTCGGCCGCTCGCGCCTTGGCCATGGGCTCGGCGAACCAGATGTCTTCGCAGATGGTGACGCCGATAGGCATGCCCTGATAGTCGAATACAGCGGCGCTGTCGCCTGGCTCGAAATAGCGCTTTTCATCGAACACCCGATAGTTGGGCAGTTGCTGCTTGCGATAGAAGGCCAGCTCAGCGCCGTCACGATAGACCGCACAGGCGTTGAAACGGCGCCCCTCCTCCAGCCAGGGAAAGCCCACCAGCACATGGATGCCGGCGATCTCCTGACGAATTCGCTGCAGACCCTGCTCGATCCGGCGCTGCATGCTCGACCGCAGCAGCAGGTCTTCCGGCGGATAGCCACACAGCGACAACTCCGGGAAAACGATGAGCTCGCCCTGCCACCGATCACGGGCCTCATGGGCCGCGGCGATGATCCTTTCCACGTTGCCGTGGATGTCGCCGACCTTGAGGTTCAATTGCGCCATCACGACCTTCAGCAGCTGACTCATGCACTCTTCCTTGCCCGATTTATCCCCACATTTTCCCGCATGCAGCGAAGCGGGACAATCGATGCCATAGGGGGCTCACCCGCTGCAGTGGCCCTGCTAAACTTCCCGTTCCTTCACGCTGCGAGATCGCCATGGGTCTGCTTCGCCTGCTGTTGTGGCTCGTCCTCCTGGGCGCGCTGTTCTGGATGATCAGGCGCTGGTGGCGCGGCAAGACGCAGACGCCGGCCGGCAAGTCGCGTCAGCTGCCGCCCCAGGCCATGGTGCGCTGCGCCCATTGCGGGGTCCATGTTCCCCAGGCAAGAGCCCTGGCCGATGGCGAAGGCCAGCGCTGGTATTGCAGCGCCGAACATCGCCGGTTGCAGCATGAGCAACGCAGCTGATCCAGGCATCCTGAGAGCCGACGCGGTCCTGCGGCTCTACCACCTCTACCGCATCGTCATCGGCCTGGCACTGGTGGTGCTGATCTCCAACGACCTGGACCAGCACTGGCTGCGCACCGTTGATGGCCACCTGTTCCGCCAGGCCAGCTGGGCCTATCTCGCCACCAACGCCATGCTCGCGGTCGGCCATCGACTGCTGCGCGGTCGCGCCTTCACCCTGGCGTTGATCGATATTCTCGCCCTCGGCGGGCTGTTCTTCCTCGCTGGCGGCATCGCCAGTGGCATGGGCAGCCTGCTGGTGGTGACCGTCGGGGTGTCCAATGTCCTGATCCGCGGTCGACGCGGCCTGCTGATCGCTGCCCTGGCCGCCATCGCCCTGCTGCTGGCGACCGGCTATCTCGACCTGCGCCGCGGCGACAGCGGCAGCGGTTACGTCCAGGCGGCTGGCCTGGGCACCCTCTGCTTCGCCACGGCGCTGCTGGTACAGGGACTGGTCCGGCGCTTGCTGGACAGCCAGGCCCTGGCCGAAACCCGGGCCACCGCCGTAGCCGAGCTGGAGGCCCTCAACGCTCTCATCCTCGAGCGCATGCGCACCGGCATCCTGGTCTTCGATGCCGAATACCAGGTGCTGCTGGCCAATCCAGCAGCCCGTCGCCTGCTGGGTGTGGACGACGAAGACACCATCACGCCGCTGACCCTGGGGCTGGCCCAGCGGCTGGAAGAATGGGAACGCAATCCTAGCATCCGTCCCGCACCCTGGCGCGCCTATGCCAACGGCCCGCTGCTGCAGCCCAGCTTCGCACACCTGCAGCAGGGCGAAGGCGAGCGGGTCCTGACCTTTCTCGAAGACGTCTCGCGCATCGCCCAGCAGGCCCAGCAACTCAAGCTCGCCTCCCTTGGCCGCCTCACCGCCGGCATCGCCCACGAGATCCGCAATCCGCTGGGCGCCATCAGTCATGCGGCGCAATTGCTGCAGGAGTCCGAAGAGCTGACCACGCCGGATCGGCGCCTGGCGCAGATCATCCAGGACCAGTCGCGGCGGATGAATCGCGTGGTGGAAAACGTCCTGCAGTTGTCCCGCCGCCGGCAGTCGGCGCCGCAGCTGATCGACCTGCGCTACTGGGCGCACCGCTTCGCCGGTGAGCTGCGCCCTACCCTGCCCGCCGGCCAGACCTTGCACGTCAAGACCGAGCCCGGCACCCTGCAGACGCACATGGACCCCCACCAGCTGGGCCAGATCCTGACCAACCTGGTGCAGAACGGCCTGCGCTACAGCTGCCAGAAGCACGGCATCGGCCAGGTCTGGCTGAGCACCTACCGCGACCCGGAAAGCGATCTTCCCATCCTCGAAGTGGTCGACGATGGGCCGGGGGTTGCCGCCGAACAGCTCGATCACCTGTTCGAGCCCTTCTTCACCACCGAGAACAAGGGGACCGGACTTGGCCTGTACATCTCCCGCGAGCTTTGCGAGAGCAACCAGGCCAGACTTGGCTATCATCCCTTGGCGAATGGCAGCTGTTTTCGCATCACCTTCGCCCATCCCCGCACAATGAGCTGAGCATGGCCCGACAGAAAGTCCTGATCGTCGACGATGAACCCGATATCCGCGAACTCCTGGAAATCACCCTGGGGCGGATGAAGCTCGACACCGCCAGCGCCAAGAACATCACCGACGCGCGAGCCATTCTCGAACGGGAAAGCTTCGACCTCTGCCTGACCGACATGCGCCTGCCGGATGGCTCGGGCCTTGAGCTGATCAATTTCATCCAGCAGCGGATGCCGCAATTGCCGGTGGCCATGATCACCGCCTTCGGCAGCCTGGAAACCGCCGTTCAGGCCCTCAAGGCCGGCGCCTTCGACTACCTCACCAAGCCGGTGGACCTGCCGCGTCTGCGCGAGCTGGTGGGCACGGCGCTGCGCCTGTCCGGCCCTACCCCGCCAGCACCCGGTGCCAGTGAAACCCAGCTGCTGGGCGAATCCCCGCCCATGCGCGCCTTGCGTGGGCAGATCGCCAAGCTCGCCCGCAGTCAGGCGCCGGTCTACATCAGTGGCGAATCGGGCAGCGGCAAGGAGCGCGTGGCACGCCTGATCCACGAGCAGGGTCCGCGCGCGGGTCGGCCCTTCGTGCCGGTCAACTGTGGCGCCATTCCTTCCGA
Source organism: Pseudomonas oryzihabitans (assembly GCF_001518815.1). Classification (NCBI taxonomy): domain Bacteria; kingdom Pseudomonadati; phylum Pseudomonadota; class Gammaproteobacteria; order Pseudomonadales; family Pseudomonadaceae; genus Pseudomonas; species Pseudomonas oryzihabitans. The sequence continues at coordinate 3,928,441 of NZ_CP013987.1, forward strand.
GTTGGTGGAAAGCGAATTCTTCGGACATCGCAGGGGCAGCTTCACCGGCGCCATCGAGGACAAGCAGGGCCTGTTCCAGGCCGCCCAGGGCGGCACCCTGTTTCTCGACGAGGTGGCCGATCTACCGCTGCCGATGCAGGTCAAGCTGTTGCGCGCCATCCAGGAAAAGGCCGTGCGCCCAGTAGGCAGCCAGCAGGAAATCAGCCTGGACGTGCGCATTCTCAGTGCTACCCACAGGGACCTCGCCGCCGAAGTCTCCGCCGGCACCTTTCGCCAGGATCTCTACTACCGCCTCAACGTCATCGAGCTGCAGGTGCCTGCCCTGCGCGAACGTCGCGAGGATATCGGCGCCCTGGCCACCCACATGCTCGAACGCCTGGCACGGGATGCGGGGCTCGCCCCGGCTACCCTCGGCGACGATGCCCTGGCCAGACTCAAGAGCTATAGATTCCCCGGCAACGTGCGCGAACTGGAAAACATGCTGGAACGGGCCTACACCCTGTGTGAAGGCGATGTCATCCGGCCGGCCGATCTGCGCCTGGCCGATGCGCCAGCGGCCACCGCTACCGGCGAAGCCAGCCTGGCCAACATCGCCAATCTCGAAGACCACCTGGAATCCATCGAGCGCCAGCTGATCATGCAGGCACTCGAAGAGACCCGCTGGAATCGCACCGCCGCCGCGGAGCGCCTGGGCCTCTCCTTCCGTTCGATGCGCTACCGCCTGAAAAAGCTTGGCATCGACTGATCAGCCCGCCGCCGGCCGCGTGCCTGGCGCATAGGGTGCCGGATCGATGATTGGCGTGCGTTCGGTGAGCAGATCGGTCAGCAACTGACAGGAGGCCGGCGCCAGCACCAGGCCGTTGCGATAGTGCCCGCAGTTGAGCCACAACCCGGGCAGCTCCGGCACCGGCCCAATGAAGGGCACGCCATCCGGCGAGCCCGGCCGCAGTCCTGCCCAGTGCCCCACCGGCGCCTGGCCGGCCAGCGCCGGCAGCAACTCGGCGGCCGAAGCCTGCAGGCTGGCCAAGGCCTCGGCGGTTGGCGTCTTGTCGAATTCGGCGTGCTCCAGGGTGCTACCGATCAGGATATGACCATCGCGCCGCGGTATCGCGTAGCGCCCCTTGGCCAACACCATGCTGGTCAGAAAGCCCACCGGCTGGCGATACAGCAGCATCTGTCCCTTCACCGGCCGTACCGGCACCGCCAGCCCCAGGGTCTGCAGCAACTCGCCGCTCCAGGCCCCCGCACACACCACCACGGATTCGGCATGGATGTCCTCGCGCCCGGTCTGCACGCCCACCACGCGCTCGCCCTGGCGCAGGAAGCCGGTCACCGGCGCCTCGCTCAATAGCCTCACGTTCGGCATGCGCAGCAGGGCTTCGCGCAGGGAACGCACCAGCCGGGGATTGCGCACATTGGCCACTCCCGCCATGAAGACCGCTCGCTCATAACCCGACCCCAGCACCGGCACCCGCCGCCGCACCTCCGCGACCGACACCGCCGCCAACGGCCGCACGTTGCGCCGCGCCCAGTCCAGTGCCTCGGCCTCGTCGTCCAGGTCGAGCCAGTACAGCCCGGTGACTTCGACCTCGGGATCCACGCCCGTCTCCTGTCGCAACCGCTCACCCAGCACCGGATAGAAATCCTGCGACCAGTGCGCCAGCGCCGTCACCGCGGGCTGATAGCGCCAGGGATACAGCGGCGAAACGATCCCACCGCCCGCCCAGGACGCCTCCCGTCCTGGCTCGCCCCGCTCGACCACCACCACCCGCCGACCGCTCAAGGACAGGTGATAGGCCGACATCAGCCCTATCGCGCCGGCTCCAATCACAGCTACATCAAAGATCACGTCATACCTCTAAATTTTGGAATTGACTGTTCCATTGCCATGGCGCAAAACCACATTTGCGGCTAGGACGGCCGCAAGCCATACAAGGACGTTCCCATGAGCTATCGCCACTCACGAGGCATGAGCCTCTTTGAATCCTTAATTTGCCTCAGCGTGCTTAGTATCGTTGCCTCCCTGGCAATACCGGTCTTTAGCGGAACACTGCAGCGAAATCGTCAGCAGCTTGCCATTCAGCAACTCAGAGAGACGGTGAATTTTGCTCGTGCGATCGCCATCAACGACCATGGCAGTGTTTCCGTCTGTCACGCGCCAGCCGGAGACTGCGACAGTTCGAGCATCTGGTCAGTCACCACGCGTGTCTTTCGCGACAGGGATCGAAATGGTCTTCAGTCAGCAGAAGAACCTACCCTGCTGACCAGTCAGCTACCCAAAGGCATGTATTGGCGCTGGAACAATTTCCGTACGCTACCTCATCTTACTTTTTTGCACAGCGGCATTACCGATGCCCTCAATGGCAGCTTCATCCTTTGCCAAGGTACCGAGCCCAGGGCGCGACTGGTGCTGAACAAGGCCGGACGAATCGAGACAGCAGATCTTCGCAGCAGTGATCGTTGCGTCCGAACCCCCTGACCAGACACCTTCCCATTTCGACCGGATATCCGTCGTATGCTGGTCCAGCGACACATGATCCCCCATGCTTAGCATTCCAGCCTGGCGAATCCAACGATGCGTGCCCAGTACGGCTTCACCCTTATCGAAACCCTCGTAGCAATCGCAATCTTGGCGATCGTGATCAGCATTGCTGCGCCATCCTTTACCCGAATGCTGCAAAGCAATCGTGCGGCTGTGTTAAGCAATGAGTTGCTGGGCACCCTGCAACTTGCGCGGTCCGAAGCCCTAAAGCGGCGGACCAATGTCGTGCTCTGTCGCAGCACCGCAGGTAGCAACGTTTGCGTAGACGGCGCGGACTGGTCATCCGGCTGGCGCCTGATGCAAGGCGCCACCGTGTTACGAACCTGGGAGCCTATCAGTGGTGGGACGCTCACGGGCCCTAGTTCGGGCATGACCTATCAAAGCAATGGCCTCAGTGGCGCTCAGGCAACCTTCACTATTACCACGGCACCTACCTGCAGCCGTACCATTCAGGTCAGTGCAACCGGTAATGCCACGGTCAACGTGAGTGGCTGCCCATGAGCGGGCGCAAAGGTCAAACGGGCGCCACCCTGATCGAGGTACTGGTCGCCATGCTCATCCTGGCGATCGGCTTACTGGGTCTGGCTGGTTTGCAGACAGTGAGCGTGCAGAGCAACCAGGGTGCCTACTATCGTTCCCAGGCCACCATCCTGGCCAATGACATCGTGGATCGCATGCGCGCAAACCGGGTTGCCGCTCTGGCCAACCGGAGCAGCTATTCGGTGGATTTTCCAGCCTCTAAAAGCGATAACGCCCTTTCGGGTTCAGCTGCCCAGCAAGACGTCAATGGCTGGCTAAACGCCCTGGCGCTAAGCCTTCCCCAAGGCACAGGCAGTCTGAGCCTAGACAGCAGCAACGCGGTCATCGTCACCATCTGCTGGAATGATCGCCGAGCCGCGATCAAATCAGCTCAAGCGGCGGCACCAACAAGCGACAGTTGCAGCAGCCCTGCCAGCAGCAACAGCAGCTTTGAGCTCTTCACCTACAGGACGCAGCTATGAGGCCCATCTCAGCCAAGCGGCAATGCGGCCTTTCCATCATCGAACTGATGATAGCCCTGCTTCTCGGGCTGCTATTGATGGGCGGCGTACTGCAGCTATTCCTATCCTCCAAACGTACCTATCAGACCAATTCGGCGCTGTCACAGGTGCAGGAGTCGGGACGCTTTGCCCTGGAATTTCTCTCCTTCGACCTGCGTAATGCGGGTTATCGGGGAGGATGCCTGACAGCTCTCACCAGTCTGCTGCCGAACACCCTCACCCAACAGGCGGACGGCACGGACGATATCCGCTATGTCCTGACTACGGGTATTCAGGGCTGGAGCACCACGAGCAATACCAATAACCAGGCCCCAAACAAGACGCCGCCTTGGTTCAAGCCGACCTTCGATGCGCGCACGCCTGACTCGGATGTGGTCTTTCTTGCTCACGCGGTAACACCTGCCGGTGTCTTGCTGACTGGCGCCACGACAACTCAGATCTCGACCTCCGCCGGCCTGCCCCAGAATCGTCTGTTGGTCATCAGCGATCCATTGAGCTGCCATCTGTTCGCCAATCAGAGCACCGTCAACGACAGTCGCGTATCCCTGCCCAATGGCAAGACCTTCGCACCACACGATTACGGCACCACCATCGCCAAGAACACCAGCAGCAGCACCAACCCTAGTACCAGCGGGGACATGGCGCAGCTGTTGCTCTATCAAAGCGTGGTGTATTACCTGCAGGACAATGCCGATACCGGTGTTCCCTCACTGTGGCGCAGGGTCTACGACGGCCGCAATCAGCCAGCCGAAGAGCTGGTCAGTGGCATCCAGCGGCTGCAGATCCGTTATGCCACAGCGAACGCCAATGGCAGCCTCAGCACCCCGACTACCGGTATCTATAGAGACGCTAGCGATATTACGGATTGGCAAAGCGTAGTCTCGGCACGCATCCGCCTCCTGGCCGTGAGTCGTGAGCGCAATGCCGTCACGCCCAATCAGCAACTGGTCTTCAATGACCCTCCGGTCGAGGGTGTCGATCCGCTAACCATCGCCGATGGCCGCATCGGCCAGGTCTTCACTCTTACCGTCAGCATCCGGAATCATCTGCCATGAATCAGCTTCCTGCGACACAACGCGGCGCGGTCCTGATCGTCACCCTGGTGATGTTACTGCTCTTGACCCTGCTGGCCCTTGGCAGTATGCGCGGCACCACCCTGGAGGAGCGCATGGCCGGCAATCTGCGTGACGAAAGCCAAGCCTTCCAGGCCGCGGAGATGGGCCAACGAGTCGCCGAGGCGTGGGTAACGAACACAAGTATCGCGGCACTGCAGAACATGACGGCGCCCCGATCCGTAACCATCACTCCGCCACAGCTGCAGTCGACCACCTACAGCATCGTGCCGCTGCCCGGGGTCACCCTGCGAGGCGCGGGAGGAGATGTAGGTAGCAGCAAGCCCATTACTACCAGCGTCGTCCGTATCCTCAGCAAGGGTCAGGGTGCAGCTCAAGACTTGTCTGGCAACAGTCAGCCTGCCAGCTCCAGCGTAGAAATCAGCACCCTTTACATCAGGCGTTAGGCCAGGAGATTTCCATGCGCCGATCTACTGCAGCTTTCAGCCGCCTTCGCACTCCCAGCCTGCTGGCCTGTCTTGCCATAGCGCCACTGGCTCAGGCGGCCGTTTCGCAATCGCCTCTGGTAACCGGTGGTGACATACCCGGCAGCCTGGCACTGGTCCCTTCGGTAGAGTGGCCAACGGTCCTTTCAGTAGCCAACCTTGGCAGCTACAGCTCCGCCAGTACCTACAGCGGCTATTTCGACTCTGACAAGTGCTATGTCTACAGTTACGCCAATGCGTCCAGCCAGGGCGGCACCAGTTTGGATAACAGCTGGTTTGAGCCCCAGAGCGCGGCCACTGGCCATAAGTGCACTGGAGCAAAGCAGTGGAGCGGTAACTTTCTGAACTGGGCTGCGACACCTACCATCGATCCGTTTCGTAGCGCCTTGACGGGAGGCGCTCGCGTCAGGGATACCGCAACCCTTACGGTGCTTCAAAAAGCCCGGCACGATGGGCAAAACAGCGCAGGCAATCGCCTGAACACCAACCAGGGAATCATCCCCTCCTCCGAAATCGCTGGCGCAACACCTTTCGCAGCCACTTGGGACAATCTCTATGTTCGGCTGGAAGGTCAGGGTTTCGACATGCTGTTTTCCAACTGGAACGACCGTATTGGCGGCGGTGGCTCCGCGAACTATGGTTTTGGCAACAACTGGCCTGATGTCTGGGTCGATCTGGACCCCAAAAGTACGCGTCAGTGGGATGGCAACAATCTTCGCAGAGACTACTACCCCGGAGGCATTGCCCTCTATACCAACAGCGTCTATCGCGTGCGCGTTCAGGTACGGGTCTGTAATCCGGCGGTAGGCATAGAAACTAACTGTAAGCGTTACTCGGACACCAACTACAAACCCGAAGGCTTGCTACAACAGTATTCAGATCGACTGCGCTACTCAGTATTCAGTTATCTCAACGATTCCGATCAGCTTCGCGATGGTGGCGTACTCAGGGCCAACCAGACATTCATCGGCCCTGTAAATCCCGACCAGAGCAGCAACTCCAGGGCGGAGTGGGACGCGACCACTGGTGTTCAAAGTATCAATCCTTCCCCTACCGAAGCCAGCGACACACCGGGCACTACAGGCATCACCAACAGTGGCGTCATTAATTACCTGAACAAATTCGGCTCAATGCCCTATGACGCTCAGAAAAACTATCGAAATTTGAAAAGTCTAGACCCGGTCAGCGAGCTCTACTACACGGCCATCCGCTACTTCAAGAATCAGGGCAACGTAGCCTCTTATAGCAATCTCACCGGGGACGCGACCAATCGTTATGCTCAAGCCGATGGCTTCCCGGTTGTTACCAGCTGGCGAGACCCCATCACCTATTCCTGCCAGAAAAACGTAATTCTCGGTATCGGTGATACCAATACCTGGCAAGACAAGAATCTCCCTGGAGGAGACACTTCCTCAGGTGGCGAACCCACGAAGCCAGCCGAGGTGACAGCAGACACAACGGTGAATGTACAAACCGCGACCCAAAAAGTTGCCTCGCTGGAAAACATCACCATCAACACGCCCTTTACCGGCCGTGGGAACTCGGCCTATATCGCCGGCCTTGCCTACGATGCCCATACCCGAGATCAGCGGTTGGATCTGGCCGGCAATCAAACGATATCCACCTACTGGATGGACGTTCGGGAAAACCAGACGCTCGCTGGAAAAAGTCAGAACCAATATTGGCTTGCAGCCAAATATGGTGGCTTCGTAGTACCCAGTAACTTCGAGCCCTATGCAACCACGACCACCCAGGCCAGCATCACCGAAAACCTTTGGACCACCAACGGCGAAACCCTGTCTACGGGAGACAAACGTCCGGACAACTTCTTCGTGGCCAGCGACGCTCAAGCCATGACTACCAGTCTGAAGAACGCCTTTGCCAAGATCGTCAGCGAAACCAGTAGCACCAGTACCTCTCTGGGTGCCAACAGCGGCTCTCTGGAAACCGGTACCGCGTTCTACCAAGCGAACTTCAGTGCTCGGTACTGGAGCGGGGATCTGATTGCAAAGACCTTCAATACCGACGGCACCCTATCTGCTACCAGCCTCTGGAGCGCTGCAGCCAAGCTGGATGCCCAGTCCTGGTCTTCCCGCAAGATATTCACCATGGGGCCTTTCACGGGTACCAACCTGGTATCGACGGATCGCCAGAACTTCGGCTGGGACGGCATCAAAGCGCAAGGCCAGGCTGCGCTGCGTCGCAATACCGATGGCAGTCAAGCCAGTGAGGACGAGGGTAAACGGCGACTGGCCTATCTGCAGGGCAACCGCAGTGAGGAAACCGCCGCCTCCAGTCCCTTGCGTAAGCGTGCCAGCCGCCTGGGCGATATCGTCAATTCCGACCCACTGTTTGTGGGTCAGCCAGACTACGGCTATAACCTGCTGCCTAGCGCCCTGGGCGGCGACCAGTATCTCGCTTTCCGCCAGGGCGCGGCCTACAAGAGCCGCACACCCTTGATCGTCGTCGGCGCCAACGATGGCATGTTGCATGGCTTTGATGCCAGCCTTACCGCCACCGGCGGAACCGAACTCTTTGCCTATGTGCCTCAGGCCGTGATGGGCAATCTCTACCGGCTGACCCAAAGCAACTACAGTCATAGATACTTCGTGGATGGCTCTCCGGCGACGTCTGACGTCTACTTCGGCGATAGCTGGCATACCCTGGTCGTAGGCACCACGGGGGCCGGTGGCAATGGAGTCTTCGCCCTGGATGTCACGAATCCCGGGGTCATGACGAATCAGGCAGCGCTCTGGGAGTTTTCCTCTCCAGACATGCGCTATCCCATCCAGAAGCCCGCCATCGTTGCCCTACCCAATGGCAAATTCGGCGTCATCGTCACCAGCGGCTTTAGCGATAATGCCGTGACTTCAGGCAAGGTCTGGATTCTTGATGCCAGCAATGGCGATGTACTCAAGACCTTTACCCTGACCACCACGGGCGGCCTGGGCGAGCCCCTGGCGATAGATCTGAACAATGATCGCATCACTGACTATTTCTATGTAGGAGATACGGCCGGGAATCTGTGGCGTTTCGACGTTTCCAGCCCGGATAGCACGGCGTGGCAAACGCCCAGTGCCCCCATGTTCATCGCGACTGCCGGCAATGCCAGCAACGCTGCCAGACAACCCATCACCGCTCCTCTCAGCGCTGCCCTGAACAGCGATGGCAAAGCCATCATCCTGTTTGGAACAGGTAGCTACTTTCAGGTGGGCGACAACAACCTGACGGGCACGCCGCGCATGGAAACCTTCTACGGGATCATTGATCGCGGGCAGACGGTTACCAGAAGTCAGCTGCTCGAGCAGAAAATCCTTAACGAACGGACGGTTGGCACAAGAAAAGGACGTCGTGTCAGCACCGTCGACCTTGCCTCAACCCAAGCCGGCTGGTTCCTGGACCTGGTATGGAAGAGCGCAAATGGTGGTCCCGGCACCCTGACGGGAGAGAGAGTGATTTCGTCGAGCAGGCTGCACGGTGGTGCACTGGTATTCACGACCCTGACGCCTTCGAGCGACCCCTGCACCGGCGGCGGTACCAGCTGGACCATGGCGATCAATCCGTTGAATGGTGGTTCGCTGAAATACACCTATTTCGACCTGAACCAAGACAATCAACTGAACGATAGCGACAACGACACCTTGCTCGGAGGAAACATACCGGACTCCGGCATGATAGATATCAATGGCGGTATTCTCAAAACACCTACCATATTGAATAGGGATACCCTGGCCGATGGTAGTCCTTCGCCTACGGACGTGCTTTATGACAGCCAGGGCAACCGCCTTGTCATTCCCAAGGGAACGAGGACATCAGGGCGAGTCTCCTGGCGAGAAATTAGGAATTGATCATGCCTTCATCCAATAAGTGGCCACATCGACCCAGACAGACTGGCTTCACGCTCATTGAACTGATGATCGTGGTGGCGATCGTGGGCATCCTGGCCGCCATCGCCTATCCGTCGTATCAGGAGCACATACGTAGGGCCAACAGAGCCGATGCCCAGGCCTCGCTCATGGAGTTGGCGCAGTTCATGGAGCGAAATTACACCCGTCTGGGACGCTACACCACGGATGCGACCGGTACGGCACCCGCCCTGCCGTTCACTACCGCTCCCAAGGATGGAGGGCGGCCCGTCTATGATTTGAGCCTGAGTGCGGTGACAGCTACTGGCTACACCCTTCAGGCGACCCCTCGTGCAGGCGGCCCCATGGCCGGCGACCGTTGCGGCAACTTGACGCTCGACAATGCCGGCTTGAAGGGCCAAAGCGGCGCCGGCGCCACCACCGCCGACTGCTGGCGCCGCTAGGACGCCAGCAACGCCTTATACCGCCTTTACCCTGAGCTCCCGCGGCAGGGTGAAGGTGATGTTCTCCGGCTCGCCTTCCAGCTCCACTTCGCCAGTGGCACCCCAGCTCTGCAGTCGATCGATGACGCCGCGCACCAGGACTTCGGGAGCCGAGGCGCCAGCGGTAACGCCGATACGCTGCACGCCTTCGAACCAGCCCTGCTGCATATCCTCGGCACCATCGATAAGATAGGCCGGGGTGCCCAGGCGTTCGGCGAGTTCGCGCAGGCGGTTGGAGTTGGAGCTGCTGGGGCTGCCCACTACCAGGACCACGTCGCTCTCCAGCGCCAGGGTCTTTACCGCGTCCTGGCGGTTGGTGGTGGCGTAGCAGATGTCGTTCTTGCGCGGGCCGTTGATGTGCGGAAACTTGGCACGCAGGGCGTCGATCACAATGCGGGTGTCGTCCATCGACAGGGTGGTCTGGGAGACGTAGAACAGGGCCTCGGGATTACGCACCTCTAGCTTTTCCACGTCGTCCTCGTCTTCCACCAGGTAGATGGCACCGCCGGCACGGTCGTCGTACTGACCCATGGTGCCCTCCACTTCCGGATGCCCAGCGTGACCGATGAGGATGCACTCCTGGCCGTCGCGGCTGTAGCGCGCGACTTCCATATGCACCTTGGTTACCAGCGGGCAGGTGGCATCGAACACCTTGAGGCCACGCTCGGCGGCCTCGCGGCGCACGGCCTGGGAGACACCGTGGGCACTGAAGATGAGAATGACGTCGTCCGGCACATCGGCCACGTCTTCGACGAAGATGGCGCCGCGGGCGCGCAGGTTGTCGACCACGAACTTGTTGTGCACCACTTCATGACGCACATAGATGGGCGGACCGAAAACATCCAACGCTCTGTCGACGATGTCGATGGCGCGGTCCACGCCGGCGCAGAAGCCGCGGGGATTGGCGAGCTTGATCTGCATAGGCTCCTCTGCCCGCTTCACGGGCGGCGGTAGATCAGTGGGAGACGGCAGGTTCGATGGCCAGGATTTCCACGTCGAAGGTCAGCACACGGCCGGCCAGCGGGTGGTTGAAGTCGATGACCACCTGCTCGTCGTCGTAGCTCTTGACCACGCCAGGCATCTCGCCACCGGCGGCATCGCTGAAAATGATCAGTAGACCGGGCGACAACTCCATGTCACTGAAGTCGTCGCGTGCCATGGTCTGCAGGTTGCCGTCGTTGGGCTGTCCAAAGCCGCGCTCCGGCGGGACGGTCAGACTGGTTTTGGCACCGGCTTCAAGGCCGAACAGCGCCTGCTCGAAACCAGGCAACAGATTGCCGTCACCGACGGTGAAGGTGGCCGGTGCCTTGTCGAAGGTGCTGTCCACCACGTCGCCGTTCTGCAGCTTGATGGCAAAATGCAGGGTGACCCGGGTGTCCGGGCCGATGGTGATCTCAGCCATGGGCTTCCTCGGGCGTTTTCTTGCGGAACATATCCAGGGCCAACATGATGGCGCCGACGGTAATGGCGCTATCGGCCAGATTGAAGGCCGGGAAGAACCACTCCTGGCGCCAATGGACCAGGACAAAGTCGATGACGTGGCCTAGCACCATACGATCATAGAGATTGCCCAGGGCACCGCCGAGGATCAGGGCCAAGGCGATCGCGGTCCAGGTATCGTTGCGCAGGCGCTTGAGCCAGACCACCAGCACCACGCTCACTACCAGCGCGATGCCGGCAAAGAACCAGCGCTGCCAGCCTGAATGGTCGGCCAGGAAGCTGAAGGCGGCCCCGGTGTTGTAGGCCAGGGTCCAGCTGAACAGATCGGTGATGACCGGTACCTGTTGGTAGAGCGACAGGTTGTTCTGGAAATAGGCCTTGCTTAGCTGATCCAGCAGGATCACTACCACGCTCAAGACCAACCAGGGCAAAGCGCCGAAGCGCTGCGTGTCACGCATGCTCGCGCACCTCACCCGCTCCATAGACGTTGGTCACACAACGCTCACAGATCTCCGGATGCGCGGCGTCCTGGCCGACGCTATGACTGTGATGCCAGCAGCGGGCGCACTTGGGTGCCTCGGACTTGCGGACGACCAGCTTGAGGCCGCTCAGCTCGCTGGCGACGGCGCCTTCCGGAGCCTTTTCCAGCGGCTGAACAGCCGCCTGGGAAGAGATCAGCACGAACCTGAGCTCGTTGCCCAGGGCCTCCAGTACGGTCTGCAGGGCGCTATCGGCGTAGAGGGTGATCTCCGCCTGCAGGCTACCGCCCAGGGTCTTGGCCGCGCGCTGGTTCTCCAGCTCCTTGTTGACCGCGGCCTTGACCGCCATGACCTGATCCCAATAGGCGCGATCCAGGGTCGCACCCTCGGGCAGGGCGAAGAGGCCGTCATACCAGGTGGTCAGCATCACCGACTCTTCCCGCTGGCCTGGCAGGTACTGCCAGATCTCGTCGGCGGTAAAGGACAGGATGGGCGCGATCCAGCGCACCAGCGCCTCGGCGATGAGGTACAGCGCGGTCTGGCAGGAGCGCCGCGGCAGGCTGTCGGCCCCAGTGGTGTACTGGCGGTCCTTGATGATGTCCAGGTAGAAACCGCCCAGTTCCTGCACGCAGAAGTTGTGCACCTTCTGGTAGACGTTGAGGAAGCGGTACTCGGCGTAGGCCTGTTCGATTTCCTGTTGCAGCAGCAGGGCGCGATCCACCGCCCAGCGGTCCAGGTCGATCATGTCCTCGGGGGCGACCCGGTTGATCGCCGGATCGAAGCCGGACAGGTTGGAGAGTAGGAAGCGCGCGGTATTACGGATGCGGCGATAGGAGTCGGCGCTGCGCTGCAGGATCTGGTCGGAGACCGCCATCTCGCCGGTGTAGTCGGTGGAGGCGACCCAGAGGCGCAGGATGTCGGCGCCCAGGCTGTCGATGACCTTTTGCGGAGCGACCACGTTGCCCAGCGACTTGGACTGCTTGCGACCCTGCTCGTCCACGGTGAAGCCGTGGGTCAGCAATTCTTTGTAGGGGGCATGGCCGTCGATGGCGCAACCAGTCAGAAGCGAGGAGTGGAACCAGCCACGGTGCTGGTCCGAGCCTTCCAGGTAGAGATCGGCCGCCGGACCCTGCTGGTGCGCCAGTTCGGCATGGGAGCCACGCAGCACGTGCCAGTGGGTGGTACCCGAGTCGAACCAGACGTCGAGGGTGTCGCGGCTCTTGTCGTACTGGCTGGCTTCTTCGCCAAGCAGTTCGACCGGATCGAGCTTGAACCAGGCCTCGATGCCTTCACGCTCGACGCGCTGGGCGACCTCCTCCATCAGCTCGACGGTGCGCGGGTGCAGCTCGCCGCTTTCCTTGTGGGTGAAGAAAGGAATCGGCACACCCCAGTTGCGCTGACGCGAGATGCACCAGTCGGGACGACCGGCGATCATGCCGTGCAGGCGCGCCTGGCCCCAGGCGGGGACGAACTGGGTCTGCTCGATGGCTGCCAGAGAACGCTCGCGCAAGGTAGCGCCTTCGTTGGGCTGCTTGTCCATGCCGACGAACCACTGGGCGGTAGCGCGATAGATCAGCGGGGTCTTGTGGCGCCAGCAGTGCATGTAGCTGTGATTGATCGCCTCGTGCTTGAGCAGGGCACCTGCCTCTTCCAGCGCGGCGACGATGGCCGGATTGGCCTTCCAGATGAACTGGCCACCAAACAGCGGCAGCGACTCGACATAGACACCGTTGCTTTGTACCGGATTGAGGATGTCGTCGTTGCTCAAGCCGTACTGCTTGCAGATGCGGAAGTCGTCCTCGCCATAGGCGGGCGAGCAATGCACGACACCCGTGCCCGCGCCCAGCTCGACATACTCGGCCAGGTAGATGGGTGACAGCCGCTCATACAGCGGATGGTGGAAGTCGATCAGCTCCAGGGCGGTACCCGGCGCGGTGGCGATCACTTCCCCCTGCAGGCCATAGCGTGCCAGGCAGCTTTCCACCAGTTCCTCGGCCAGCAGCAGCAGGCGGTCGCCCACGTCCACCAGCGCATAGGTGAATTCCGGGTGCACGTTGAGCGCCTGGTTGGCCGGGATGGTCCAGGGGGTGGTGGTCCAGATGACGATGGCGGTGGGCTTGGCCAGCGCGTCGAGGCCGAAGGCGGCCGCCAGCTTGTCGGCATCGGCGACCGGGAAGGCCACGTCGATGGCGTCGGAACGCTTGTCCTGGTACTCCACCTCGGCCTCGGCCAGGGCCGAGCCGCAGTCGAAGCAGAAGTTGACCGGCTTGAGGCCCTTGAAGACGAAGCCCTTCTTGACCAGCTCGCTCAGGGCGCGGATCTCGCCAGCCTCGTTGGCGAAGTTCATGGTCAGGTAGGGATTGCTCCAGTCACCCAGCACGCCCAGGCGGACGAAGCCGGCCTTCTGCTCTTCGATCTGCTCGCTGGCATAGGCGCGGCAACGCTCGCGGGTCAGGTCCGCCGGCTGATTCTTGCCAAAGGTGGTCTCCACCTTGTGCTCGATGGGCAGGCCATGGCAGTCCCAGCCCGGCACATAGGGGGCGTCGTAGCCGGCCAGGGTCTTGGAGCGGGTGATGATGTCCTTGAGGATCTTGTTCAGCGCATGACCGATGTGAATGCTGCCGTTGGCATAGGGCGGACCGTCATGCAGGATGAAGGTCGGCCGGCCCTTGCCGATGGCGCGCAGCTTCCCGTACAGGTCGATGTCCTGCCAGCGCCTGAGCGCTTCCGGCTCGCGCTGCGGCAGGCCGGCTTTCATCGGGAATGCCGTTTCCGGCAGGTTGAGCGTCGCTTTGTAATCGGTCATGTCAGTCCAGGCTCGTTGACGGTTGCCCCTGCCAGTAGGCGCGGGCCGTGGCGACGTCCGCTTCGATCGCCGCCTTGAGGGCCTCCAGAGAGGCGAATTTCTGTTCGTCGCGGACCTTCTGCACGAAGGTCACGCTGAGGTGGCGGCCATAGAGGTCGCCGGAAAAGTCCAGCAGATGGATCTCCAGGTGCGGACGGCCATCGCCCTGCACCGTCGGTCGCTGGCCGATGTTGGCCACGCCCGGCACCACCTGCCCATCGATCAGGCTGCTGACCAGATAGACGCCGCGCAGCGGTGGCCGACGCCGCTTTAGCTGGACGTTGGCGGTGGGCCAACCCAGCTGGCGTGCCAGCTTCTGGCCGTGCAATACCCGGCCCGAGAGGCTGTAGGGTCGCCCCAACATACGCGCGGCCAGGTCCAGATCACCGTCGTCCAGCGCCTGACGGATCAGGGTGCTGCTCACTCGCAGGCCATCGAGCTCGACGGTAGTGGCGGCTTCCAGGGTGAAACCATGGTCGCGGGCAGCCAGATTCAGAAAGGTGAAGTCGCCTGCGCGATCACAACCGAAGCGGAAATCGTCGCCGATCTCCAGATGCTTCACCCCTAGCCCCTCCACCAGCACCTGCTGGACGAAGGCCTCCGCGGACAACTCGCGCAGCCGCCGATTGAAGTTCAGGCAGAGCACGTTGTCGACGCCATGGCGCGCAAAGCATTCCAGCTTCTCGCGCAGGCGGGTCAGGCGCACCGGCGCGATGTCGGGCAGGAAGAATTCACGCGGCTGAGGCTCGAAGATCACCACGCAACTGGGCACTCCAAGCTCCGCCGCCCGCTCACGCAGCCGCGCGAGGATGGCCTGGTGCCCCAGGTGAACCCCGTCGAAGTTGCCGATGGTGGCAACGCAGCCCTTGGGAAAGGCGTCGAGATGATGGAGACCGCGAAACAGCTGCATGGGTAGGTATTGCTCAGAAATTAATCGATTATATCCGGATGCCCGCCTTGAGGACAGGCGCACACCCGGTCTCGTGCAATCCTCTGGCCGTTACAGCAAGGCCCGTCGATTGAAGTCACGTACACGGAAACCAAGCAGGAAAAGACTGGCGAAATAGGCCAGCACGCCTGCCGCGACCAAACCGCCCAGCCGCAGCAGCCGCTGCCACATCAATCCCTCGCTCCAGCTCGGCAAAATCTGCATCAGGCCGAACAGCACCGCGCTCATGATCGCCACGGCAATCAGCAACCGTAGCAGGAAGCCCGTCCAACCTGGTTGGGGCGTAAACAGGTTATGGCGGCGCAACTGCCAGAATAAAAGGCCCGCGTTGAGACAGGCCGCAAGACCAATGGCCAGCGCCAGACCGACATGCTGCAGCGGTCCGATCAGGATCAGGTTGAGCACCTGGGTCACGGCCAGGGTGAAGAGCGCGATCTTCACCGGCGTCTTGATGTTCTGCTGGGCATAGAAGCCCGGCGCCAGCACCTTGACCAGGATGATGCCAAGCAGGCCCACGGCATAGGCAACCAGTGCCCGTTGGGTCATCAGGGCGTCATGGGCATCGAAGCGACCGTACTGGAACAGGGAAACGGTCAGCGGCTCGGACAGCAGCGCCAGGGCCGCGGAACAGGGCATCACCAGCAGGAAACACAGCCGCAGCCCCCAGTCGAGTAGCCGCGAATACTCCTGGCGGTCGGCCTTGGCATAGGTACGCGACAGGGCTGGCAGCAGGATGGTCCCCAGGGCCACGCCAAGCACCCCCGAGGGTAGCTCCATGAGACGGTCGGCGTAGTACATCCAGGACACGGAGCCAGCGACCAGGAAGGAAGCGAAGATGGTGTTGATGATCAGCGAGATCTGGCTGACCGAGACCCCGAGGATCGCCGGCCCCATCTGCCTAAGCACACGCCAGACACCGGTATCACGCAGATTCAGGCGCGGCAGCACCAGCATGCCGATGCGCTTGAGGTGCGGCAGCTGATAGAGGAACTGCGCCAGACCGCCCGCCAGCGTCGCCCAAGCCAGGGCCATGATCGGCGGGTTGAAATAGGGTGTCAGGAACAGCGCGAAGATGATCATGCTGATGTTGAGCAGGGTCGGTACGAAGGCCGGCACGCTGAACCTGTTCCAGGTGTTGAGCACAGCGCCGGCCAGCGAGGCCAGGGAGATCAGCAGGATGTAGGGGAAGGTCACCCGCAGCAGGTTGGAGGTGAGAGCGAATTTTTCCGGGGTATCGGCGAAACCGGGCGCGGTGATCCAGATCACCAGGGGTGCCGCCAGCATGCCGAGCACCGTGACCACCGCCAGCACCAGGGTCAGCAGGCCGCTGACGTAGGCCAGAAAGGTCCGCGTGGCCTCCTCGCCCTGCTGGGCCTTGTATTCGGCCAGGATGGGCACGAAGGCCTGGGAGAAAGCGCCTTCGGCGAAGATGCGGCGCAGGAGGTTGGGCAGCTTGAAGGCGACGAAGAAGGCATCGGTGGCCATGCCGGCGCCAAAGGTTCGGGCGACGATGGTGTCACGCACGAAACCCAGCACGCGGGACAGCATGGTCATGGAGCTGACGGCGGCCAGGGACTTGAGCAGATTCATGGCTTGGGAAGGACTCGGTGAACGCAGCGGGACGTGACGAAGAAGGCCCCTGGGCGCAGTCGCGCAATGGGCACAAGCGATCGAGTGTAACGACGCACTTCATCGGCGACCAGCCGGATATCCATCCAGACAGCCTTGACAGGCGGCGCCAGGGGCGTCAAGATTCGCGACCTTAATTTAGCTCTGTACTCGCTACAGAGTTCGCTCTGTACCCAATACAGTCTTTTTCGAAGGAGCTCCACGGTGGCTAACTCCCCCTCCGCCAAAAAACGCGCCAAACAGGCTGAGAAGCGTCGCAGCCACAATGCGAGCCTGCGCTCCATGGTGCGCACCTACATCAAGAACGTCGTCAAGGCGATCGACGCCAAGGACCTGGAAAAAGCCAAGTCCGCTTATGTTGCTGCCGTTCCGGTCATCGACCGCATGGCCGACAAGGGCATCATCGACAAGAACAAGGCCGCTCGTCACAAGAGCCGCCTGAACGCCCACATCAAGGCCCTGGCTACCCCAGCCGCTGCCTGATAGGCGTTCGAATAAAAAACCGGCCTAGGCCGGTTTTTTATTGCCTGCGATTCGTCAATCCTGACACCTCCGGGGAGGCGCCAGGATCTTCAAGCCTCAGACCAGGACCAGATTATCCCTGTGGATCAGCTCGGGCTCATAGACATAGCCCAGCTCGACGACGATGGCATCCGAAGGCCGACCCAGGATGCGCCGTGCTTCGGTCGCACTGTAGTTGACCAGACCGCGCGCCACTTCGCGCCGGTCCGGGCCGACGCAGGCGACCATCTCGCCACGACGGAAACTGCCTTCCAGCTCCTGCACGCCTACGGGCAGCAGACTGCGATGCCCGCCCACCAGCGCCTGAACCGCACCCGCATCCAGGCGCAGGGTGCCACGTACCTGCAGGTGGCCAGCCAGCCACTGCTTGCGCGCCGCTACCAAGCCTCGCTCGGGCGACAGCAGCGTTCCCAGCTGCTCGCCCTGCTGCAGGCGACTGAGCACCTGCTGGATACGCCCACCGACGATAACGGTATAGGCACCGGAACGCGCCGCCAGACGGGCAGCGCGCAGCTTGGTCTGCATGCCGCCACGACCCAGGGCACCCCCGGTACCACCGGCAACCAGATCCAGGGCAGGATCGTCGGCCCGCGCCTCGCTGATGAGACTGGCGTCAGGGTTGTTGCGCGGATCGGCGTCGAACATGCCATCGCGATCGGTGAGGATGACCAGTAGATCGGCCTCGACCAGATTGGCCACCAGTGCGGCCAGGGTATCGTTGTCGCCGAAGCGGATCTCGTCGGTGACGACGGTATCGTTCTCGTTGATCACCGGCACCACGCCCAGGCTCACCAGGGTGCGCAGGGTGCTGCGGGCATTGAGATAGCGCTTGCGATCGGACAGGTCGTCATGGGTCAGCAGGATCTGCGCGGTCTGCACCTGGTGCTCGGCAAAGCTGGATTCCCAAGCCTGCACCAACCCCATCTGCCCCACCGCCGCCGCCGCCTGCAACTCATTGATGGCAGTTGGGCGCTGCGCCCAGCCGAGTCGACTCATGCCGGCCGCCACCGCACCAGAGGACACCAGCACCAGCTCGATACCCGCCTGGTGCAGGGCCACCATCTGCTCGACCCAACCGGCCATGGCCCCACCATCCAGACAACGACCGTCGTCGGTCAGCAGGGCACTGCCAATCTTCACTACCCAGCGCTGGGCGCCAGACACCTGATCACGCATGGGCAAGCTCCTTTCTTACCGTACGTAGAAGATTTCCGGACCGTCACCGTCGTCTTCGTCATCGAAGTCGTCATCGGCATCGTCCACCGCCTTGACGCCGGAGCGTCGCAGGGCACGCTGATCATCCAGCGCCTGCAACCGCGAGCGCGCCTCGTCCTCGATCCGCTGATCGAGCTCCTGCAGCGCCTCGGCGTAGGCCGGATCCTCGGCGATGCGCAGGGAGCGCTCGTCAAGGTACTGCATGATCGCCTGGCAAAGCTTCTCGGTCCCTTCACGCTCCAGCGCGGAGATGACGAATACCGGCCCCTTCCAGTCCAGGTGCTCGACGACCGCCTGCAGGCGCTCCTCGCGCTCGTCGTCGAGCAGCTGATCGGCCTTGTTCAACACCAGCCAGCGATCGCGCTCGCCCAGCGCCGGACTGAACTTGGTCAGCTCGTTGATGATGGTCTCGGCGGCTTCAGCCGGATCGCTTTCATCCAGCGGCGCCATGTCGACGAGATGCAGCAGCAGCCGGGTCCGCGCCAGGTGCTTGAGGAAGCGGATCCCCAGACCGGCGCCCTCGGAGGCACCCTCGATCAACCCCGGAATGTCGGCGACCACGAAACTCTTGAAGCGACCCACGCTGACCACACCCAGATTCGGCACCAGGGTGGTGAAGGGATAGTCCGCCACCTTGGGCTTGGCGGCCGACACCGCACGAATGAAGGTGCTCTTGCCGGCATTGGGCAGGCCGAGCAGACCGATGTCCGCCAGCACCTTGAGCTCCAGCTTGAGATCGCGCTCTTCGCCAGGCTTGCCCGGCGTGGTCTGCCGCGGCGCACGGTTGGTACTGGACTTGAACCGGGTATTACCCAGACCGTGCCAGCCACCCTGGACCACGCGGATGCGCTGGCCGGGCTGAGTCAGGTCGCCAATGATTTCCTGGGTGGCTGCATCGATCACCGTGGTACCGACGGGCACCGGCAGCACCAGGTCTTCACCCTTGGCACCGGTGCACTCGGTGCTGCCGCCCTTCTCACCGTTCTGCGCGGTGAAACGGCGGGTGTAACGGTAGTCGACCAGGGTGTTGAGGTTGATGTCGGCTTCGAGCCAGATCGACCCGCCGTCGCCACCGTCACCGCCATTGGGGCCACCCTTCTCGATGAATTTCTCCCGGCGGAAACTCATCATGCCGTTGCCGCCGTCACCCGCTTTTACGTGTATGGATACTTCATCGACGAATTTCATCTGGACCTCCCGCGCTCGCGGGCCGCTGCAAACAAGGAACTAGTGTGGTGTTTCAGAAGTTCGCGCAAGAATTGGCGAGTGATTTTTTGACCTGGGCTAGGCGCCACGACGAGTCATAGCAGGGCTATGGCGAGGAGTGGCAACAACACCCAGGCCGAAAAAGCGCCGCCAAATTGTGCAGGTAATTTCTGAAACACCACACTAGCTTAACTACAAACGAAAAAGCCCCGTCGGGTAGACAGGGCTTTTCTTTCGTCACGAGCCTTAGGCGGCGGCGACGATGCTCACGTAACGACGACCAAAGGCGCCCTTCACGTCGAACTTGATCACGCCGTCCACTTTCGCGAACAGGGTGTGATCCTTGCCGAGGCCCACGCCGTAACCGGCATGGAACTGGGTGCCGCGCTGACGCACGATGATGTTGCCGGCCTTGACGACCTGGCCGCCGTACAGCTTCACGCCAAGGCGTTTGCTTTCGGAATCGCGACCGTTACGAGTAGAACCACCCGCTTTTTTGTGTGCCATGAGTCAATTCTCCGGTAAAGGCGAGATCAGGCCTGAATGCCAGTGATCTTGATTTCAGTGAACCACTGACGGTGGCCCTGACGCTTCATGTGGTGCTTACGACGACGGAATTTGATGATGGTGACCTTGTCGTGACGGCCCTGGGCAGTCACTTCGGCGGTCACTTTGGCACCATCAACGACCGGCAGACCGATCTTGACGTCGTCACCGTTGCCAACCAGCAGAACCTGGTCGAAGGTGACGGTTTCACCGGTGGCGATGTCGAGCTTCTCGACCTTCAGGTATTCGCCTTCAGCGACCTTGTATTGCTTGCCACCAGTAACGATAACTGCGTAGGACATGGTAAATCTCCGTTAAACCTGCTCACCCGGTGCTTTATAAGAGGAATCGTCGACCGGCATGGCTGCACGGGACCGGAAGGAGCGCCGCGCAATTGCGTAAGACAGGGGGTTAACCCTAGGAATGTTCAGGGCCCGCGATTCTACGCAAGCAATGACCAAGAGGCAAGAGCCGCCAGGCCGCGCCTTGACACGCCCCCACCCCACCCCTAGCATGCCGCGCAACCTCGTTCAGCGGCCATGCCGGGTCGGTGCCCATCCGAATCGGCAGGAGCGGCGAGCCGCGGGAGCGCGATGGCATTCCCTGGGATGGCACTTTGGCCGGTCCCTAGGGCATAGTCTGGCGGTCATGCGCCATCCGGCCGCCTGAATATTGCCCGGACCTCCAGTGGACACCTCTCAATGACGCAGCAATCCCAGTCCTTCTATCGCGTGGTGACGGACGATTTCGCCGCCGTAGACGGCATCATCCGCCAGCAGCTGACCTCGCGCGTGCCGCTGGTCGAGAAGATTGGCGACTACATCGTCTCCGCTGGCGGCAAACGCCTGCGTCCGCTCCTGGTGCTGCTGGCCGGCAAGGCGCTGGGGCGCGCCGATCATGACCTCCAGCTGCTGGCGGCCACCATCGAATTCCTGCACACCTCCACCCTGCTGCACGACGACGTCGTCGATGCCTCGGGGATGCGCCGTGGCCGCTCCACCGCCAATGCCCTCTGGGGCAACGCCCCCAGCGTCCTGGTCGGTGACTTTCTCTATGCCCGCTCCTTCGAAATGATGGTGGCGCTGGGCTCCATGGAGGTGATGCGCATCATCTCCCAGGCGACCCGCGTCATTGCCGAAGGCGAGGTGCTGCAGCTGTCGAAGATCCGCGACGCCAGTACCACCGAAGAAATCTACATGGAGGTCATTCGCGGCAAGACCGCCATGCTCTTCGAAGCCTCCACCCATAGCGCGGCGATCCTGGCCGGCGCGAGCGCGGAACAGGCCGAAGCCCTGCGCCGTTATGGCGATCACCTGGGCGTGGCCTTCCAGCTGGTAGATGATCTGCTCGACTACCAGGGTGATGCCGTGGCCCTGGGCAAGAACGTGGGCGACGACCTGGCCGAGGGCAAACCGACCCTGCCGTTGATCGTGACCATGCGCGAAGGCAATGCCGAACAGGCTGCCCTGGTGCGCCAGGCGATTCGCCAGGGCGGCAGCCAGGACCTGGAAAGCGTGCGCGCTGCCGTCGAAGCCGCTGGCGCTCTGGACTATACCGCTCGCAAGGCGCAGGAATTCGCCGAGCGTGCCATTGCCTGCCTGGACGCCCTCCCCGCCAGCCCCTACCGCGATGCCCTGGCCGACCTGGGTCGTTTTTCGGTGGCCCGTACCCACTGAGGTTCGTTACCGATAGAGCAAGCCCGCCGTCGTCAGACTGCGGGCTTTTTCATGTCCGACCAAAAAAGTCAGGCAGTGGCTTGCTATTTATTGAATAAGAATTATTCTCATAAGTAGCCCTCAGGAGCCCTTGCCATGACCTATCTCATCGACGCCTGGCTGGACCGGCCTCAGCCCTATCTACGCATTCTCAATCGGGAAACCGGCAAAGTCTGCGCGGAGCTGGACGAAACCGCCTTGGAAGAACTCAAGGATCTAGGCGAACTGGATCTGCACAGCCTTACCTCCAGCGAACCGCGGGTGGTGAAGGAGCAGATCCGCCAGGTCTTCCTGTTCAGCTACGCCCTGGCGCTGCGCCCGGAAAACGACGGGCTGCGCCTGGACTGCTGAAAATCTAGAGGACGTCGAGAAGCTCGACGTCGAACACCAGCACGCTATGTGGCGGGATACCGCCGACGCCCTGGGCACCATAGGCCAGCTCGCTGGGCACATGCAGGCGCCACTTGCTGCCAGCCGGCATCAGTTGCAGGGCTTCGGTCCAACCGGCGATCACGCCACCGACCGGAAACTCGGCTGGCTGGCCGCGCTGGTAGGAGCTATCGAACACGCTGCCGTCGATGAGGGTACCGTGGTAGTGGGTACGCACCTGGTCTTCACGGGTAGGCGTGGCGCCCTCGCCCTGGGTGAGCACCTCGTACTGCAGACCGGACGGCAGCACCACGACACCGGGGCGCTCGGCATTGGCCTTCAGGTAGTCGACGCCTTCCTGGGCCGCGGCCGCTGCCTTGGCTTGGGCTTCCGCCTGCATACGCTCGCGAATGACGCGGAAGCTGGCGTTCAGCGCCTCGACATCCACCCGGGAGTCCTGGCCGTCGAAGGCCTCGTTGAGACCGGCGAGCACAGCGGCCAGCTGCATGCCGGGGACCGGATTCTGACGCAGCTGATCGCCCAGCTGGCGGCCGATGCCATAGCTGACGCGGGCTTCGTCGGTATCGAGCAGGATGTCGTTCATAGCAGTTTTTCCATCATGAAAAAGGAGCCGAGCCTAGCACATCAGCGGCTCGGCTCGCCGCCGCCCTGGGTGCCGCGCTGCCGTCGACAGCGCTCGGAGCAGTAGCGCACCTCGGCCCAGTTACGCTCCCACTTCTTGCGCCAGGTGAAGGGGCGCTGGCAGACCGGACAGAGCTTGGTGGGCAGATCGCCCTTCTTCATAGGGATTTTCCTGCGTCGAGACGCACCAGCAAGTCATCGGCTGACCGCCCCAGTGCCTGCCGCCGCTGCAGTGCCGGGCGGCGCCCTCGCTCAAGAAGCGTTCCGGTAATTCAACGGAATTTTCAGTGGTTCGGTCGAGCGTGGCGCCATACCGACCATCTCGTCGTAGGCGCTGTGCTGGATGAGAAAGCACGGCAGCGCCGGCAGATCGGCCAGCAGGCGTCGCGCCTGGGCGGCCGAGCCCAGGCGATAGAAGTGGCCATCACGCCCGGTCAGCCGTGTACGACCGTCCTGGGTGAGCACTTCGAGTACATAGAAGCCGCCCTCGATGGACAACAGATTGAGTTCACGAACCTCACCGGCCTGGGCGCGCTGGGTCAATTCCGGCAATTGCATGGAAACCTCCGGGTCGAGATCGGCAACCGGGATGGTGCCGAACGCCTGCTGTGAGCATTCGACAACCTAGGACAGGCAAGCGCAGCGGCGCAATCCACAAAGCGTAAGCGGAGATGCCCGGAACGGACGAGCGGCTGCCCTACCTTAGTGCTTGGTCAGACGATCCAGGTAGCCCATGGCGAAGGCCGACACCACGAACACCAGATGGATGATCACGTACCACTTGAGGTATTCGGGATTGGTATTCTGAGCGTCCATGAAGATGCGCAGGAGATGGATCGAGGAGATGGCGACGATGGAGGCGGCCACCTTGTTCTTGAGCGAACCCGAATCCATCTTGCCAAGCCAGCTGAGCTTTTCCGACCCTTCGTCGATGTCCAGCTGGGACACGAAGTTCTCATAGCCGGAGATCATCACCATGACCAGCAGACCACCCACCAGCGCCATGTCGATGAGCGACAGCACCAGCAGGATCAGCTCGGCCTCGGTGGACTCGAAGATATGCGGCAGGACGTGGAAGACTTCCTGAAAGAACTTCAGCGCCAACAGGACCAGCGCCAAGGACAGCCCCAGATAAATGGGGGCCAGCAGCCAGCGGGAGGCGTAAAGGGCTTTTTCGATCAGACGTTCCATGCAGACTCGCTCGGATTACCAGGGCCGGGCGAGTATACCGGGGCGTTGCAGGCGGACCAATGCGGCAGGTTGTACCTGACTCAGGCGTCGGGGCCGACCTGGAAACGCACCTGCTGATGGGCGCGCTCGCCATTCATCTTGCGCAGCTCGCTCTGCATGTGCAGGCGCCAGATCTGGGTCTCTTCGACCTGGATGTAGCCCTGCTCGACCAGGTTCTCGGCAATAGCGGTCATGACGCCTTCAGCGGCCTTGGGTCCATGGAAGGGGCCCTGCGCCTTGATGGCGGTAGGCTGCTGACCGTTGAGGCCAGCGGCGCACAGCAGGGTCCAAAGGCCCTGCTCCTGACCGAGCGGCTTGATTTCGCATTCGATACGGGTGACGAGACCCAGGCAGGGGCGGATCAGGGTAATGGTGCGGGACATGGCGTCATCCTCTCGAAGCGCTCGATGCTCGCCGGTCCTAGGGCCAGAGGTATCCACAGAGGCTGTGGACAACCCTGTTGGTCAACAGGGGGCAAGCGGGTCTGGGCGCCGTGCTACTTGGGCTGCGACGCCTTGTACAAAATCCGACCTGCCCCCTGGACCTCAGTTCTCCTCCGCTTCGTTGTTTTTCCCTTTTGCCTGGGAGTTATCACTGAGTTTGTCGGCCAGTTCATCTTCCAGCTCGAGCTCGGCGATTTCCTTGAGACGCTGCACCACACGGGCATTCACGCTGCCATCGGGGAAGCGGCCCTTGGCATCGGGCGCACCGGCAGGCTCACCCACCAGCAGCGACAGGGCCTCGTCCGCCTGACGTACGGCATAGACATGGAACAGCCCCTCGCGGACCGCTTCCAGCACCGTTTCGTCGAGCATCAGATTGGTGACGTTGGCGCGTGGAATGATCACGCCCTGCTCGCCGGTCAGGCCACGGGCCTTGCAGAGGCGGAAGAAGCCTTCGATCTTCTCGTTCACACCGCCGACTGGCTGCACCTCCCCGAACTGATTGATGGAGCCGGTGATGGCGAAGCACTGCTTGAGCGGTGTGCGCGACAGCGCGGAGATCAGGGTGCAGGCCTCGCCAAGGGAGGCACTGTCGCCATCGACATAGCCATAGGACTGCTCCAGGGCAATGCTGGCCGAGATCGACAGGGGGAATTCCTGGGCATAGCGACTCCCCAGGTAGCCGGTCAGGATCATCACGCCCTTGGAATGGATGGGCTGGCCCAGGCTGACCTCGCGCTCGATGTCGAGGATGCCGCTGGCGCCCGGGTAGACGGTGGCGGAGATGCGCGCTGGCATGCCAAAGGCGGAGTCGGCCACTTCCAGCACCGTCAGGCCGTTGCACTTGCCCACCGCGGCGCCCTGGGTGTCGATGAGGATGAGCCCGGTGAGCATGTCGTCCAGCACCCGGGCGCAGACGCGTCCGGTGCGGGTTTCCTTGGCCTTGAGCGCGCGCTCCACATGGCCCTTGTCGGTGCGCTCGTCACCGGCCAGATGACGGATGAAATCGGCTTCGCTGACCAGCTGGAACAGATCGCCGATGCGCGCCGACAGCCGCCCCTGGTGTTCGGCCAGACGGGCGCTGTAGGTAGCCAGGCGCGCCACCGCGGCCGAGGTCAGAGGCGCCATGCCCTCTTCCGAGGTGCGCGTCTTGAGCAACTGGGCGAACTGCTCCAGGCTCTCGTCGCGCAGCGGCAGCTCTTCATCGAAGTCCACCAGTACCCGGAACATTTCCTGGAAGTCCGAATCCAGCTCCTGCAGGGTGTAGTAGATGTTGCGCGAGCCGATGATGATGACCTTGAGCTGCAGCGGAATCTGCTGCGGCGCCAGGCTCATGGCGGTGAGTCGCCCCAGCTCGGCCAGCGGCGACTCCATCTTCAGCTGGCGTGAATGCAGGGCCCGCTTGAGCGCGTCCCAGACGAAGGGCTCGGTCAGCAGCTTGTCCGCCTCGACGATCAGGAAACCGCCATTGGCGCGATGCAACGCACCCGGGCGCAGCTGGCGATAATTGGTGTAGAGCGCCCCCTGGTCGGACTGGTATTCGATGCGGCCGAAGAGGTTGTCGTAGGTCGGATGGGGCTCGAACACCACCGGGGCGCCCCCGGTGACATGATGGCCGATGATGAGATTGGGCTCGTACTGCTCGCGCAGTTCCTTGCGCCGCTGCATGTCGGGCTTGGCGTCGTCGGCCAGCTGCTCGACCACCGTCTTGAGCAGATCCACCTGCATGGCCTGCAGATAGGCACAGACGCCGGGGTTGTCGTTGTACTTCTCCGACAGCGGCGCCAGGAGCGGCTGCAGGGCCTGGATGATGGTGTCCTCGTTCAGCGCCCGCAGCTGGTTGCTCGACTCGCGCCGCCATTGCGGCAGGCTGGACAGCTCTTCGTTGAGACGTTCTTCGAGGCTGGAGATATCGGCGTGAAAGCGTTCGCGCTCGGCCTCGGGCAGCTGGGCGAATTCGGCTTCATCCAGCGCCTTGCCCTCCTTCATCGGGGTGAAGGCGACATTGTTGGCATCGCGATAGAGGGCGATCTCCTTTTCCAGCGCGAGCTTTTCCACCACGTCCAGGGCCTGGTCGTAGCGCTGATTGAACGCACGCTCGATGGCGTTCTTCTTCTGTTGGAATGCCGGATGCTCGAACACCGCCGGAAAGGTGGCCAGCAGGTTGTCGATGAACTGCGCCATGTCGGCCACGAAGGCCTCGCCTTCACCAGGTGGCAGTTCCAGGGCGCCGGGGGCGCGCGGCTCTTCGAAATGATTCAGGTACACCCAGTCGTTCGGCGTGGGCTGGCGTTTGGCTTCGGCCTTGAGGTAGCGCTGAACGAAGGAGAAGCGGCCGGTGCCCGGCTCGCCCATGACAAAGACGTTGTAGCCGGGCCGTGGCATCGCCACCCCGAACTGCAGCGCCTCTACCGCACGCTCCTGGCCCAGGATGCCGCGGAAGGGTTCGAGCTGATCGGTATCGGCGAAGGAAAATTGTTCGGGAGCGAAAGGGCGGGTCAGCTCATCGGGAGCGAGCCGGAGACCGGCCGCGACGGGATCGTGCATCGTAAGTCCTTGTCAGGCATGCAGGCAGTGTCCGCATTCTGCGACCGGGATGACAACCGAGGCAAGGCAAGTAGCGCGCCGCGGTCGCTTTCGGCAGCGCGTCTCGAAAGCGCGACTGCAACGTCCGTCGGTATTTTGCAGCGGCAGCGTTTTTTGACGAATTTCTCACCAGCCGCCAACTAAGCTCTGTTCATGGGGATCAGTCGTAGGATCCCGTGAGGAGGCCCAATGGCTGTCTCTCGTCGTTTCATACCGTTGTTCGCCCTGCTGTCCGCGCTCGCGGCCTGTACCAGCTATCACGACCAATTGATCGCCAAAGGCTATCCGCCGGCCTATGCCGACGGCTTCAGCGACGGCTGCCAGACCGGCAAGCAGGCGGTCAACGGCATAGGGTACGAGCACAAGGATGCGCGCCGCTTCGCCGCGGAGAAGCCCTATCAACAGGGTTGGGACGCAGGCTACGCACAGTGCGTGCAGGTGGCCCAGCGCGAAGAACAACAACGCTTCATGGACCAGGTTCGGGAAAACCGCGAAGGCGCCGAGCAACTGCACCTGCGCTCCAAAACACGTTGAGGTCGCAGCCAACCTTGCAGCGTGGATAGGATGACCTATGCTGGCGGGCCCGCTTGTCGAGCCCTGCCGATGTCTGCCCGTTCGCCGCTGTTCGCCGTCGCCCTGCTGCTGGTCGCCATGACCTCCATCCAGACCAGTGCGAGTCTGGCCAAGACCCTGTTCCTGCGCCTCGACCCGGTCGGCGTTACCACCCTGCGACTGATCTTCGCCGCCCTGGTGCTGCTGATCGTGTTGCGGCCCTGGCGCAACTTTCGTCGCGAAGCCCTGGGCAGCCTGCTGGGCTATGGCGTCGCCATGGGCGTGATGAACCTGACCATCTACATGGCCATGCAGCGGCTGCCGATCGGCATCGCCGTCGGCTTGGAATTCGTCGGCCCTCTGGTGGTGGCCTTGTGTGCGCTGCGCCGCTGGCTGGACCTGTTATGGATCGTCCTGGTGGTCGCCGGCCTGGCCGTGCTGTTGCCCTTCGGCCACAGCGCCTCGGCATTGGATCCGTTGGGTACCGCCCTGGCCCTGGGCGCCGGTGCCTGCTGGGCCCTGTACATCGTGCTGGGCAAGCGCGCGGGCGCGGTCCATGGCACTGCCACGGTAGCCTTTGGCGCCACCATCGCCGCCCTGGTCATCCTGCCCATCGGCATCCTGCACAGCGGCAGCAACCTCTTGATACCGGAAATCTGGCCGTTGGCACTGGCCCTGGCGCTGATGTCCACGGCCATCCCCTACGCCCTGGAAATGGTCGTACTGACCCGCCTGCCCGCCTCTACCTTTGGCACCCTGATGAGTCTGGAGCCCGCGCTGGGCGCGCTCTCCGGCTGGGTATTTCTCGGCGAGATCCTCGGCGTCGCCCAGTGGTTCGCCCTCGCCTGCATCATCGTGGCATCGATCGGCGCCACCTGGAGCAGCCGCCTGACTCCGGAGCAAACGCCGCTCTAGGGACTCTATAACGAGGCGAACCCTTAAGCGGAGTGCCGACGATGATCTATCTGATAATGGGCGTTTCGGGTAGTGGCAAGACTACCCTGGGCGAACTCCTGGCCAGCCGGCTGGGCTGTCGTTTCGACGATGCCGACACCTTTCACAGCCAGGCCAACAAAGACAAGATGGCCAAGGGCATCGCCCTCACCGACGAGGATCGCTGGCCTTGGCTGGATGCCATCCACGATGCCATGCAGCAGGCGCGGACCGAGGGCACCACCCGGGTGTTCGCCTGCTCGGCGTTGAAGAAGGTCTATCGCGATCGCCTGCTGAACGGTCTCGAAGGCGTGCGCCTGCTGTTTCTCAAGGGCTCCCCGGAGCTGCTCGCCGAGCGTATCGGCAGCCGCCGTGGGCACTTCTTCGATCCCAAGCTGTTGCAGAGCCAACTCGATACTCTGGAAGCACCCGACCACCTGGAGGCCCAGGTACTGGACGTACGCAAGCCGCCCGAGCAACTGGTGGACGAGGTGCTGGAGCACGACCGCAGCGCCTGAGCGCAGCGGTCACGGCGTCAGACCGCGACCGGTGCCTTGATGTGCGGATGGGCCTGGTAGCCTTCCAGCTCGAAATCCTCGAAGCGGAAGGCGAATAGGTCCTGGACCGCCGGATTGAGCTTCATGGTCGGCAGCGGCAGCGGTTCGCGGGTCAGCTGCAGATCGGTCTGCTCCAAGTGATTGGCATAAAGGTGGCAATCGCCCCCGGTCCAGATGAATTCGCCAGGTTGCAAGCCGGTCACCTGGGCGACCATCAGGGTCAGGAGCGCATAGCTGGCGATGTTGAAAGGTACGCCGAGGAAAATGTCGGCGGATCTCTGATAGAGCTGGCAGCTCAGGCGGCCGTCGGCGACATAGAACTGGAACAGTGCATGGCACGGCGGCAACGCCATCTCGTCCACCAGCGCCGGGTTCCAGGCCGAGACGATCAGCCGGCGTGAATCGGGCTTGGCGCGGATCATGTCCACCACCCCGGCGATCTGGTCGATATGGCGACCATCCGGTGCCGGCCAACTGCGCCACTGGTAGCCGTAGACCGGTCCCAGCTCACCGTTCTCGTCGGCCCATTCGTCCCAGATGGAGACGCCGTTGTCCTTCAGGTAGCGGATATTGGTCTCGCCCTGCAGGAACCACAGCAGCTCATGGATGATGGATCTGAGATGGCATTTCTTGGTGGTGACCAGGGGAAAGCCCTCGGCCAGGTCGAATCTCATCTGGTAGCCGAAGACGCTGTAGGTCCCGGTGCCAGTGCGGTCGCTCTTGAAGGTGCCGTGTTCACGCACGTGGCGCATCAGGTCGAGGTACTGTTTCATGGCGGGAGCGCTACCTGGCAAAAGCCAAATGGTATCAAATCGCGCCCTGCGGGAGCGGTCGCGCTTGTCGCAGCCAGCAGCGGGGCACAAAAAAAGCGGCCCGAAGGCCGCTTCTCGTCGCTTAGTTGTTAGCTGTTGGCCGGCGGCGCCGTGAGGGTCGCCGTCTCGCGTTCGCGCTGGGTGATCTCCGAGGCCGTGGCGTCCATGGCCTCCTGCAGCCCCTGCAGGCGCTTCTTCTCGGCACGCCGGGTGAAATACCAGGCGAAGAAGGTGAACAGCGAGACCGCCAGCAGGATCAGGCTGGCAATGGCATTGATCTCCGGCTTCACGCCCAGGCGCACCGCGGAGAACACCTCCATGGGCAGCGTAGTGGAGCCGGGACCGGACACGAAGCTCGCCAGCACCAGGTCGTCCAGCGACAGGGCGAAGGACATCATGCCACCCGCCGCCAGCGACGGCGCGATCATGGGAATGGTGATCAGCAGGAACACCTTCCAGGGGCGTGCGCCCAGGTCCATGGCCGCCTCTTCGATGGACAGGTCCAGCTCGCGCAGGCGCGAGGAGACCACTACCGCCACATAGGAGGCACAGAAGCTGGTGTGGGCGATCCAGATGGTGGTCACGCCGCGGTCCTGCGGCCAGCCGATCAGCTGCGCCATGGAGACGAACAGCAGCAGCAGCGACAGACCGGTGATCA
The DNA here is from genome assembly GCF_001518815.1 of Pseudomonas oryzihabitans. NCBI lineage: Bacteria > Pseudomonadati > Pseudomonadota > Gammaproteobacteria > Pseudomonadales > Pseudomonadaceae > Pseudomonas > Pseudomonas oryzihabitans. The sequence goes on from NZ_CP013987.1 coordinate 3,959,257, forward strand.
CCTCAGGCATTACCAACGGCGCCGTGACCATGCCGCCGAACACGGTGCGGCCACGGAAGCGTGGGATGCGGGTCAGCACGAAGGCCGCCAGGGTCCCGAGGATCACCGAGGAGATGGCCGTGTAGAAGGCGATTTCCAGGGAGCGGAACACCGCACTCATCAGCTGGGTGTTGTCCAGCAGTCCGACGTACCACTTCACCGACCAGCCACCCCAGACGGTCACCAGGCGTGACTCGTTGAAGGAGTAGATGACCAGGATGACCATCGGCAGGTAGATGAACAGCAGCCCGAGCACCAGCATCAGGTTGGTGAACTTGAGGCCTCTCATAGCTTGCCCTCCAGTTCCTTGGCTTGGTTCCTGTTGAACAGCACGATGGGCACGATCAGGATCAACAGCATCACCACGGCCAGCGCCGAGGCCACCGGCCAGTCACGGTTGTTGAAGAACTCCTGCCAGAGCACGCGGCCGATCATCAGGGTCTCCGGGCCACCCAGCAGCTCGGGAATGACGAATTCTCCCACCGCCGGAATGAACACCAGCATGCAGCCGGCGATGATGCCATTCTTGGACAGCGGCACGGTGATCTTCCAGAAGCTGGTGAAACGGCTGGCTCCCAGGTCGCCAGCGGCTTCCAGCAGGGTCAGGTCGTGCTTCACCAGGTTGGCGAACAACGGCAGGATCATGAACGGCAGGTAGGAATAGACGATCCCCAGGTACACCGCGAAGTTGGTGTTGAGCATCTGCAGCGGACTGCTGATGATCCCCAGATTCATCAGGAAGCTGTTGATCAGGCCGTTGGTGGAGAGCAGGCCCATCCAGGCATAGACGCGGATGAGGATGGCGGTCCAGGTCGGCATCATGATCAGCAGCAGCAGCACCGTCTGCTTCTCGCGACTGGCGCGGGCGATGGAATAGGCCATGGGATAGCCGATCAGCAGGCAGATCAGGGTGCTGATACCGGCCATCTTCAGCGAGCCGAGATAGGCATCCAGATACAGCGGATCGTCGGCGAACATCATGTAGTTGCCGAAGTTGAGCGCGATATCCAGTTGCTGATCGGCGTAGCTGAACAGCTCGGTATAGGGAGGAATGGCCACGTCCGCTACCGAGAAACTGATCTTGAGCACGATCAGGAAGGGCAGCAGGAAGAACAGGAACAGCCAGACGAAGGGCACGCCAATGGTCAGGCGGCGGCCATCCAGCAGGCGCTTGAGCAAGGGAGGTCTGGTCATGCTTGCAGTACCACGCCGCTGTCGTCTTCCCAGTACACCACCACGGCGTCATCCCAGGTGGGTCGCTTGCCGAGCCGCTCGGCGTTGGCGATGAAGCACTGCACGATGGGCCCGGTCCCCAGCTTGACGTGATACACCGAGTGCCCGCCCAGGTAGGCGATATCGTGCACGGTACCGCTGCACCAGTTGTAGTTGGGATGCTCGTGATCGGCCGGCAGGCTGGTGCCCATCAGCAGTTTCTCGGGACGCAGGGCGAAGGTGACCTGCTTTTCCTGGGCCCGGGTGCTGATGCCGTGACCGATGTAGATCGGCCGTTCCAGCTGCGGGCTGTGGATGATGGCGTGGTCGGCGCCATCGTCGGTCAGCTCGCCGTCGAAGATGTTGACGCTACCGATGAACTCGCAGACCAGCCGGCTCGCCGGGGTCTCGTAGATGTCCATGGGGCTGCCCACCTGGGCGATCCAACCCAGGTGCATGATGGCGATGCGCTCGGCCATGGTCATGGCCTCTTCCTGGTCGTGGGTCACCATGACGCAGGTCACGCCCACGCGCTCGATGATCTCCACCAGTTCCAGCTGCATCTGCGAACGCAGCTTCTTGTCCAGGGCACCCATGGGTTCGTCGAGCAGCAAGAGCTTGGGCCGCTTGGCCAGGGAGCGTGCCAGGGCTACCCGCTGGCGTTGGCCACCGGAGAGCTGGTGCGGTTTGCGCTTGGCGTACTGGGTCATGTGCACCAGCTTGAGCATCTCGGCCACGCGTGCGTCGATCTCGGCCCTGGGCAGCTTGTCCTGCTTGAGACCAAAGGCGATGTTCTGCTCCACGCTCATGTGCGGAAACAGCGCATAGGACTGGAACATCATGTTGATCGGCCGCTCGTAGGGCGGCATGTCGGTGATGTCCACGCCATCGAGGAAGATGCGCCCTTCGCTGGGTCGCTCGAAGCCGGCCAGCATGCGCAGCAGGGTCGACTTGCCCGAGCCCGAGCCGCCGAGCAGAGCAAAGATCTCGCCCTTGTTGATGGTCAGGGAGACGTCGTCGACAGCGACGGTTTCGTCGAACTTCTTGGTGACCCGGTCGATCTTGACCAGGACTTCCTTGGCTTTCTTATCGCCGGTGGCGGCTTTCTTGAAGGCACTGGTGGCGGTCGCCATGTACATCTCCCCAGGAAAATCGGGGACCGGCCTGGCCGGTCCGCTTAGCGTTGGTTATTTGCCGGACTTGACCCGCGTCCAGCTACGGGTTTCCAGGCGCAGGAGTTGCGGGGGCAGCTCCTTCATGACGTAAAGCTTGTCCATCACCGCTTGTGGCGGATAGACGGTCTCGTCCTGCCGCAATTCGGCATTCATCAACTCGCCTGCCTTGGGATTGGGGTTGGCATAGCCGACATAGTCACTGACCTTGGCAATCACCTCGGGCTGCAGCAGATAGTTGATGAAGGCATGGGCCTCCTTCATGTTCTTCGCATCCTTGGGTATGGCCAAGAGGTCGAACCAGAGGTTCGCACCCTCCTTGGGAATCGCGTAGCCGATATTGACGCCCTTCTTCGCTTCCTCGGCACGCGAGCGCGCCTGAAAGACATCACCGGAATAACCGAAGGCCACACAGATGTTGCCGTTGGCCAGATCCGAGATGTACTTGGAGGAATGGAAATAGGTGATGTACGGCCGCACCTTAAGCAGCTGTGCCTCGGCCTTCTTGTAGTCGTCAGGGTTGGTACTGTTGGGGTCGAGCCCCAGGTATTGCAGTACTGCCGGATAGACCTCATCGGGCGAATCCATGAAGGAGACGCCGCACTTGCTCAGCTTCTTGAGGTTCTCGGGTTCGAACAGGATGGCCCAGGAATCCAGCTTGTCGGTTCCCAGCGCAGCCTTGACCTTGTCGACATTGTACCCGATGCCGTTGGTACCCCACAGGTAGGGAACGCCGTATTGATTGCCCGGATCACTCTTTTCCAGTTGCTTGAGCAACGCCGGATCGAGGTTCTGCCAATTCGGCAGCTGGCTCTTGTCCAGCTTCTGGAAGGCGCCCGCCTTGATCTGCTTGGCCAGGAAGTTGCTCGAAGGCACCACCACGTCGTAGCCGGTATGGCCGGCCAGCAGTTTGCCTTCGAGGGTTTCGTTGGAATCGAAGACGTCATAGACCGGGGTGATACCGGTGGCCTTCTGGAAATCCTCGAGCGTGGTCTCGCCGACGTAATCGCTCCAGTTGTAGACGCGTACCGTCGGCTCGGCGACAGCAGTTCCCATGACGGTCAGGGTGGTCATGGCCAGCAGGGTTTTACGCAACGAAAGCACGGGCGGCTCCTTTCATGGTGGGCATCGGGGCGACACCCTTTCAGCGGTCCATACAGACGTACGGCACGCCGGAGCAACCCCGGCGTGCCGTCCTTTTATCCGCACATGGCGGCAGACATCACTTACCGGACTTGATGGTGGTCCAGGTGCGGGTCATCAGACGCTGGGTCTTGGCCGGAAGATCCGGGAAGGCGTACAGCTTGCTCATGGTTTCCTGGGTCGGGTAGATGCCCGGGTTGGTGCGGATCTCTTCGGCTACAAGCGGAGTCGCCTCTTTGTTGCCGTTGGGATACTGCACATAGTCGCTGACCGCAGCGATCACCTTGGGCTCCATCAGGTAGTTGATGAACTTGAGCGCGCCCTCGGGATTCTCGGCATCCTTGGGAATGGCCATGGTATCGAAGAAGGTACCAGCGCCTTCCTTGGGAATGTTGTAGGCCACGGTCACACCGTTCTTGGCATCGGCCGCGCGGGCCTTGGCCTGGGCGATGTCGCCGGAATAACCGACGGCCACGCAGACGTTGCCGTTGGCCAGGTCCGAGATGTACTTGGAGCTGTGGAAATAGGTGATGTACGGACGGACCTTGAGGAACAGCTCCTCGGCCGCCTTGATCTCCTTGGGATCCTGGCTATCCGGCTTGTAGCCGAGATAGTGCAGGCCGGCGGGAATGATCTCGGTGGGCGAATCCAGTACCGCCACGCCGCAGCCCTTGAGCTTGGAGAGGTTCTCCGGCTTGAAGATCAGGTCCCAGGAATCCACCGGCGCATTGTCGCCCAGGGCCGCCTTGACCTTGGCCGGGTTGTAGCCGATGCCGATGGTGCCCCACAGGTAGGGGATGGCGTACTGGTTGCCCGGGTCGCTGACTTCCAGGGTCTTCATCAGCTGCGGATCGAGATTCTGGTAGTTGGGCAGCTTGGATCTGTCCAGCGGCTGGTAGACGCCGGCCTTGATCTGCTTGGCCAGGAAGGAGTTGGACGGCACCACCACGTCGTAGCCGGAACGGCCGGCCAGCAGCTTGGCCTCGAGGGTCTCGTTGCTGTCGTAGACGTCATAGACCACCTTGATCCCCGACTCCTTCTCGAAGTTGGCGATGGTGTCTTCGGCAATGTAGTCGTTCCAGTTGTAGACGTGCAGGACCTTGGGGTCCGCCGAGGCGTTGCCGGCGAAGAGACCGGCCAGGCTCAGCGCTAGAAGAGTCTTGCCAAAAACATTCATGCGGTGGTGCTCCTCAAGTCATCGTTGGTCTTTTGATTCGGTGCGCGGCCAGCGCCCGCGCGCAGTCTGGCAAGGTCCGCCGCTAGGCTCAAGCCTTGCCGGCCATTAGCCACGTTGACGCAGCACCGCATGGGTCTGATCGAGACTCAGGCGCGCCAGGGTGACGAGCTCGTCGATGGACTCCGGCGTGATGACCAAGGGCGGGGCGATGATCATGGTATCGCCCACCGCACGCATGACCAGACCATTGCGGAAGCAATGCTCGCGGCAGAGCATGCCCGCCCCACCCTCGTACCGGGTCCGCGTCTTCTTGTCGCGCACCAGCTCCAGCGCCGCCACCATCCCGACGCCGCGGGTCTCGGCCACCAGCGGGTGGTCCGCCAGCTCCGCCCAGCGTTTCTGCAAATAGGGTGCCGTGGCGCTGCGAACCCGGTCGACGATGCCCTCGTCACGCAGGATGCGGATGTTTTCCAGGGCCACGGCAGCCGCCACCGGATGCCCCGAATAGGTGAAGCCGTGGTAGAACTCGCCGCCCTCGTCCAGCACCTTGACCACTTCGTCGCGCACCACCACGCCACCCATGGGCACGTAGCCAGAGGTGAGACCCTTGGCGATGGGCATCAGGTCCGGGGCGTTGCCGTAATACTGGCTGCCGAACCATTCGCCGGTACGGCCGAAGCCGCAGATGACCTCGTCGGCGATGAAGAGGATGTCGTACTTATCCAGGATCTGGCGCACTCGCGGCCAGTAGCTTTCGGGCGGGACGATCACCCCGCCGGCACCCTGGATGGGCTCGGCGATAAAGGCGGCGACACGTTCTTCGCCGACCTCGAGGATCTTCCGCTCCAGCTGATCGGCCGCCCAGACGCCGAATTCCTCCGGACTCATCTCGCCGCCTTCACCGAACCAGTAGGGCTGCGGGATATGCACGATGTCGGGCAGCAGACCGCCCTGCTCGTGCATCGCCGCCATGCCGCCCAGGCTGGCGCCGGCCATGGTCGAGCCGTGGTAGCCATTCCAGCGGCCGATGACCACCCGCTTCTCCGGCTGGCCCTTGGTTGCCCAGTAATGGCGCACCAGACGCAGCACCGTGTCGTTGGCCTCCGAGCCCGAACCGGTGAAGAACACGTGATTCATGCCTTCCGGTGCCAGCTCGGCGATGGCCTTGGCCAGCTCCAGCGCCGGCGGGTGGGCGGTCTGGAAGAACAGGTTGTAGTAGGGCAGCTCACGCATCTGGCGACTGGCCGCCTCGACCAGCTCTTCACGCCCGTAGCCGACGTTCACGCACCAGAGCCCGGCCATGCCGTCGAGGATGCGCTGACCCTCGCTGTCCCAGAGGTGCACGCCCTCGGCACGGGTAATGATGCGTGCGCCCTTCTCGTTGAGCTGGCGATAATCGGTGAAGGGCGCCAGCAGGTGCCGGCGACTCAGGTCCTGCCAATGGGCGGTGGTAAAGGTAGTCACGAAGCCTCTCCTTGAATCGCGGTCAAACGCTGAGCAGCAGGAATTCCCGCTCCCACGAACTGATCACGCGCTTGTAATTCTCATGTTCGGCGCGCTTCACCGCGACGTAGCCACGGGTGAAACGACTTCCCAGATAACGCTCCAGGGTGGCCGACTGCTCCATGCGCTCCAGGGCGGCTTCCAGGGTCAGCGGCAGGCGCAGGTTGCGGCGCTCATAGCCGCGGCCTTGTACCGGAGCACTGGGCGAGACGTTCTCGACCATGCCCAGGTAGCCACACAGCAGGCTGGCCGCCAGGGCCAGATAGGGGTTGGCATCGGCCCCGGCCAGGCGGTTTTCCACCCGACGATTCTGCGGATCGGAATCCGGTACCCGCAGGCCCACGGTGCGGTTCTCTTCACCCCACTCCACGTTGACCGGCGCCGAGGTATCGGGCAGGAAGCGGCGGAAGGAGTTCACGTTGGGCGCGAATAGCGGCAGCGCCTCGGGAATGTATTTCTGCAGACCGCCGATGTGGTGCAGGAAGAGCTCGCTCATGCTGCCATCGGGGTTGGAAAACACCGTCTTGCCGGTCTTGAGATCCACCACGCTCTGGTGCAGGTGCATGGCGCTGCCGGGCTCGCCGGTCATGGGTTTGGCCATGAAGGTGGCGGTGACGTTGTGCTTGAGCGCGGCCTCGCGCAGGGTGCGCTTGAAGACGAAGATCTGGTCGGCCAGGTGCAGCGGATCACCGTGACGGAAGTTGATTTCCATCTGGGCGGTGCCTTCTTCGTGAATCAGGGTATCCAGATCCAGCTCCTGGGCCTCGCACCAGTCGTACATGTCTTCGAACAACGGATCGAATTCGTTGGCCGCATCGATGGAGAAGGATTGGCGCCCCGTTTCCTGGCGGCCTGAGCGGCCCACCGGAGGCTGCAGCGGATAATCGGGGTCGTCGCTGCGCTTGGTCAGGTAGAACTCCATTTCCGGCGCGACGATGGGCTGCCAGCCGTGCTCGGCATAGAGCTTGAGCACCTTTTTCAGCAGATTGCGCGGCGACAGCTCGATGGGGATGCCGCGCTTGTCGTAGGTATCGTGAATCACCAGGGCCGTGGGCTCCAGCGCCCAGGGCACCAGGAACACCGCACGATCGTCCGGGCGACAGTGCATGTCGATGTCGGCCGGGTCGAGCAATTCGTAGTAGATGTCGTCGTCGACATAGTCCCCGGTCACGCTCTGCAGGAGCACACTCTCCGGCAGGCGCATGCCCTTTTCATTGAGGAACTTGGCGGTGGGGGAAATCTTGCCGCGGGCAATGCCGGTCAGGTCGGCTACCAGGCATTCCACTTCAGTGATCTTGCGTTCTTTCAACCAGGCGGTCAGCCGGTCAAGCGGGGTGCTCATAAAGACCTCGAAGGTTCGAGCGGGGGATAGAGAACATCAGCGATGGGCAGCGCGCTCCTTGCAGGCACTCCCAAACGCCTGGAACAGGGCAAGGTACACGGGATGACTGCGCACCTGCCATTCCGGGTGCCACTGCACGCCACAGGCGAAGGCCTGAGCCTCACGGACCGAGACGGCCTCGATGAGGCCATCAGGAGCCAGCGCCTCGGCGCGCAACCCCGGTGCCAGGCGCTCGATGCCCTGGCCATGAATGGAATTCACTTCGAAGCGCGCCGGCAGGTCCAGGGCCTCGAACAGGCCACCCGGCTGAACCTCGACCGGGTGGTGCAGGCCATAGTGCTCCTCCAGGGTTTCGCCGCGCTCGCGGTGATCCATGAAGGGCCCTGCCTCGTGCACCTTCTGGTGCAGGCTGCCGCCAAAGGCCACGTTCATTTCTTGGAAGCCCCGGCAGATGCCCAACACCGGCACACCGGCCGCCACGGCCGCACGCAGCAGTGGCAGGGTCACGGCATCACGAGCCGCGTCGTGCAGGGTACCGGGCTCGCTGGGTGCGCCCTGGTAGTGTTGCGGCTCCACGTTGGACGGCGAACCGGTGAACAGCAGACCGTCCAGGCGCTGGACCAACGCCTCGGTTGCGATCAGATCGGCTAGCGCGGGAATCACCAGCGGCATGCCTTCGGCCCCCTCCACCACCGCGCGCAGATACTTGTCGCCCGCGATATGGAAAGGATGCAGACCTAGTTGTCGGGTACAGGCTGTGACACCAATGAGCGGCAGCGCAGACATGGGACACCGGGGTGATCAGGATCACCCGAGCCTAGTCTTGTTCGTTATTTTTCACAACCACCGCCAAAAAGTTTCGAGATTCTGCACAGAAGCAGCGAAACAGAGGTCCTCGACCGCCCATGAGTGCGCCAAAAACAGGCACCTCCGCACCACCCTTGAGCGCCGCTGCCGCCAGTTGACTTTGGTCCGCCTTTCGGATTGACTCCAGGGTGGTAACTCCGCTGATTGATATTTTTAACAGGGGCGCTGGCAAAGCGTCGGAGCGCAGGCGAGACCGTACTCTCAGGTCGCTGTCGGATCGACAGCGGGCACTCGTGCCCTCACTGCGGTTGGCCCACTGGGCAAACAGGCGCGTCAGGCGCTAACCGTTTTGTCGAGCGCAGCCAAAAGCAAAGGTGTTTCATCATGTCGGTACCCCCGCGTGCCGTTCGTTTGGATGAAGCGACCGACTTCCTCAGGGAACATCCTGAGGTTCAGTTCGTCGATCTTCTGATTGCAGATATGAATGGCGTGGTGCGTGGCAAACGCATCGAGCGCAACAATCTGCCCAAAGTCTTCGAGAAAGGAATCAACCTCCCCGCTTCGCTGTTTGCCCTCGACATCACCGGCTCCACCGTCGAAAGCACCGGTCTCGGTCTCGACATCGGCGATGCCGACCGCGTCTGTTTCCCCATCACCGACACCCTCTCCATGGAGCCCTGGCAGAAGCGCCCCACCGCGCAATTGCTGATGACCATGCACGAGATGGAAGGCGAGCCCTTTTTCGCCGATCCCCGCGAGGTCCTGCGCCAGGTCGTGCAGCGCTTCGACGAACTCGGACTCACCGTCTGCGCCGCCTTCGAGCTGGAGTTCTATCTGATCGATCAGGAGAACATCAACGGCCGTCCGCAGCCACCGCGCTCACCCATCTCCGGCAAGCGTCCCCAGTCGGTCCAGGTCTACTCCATGGACGATCTGGACGAATACGCCGACTGCCTGCAGGACATCATCGACGGCGCCCGCGCCCAGGGCATTCCGGCCGACGCCATCGTCGCCGAATCGGCGCCAGCGCAATTCGAGGTCAACCTCAATCACGTCGCCGATCCGATCAAGGCCTGCGACTACGCCGTGCTGCTCAAGCGTCTGATCAAGAACGTCGCCTACGACCATGAAATGGATACCACCTTCATGGCCAAGCCCTACCCTGGCCAGGCGGGCAACGGCTTGCACGTGCATATTTCCCTGCTGGACAAGGAAGGCCGCAACATCTTTGCCGGCGAGGATCCCGAGCAGAACGCCGCATTGCGTCACGCCATCGGCGGTGTGCTCGAGACCCTGCCCGCCTGCATGGCCTTCCTCTGCCCCAACGTGAACAGCTATCGCCGCTTCGGCTCGCAGTTCTTCGTGCCCAATGCACCGAGCTGGGGCCTGGACAACCGCACCACCGCCCTGCGCGTGCCTACCGGCACACCGGAAGCGCACCGCATCGAGCATCGGGTAGCCGGCGCCGACGCCAACCCCTACCTGCTGCTGGCGGGTGTCCTGGCTGGCGTGCACCACGGTTTGACACGGCAGATCGAGCCCGGTCCGGTGACCGAGGGCAACTCCTACGAGCAGCACGAGCAGAGTCTGCCGAACAACCTGCGCGATGCCTTGCGCTACCTGGACGACAGCTCGGTGATGGCAGAGTACATCGATCCGAAGTACATCGACATCTTCGTCGCCTGCAAGGAGCACGAGCTGGAGGAGTTCGAACACTCCATCTCCGACCTCGAGTACAACTGGTACCTGCACACCGTGTAGGCGTATGCCTGCCGACCGGCCCCGCGCCGGTCGGCAGGCAGGCACCTGCGCTGCGTACCGCCCGCCCCGAGCCTGGTCGATCGTCCCATCGCTCGCCGCAACACCCTCGCCGACGCTCCTACCGTTACAGGAGATAAACTGCGGACCTCGAACGTTTCCCGCCGTACTGCGCCAGCCCGCCCGCGCCTTTGCGCCTGAGGCGATCTGCCGGCCCTTTTCCCTTTCAGCCCCCCGAAGACTCTTGATGGAGAGCCTCGCCATGACCACCCTCACCACGCCGCGTGCCGACGGCTTCCACATGCCGGCCGAATGGGCCGACCAGCGCCAGATCTGGATGGTCTGGCCCGAGCGCCCCGACAACTGGCGCCTCGGCGGCAAGCCCGCCCAGGCGGCCTTCACCGCGGTCGCCCAGGCCATCGCCCGCTTCGAGCCGGTCACCATCGGTGCCTCGGCGCAGCAGTACGAAAACGCCCGCGCCCGCCTGCAGCATCCCAATATCCGGGTGGTGGAAATCAGCAATGACGACGCCTGGTGCCGCGATACCGGTCCGACCTTCGTCAGCGATGGCCAGGGTGGTGTGCGCGGAGTGGACTGGAGTTTCAATGCCTGGGGCGGCCTGGACGGTGGCCTCTACTTCCCCTGGCAGCGCGACGACCAGGTAGCGGGCAAGATCCTGGCAATCGAGAATCTTCCGGGCTACCGCACCCCGGATTTCGTTCTCGAAGGCGGCTCCATCCATGTCGACGGCGAAGGCACCCTGATCACCACCGAGGAATGCCTGCTCAACGCCAACCGTAATCCACACCTGGATCGCGCGCAGATCGAGCGTTATCTGAGCGACTACCTGGCGGTGGACAAGGTCATCTGGCTACCCCACGGTCTCTACAACGATGAAACCAACGGCCACGTGGACAACTTCTGCTGCTACGTGCGCCCGGGCGAGGTGCTGCTGAGCTGGTGCGACGACCAGACAGACCCCAACTACAGCCGCTGCCGCGAGGCGCTGGCCGTACTGGAGCGCGAGACCGATGCCCGTGGCCGCACTTTCAAGGTGCACCGCATCGTCACCCCGGGTCCGCTGTTCGCCAGCGAGGACGAATGCCGCGACGTGGACGCCTGCCTCGGCACCCAGCCACGTCGTGCCGGCGAGCGCCTGGCGGCCTCCTACGTCAACTTCCTGATCGTCAACGGCGGCATTATCGCACCGACCTTTGGCGTCCCCGAGGATGCGGAGGCTTTGAGCACCCTGCAGGCCTGCTTCCCGGAGCACGAGGTGGTGCAGGTGCCTGGCCGCGAGATCCTGCTGGGCGGCGGCAACATCCATTGCATCACCCAGCAGCAGCCAACCGGACGCTGACTTCCGGTAGAAACGAAAAAGCCCGTCTTTCGACGGGCTTTTTTCTGACCTGAGCGCGGCTTAGAGCAGCGGCAGGGTGTAGCTGACGATCAGACGGTTTTCGTCGACGTCGCGCTGGCCCGGCACACCGGCTTGGGAAACGGCCGGCAGGTCGGAACGCAGCATGGCGTTACGCCAGGTGAAGCCCAGACCTTTCAGCTGGCCTTCCGGGATCACGTAGCTGACGGTCAGGTCGCGTTCCCATTCCATGGCGTCGCCAGTACGGGTACGGATGTTGTCACCGCGCTGATAGATGACGCCAGCGGTCAGACCCTTGACGCCCAGCTGAGCGAAGTCATAGGAGTAGCGAGCCTGCCAGGTGTCTTCGCCGGAACGGGTGAAGTTGTTGATCTGAATATCGGTGATGGCATAGGTCGAAGCGCCACCGTTCTCGTTCAGGTAGGGGAAGGCGCTGTTGCCGTTGCTGCCCTGATAGCCCAGACCAAAGGTGTGGCCGTAGATCGAGTAGGTGAACAGGCCGCTGTAGAGGCGGTTGTCGATCTCGCCAGTGGTACGGGTACCACCGTAGTAGCCGCTGGACACGTAGAGACCGGTGCTGTCGGCCTTGCGGTTCTCGCCCTGGCTGTTGCTATCGAAATAGCGAAGGTCGGTCTTGAAGGTACCGTCGCCCAGCTTGACGTTGTGAACCAGGCCCAGGAAGTGCTGGTTGTAGAAGTCTTCCAGCTGACCGAAGTAGTACTGCAGGGTCAGGTCTTTGGTGACCTTGTAATCGCCGCCGACAAAGCGGAAATGGTCGCTGTTGCGACGCAGAGCGGCATTCGCCGCACCGTTGGAGCCAGCGATGGACAGATCGTCTTCGTCGGTGGAGTTACGGTTCTTGGCACGCTCAAGCTGGCCGGCGGTCAGAGTCAGGTTCTTGATGTCCTTGGACGTGACCTGAGCACCCTGATAGGTCTGTGGCAGCAGACGACCGTCGTTGGATACCACCACCGGCAACTTCGGCATCAGGGTGCCGTAGCGGAACTCGGTTTCGGAGATCTTCATCTTGGCAGTAGCGCCCAGGCTGCTGAACTCGTCGACGGCACTGTTATCGGTATCGCGCGGGAACATGCCCCCGTTCTGCACACTACTGGCATTGGTAGCCTTGCCACCGCTGTCCAGACGCAGACCCAGCATGCCGACCGCATCGACGCCGAAGCCGACGGTGCCTTGGGTGAAACCCGACTGGTAGTTCAGCATGAAGCCCTGACCCCAATCCATCACGCGAGAAGGATTGGCGGTACCGTTACGGTTGTCTGTGTTGATGTAGAAGTTACGCAGACTGAGGGTTGCTTTGCTGTCCTCGACGAAGCCGGCAGCTTGGGAGGCGGCGATAAGGGACAGGTTCAGACAGGCCGCGGAGACCGCGACCACCAGTGGCTTCTTGACCATGAGTGCTCCAGGGGTGAATCGTTGTTATGCAGCCACCAGCGGTGTCAGCGCCTGCTGGTGGTATGCCCGACGGGCCGTGCGGAAGGGAAAGCTAGAGGGCTTTTGTTTCATTTTCGAGAATTTTCCCAAGCCTGGTCGACTTTTGAGTTGCGACCTCCAGCACAGGACCTCTGCTACCGTCTTCCACGTTGCGAAAGCTAATTGCAAAAAAGCATTTCGTCTAGCAATACGTGGTCGAAAAACCGCCCTAAGGTCTTCCCCTGTAACCGGTCGGTCATGAACAAGGGGAACCTGTTCTTCCGCACCTGTGGTAAAGACGAATCTTTTCCCTGATATCTTCGACCCCTTCCCTTCCCGGACGCTCTGGGACGGTAGTTTCGCGCTCTATCTCAGCGCTTCAGAAAGCACACGCCCTGATCTACCACACTCTAAATCCATTAGAGTTCTGTATATATTTCAATGGCTTGCAGCTTTTTTCCGTCGACCCTAAGGTTGCTCCCTACAGCCGAAGGCATTCTTGCCTTACCTGCCGGTAAGAATGTCCGCGCGGAACCATGCTCGTCTGGTTACGAAAAGGTCCGAAAGTCTATTCATGACTTCGGTCAATTCATGCCGAGCGCCGGCCTATGAAGCAAAGGCGTTGATACTGACGGCAGGCGAGGAAGGCGCCAGCTAACGGGCGATGTTGCTCTTGAGACGCGTCAAGATCGAGCGCGGGAGTAGAACGTAGAAAGGCCTGCCAGGATGCAGGCCCTTTACCGGGCAACCGCCCTGCTAGAGCGGTCGGGAGAGCTGGTCAGCGCAGCGAAGCCAAGGACAGCAGGGCCTGGCAACGGCGTGCTAGCCCTGAACCACCTGATCCTTACCCTGGCGCTTGGCTCGGTACATGGCCTCGTCAGCGCGAACATAGAGGGTATCCAGCGACTCATCCTCTTCGCGCAGGACGGTGACCCCCTGACTGATGGTGACTTTCAGTGGACCTTCAGCAGTGGGCACTGCCAGTTGCCGGACGGCACGCTGCAGGCGGCTGCCTATTTGCAGCGCGAGGTCGCTGTCACACCCCGGCAGCAACAGGGCGAATTCTTCACCACCGATACGACCGAAAAGATCACCGCGACGGGTAGTTTGAGCCCCACATTCGGCAACACGCTGTAACACTTGATCGCCCATCTGGTGGCCGAAGCGATCATTGATCTTCTTGAAGTCATCGATATCGAGCAGCAGGAAAGCGAGCGGCTCCCCTTCGCTGCGGGCAAATTCGAAGGCACGTTGCGCGCTTTCGAAGAAATGGCGCCGGTTGCTGCTACGCGTCAAGACATCGGTGGTGGCGAGCCGCTGCAGCTCTTCCTCCATACGCTTCTTCTCAGTGATGTCTTCGGCGATTCCCACCACCAGGAGCGGCATACCGGCTTCGCTGCGCTGACTGACAAAGCATTTGTCACTGAGCCAGCGAATCTCGCCGTCGGCACGGATGATGCGGTACTCACGCGATTCGATAGCGCCCTGCTCTATCACCTGTTCCAGGGTTCGTTGCGCGTATTCGAGGTCATCGGGATAGATGTTGTTGAGCCAGGTACTGTAATCGCTCAACACTTGCGATTGGGAGCGACCGAAGATCTGCTGGTAGGCGGGGCTGACGTAGATGATCTGGCGAGTGCGCCAGTCCAGCGCCCACAGTACGGCGTTGACGCTTTCCAGGAGCGCACTGAACAGCTGTTCGCGATCACGCAGGCGATCTGCTTCGGCCCGCGAGTGCAGGAGCGCCAGAAGATTCTCTTCCGGGGTGGGAAGAGCAGACAGCGGGGGTTGTTCATCCATATACACATGCGCCTACGCGGGGTCCTGAGGGAATTAGAGACAGCTGAAAGCAAGCTGGTTCAATCCCCGCGCAGCGCAGCCCACCGCTTCGGTGGGCTTTTGTGAAGCCTTTCTCAGGCGGTCCCAGCCGGTCGCAGCGAATAGGTCTTCAGCTGTTCGGCGAACTCGCGCAACGACTGGATACCGCTGGCTTCGGCCTCGCCGATCCACTGCCGGGTCGCGGCCAGCATGTCGTGGCCATTGGCACTGGTGCGGGCCCAGATCTGCTGCAGCGCCAGGCGCTTTTCGTAGATCAGCTTCAGCGTCTGGCTGTGCTCGAGCAACTCATCGATGCGTACCTGGTGGCGCGCCTTGAGCAGACTGGTCTCTCGCGCCAGCAGACCACGCGCCCGACGAAACAGCGGGCGCTGGGAGGGTGCGGCGCTGACGCGCTCCTGCCGGAGCAGCGGACCTATTACCTGCTTGCGGTACTGGGCCATGATCTGGAAACGGTTGTTGAGGATGGCCATGGCGGTATCCATGTCCAACTGTCCCTTGCCCTCGATACGGTGGGCGATGGGCGCGACGCGATTGACCTTGGCCAGGCGCAGCCAGGTGAACAGCTTGATCCAGGCCCAGCCCATGTCGAATTCCCAGCGCTTGACCGACAGCTTGGCCGAGTTGGGATAGGTGTGGTGGTTGTTGTGCAGCTCTTCACCCCCGATGACGATGCCCCAGGGAACGAGGTTGGTGGCGGCGTCGCGGCATTCGAAGTTGCGATAGCCCACCGCGTGCCCCAGGCCATTGACCACACCGGCGGCCCAGAAGGGAATCCAGACCATCTGCACTGCCCAGACGGTGAGACCCAGGGCGCCGAACAGAGCCACGTCGATCAGCAGCAGCAACACGACCCCCAGATTGCGGGTACGCGGATTGGAATAGAGCTTGCGCTCGATCCAGTCGTCCGGGCAGTTCTTGCCATAGATGCGCAAGGTGTCGGCGTTGTTCGCCTCGGCCTTATACAACTCGGCGCCGCGCCGAACCACGGTGGCGAGCCCCTTGTGCACCGGGCTGTGCGGGTCGTCTTCGGTTTCGCACTTGGCGTGGTGCTTGCGATGGATGGCGGTCCACTCGCGGGTGTTCATCGCCGTGGTCAGCCACAGCCAGAAGCGGAAGGCGTGCTTGAGCGCCGGATGCAGCTCCAGCGAGCGGTGGGCGGAGTAACGATGCAGGTAGACGGTGACACTGACAATGGTCAGGTGAGTCAACACCAGGGTGACCACCACCAGTTGCCAGACCGTCAGGTCGAGCAGGCCGTTGTAGCTCATGACGCAGAGGACCTCGCGCGGATGTTGTCGTGCAACTGTCACTGAAAGTTCAGTGAACAGGCGTTCGCGCATTATTGCCGGGGTTGGCGATAAATCCAGCCCTACCTTTTGCTACACAACGTGTCCTTCACAAACCGCTAATTCTAAAAGCGCATAAACAAAGCATTATTAGCAATTTTAAGAAATAACAAACCTCCTTCTAAGATGGCGTCACCTCTTCACTTACCCCTCCTTCGAGGACGCCATCCCATGAGCTCCGCTCCGTTCCGCAGCCTGGAAAACCAGGACGAAACCGCACTGCTCCGCGACATCCAGCAGGCCTTGCGTGGCCTCAGGTTCGGCGCCATCGAGATCACCGTGCACAACGGCCAGGTGGTGCAGATCGAGCGCAAGGAAAAATTCCGGCCTCAGACCGGTCCGTCAAACAAGCATTGAGTTCACGAGATTAGTGGACGAGCGGGCAAGGTGCCCGCCAGACGGTGTCCGCCTTTCCACGTCAAGGAGCCTTCCCATGTCCCTTCGCCGCTTCGCCATGGCCGCACTTGCCGGCGCTTTGCTCACCAGTCAGGTCCAGGCCGTCGAGTTGCTCAACGTGTCCTACGATCCGACCCGTGAGCTCTACCAGCAGTACAACGCCGCCTTCGCCAAGCACTGGAAGGCCGAGACCGGCGAAGACGTGAGCATCAAGAATTCCCATGGTGGCTCCGGCAAGCAGGCCCGCTCGGTGATCGATGGCCTGCAGGCCGATGTCGTCACCTTGGCACTGTCTGGCGACATTGATGCCCTCAATCTGCACCAGCAGCTGGTCGCCCCCAACTGGCAACAGCGTCTGCCGGACAACAGCACGCCCTATACCTCGACCATCGTCTTCCTGGTGCGCAAGGGCAATCCCAAGGGCATCAAGGACTGGGACGACTTGGTGAAGAAAGACGTCCAGGTCATCACCCCCAATCCCAAGACCTCCGGCGGCGCACGCTGGAACTTCCTTGCCGCCTGGGCCTATGCCAAGGCCACCTACGGTAGCGATGCCGAGGCGCTGAAGTTCGTCACCGAGCTCTATCGTCATGCGCCGGTGCTGGATACCGGCGCGCGCGGCGCCACCATCAGCTTCGTACAGCGCCAGCTCGGCGACGTGCTGATCGCCTGGGAGAACGAAGCCTATCTGTCGCTCAAGGAAGAAGGCGGCGACCAGCTGGAGATCGTCACGCCGTCGCTGTCGATCCTGGCCGAGCCGCCGGTGGCCGTGGTGGACAAGGTGGTGGACAGGAAGGGCACCCGTAAAGAGGCAGAGGCCTACCTCAAGTACCTCTACAGCCCCGAGGGCCAACGCATCGCCGCAGAGAATTTCTATCGGCCCCGCGATGCCAAGGTGGCGGCGGAATTCAAGGATCAGTTCAAGCCGGTCAAGCTGGTGACCATCGACCAGGCATTCGGCGGCTGGAAAGCGGCGCAGCCGAAGTACTTCGCCGACGGCGGCGTGTTCGACAAGATCTTCGCCGACATCAACAAATAGCGCCCCAGCCGGGACGGCTCACGCTGACCGGCCCGGAACAGGTATCGTTCCCCCCCTCTGCGCCCTGGCGAAGGCATCGCCGGGGCGCCTTGCAGAAGGACGTCTCATGTCTCGCCGTCTCTCCCCGGTCATACCCGGCTTCGGGTTGACCCTGGGCTTTTCCCTGACCTACCTCGCGCTGATCGTGCTGATCCCGCTGGGCGCCATGTTCCTCCATGCCAGCCAATTGACCCTCGGCCAGTTCTGGTCGCTGATCACCGGGCGCCAGGTGCTGGCCGCGCTGCAGCTGTCCTTTGGCACGGCCCTGCTCGCCGCCTTCATCAACGGCATCCTCGGCACCCTGCTGGCCTGGGTGCTGGTGCGCTACAGCTTCCCTGGGCGCAAGCTGATCGATGCCATGGTCGACCTGCCCTTCGCCCTGCCCACCGCGGTGGCCGGCATCGCCCTGACCGCGCTCTATGCGCCCAACGGCATGATAGGTTCGCTGTTTCCCTTCAAGATCGCCTATACCCCGATCGGTATCACCCTGGCGCTGATCTTCGTCACCCTGCCCTTCGTGGTGCGCACTCTGCAACCGGTGCTGGCGGACATCCCCAAGGAAATCGAGGAAGCCGCCACCTGCCTAGGCGCGCGCCCCTGGCAGGTGTTCCGCTACGTGCTGGTGCCGACCCTGCTGCCGGCTTGGCTGACCGGTTTCGCTCTGGCCTTCGCCCGCGGCGTGGGCGAGTACGGCTCGGTGGTGTTCATCGCCGGCAACATCCCGTTCAAGACCGAGATCCTGCCGCTGCTCATCGTCTCCAAGCTGGACCAGTACGACTACACCGGTGCCACCGGCATCGGCGTGTTCATGCTGCTGGTGTCCTTTGTCATGCTGCTGCTGATCAACATCCTGCAGCGCCGCATCCAGCCCAACATCTAAGGACGACCGCATGAGCCTCATGACTTCGACCAAGGCCGATGCGCGCGCCAGCAAGCAGCGCACCCCGGTGGCCATCGCCCTGATCGCCAGCGCCT
Source organism: Pseudomonas oryzihabitans (assembly GCF_001518815.1). Lineage (NCBI taxonomy): Bacteria > Pseudomonadati > Pseudomonadota > Gammaproteobacteria > Pseudomonadales > Pseudomonadaceae > Pseudomonas > Pseudomonas oryzihabitans. Next base: position 3,977,853 of record NZ_CP013987.1, read on the forward strand.
GGCTGATTTTCCTGCTGATCCTGGTGCTGCCGCTGTACATGGTGCTGAGCCAGGGCCTGGCCAACGGCATCGGCGCCTTCTGGAACGCCATCAGCGAACCGGATGCGATCTCGGCGCTCAAGCTGACGCTGTTCGCCACCGCCATCTCGGTCCCCCTGAACCTGGCCTTCGGCCTGGCAGCGGCCTGGTGCGTCACCAAGTTCGAGTTCACCGGCAAGAGCCTGCTGATCACCCTGATCGATCTGCCCTTCTCGGTCTCGCCGGTGATCGCCGGTCTCATCTATGTGCTGCTGTTCGGCGCCCAGGGGCTGCTGGGCCCCTATCTGCAGAGCGTGAACGTGCAGATCGTCTTCGCCGTGCCCGGCATCGTACTGGCGACGATCTTCGTCACCTTTCCCTATGTCGCCCGCGAACTGATCCCGCTGATGCAGGAACAGGGCACCCAGGAGGAAGAGGCGGCGCGGTTGCTGGGCGCCAGTGGCTGGCAGCTGTTCTGGCACGTGACCCTGCCCAACGTGAAGTGGGCGCTGATCTATGGCGTGGTGCTGTGCACCGCGCGGGCCATGGGCGAGTTCGGCGCGGTGTCGGTGGTCTCCGGCCACATCCGCGGCCTGACCAACACCCTGCCGCTGCACATCGAGATTCTCTACAACGAATACAACATCGTCGCCGCCTTCAGCGTGGCGATCCTGCTGCTGATGATGGCCCTGGTGATCCTGCTGCTGCGGCAGTGGAGCGAGAGTCGCCTGAGCCGCCAACTGCAGCACCGTGACGAGGAATAAGGCGCCATGAGCATCGAGATCCAGGGCATCAACAAGAGGTTCGGCGCCTTCCAGGCGCTCAAGGACATCAATCTGCACATCGAGAGCGGCGAGCTGGTCGCCCTGCTCGGCCCCTCCGGCTGCGGCAAGACCACCCTGCTGCGCATCATCGCCGGCCTGGAAGCGCCGGACACCGGCAACATCGGCTTCCATGGCGAAGACGTCTCCGGACGCGACGTGCGTGATCGCAACGTCGGCTTCGTCTTCCAGCACTACGCGCTGTTCCGCCACATGACGGTGTTCGACAACGTGGCCTTCGGCCTGCGCATGAAGCCGCGCCGCGAGCGGCCGAGCGAAGCGCAGATCGCCAGCAAGGTGCACGAACTGCTAGACATGGTGCAGCTCGACTGGCTGGCCGACCGCTATCCCGAGCAGCTCTCCGGCGGCCAGCGCCAGCGCATCGCCTTGGCCCGTGCCCTGGCGGTGGAACCCAAGATCCTGCTGCTCGACGAACCCTTCGGCGCGCTGGATGCCAAGGTGCGCAAGGAATTGCGGCGCTGGCTGGCGCGCCTGCACGAGGAGATCCACCTGACCTCGGTATTCGTCACCCACGACCAGGAAGAAGCCATGGAGGTGGCCGACCGCATCGTGGTGATGAACAAGGGCCAGATCGAGCAGGTGGGCTCGCCCGCCGAGGTCTACGAGCAGCCGGCGAGCGACTTCGTCTATCACTTCCTGGGTGACTCCAACCGCCTTGCCCTGGGCGAGCAGGAGGTGCTGTTCCGTCCGCACGAGGTGGAGCTGGAGCGCGAGCCGCGGCCGGGTTATCACGCGGCAGAGGTGCGCGACATCCGCCCGCTCGGGGCCATCACCCGGGTGACCCTGCGAGTACCGGAGCAAACCGAGGTGATCGAGGTGGAGCTGGTCAAGGACCACCCGGTACTGAGCGGGCTGCAACGGGGCACGCCCCTGCATTTCCTGCCGCGCACCCCCTGAATCCGGGGCGGGCGGCTACGACGAAAGTCGTAGCCGCCAAGGTCAGACAACGGTTGCAACCTCCGGAAAGCTGGCTCCATGATCGATAAAAGCTGACAGCCATCACGCTTTGACATTGATCCGAGCAGAATAACAAGGAGGTCCCATGCCCAGGCGCTGGCTGATCGTGTTGTCGCTTCACCTGGCCACCCTGGTCGGGGCCCTGCTGGCGTGGCAACTCCTGGCGCTGCCCAGCGTCCTTGGCCTCGGCCTGACCGCTGTCGCCGCCCTGTGGCCCTGGCTGCTGGTGCGCTCCCCCGCGCCACCGCCTGCCCCTCCCCTGGCGCTCGACGACCTCACCAGCGACCTGTCGCGCAGTACCGCGCGCAATGCGGTGGCCATCGCCGGCGTGGCCTTTGCTGCCCAGCAGCTGGCAGCCCGGGTGCAATCTCAGGCCAGCACGGCTGCGCAAATTTCCAGCAGTGCCACTGCCCTCACCCGGACCGAGCAGGACAGCGCCGGCAGCGCCCGCCAGGCCCTGGAAGTGGCGCAACAGGTCCATGCGCGCAGCGAGATCGGTCGCGAAGCGCTGAGTTCGGCGATCGCCGCCATTCGCGCACTGAGCGATCACGCCCGCCAGAGCCGCGAACTGATCGCCGGCCTGAGTGCCCGCACCGACAAGATCCAGCAGGTCACCGAAGTCATCCAGGCCATCGCCAGCCAGACCAATCTGCTGGCGCTCAATGCTGCCATCGAAGCGGCGCGGGCCGGCGAGCACGGTCGCGGCTTCGCCGTGGTGGCCGACGAAGTCCGTGGCCTGGCGGCGCGGACCTCCAGCGCCACCGGTGAGGTGGGGGTGATCGTCGCCGACATCAGCCAGCAGACCGAGGCCGTGGTCGCCCAGATTCAGGAACTGGCCCAGGCGCTGGAAGACGGTGTCCGCCAGGTGGAGCGCACTGGCGAAGGCCTGCGGGAGATCGCCCAGCTGGCGCAGACCGCCGAGCGCCAGGCCGAGGACATCGCCCAGGGCACCTCGGCCAATCTTGCGCAGCTGGAAAGCCTGGCCCAGGCAGTGGAACAGGTGCATAGCGATCTGGCCGACAGCGAACGCCAGACCAGCCGCCTTAGCAGCGCTGCCGACGAGCTAGTGGACATGGCCGAAGCCAGCAGCGAGCGCCTGGCCGAGGTCGGGCTGGACAGCTATCACCAGCGTATCTTCGAACTGGCGCGCCAGGGGGCGGATGCCATCGGCAGGCGCTTCGAAGAGGATCTGGCCGCCGGGCGCATTACCCAGGACGCCCTCTTCGACCGTCAGTACCAGCCCGTTCAGGGCAGCCAGCCTGCCAAGTACCGCACCCGCTTCGACAGCTATACCGATGGCGTGCTACCGGCGATCCAGGAGCCGCTGCTGGAGCAGCACCCCGGCCTGGTGTTCGCCATCGCCTGTACGCCGGAGGGTTATGTGCCTACCCACAACCGCGCCTTCGCTCATCCGCCCACCGGGGATCTGGCAGTGGACACGGCGCGCAGCCGCAGCAAGCGCCTGTTCAGCGATCGCACCGGCAAGCGCTGCGGTAGCCATCAGCGCCGCCTGTTGCTGCAGACCTACATGAGGGACACGGGCGAGGTGATGCACGACCTCTCGGTACCCATCCTGGTGAACGGTCGCCACTGGGGCGGACTGCGCCTGGGCTATCGCCCCGACACCGCGCGCTAGGTCACCTGCAGCTGGGTGACGGCCAACTTCCACACCGGCGCCTCGAGGCCCAGCATGCGCCCGGCCTTGTGTTCGAGCAGATCGTCGAGGGCTTCGCCAGGCGCCAGATTCGCTGCCTGAGCGGCCAGATGCAGGATCAGCGACGGCTTGGGCAGTACACCGTGCAGGCTGTGCACGGCAGCCACCAGCTCGCGCAACTCCAGCGGCAGACGCCAGTGCCGCTGCAACTCCGCAGAGAATTCCAGACTGTAGCTCAGCAGGGCACGCTCCAGCGCAGCCTCATCGATAGCACCGCCCTCCTCGCACCAGCGCTGCACGCCTTGCAGTACGGCCAACTCACCCAGCCGGTGCAGCAGGCCCGCGGTATAGCAGCGCTCGGCGTCCTCACGGGCATAGCGCAGCGCCAGCAAGCGAGCACAGTCGGCGGCGCGCTGGGCCAGGTGCAGATAGCCTTCGGCACGCCCGGCCAGCAGCGGCTCGGCCAGGCGTGTCGCGCGCCTCAGACTCAGACCCAGGACCAGATTCAGGGTAAAGCCGACGCCCAGGCGCGGCAGGGCCTGGCCAAGCGTCTGGCAGGACTGCCCGACGCGCTGAGAGGCACTGTTGGCCGCGGCGATCAGGGTCGCCGTGACCAGTGGATCCTGGCCGAACTCGGTTTCCAGCTCGCCCAGGCTGCAATTGGCGCTATCGCGACAGCGCTGAATGATGGCGGGCAGGTCGGCGAACAGCGGCACCGCATCGATCTCGGCTGCCATGCGCTGCAGATGGTCACCCAGCGTACCCAGCGCCGTGGCATTGGTCGTCTGCGTCTCGTCACCCGCAGGCGGCAACAGGCTGCGCAGGCGACGCAGCACCTCTTCGGCGGCATAGGGTTTGACCAGATAGGCCGTGGGTGCCAGGCGCAGGGCAGCGCGCACATAGGCGGCATCCGCCTGATCGGATAGCAGAATCACCGGCTGCAGCGGCTGGGCGCCACGCTGGCGGATCCGCCGCAGCAGATCGAGTCCATCGCAATCAGCGGGGCGCTCGACGATAACCAGGGCGCATCTCTTGCACTGATCCAGTTCGGCGAGAGCCTGGTAGCCATGGCCGTATTCATGGACGGCGGCATCGGCACGCACGGCCAGGACGAGTGACTTGAGCAAATCACGGGTCCAAGGATTGGCATCGACTATGAGTATCAGGGGCGGCATCCCAACCCACTCCTGCGTGAGGCAAGCGAAGCGGCGGATGATGCGGCAAAGCGGGCATTATGCCAAGCAGGTCACACAAAACGTCTGTAATGGGGTTTTGCACCCGCTTGGTTAGCGCCGGAAGGGTGGCTGACAGGGATGACCAGGCGAAAAAAAACCGCCCTGTTACAGGGCGGTTTGGTCAGGATTCAGGCCAGTTCGGCAAAACACTCGCCGATGATGGCAAGGCCGCGATCCAGCTCTTCATCGCTGGCGGTCAGGGGGACCAGGATGCGCAGCACGTTGCCGTAGCTGCCGCAGCTGAGCAGGATCAGGCCCTTCTGGCGCGCCCGGACCACGATCTGGCTGGTCAGCTCGGCATCGGGCTGCTCGATGTCGCCGCCCTTGCCCAGTTCCATGGCGATCATGGCGCCCAGGCCGCGGACGTCGCAGATCTGCGTGTGCTTGGCGGCCAGTTCGCGCAGGCCGGCGGTGAGGCGTTCGCCCACGGCCTTGGACCGGTCCAGCAGCTTCTCTTCCTCGAAGGTCTCGATCACCGCCAGGGCGGCGGCGCAGGCGATGGGGCTACCGGCGTAGGTCCCACCCAGGCCACCCGGGGTGACGGCATCCATCACCGTGGCCCGGCCGGTCACGCCCGACAGCGGGAAGCCGCCGGCGATGGACTTGGCGAAGGTCAGCAGATCGGCATCGACGCCCATCTGCTCCATGGCGAAGAAGGTGCCGGTACGACCGGCGCCGGACTGGACTTCGTCAGCGATCAGCAGGATGCCGTGGGTGTCGCACAGCTTACGCAGGCGCTGCATGAACTCCTTGGGCGCGGCATAGAAACCGCCTTCGCCCTGCACCGGCTCGAGGATGACGGCGGCGATGTCGCCAGGCGCGGCATCGTTCTTGAAGATGCGCTCGACGCTGGCGATGGCGTCATCGACGCTGATGCCATGCAGTTCGCAGGGATAGAGCGCACGATAGACGCCGCCGGGCATCAGGCCCATGCCGGCCGAATAGGGCGCGACCTTGCCGGTCAGTGACAGGGTCATCATGGTGCGGCCGTGGTAGGCGCTGGAGAAGGCGATGACACCGGCGCGCTGGGTGGCGGCGCGGGCGATCTTGACGGCATTCTCCACGGCCTCGGAGCCGGAGTTGAACAGTGCGGTTTTCTTCGGGAAGTTGCCTGGTACCAGCTCGTTGAGCTTTTCGCAGACCTCGACGTAGGGCTCGTAGGCCAGCACCTGGAAGCAGGTGTGGGAGACCTTGGTCAGCTGCTCCTGCACGGCCGCCACCACGCGCGGATGCAGGTGACCGGTATTGAGCACGGCGATGCCGCCGGCGAAGTCCAGGAACTCGTTGCCCTCGACGTCCCAGACCTTGGCGTTCTCCGCACGGGCGACGAAGATCGGGTGGGTCTGGCCGACGCCACGGGCGACGGCGGCGCTGCGACGGTGCATCAGGGAATCGTTGGTGTGGCTCATTGCAGTCCTCGATGGCCGCTCATCGTGGCGGCCGGCTACGGGAAAGGCGCGGACCGGATTCCGGGCAGCATACGATGATCGACTGCCAACGGCCCGGCGTCCGCGCCGGGAAAAATCTTTGGATCGGGCGGGCCCGTTGGGCTTCGACGATGGAGCCGTCTCAGCCCAACCTACGGTATAGGTAGGTTGGGCTAAGCGTAGCGAAGCCCAACGAACGGGATCAGACGCCCAGGCAGAGGTACTTGATCTCGAGGTATTCCTCGATGCCGTACTTGGAACCCTCGCGGCCCAGGCCCGAAGCCTTGACGCCACCAAAGGGTGCGACTTCGTTGGAGATCAGGCCGGTGTTGATGCCGACCATGCCGTACTCCAGCGCCTCGGCCACACGGAATACGCGGGACAGGTCGCGGGCATAGAAATAGGAGGCCAGGCCGAACTCGGTGTCGTTGGCCAGCTCGATGACCTCGGCCTCGTCCTTGAAGCGGAACAGCGGCGCCAGCGGGCCGAAGGTCTCTTCCTTGGATACCTTGGCACTCTTGGGCACGTCGGCGAGGATGGTCGGCTCGAAATAGCTGCCCCCGTTGGCGTGGGCCTTGCCGCCGGCGATGACCTTGGCGCCTTGGCTCACGGCGTCGTCGATGTGCTCCTTGACCTTGGCCGCGGCCTTGGCGTCGATCAGCGGGCCGATGGTGACGCCCTCCTCCAGGCCGTTGCCGACCTTGAGCTTGGCCACCGCGGCCTTGAACTTCTCGGCGAAGGCGTCGTAGACACCGTCCTGGATATAGAGACGGTTGACGCAGACGCAGGTCTGGCCGGCGTTGCGGTACTTGGAGGCGATGGCGCCTTCCACGGCCTTGTCCAGGTCAGCGTCGTCGAAGACGATGAAGGGCGCGTTGCCGCCCAGCTCCAGCGACAGCTTCTTGATGGTGGGGGCGCTCTGCTCCATCAGCTTGGCGCCGATCTCGGTGGAGCCGGTAAAGGAGATCTTGCGCACGATGGGGCTTTCGGTCAGCTCGGCGCCGATCTCGGCGGCGGAGCCGGTGACCACGCTGAGCACGCCCTTGGGAATGCCGGCACGCTCGGCCAGCTCGACCAGGGCCAGGGCCGAGTACGGGGTCTGGCTGGCGGGCTTGATGACCATGGTGCAGCCCGCGGCCAGGGCCGGGCCGGCCTTGCGGGTGATCATCGCGGTGGGGAAATTCCACGGCGTGATGGCGGCGGTGACGCCGATGGGCTGCTTGACCACCAGGATGCGCTTGTCGGCCTGGTGGCCGGGAATGGTGTCGCCATAGATGCGCTTGGCTTCCTCGGCGAACCACTCGATGAAGGAGGCGGCATAGGCGATCTCGCCCTTGGCCTCGGCCAGCGGCTTGCCCTGCTCCAGGGTCATCAGCCGGCCCAGGTCATCCTGGTTCTCGATCATCAGTTCGTACCAGCGCCGCAGCTTGGCCGAACGCTCCTTGGCAGTCAGCGCACGCCAGGCCGGCAGGGCGCGGTTGGCGGCGTCGATGGCACGCTTGGTCTCGGCGCGGCCGAGCTTGGGAATGGTGCCCAGGGTCTCGCCGGTGGCCGGGTTGTCCACCTTGACGGTGGCACCGCTGTCGGCGTCGATCCAGGCGCCGTCGACATAGGCTTGCTGGCGAAACAGGGAAGCGTCTTTGAGCTGCATTACGGTCTCCTTGATGGAAAGGGCCGGAAGCAAGGGCATGACACCCCTGCGCCTGCGATAGGGTCAGGCTTGGAAACGCTGGCGTCGCCACCGTTCAGTGCCCGCGAGAGGGACGTCCGAAGCGCCACAGGCGTTCGAAATATTGAACGCATCCTAGGAGAATCCTGAACCCCTGCGCAAGAGCAGTGGCGAGGTTTTCGCGTCGCCCTCCTCCTTGTTTATGCAGCCCCTGCCGCGCACCGCGAAACAGTCGTTCAAAATCAACAACATCGTGCATCCGGGCATGGACGGTCCGATGCAAGGTGAGTATGATGGCGACCGATTCAGCGTCATCGAATCGTTGCACTCGTAGCTCAGCTGGATAGAGTACTGCCCTCCGAAGGCAGGGGTCGTGGGTTCGAATCCCGCCGAGTGCGCCATCTTCCGTTCACCGTCGCGTGAACCTCAACAAAGCCCGCCATTGAGCGGGCTTTGTCGTTTCTGGCGGTCCCTTCCCGATATACCCATGCGTGACGCCTGCTCGCCTTTACCTGAAGAGGCCTTAGCGAAATGGAATTCGCCAGACCATTGGCCTGATTTATCTGATCATCACCATCGTCGTCAGCGTGATCCTGGGCTAAGCTCTGCCGAGTTGAACCCGTTGAAGCCAGCCGGCCGGATGCCGACACCCTGGTGATCACCTCGCAAGGAAGCCTGCATGAGATACCTCCTGACCAGCTCGGTCACCCTCTTTCTCGCCGCGCCGATCTTTACCGAAGACACCGCCCTCGCCCAGGCTGGCCACGCCATCCGGCCAGGGCTAGCGGCCGCGGCTCACTGTCTGCACGAATCGCTACTGGAAACCAGCGCCGCCAACAGAGGCCCGGTGGCGGACGGCGCCCGTCTGCAGCTGGCCGGCCTGGAGCGGCGCGACCAGATTGCCTATTAGGGCTGGATCGGCGACCGGTGCGCCTCAGTTTCTCTGCCTTGGAGCCTTTTCAAAGTCCTTTTCCAGAGCCCTTCCGTGAACGAAGCCGCTGCCACTGGCTCTCAAGGTTTCCACCACGGCACTCCCGAGGAGACCCGCATGAAAGCTCTGATTCCCCTGTTGCTGCTTCCTCTGGCCCTCGCTGCCTGCACCGGTCAGCAGGCGCGGCATGACGATCTTGGCCTACCAAGCTGCAATCTGGCCGAGCAGCGTGCCGTGCCGGGAGAACTGGGCGGATTGATCAGGGATCCGCAGCAGGCGCATGTCTCGATGCGGGCCAATGTGCTGCTGGCGGATGTAAGCACGGCGCGCAAGGCGCGGCGGATCAATCAGGAACAGGCGACGACCTTCAGCGAACGCATCGCCGCGGTGCGCAGCCAGACCGAGGCCTTCGTACAGCAGCAAGGCTTTCTCAGCGCGGCCGAGCGGGCCAGTTTCGATCGGGAATTCGACGGGATCGCCGCGCAGATCTGCCAGCCACGTCCGGCGCAGTGATCCCTGCCTAGCCAGGACGGGTCGAAAGACCGCCGCTCGAACGGCTAGGATAGCGGGGCCGATCAGGCGGTAAGGACCCTTGCCGCCCTTCTCTTCCAGCCCAGGGGACGACCCCGGCGATCGGTGGGCCGCGTTCCGGGACGGCCCGGTTTCACAGGAGGCCGTCTTTGGCTTGGTTCTATCTGGTGTGCGCAGGGCTGCTCGAGGTGGTCTGGGCGTTCTACATGAAGCAGTCCGCGGGCTTTACCCGTCTCACACCGACGATCATCACCGGGGTCGCCATGGTGGCCAGCGTGGCGCTGCTGTCGATATCCATGCGCAGCCTGCCGCTGGGTACTGCCTATACCATCTGGACCGGCATCGGCGCGGTGGGCGCCTTCATGGTCGGTATCCTGGTGCTGGGCGAGGCGGCGAGCCCGCTGCGTATCCTGGCTGCGGCGCTGATCGTCAGCGGTCTGGTGCTGATGAAGCTGACGTCGTCCTGAGCGCCCTCCTCTAGCGCTGAATCCTCGGGTGCGCCAGCCAGCTGAACAGCAGCCCGCCAAGCAGGCCGCCCATGGCCATCGCCAGCAAACCCTCTCGTCAGCGGTCTGGTGCTGATGAAGCTGACGTCGTCCTGAGCGCCCTCCTCTAGCGCTGAATCCTCGGGTGCGCCAGCCAGCTGAACAGCAGCCCGCCAAGCAGGCCGCCCATGGCCATCGCCAGCAAACCCTCCAGGGTGCGGGTGGCGTAGATGAGCACCGGCATGGGGGCGAAGGCATCGATCAGGCGGATGGCGACGATCACGCTGACGCTACTGGCTAGCGGCAGCAGCCAGCCGCGATGAGCGCCGCTGCGGCGCCCGAACCAGAAGGCCACGGCAAAGGCTGGTAACCAAGCGGCGAGCACGATGGCGGCGTAGACGGGTCCGAAGCCGAGCAGATCCTGCACGGAGGTCCGCCAGCGAGTGGCACTGTCTATCGGTTGCCCAAGCCCCTGGAGCGCAGCCAGGTTGTACTGGGTCTGCACCAGGCTGCCCCAGGCGGTGGCCAGCAGCAGGGCTGCAGCGAATGCCAGCAGGGTGCGGGGTCTCGACAGGGCGCGCCAGAGCGGTTGAGACATGACTGAAAGATCTCCCAGAGAGGTGCTGATGCTAGCGAAGGCGGGTGCGTGGAGTAGCTCTCAAGCGTTACTTAAAGCTTCCGGACGCTGGGCCTGGCTGGCGCTGCTGCTGGGACTGCTGGCGAGCTCGATAGCCCTGGCGGCACCGGCCTATCGCGTCGAGACGGTGGCGACCGGCCTCAAGAGACCCTGGTCGCTGGCCTTCCTGCCCGATGGCCGGGCGCTCCTGACCGAAGGTGCCGGGCGTTTGCGACTGCTGGTGCCAGACGGCACAGGCCGGTTCAGGCTACAGGCGGAGGCTATAACCGGATTACCGGAACTCTATACCGAGGGCCAGGCTGGTCTGTTCGAGGTGCTACCGGATCCGGATTTCGCCCGCAACCAACTGATCTATCTCTCCTATGCGACAGGCACGCGGCAGGCCAATCATCTCCGGGTGGTGCGGGCGCGGCTGGACGGCGGACGCCTGCAGGACGTCCAGCCACTGTTCACCAGCCAGCCGGCCAAGGCTTACGGCCAGCACTTCGGGGCGCGGATGGCCCTGCTCGGCGACGGCACCCTGGCCATCGCCTTGGGTGATGGCAACGTGGAACGTACCGACGCCCAGCGACTGGATACCCATCTGGGCAAGATCGTGCGCATCACCCGCGACGGCCAGGTGCCGGCGGACAATCCCTTCATCAAACGACCCGGCGCCCTGCCGGAGATCTACAGCCTCGGCCATCGCAATCCCCAGGGTCTGGTCTGGGTGGCCGAGCGTCAGGCGCTGTACGAGCACGAGCATGGCTCCAAGGGCGGCGACGAACTCAACCTGATCCGCGCCGGCGCCAACTATGGCTGGCCGCTGACCACCGGCGGCGTGGACTACACCGGTGCGCGCATCTCGCCCTTTCGCGAATTGCCGGGCATCACTCCACCGTTGCTGGAGTGGACGCCGTCGATCGCGCCCGCGGGCATGACCTGGTACGACGGCCAGGGCTTTCCCCCCTGGTGCGGCAGCCTGTTCGTGGCGGCGCTGCGAGAGAAGTCGGTGCGGCGGATACCGCTGGTTGAGGGTATGCCTGGTCAGCAGGAGCTTTTGTTCCAGGAATTGAACCAGCGTCTGCGCGACGTGCGCAGCGGCCCGGACGGCAATCTCTGGCTGCTCACCGATGGTGAGGACGGTCAGCTGTTGCGTGTGGTGCCGGGGTAGGTAGCGAAAGAGCCGTGATGCCGATCCGGTACAGCACCAGTCGCGGCCATGCCGATGCGGTAGGTGGGGTTGAGCACAGCGAAGCCCAACGTCGGCTCGGGGCTCACCATGTTGGGCTTCGACGATAGGGCCGTCTCAACCCAACCTACGGAGACATCGATAGCCTGTTTGGGCGGCAACTCGGGTAAGCCGCGAGAAGCCTCGTCGAAACGACGAATACTCCGCCGTTTCGTCAAATAAAGCACGACGATTCGACGCTCTGACGCTCACATCTGGCAGTGCCCCTTTTTAAGCTGGAGCCTCTAACCACGGAGGATCCCGCCATGAACGTCACCCTGCTCGGCGCCGGCCACATCGGCTACACCATTTCGCAATTGCTGCACGCCAGTGGCGACTACCGGGTGACGGTGGCGGATCGTGACGAGCGTGCCCTGGAGGCAATCGCGGCCCTGGGCGTGCAGACCCGCACCCTGGACACGTCCGACGCCAGCGCCCTGGCCGCGGCCCTGGACGATCAGGACGTAGTACTCAACGCCCTGCCCTATCACCTGGCGATTCCCGTCGCCCAGGCGGCCAAGGCCACCAACACCCACTATTTCGACCTGACCGAAGACGTCAAGGCGACCAAGACCATCCGCCAGCTGGCCGAGGGCGCGAGCAATGCCTTCATGCCCCAGTGCGGTCTGGCGCCTGGCTTCATCGGTATTGCCGCCCATTCCCTGGCCAAGCGTTTCGACAGTGTGCGCGAGGTGAAGATGCGTGTCGGCGCCCTACCGGAATTTCCCACCAACGCCCTGAAGTACAACCTGACCTGGAGCGTCGACGGCCTGGTCAACGAGTACTGTCACCCTTGCGAAGCCGTGCGCAACGGCGAGCTGCAACTGGTGCAGCCGCTGGAAGGCCTGGAGCACTTCTCCCTGGACGGCGTGGAATACGAGGCCTTCAACACCTCGGGCGGCCTGGGCACCCTCTGCGAGACCCTGCAGGGCCAGGTGGAAACCCTGGACTACAAGACCGTGCGCTATCCCGGTCACCGCGACCTGATGAAATTCCTGCTGGAGGACCTGCGCCTGGCCGGTGACCAGGAGCAGCTCAAGAACATCCTGCGCGGTGCCGTGCCCACCACCATGCAGGACGTGGTGCTGGTGTTCGTGACCGTCAGCGGTATGCGCGGCGGCAAGCTGGTGCAGGAGGTTTTCAGCCGCAAGATCTTTGCCGCCGAGCGCGACGGTCGCCTGACCAGCGCCATCCAGATCACCACCGCCGCCGGCATCTGCACCGCCCTGGATCTGTTCCGCGAAGGCAAGCTGCCGCAGCGCGGCTTCATTGCCCAGGAGCAGGTGGACATGGACGCCTTCCTGGCCAACCGCTTCGGCAAGGCCTACCAGCCGGCCTGACCGGGAAGCTTAGCGGCCGATGTGGGGTCCATAACGGAACAGTTTCCGTTGGAGGACCCCTCGTCATGCTCAGCGTCGCCATCGTCGGTTGCGAACAGATCCACGCCCAGGACTACCTGGACACCAGCCTGGCCGATCCGCGCGTGCGGGTAGTGGCCCTGGCTAGCGAACGCGATCCTGCCCGCGCCCAGCGTCTCGCCGCGCCCCATGGCCTGCCGGTGCTGGACGATTTCGCCCAGTTGCCCGAGGTGGATCTGGCCTTCGTCACCACGGCCATCGAGGATCACGAAACAGCGGTAGCCGCGCTACTCCCCCGCGCCCGCCATCTGTTCGTGGAAAAGCCCCTGGCCGTCTCGGCTGCGCGCGCGACGGCGCTGGCCACGCAACTCGCCGGGCGCTCCTGCTTTAGCGGCTTCTATCTGCGTACCGACCCTGCCCTACAGCAATTGCGTCATTTGGCTCGCGCTGGCGCCATCGGCACCCTTTCCCACCTGTCGCTCACGGCTGGCCACCCAGGTCTGCTGGAAGGCTGGCTAAGCGACTGGCCGGCGCATCTGGACGAGACGCGCATGGGCTATGGCGCCTTTGGCGACCTGGCCGTGCACCTGCTGGACTTAAGCGCCTGGCTGACCGGTGAATCCCTGACGGTCGAACACTGCCGTCTGGAACGCGATGCGCGCTGGCCACTGGATCATGCCGGCGAGGCGTTGCTCCGAGCCGGCGACCTGCCGATCCAGCTGCGGGCCAGTGCCACCCTGCGCGGTCCGCGGCTGGCCATCCGGCTGGATGGCAGCACGGGAACCCTGGAGCTCGCTGCTGGGCGCCTGCTGCTGCACGAGGCCAGTGGTGAGAGTCAGGTGCTGGCCGAGGCGATCGCCCCCGGTGTTCCCCAGGGTGCCCAGGCGGTATTCGATCAGCTGCTCGGTCAACCCCGTCCAGAATTGGCCAACCTGGAGGATGCCCTCGCGGCCAACGGCCTGCTGGATCGCCTCTATGGACGCGACTAGGACGTCAGGCCGGGGCAGCATGAGTAACCATTGCCGAGAGACCGGAGGGGTTAAAGGTCAGACTGTTGGTGCCGATAGCGAGGGCATCCGGTGCAATTTGGCTGGCATCCCCGTCGCTGAAAGGAATTCCCAATGGTCTGGTTCAACAATCTGGCACTGGCGAAGAAACTCGCAGTAGCCTTCGGTCTCTGTACGCTCATTACTCTCGGCATAGGCGCGGTCGGCATGAGTGGGCTCAACAGCCTCAACGCCTTGCTGGGTTCGGTGCTGAGCAACAATCTGCGCTCCATCACCCTGCTAAACGACGCCAAGAACAACGTGATCGCGCACAACCGCGACATCTTCCGCCTGATGTCTTTGGCCTACGCCAACGCGCCGCAGGCCGAGCAGGACGGCATTGTCGCCTCCCTGCGCTCCAACCAGGCCGACGCTGAAAAACCCTTTGCCGACTACCGAGCCACGCCTCTGGAACCTGATGAAAAGGCTGCGGGCGATGCCTACCAGGGTGATTGGAAAACCTACCTGACTGCCGTCGACGCTGTCTTGGCGCGGCTGGCTGCCAAGGACGTGGCCGGTGCCAACCAATTGCTCAACGAGCAGGCTCAACCCAGCTATCGCAAGACCATGGGCTCCTTCAAGATCATGGTGGAATCCAACAAGCGCCAGGGTAACGAAGCCGGCGTGGCTGCCAGTGCTACTTACGACAAAGCCTTCTGGACCCTGAGTGGTGGCCTCCTGCTGGCAGTGTTCTGCGCCCTGGCCCTGGGCATCGTCATTACCCGCCTGATCGTGACCCCGATTCGCGAGGCCGTCTCCAGCGCCGAGCGTGTCGCCCAGGGCGATCTGACCTTGCCGATCCAGAGCAGCCGGCGTGACGAAGCGGGCCTGCTGCTGCAGGCCCTGGGCGGCATGCAGCGCAGCCTGAAGGACACCGTGCAGCAGATGGCCGGTGCCGCCAGCCAGCTCGCCGCGGCGGCCGAGGAACTGCATGCCGTGACCGAGGAGACCTCCCGGGGCCAGGTTCGCCAGCACGACGAGGTGCAGCAGGCCGCCACCGCCGTCAACCAGATGACCGCCGCCGTGGAAGAGGTAGCACGCAACGCCGCGTCCACCTCGACCGCTTCCCAGGACACCAGTCGCGAGGCCCAGCAGGGTCGCGAGCAGGTGCAGCAGGCGGCCCAGGCCATGGCGGTGATGACCAGCGAGATCACCGATTCCACCCAGAAGGTGCAGACCCTGGAAGGCCAGGTGCGCGAGATCGGCAAGGTGCTGGAAGTGATTCGTGGCATCGCCGAGCAGACCAACCTGCTGGCGCTCAACGCCGCCATCGAAGCCGCCCGCGCCGGCGAGCAGGGTCGCGGTTTCGCCGTGGTGGCGGACGAGGTCCGCGCCCTGGCCCATCGCACCCAGGGCTCCACCGGGGAGATCGAGCGCATGATGAGCGCCGTGCGCGACAGCGCCGAAGAGGCAGTGAGCGCCATGCACAAGAGCCAGTCCCTGGCCGGCGATACCCAGGAGCGCGCCAACCGTGC
Organism: Pseudomonas oryzihabitans; assembly: GCF_001518815.1. Taxonomy (NCBI): domain Bacteria; kingdom Pseudomonadati; phylum Pseudomonadota; class Gammaproteobacteria; order Pseudomonadales; family Pseudomonadaceae; genus Pseudomonas; species Pseudomonas oryzihabitans. Next base: position 3,993,328 of record NZ_CP013987.1, read on the forward strand.
CGGCGAAGCCCTGGACCGCATCACCAACGGGATCGCCAGCATCGAGGAGCGCAACCTGGTGATCGCCAGCGCCGCCGAAGAGCAGGCCCAGGTGGCTCGCGAAGTGGACCGCAATCTGGTCAACATCCAGGACCTGTCTACCCAGACCGCCACCGGTGCCCAGCAGACCGCGGCGTCCAGTCAGGAGTTGTCGCGCCTGGCGACGTCCTTCCAGGGCCTGGTCGCGCAATTCCGTTATTGATCGATCGTTCAGCAAACTTCCGACCAGTGGTCGACCCGCCCTCATCTCGGTGAGTGGCGGGCTTGCTGCGCTCCAGAGGGGCTGACGAGCCTTGCCCAGGTCGGCGCCAGGGGAACATTGGGCGCCAGAGCCGTTCTGAGCTGAAATACCTGAATGGATGCTCCCATGCGCTTTACCTACGATGCCCGCCGAAGTTACCGCCTGATCGGCCTCGACGACGGGCGTCTGGCCGGGCAGTTGCTGTGTGGTCAGCTCTACATCATGGTCGCCGGCGACGGTAAGCAGCCGCAGTCGTACGCTCAGCTGGAGGACGATCAGCTGCGCACCGCCGAAGGCCGCCTGATTGGCTGTCGCGAAGCGGACATCCTCACCCTGCAGCGCACCGGTGTCGCCTTACGCCTGGAGCCGCTCGACGCCTGAAGCGTTTGGCAATGGCCAAGGCAGTCCGGCGTGAGCGAGGCCACCACCAGACTCAGTTGGGTCCCGTGCTGAGAGCCAGCCCCAGACCGTGACAGCCATCCGGTCAGCGAGGCCACCTCGGCGCTTTTCGTGCAGCTGGGATTTCCCATACGCGAAAGGACTCTCCTTTCTCCCCGCCCTTGGACGTCAGATCGCGCCGGAAGCGTATCGGGGTAAGGCCAAGCATCAATCTGCCTGTATCGACACATCCTCTGCTGATCGCGGGAACCTCGTCGGGTCTTTGCCCCTCCATTTCCTTGAACGTCATCGAAAAGATGCCAAACGGGCGCCTTCTTGGCCCCTTCAGGAGATGTCATGTCCAGCGACAACCAATACAGCATGCAAAACCCCCTTACCCAGTATCCCCAGCCGGAATTTCCCAAGCAGCCTCAGGAAGCGCCGGGCCTGGCGCAGGTGATGCAGCCGCGTCCCGACCATGGCGAGACTAGCTACAAGGGCTTCGGTCGTCTGGCTGGCCGCAAGGCGCTGATCACGGGTGCGGATTCGGGAATTGGCCGGGCGACTGCCATTGCCTATGCCCGTGAAGGGGCGGATCTGGTGCTCAACTACCTGCCCGAGGAAGAGGCTGACGCCCAGGAAGTGGTGAAGCTGGTGGAAGCCGAAGGGCGCAAGGTGGTCTGCGTGCCCGGTGACCTGAAGGACGAAGCCTTCTGTACCCAGCTGGTGAGCAAGGCCAAGGAGGCCCTCGGCGGTCTCGACATCCTGGTCAACGTGGCCGGCAAGCAGACTGCGGTGCAGGACATCGCCGAGCTGACCACCGAGCAGTTCGATGCCACCTACAAGACCAACGTCTACGCCCTGTTCTGGCTGTGCAAGGCCGCGCTGCCGCACCTGCCGGCTGGCGCCGCCATCATCAACACCACCTCGATCCAGGCCACCCAGCCCTCGGAGTTCCTGCTGGACTACGCGTCCACCAAGGCGGCCATCACCAACTTCACCAAGGGACTGGCCAAGCAGGTCGCCGCCAAGGGCATTCGCGTCAACGCCGTAGCGCCCGGCCCCTTCTGGACGCCGCTGCAGCCCAGCGGTGGCCAGCCCCAGGAGAAGATCCCCACCTTTGGTGGCGAGACGGTGTTCAAGCGTCCTGGCCAACCGGCGGAACTGGCACCCCTCTATGTGCTGCTGGCCTCCCAGGAGTCGAGCTATGTGACCGGTGAGGTCTATGGCGCTACCGGAGGCATGGGCTGACGGCCATGGCGGTCTTCGATCCGGCTCGCCAAGACGGCTACGCGCCCCTGGCGGGCTACGCTGCCCTTTCCGACGGTCGTTCGGTCGCCCTGGTGGCGCCGGACGGCTCGCTGGACTGGTGGTGCGTGCCCAACATGGACTCCGCCCCACTGTTCGACCGCCTACTGGACGCCCCCGCTGGCGGTTTCTTCACGATCACCCCGGTTGCCGACTACCGCGTCGAGCGGGCCTATCGCCAGGACAGCAATGTGCTGGAAACCTGCTTCCATACCGCCGATGGCAGCGTGCGCCTGACCGAGTCGCTCAACAGCGGTTCGGCCGGCCGCCTGCCCTGGTGCGAATTGGGTCGCCGGGTCGAGGGCCTGTCCGGACGGGTCGAGCTGCGTATCGAACTGGTGCCCGGCACCCAGGGCCAGACCGTGTCGCCCTGGATGCGCAGCACGCCCAATGGCGAAGTCATGCACGTCGACGGCGTCATGGCGACCCTGCGTTATTGCGAGCGGCTGGAAATCCTCGAATGCGATGACCGCCGACTGGTGGCGCGGCTGGTATTGGAAGCGGGCCAGCGCAGTGTCCTGGCGCTGACCGCGACCGAAAACGAGCCTTTGGTAGTGCCTACGCTGGAGGAAGTCGACCAGCGTATCGACCGCAGCGACCAGGCCTGGCGTGAATGGGCCCAGGGTTTCGCCTACCAGGGCGAATTCCTCAACGAGGTGAAGCGCTCGGCGCTGGCCCTCAAGCTGCTGCTCTACTCGCCCACGGGCGCCATCGTCGCCGCGGCTACCACCTCGCTGCCGGAGCGCATCGGTGGCGACAAGAATTACGAGTATCGCTATGCCTGGGTGCGCGATGCGGTCTTTACCATCAAGGCCTTCTTGCGCCTGGGTGCCCTCGGCGAGGCCCAGGCGGCCCTGGCCTGGATTCAGAACGTCATCCGCCGCCACGGCAATCGCCTGCACACCTGCTTCACCCTGGAAGGCGAACTGGCTCCTGAGGAGCGCGTCATCCCGGTTCCTGGCTATCGCGACTCTCAGCCAGTGCGAGTGGGCAATCGTGCCAGCGCCCAGTGTCAGCTAAGTCTCTATGGCGATCTGCTGGAGACCTTTCGCCTCTATGCGAGCAAGGGTCATGTGCTGGACTTCGCCACCGCCAGCTTGCTCACCGACCTGGCCAATCTCTGCGCCGATGGCTGGCGGCAACCGGACGCCGGCATGTGGGAGTTGCCCGAGGAGCGTCACTACACGCTCTCCAAGCTGGGCTGCTGGTTCGCCCTGGACCGCGCCGTGACCCTGGCCCGCGATGGCCATATCCCCGACGCCATGTGCGGTCGCTGGGCGCGCGAGCGTGACCGCATCCGCGACTGGGTCAACGAACACTGCTGGAGCGAACGCAAGCAGGCCTACACCTTCTATGCCGGTACCGAGCGGCTGGATGCCGGGCTGCTGCTGGGTATCCGCTTCGGTTTCGACGGCGGCGAACGTTCGGTCAGTACCCTGGCGGCCATCCGCCGCGAGTTGGCCCATGGACCTCTGGTCTATCGCTACAGCGGTGCCGAGCAGGAGGAAGGTGCTTTCCTGGCCTGTTCCTACTGGATGGTCGAGGCCTATGCCGTGCTGGGCGAGGTGGATCAGGCGCGTATCCTGATGCGCGAGGTCCTGGCCGCCAGTCTCAATGGTGTCGGCCTGATGACTGAGATGCGTGATCCCCATAACGGCGCGGCCCTGGGCAACTTCCCCCAGGGCCTGAGTCATTTGGCCATGGTGCATGCGGCGCTGATCCTGGAAGCACCGGAGCCCGAGGCATGACGGCCCTGGACTTCGACCGACCGGTGGAGGACGTCGCTCGGCAACTGATCGGTGCGACACTCAGGGTCGAAGGCGTGGGCGGCCTTATCGTCGAGACCGAGGCCTACGACGGCGAAGACCCGGCCTCCCACAGCTTTTCCGGCCCCACGCCGCGTAACAGGGCCATGTTCGGTCCGCCCGGGCATGCCTATGTCTATCGCTCCTATGGCATCCATTGGTGCTTCAATCTGGTCTGCCGCGAGGCAGGCCATGGTGCTGGCGTCCTGATCCGCGCGCTGGAGCCGTTGTGGGGTCTGGACGTGATGCGGGAACGTCGGGGCGGGCTGGCCGATCGTCTGCTCTGCGCCGGTCCCGGTCGTCTCTGCCAGGCACTGGGCATCGATGGCAGTCACGACGGCTTGCCGCTAGACGCACCGCCCTTCCAACTGGAGTCAGCTACCGCAGACGTGGTGGTAGTCGAAGGCCCGCGCATTGGCATCACCCGTGCCCGCGAAGTGCCCTGGCGTTTTGGCCTGGCCGGCTCACGCTATCTGAGTCGTGGTTTCGCCACTGCAGCATCGGTACGAAACAACGGCTAGGCTCAAGACAACGGCCACTGCTGCGTTGCTCGCCTGGAGGTCTGATGCGCCATCGCTACCTGCTGCTTGCCCTGCTGCTTGCCCTGCTACTGCCCTCCCTTACCCAGGCCAGCCTGCGCTGTGGGCAGAACCTCGTCGAAGAAGGCGACAGCGTCGAGCAGGTCCTGGCCGCCTGCGGGGCCCCGGCCGAGCGCAAGGTCAATCCCCCTGCCCTGCGCAACAACCAGGTACCCAAATTCAATGCAGCCGAGACCCAGTTCTGGACCTATGGCCCGGAAAACGGCGCCTCGCGCCACCTCAGGTTCATCGATGGCAAGCTGGTAGAGATCAGGGTCGAGCGGTAGTGGACGGGAGCTTCCCTCACCCCAACCCTCTCCCAGGGGGAGAGGGGGCAGAGCGGTTCAGGCGTAGGTTGGTTGAGCGCAGCGAAGCCTAACAGCCCCTCACCTGTCAGACCGGAAAAAAAGAACCGCCCGAGGGCGGTTCAAGAGGAGCACGACCTAGGGCCGTGGTTAGAACTTGGCTTCTAGGTCCAACTGCAGGGTCTTCACGTCCGCATCGTTGCGGAAGCGGCTGGCGGTGTCGGACTCGGCGAGGAAATAGGTCAGGCCAACGCCGAAGTTCTTGTCGATCTCGTAGCCGAGCTTGAGCTTATGGCCGCGGGCACCGGTCGAGCCGTTGCCGAAGTCGGAGTCGGTGAAGGCGCCCACCACGGCGTTGCGCTGGACATCGCGGTAGTTGTATTCCAGCCCGACCCGCTGCATCAGCTTGGTTTTGGCGCCCACCAGCCAGGCAGTGTCCTCGCCGTCGTCGGCCTTGTCGTTGACCACGTACTGGCCATAGAAGGACAGCGGCACCCACAGCTTGGTCAGGTCCAGCTGGGCGAAGCCCTCGTAGAGCTGGAAGCGGTCGGTGGTGTTGCCATTGACCGCCAGGGCGCAGGGCGCCGTAACCGAACCGGTGGTCGGGCAGGCGCTGTCCTGTTCCTTGTCGTAGGCATAGACACTGCCGCCCACCATCAGCTTGGCGGCATCGCCCAGGTTGAAGCGGCTGCCCAGCTGGCCGGCGTAGAGGCGCAGGTCATGCTTGAACTCATAGCCTTCGCCGTCGACGTTGTCCTTGAGCACATAATAGCCGGTGCTGCCGAACAACTCGGCACCCCCTCCCAGGTCGTACTTGTAGGTGCCGGCCAGCCCTTCGGGGTTGATGTCGGCGTCCCAGATGACGTCGCCGGTGCTGACCCACTGCTGGCCCATCTTGCCGCCCACCAGGTGCAGATTCGGCACTGCCGTGGGGTGGTAGTCGATATAGGCCTGATCCAGCCAGAGCTGCTTCTTGTTGAAGTAGTTGTTCAGGTCCTGGTTGGTGGAGCGGGCGTCGTCGCCACCGCCGGTGGCGATGCGGATGCCAGTGTTCACCTGCGGATTGATCTCGCTGTAGGCACCCAGCCGCGCGCGGATACGCTGGCGGTCACGGTCGCGGCCGTTGTCCGGCTCGCCGTCGATGTCGATGCTCTCGTGGCGCACCCGCACGTCGCCCTTGATCTGGGTCTTGGCGGCCCAGGCCAGCTTCTTCTCGAAGTCGGAGGTCTTCTGCTGCTGGGCGACCTGGGCGGCACGCGCCTGCTGCTCCTGCTGCAGGTCGCCGCGCAATTCGCTGTATTGGGCCGGGGTGATGGAGCCATTGGCCCTGAGCATGTCGAGCAGCTTCTCATCGACAGCGGCACTCGCGGCGGCCGAGCAGGTAGCCAGGAGCACGCCCGAGAACAGCGCCGTGAATCGATAAGGGTTAACAGACATCGGCAGATCTCCTTTCAAGACAATCCAGGCAGTAGTGGCTGGCGGTGCAGCCCGTCACAAAGCTGGGTCAGTCTCGGCAGAAGAGATGTCGTTTTGCTTGCAGGAACATAAAGGTTTTAATTCAAGTAACTGAATTTAAAGCAAAATTTAACCAAAGATTCATCCGTTCGGACGGCTCCGCTGCGGACCGGGAAGGATGAGGACGACCAGAGGTCCTGGCTCGCCGCTTTTCAGCCGCCATGAAAAAGGCCACTCCAGGGAGTGGCCTTTTTTCGAAACGACGCCGTATCAGCCGAAGCGACCGGTGATGTAGTCCTCGGTCTGCTTCTTGTCCGGCTTGGTGAAGATCTTGTCGGTCTTGTCCACCTCGATCAGCTCGCCCAGGTACATGAAGGCGGTGACGTCGGAGCAGCGTGCCGCCTGCTGCATGTTGTGGGTGACGATGACCACGGTGAAGTCCTGCTTGAGTTCGGCCAGCAGCTGCTCGATACGCGCGGTGGAGATGGGATCCAGCGCCGAAGTGGGTTCGTCCAACAGCAACACCCGCGGACGCAGGGCGATGGTGCGGGCGATGCACAGGCGTTGCTGTTGACCACCGGAGAGCCCCAGGGCGCTCTGATTCAGCTTGTCCTTGACCTCATCCCACAGCGCGGCACCGCGCAGGGCCTGCTCGACGCGATCCTGCAGCTCCACGCGGGAGAGCCGCTCGTGGTGGCGGATGCCGTAGGCGACGTTGTCGGCGATGGACATGGGGAAAGGTACCGGCTTCTGGAACACCATGCCGATGGTGCTGCGCAGGCGGCTCAGCGAGTACTTGGGATCGAGGATGTTCTCCCCGTCCATGAGGATCTCGCCGGTCGCTTCCAGCCCCGGGTACTCCGAGTAGATGCGGTTGAAGATGCGCAGCAGCGTGGACTTGCCGCATCCGGAGGGGCCGATGATGGCGGTGATCTGCTTGGCCGCGATGTCCAGGTTGATCGACTTGAGCGCCTGATGGCCCTTGTAACGGAAGCCGACGTCGCGCGCCTGCAGTTCCGGTATCTGCGTCTGCATGGTGGTCACTTGGAATCCCGGTTGCGAAAGAAGAAGCGAGAGGAAAGGTTCAGGAACAGCACGAACAAGGTCAGCAGCAAGGCGCCGGCCCAGGCCAGTTGCTGCCAGTTCTCGAACGGACTCATGGCGAACTGGAAGATGGTCACGGGCACGCTGGCCATCGGCTTGAGCAGGTCGGCGCTCCAGTACTGGTTGCCAAAGGCGGTGAACAGCAGCGGTGCGGTCTCGCCGGTGATGCGGGCGATGGACAGCAGCACCCCGGTCACCACGCCGGCGCGGGAGGCGCGCAACAGGACCTGCAGGGTCACCTTCCACTGGGGAATGCCCAGCGCCAAGGCCGCTTCGCGCATGGCCGCGGGCTGCAGCTGCATCATCTCGTCGGTGGTACGGGTCACCACCGGCACCACCAGCATGGCCAGTGCCAGGGCCCCGGCGAAGCCGGAGAAGCCCACGCTGCCGCCAGTGGCCTGATTGAGCGGTACCACCACGGCGGTGTAGATGAACAGACCGATGACGATGGACGGTGCCGACAGCAGGATGTCATTGACGAAGCGCACCACCAGACCGAGCTTGGAATGGCGGGCGTACTCGGCCAGCCAGAGTCCGGCCAGGATGCCGATGGGGGCGCCGATGGCGGTGGCCAGCAGGGTGATCAGCACGCTGCCGAACAGGGCGTTGGCCAGACCACCGTCGGTGGCGCCGGGTGGCGGCGTCATCTCGATGAAGATGGTCGGGCTGAGGGCGGAGAGTCCCTTGAGCAGGGTGGTGCCGAGGATCCAGGTGAGGAAACCCAGGCCGACCACGGCGGCGGCGCTGCCGAAGATCAGCGCGATACCGTTCTTGATCCGGCGCTTGCGATAGAGATAGGCGTCGATATGCATCAGTTACCTGCCTTGCGCGACAGCTGCGCCAACATCAGACGCGCCGCCAGCAGCACGAAGAAGGTCACCACGAACAACAGGAAGCCCAGGGCGATCAGCGAGGAGCGGTGCAGATCGGTGTAGGCCTCGTTGAATTCGTTGGCGATCACCGAGGCGATGGAGCTGCTTGGCATCATCAGCGACGCGGAGAACTGGTGGGCGTTGCCCAGCACGAAGGTCACCGCCATGGTCTCGCCCAGGGCTCGCCCCAGACCGAGGAAGGCGCCACCGACCACCGCCGAGCGGGTATAGGGCAGTACGATGTCCCAGCAAACCTCCCAGGTCGTTGAGCCCAAGGCATAGGCCGACTCCTTGAGCTGGGGCGGCACGCTGCGGAACACCTCGTACATCACCGAGGTGATGAAGGGCAGGATCATGATCGCCAGGATGATGCCGGCGGTGAGCATGCCGATGCCCAGCGGCGGACCCTGGAACAGGATGCCGATGATCGGGATGGCGCCCAGGTAGTCGTTGATGAAGGGCGAGATGTACGCGGCCATGAAGGGGCCGAAGACGAACAGGCCCCACATGCCGTAGATGATCGAGGGGATACCTGCCAGCAGCTCCACCGCCGTGGCCACCGGACCGCGCAGCCAGGTGGGGGCGATTTCCGACAGGAACAGGGCGATGCCGAAGGCGGTGGGCACGGCCAGCAGCAGGGCGATCAGCGACGTCATCAGGGTGCCGTAGATGGGCACCAGGGCGCCGAATTTCTCGGCACCGACGTCCCATTCGGCGGACGTCAGGAAATCCAGGCCAAAGGTCATGAAGGCCAGGCGGCCACCCCAGAGGGTGGACAAGGCTGCCCCGACCAGCACCGCGAGTACCAGCAGGGCCGCGGAGAACAGCAGGCGCCGGAACCAGGTGTCCGCGCGGGTATCCCGGCGGATGCGCTCTTCCTGAGCGGCCGAAAGGGGAAGGGTTTGATCGGTCATGGCGATTTCCGGTCAGCAGATCGGGATGCGCGAAGCCGCCCGGACCCCTCGCGGGATCCCGGACGGCAGGCGGTCTTGCTTACTTCTTGAAGTCGGAAGCCCAGTAGCCTTCGATCTGCTTGACCAGCTCGTCGGGAACCGGGACGTAGTCCAGTGCCGCGGCGTCCTTCTGACCGTTTTCCAGGGACCACTTGAAGAAGTCGAAGGCGACCTTGCTGCGCTCTTCGTTCTTCGGCTCCTTGTACATCACGATCCAGGTGGTGGCGGTGATCGGCCAGGCATCGGCGCCCGGGGCGTTGGTCATCAACAGGTTGAAGTCCTTGGCGCTCTTCCAATCGGCGGTGGCGGCAGCGGCCTGGAAGCTCTTGGCGTCGGGCTGCACGAAGTTGCCGGCGGCGTTCTTCAGCTGCACATGGGACATCTTGTTGGTCAGCGCATAGGCGTACTCGACGTAGCCGATGGAGCCCTTGATCTGCTTGACGTAGGCAGCGATACCCTCGTTACCCTTGCCACCCACACCGACCGGCCAGTTGACGGTGGTGCCGAAGTTGAACTTCTCCTTCCACTCCGGGCTGACCTTGGCCAGGTAGTTGGTGAAGTTGTAGGAGGTACCCGAACCGTCCGAACGGCGCACTACGGTGATGGCGCTGGCGGGCAGCTTCATGCCGGGGTTCAGGGCAGCGATGGCCGGATCGTTCCAGGTCTTGACCTCACCCATGAAGATCTTGGCCAGCAGCGGGCCGTCGAGCTTCAGCTTGCCGGGCTCGATGCCTTCCACGTTCACCACCGGCACGATGCCGCCGATGATGGTCGGGAACTGGCCCAGGCCGCCTTTCTGCAGGTCCTCGGTGCTCATCGGGGCGTCGGTGGCGCCGAAGTCCACGGTGGCCGCCTTGATCTGGGCGATACCGCCGCCAGAACCGATGGATTGGTAGTTGACGCGGTTACCGGTCTTCTCGCTGAAGGTCTGCGACCACTTCGACAGAACGGGATACACGAAGCTCGAACCTGCGCCCGTGACATCCACGGCATGAGCGGCAGTGCTCAGGCAAAAGGCCGACAACAACAGGGAGAGGCTGAACGTGCGTTTCATGGTTGCTCCATTACCTAGTGAGGGCTGGCGCTAGGCTATTGCCGAAATGTGACAATTAAGTGTCAGCGCCATGACGAAACGAGGAAGGCAGAGCGCCAGTATCAGCCCGCTCTGACCGGCTCATGGCTGCTTCCAGGGACACCTCAGGTCGTGTGCTCCTATGCTCATTCAGCTGCTCGCAGACGACCTCCAGCGATCCTCTGGCGACGCCCCGCCCATACGTTGTAGGTCGCCGTCGGCTATTGCCGGCATCCTGTACTGCGGCTAAAGCCCTGTCGCCAAGCGCTATCCAGCTGCCTCGGCCGATTTCAAGCCAGCAGGACGGCAGAAGATTTAGCCAAGGCTATATATATTAGAACTATCTACAAGATAGACTTTCTCTATTCGGCTAGGTAAGGTGGCGGCCTCTTTGGGGAGTAGCCTGCTTCCACCACGGTGGAAAGCGTCCTGATCAACATACTCGGCAACCGCCGTGGTCAGGACAGCCAGTCAGGGTTGGCGAGACCAGGGGCATCACCGCGCCGTGCCGGGCGTGCGGGGATGTCTTGTGGATCCGAGCCCGGCCGGCGCTGTGACGATGAACCCCGCTTCCCTGATGTTCCTGGCGTTTGCCATGTCCACCGATGCCTTTGCCGCCGCCGTCGGCAAGGGTGCCAGCCTGCACAAGCCCTGCCTGCGCGAAGCCCTGCGCACCGGTGCCATCTTTGGCGTCATCGAAGCCATCACCCCGGTGATCGGCTGGGCCGTCGGCCTGACTGCCGCCCAGTACGTCCAGCCCTGGGATCACTGGATCGCCTTCACCCTGCTCACCGTGCTGGGCCTGCGCATGATCTGGGCCGGCTTCGGCGCACCTGACGCGGAAGAAGAAAAACCCCGCCAGCATTCCTTCATGCTGCTCGCGCTCACGGCCGTGGCCACCAGCATCGACGCCCTCGCCGTAGGCGTCGGCCTGGCCTTCATCGACGTCAACATCATCACTGCCGCCCTGGCCATCGGCCTCGCCACCATGGTCATGGTGACCACCGGGGTGCTGCTGGGTCGGGTGATGGGCAACCTGGTCGGCAAGCGTGCGGAAATGCTCGGTGGCGTGGTGCTGATCGTGATCGGCGCCGTCATCCTCCACGAGCACCTGACCTCCGTCGCCGCCTGATGGCCCGGCTCTGGCGCGGCGCCCTCATCACCCTGGCCGCGAGCCTGCTGGCCGCAGTCGGCTTTCTCGCCTGGCAACGCTTCTGGCCAGCCCAGGCCGCCACGGGCTGGCACTACGAAGTAGCCTATCCTGACATCGCCAAGGCCAGCGCCCTGGCCTGGCAGGGCGACGCCCTGCTCGCCGCGGAAGAACTCAAGGATGGCAAGGGCCGCCTGCTGCGCATCGATGCCCAGGGCCGCCGCAGCGTGCTTAGCGCGGGTCTGTACAAGCCCGATGGCCTGACGCCCTATCGCAACGGTTTCGCCTATAGCCAGGAAGGCGGCACTCATCCGATCCGCTGGTTCGATGCCGCGGGCAGTCGCGATCTCTTCATGGGTATCAACGCCCAGGGCCTCTGGGTCGAAGGCGAGCACCTCTATGCCGTGGAAGACCGCAAGGGTGAGGGACGCCTGCTGCGCTACGACGCCGCCGACGGCAGCCTGACGGTGCTGCGCGACCACCTGGACGAGGCGGAGTCCTTTACCCGCTGCCCGGACGGCACGGCCTTCTATACCGAGAAATCCCGCGGCCTGGTGCGTCAGCTCAGCGACGATGGCCGCGATCCGCCGGCGCTGCGTGAGCTGCGCGAACCGAGCTTTCTGCTCTGCGACCACCGCGGCCTGTGGATCAGCGAAGACTCCACCCACCGCGCCCGGCTGCTGCTCTGGGATCGCCAGTCAGCGCCACGCGCCATCCTGACGTTTCTACGTGCCCCCCAGGCCCTGCTGCCCAAGGGCGACGGCTATCTGCTAGCCGAGGGTGGGCGCGACCGAATCATTGCGCTCTATCCACGCTAGGTTCCGTACTAAAGCGACCTGCGCGCGGTGCCACTTCGTCCTGCTCCTAGAGCATGCGCCTGAGGGTATCGTCCCGGCGTACCAGGTGATGCCAGAGCGCGGCCAGCACATGCAGCCCGATCACCCAATAGAAGGCCTTGCCCAGCCAGAGGTGCACGCCCTTGAGCGACTGCGCCAGCTCGCGATCCACGGCGAAGGGCGACGGTAGCGCCAGGGTGCTGGAGGGGATCTTCACCTCGCCAATGGTCAGCCAGACGGTGAAGAGGCCCAGTAGCGGCTGGGCCAGCAGGAAGGCATAGAGGGCGTAGTGGGTGAGCCGACTGATCCGCTCAAGGCCTGTGGCCAGCGGCGGCGTGATGGGTGGCACCGGATGGCGCTGGCGTACCCAGAGGCGCGGCACCACCAGGAGCAATACCAGCAATCCCACCCAGAAGTGGCCGAGGGTCACCCACTGGCGCTCCAGGGAGCCACGTTCGAACTGACCGCGGTTGGTGATCAGCACATAGGCCAGCAGCACCAACAGGGCCATGAGCCAGTGCAGCAGGCGTGCGCTGCGGGCATAGCGAGAAAGGGATGAAGCCGAAGGCATGACGAGGTCCTGATACCGAGATGATAAGGCGCCGGCAGTGTAGCGGCGCCCTAGAGCCAAGGGTAAGACGGCTGCAGCCTCAACCGCAGGGCGCTGCCGAGCTGTCCAGCAGCAGCTTGCTCAGTTGCTGCGGTGGCTGGTGCACCAGCCCGGTGGGCGATTCGCAGACGCGCTGCACGAAATTATCGCTGAACAGCAGCTTGCCATGGACGAAGTGTTCCTCCGGGCGGCGATTGGGATTGTCGATGCGGGTACCCAGGCGCTCCGCCAGCCAGCTGCCGGCTTCGTAATGGCTGATCCAGCGCTCGCCATGCAGACCGGCCAGGGCATTGGCCGGTGCGTCCCGCGCCACCACGATCACTGGCACATCGCTGACCTCGGGCACCAGGTCGTTGTGCCCCCAGTGACCGCCCTCCCCCAGCCGCTGGCCGTGATCGCCCGTGATGATCAGGTAGCGCTCACCCTCCAGGCGGTCGAAGTCGGCGAGGATCTCGGCGAGCAGGCCATCCAGGTAATGCAGCGAATTGTCGTAGGCATTGGCCTGGCCCTCGATGCCGGTGTCCGGCCAGGGGGCTGGCGCGGCCTCGTGCCGGTAGTTCTGCGCATAGGGCAGGTGCGCGGTACGCAGATTGAGCACCACGAAGTTGCGCGGCGCCCAGCGCTGTTCGTCGAGGATAGCCAGCAGGGCACGATCCTGGCGTTGCAGGAAACGCAGCGGATGGTCCTCGCGGGTGATGGACACGTCCAGATAGCGACTGCCCAGGTGCGCCAGCAACTTGGATTCCTGGGACGACAGCCAGTGGGTGCGAAAGCCGGCGGCCTGGGCGAAGCGGAACAGGTTGATCTCGCCGGTGCGCAATCGCTGGTCCTGGCCCGGCTCGCGGATGGGATTCAATAGATAGGGCAGGCTGACGTCGGTGGCCACCCCTGCCGCTACCCCGGGCCGGATCAGCGCCTGGGGATTGCCCGCCAGATAGGCCGATAGATTCGGGGTGGTATTGCGATGGTAACCGAAGGCGCCCAGGCGATCGCTGCGCAGGGAATCGGCCACCACCAGCCAGACGTGTCGCGCCGTGCTGGGCACCTGGACGAGGTCATAGGGCGCATAGGCCGTGGGCGGCAGGGTCACCTCGCTACGCCCGGCCAGACGCACCGCCCAGGCGGAAAAGGCATTGAGGCTGTTGTGCAGGCCGCTGCGACTGGGGCTGGGCACGAAGGCGTCGAGATTGCGGTAGGTGGCGCGATAGGGCTTGGACAGCAGCACCGCGGCGATCAGGACCAGCGCCCAGCGACTGGCGGGCAGCGGCACCCGGCCCGGCAGGTACAGATGCAGGGCGATCAGCAGGCTATAGGGCAGCCCCACGCACAGCAGCACCGGCCAGTGCTCGGGCAGGCTGACCCCGAGTGTCTGGCGGACCTCGGCGGTATCGCCCAGCAGCGCCTGGATATCGATGGCACTGAGCGGCTCGCCGAAAAAGCTCAGGTTGCCCAGCTGCAGCAGCTGCATCAGGGCGAACAGCAGCAGGAGGGCAGCCGCCAGGCGCGGCAGGTTGCACAGCCACAGCGCCAGGCTGAACACCCAGAGCGCCGCGACATAGCCCGCTTCCAGTTCGGCGCGGTTGTTCGGAGTGAAGAGCTGCTGGAGGAAGTCGTCGGCCAGCAACAGCAGGCCACTCAGGCTGCTCAAGGCCAACAGGTTGCACCAGGGCCGCCAACCTCGGGCCTGGGGACGAGTGCGCGCAGCGAGCAGCATCAGGGCACCCTGCGCGAGGGCATGGAGAGGCAGCGGCGAACGAACATGGCGGGCTCCGGCGACAGGAAGCCGCCACCCTGGAGGGCGAACCTTAATGGAGTCTTAGTGGCTCATCCGCGGTTACAGATGACCGCTCGGTCATCCGGCAGGTGAGGCTGGCTTGACCCTGAAGTCACTTCAGGCTTCAGGATGGTCAGATAGAGAGGCGCTTGCACGCCTCGCCTTCTTTTCAGCCGGAGACCTAGAGATGAGTGGCTCCACCCGTCACCACGATCACGATCACGATCACGATCATCAGCATGGCCACGAGCACGGCCATGGTCACTCCCATGCCCCGCGGGTAACCGCCGACAACGAGCGCAAGCTCAAGCTGGTCTTCTGTCTGACCTTCGGCTACGCCATCGTCCAGGCCGTGGGTGGCTGGTGGTCCGGCTCCCTGGCGCTGATCGCCGACTCGGGGCACATGGTCTCGGATGCCGCCGCCCTGCTGCTGGCGCTGGTGGCCTACCGGGTGGCGGCCAAGGCCGCCAATGCCCGCTTCACCTATGGCTTCCACCGGGTGCGCATCCTCGCGGCCCTGACCAATGGCGTCGCCCTGCTGCTGCTGGTCCTGTGGATCGGCTGGGAAGCGATCATGCGATTGCGCGAGCCCACCGAGGTCTTGTCCGGCCCCATGCTGGTGGTGGCGGTGATCGGCCTGGTGGTCAACATCGTCGGCTTCCTGGTGCTGAACGGCGGACACAAGGACGACAGCAATCTACGCGGTGCCCTGCTGCACGTGGCCGGCGACCTGCTGGGGTCGGTAGGCGCCATCGCCGCCGCCCTGGGCATCCTCTGGACTGGCTGGACCTGGCTGGATCCGGCGCTGTCGATCCTGGTCGCCCTGCTCATCGTCAAATCGGCCTGGACCCTGGTGCGTGACGCTGGTGCCGTCCTGCTGCAGGCGGCGCCGCGGGAATTCGACACCGCTGGCGCCACGGCAGAGGTGCGCGCCCTGCCGGAGGTGGCCGAGGTGGGCCACCTGCACGTCTGGACCCTGACCGACGAAACCCGCATCGCCACCCTGCACATCACCCCGGCGCCGGGCAGCGATCCGCTGCGGTTGCCGACCCTGGTGGGTGAGCTGCTGCGCAGTCGTCATGGCCTGCAGCACGTGACGGTGCAGGTGGATCCGCCGGGTACCCTCGACGGGCACTGCGCCTAGTCGCGTGGGGAGGCCTCATCCAGCGGGCGGCGGCGACCGGTCAGCATCGACAGCGGCAGGTTGTCGCGAATCCTCAGGCTTTCCACCATCGCCGCCAGGGCGTGCAGGCAGACCAGGGCCAGCAGGCCATTGGCAAAGAGCGCATGCAGGTCTTCGGGCCAGTCGGCGCCCCAGAGCGCATCGACCTCGTGCATGAGGAAACCGGTGACGCCCAGGCCGCCGATGGCAGCCATCATCAGCAGCATCACCAGGGCGCCCAGGGGGGAATGGCCGAGGCGATGATGGGGCCGCCCCTGCCAGAGATCACGCAGATGGGCGCTCAGCCGCGCACGGGTCGGCCAGCAGTCGCTCCAGCGCGCGCTGCGCGGGCCGACGAAGCCCCAGACCAGCCGCACCAGCAGCCAGGCACTGGCGTAGTAGCCGATCCAGCGATGCCAGAAGGCGCCCTTCTCGTTGAAGAAGTAGTTGGCGAAGAAGGCCGCGGCGACCGACAGGTGGAACAGCCGTACCAGGGGATCCCAGAGCCGCACGGTCGCCTTTTTCATCAGCTGCCGATCTCGCTCTTGACCGCCTTGCCGCTCACCGGGTCGTGATAGATCTCGACCTTGCGCTTGTCCTTGTCGAAGCCGTAGATCTCGTAGCAGTTGCCCTTGGTGATCTTGAATTTCTTGATCTCGTAGCCCTGGTCCCGCAACTGCGCCTGAAACTTCGTGGCGTCTTGCCAGGTGGACTTGTCCGCCTGGGTGCACTGGGGTTCGGCGGCAAGGGCCAGGGGACTTGCGAACAGCAACGGCAGCAGCAGACGGCGCATGGCGACACTCCTCGTGGTTGGAGTGGCCAGACTCGACGCCGAAGCTTAATGCAATCTTAGGATGCAACGCCCGGTAACAGATGCGCCTGCCGCTTCGCCAGGACGCCGGCGATGATGGCGGGCTAGAGGCATAGCGGAGAGGAACGCGGCCGTGCGAGTACTGCTGGTGGAAGACGATGCGGCCCTGGCCCAGGGTATCCGCATGGCCCTGCGCGGCGAGGGCTATACTCTGGACTGGGTGGCCGACGGCCTGGCCGCCGAGCACGCCCTGGCGCTTGAGCGTTTCGACCTGGTGCTGCTGGACCTGGGCCTGCCGCGCCTGGACGGCCTCGACCTGCTGCGCCGTCTGCGCAGCCAGCCTGACAGTCAGGTGCCGGTACTGGTGCTCACCTCCCGCGACGCCAAGGCCGATCGCATCCAGGGCCTGGATGCCGGCGCCGACGACTACCTGGTCAAGCCGTGCGACCTGGACGAACTCAAAGCACGTATCCGCGCCCTGATCCGTCGCAGCTGCGGGCGGGCGCACCCCTTGCTGGAGCACGCCGGCATCAGCCTCGATCCGGCCAGCCAGACGGTGCGCTATCGCGGCGCCGAGGTGGTGATGACGCCCATGGAGTACCAGCTGCTGCACCAGTTGCTGTTGCGGCCGGGCGCCGTCATCACCCGCGAGCGGCTGAGCAACGCCCTCTATGGCTGGCAGGAAGCGGCCTCGGGCAACACCCTGGAAGTGCTCATCCACAATCTGCGCAAGAAGCTCGACAGCGGGCTGATCCGCACGGTGCGCGGCGTGGGCTATCTGCTGGAGCGCCAGCCGTGATCGCCATCCGCACCCGCATCCTCGCCCCTACCCTTGCCCTGGTGCTGGCCGGCAGTCTGGTCCTCGCCCTGTTGGCCCTGCGCGACAGTCACCGCGAGATCGAGGGCATCTACGACGCCCAGCTGGTACAGGGCGCGCGGCTACTGGAAGGGCTACTGCAGGCCGGCCTTCCAGCGGCGGATACCGGGCCCGAACTGGTCAGGGTGTTCGACCAGGCCATGCAACCCCGTCCCGGCAACGTGCCGGCGCACCCCTACGAGAACCAGCTGACCTTTCAGGTCTGGACCGCCAACGGCCAGTTGCTGGTTCGTTCCGGCAACGCGCCGCGGCTGGCCGAGGTGCCGCCCGAGGGGCTGCACGAGGTGTTCGAGAACGGTCGCGAGTGGTGCGGGATGCTGGTGCGGACCGCCGACAGCGGCCTGCGCATCTGGGTCGGTGAGCGCGAGGATCTGCGCCAGGATCTGATCCAGCGCATCGTCAGCCATACCCTCTGGCCGACCCTGGTGGGCCTGCCGCTGCTGGTGGGGGTGCTCTGGCTGCTGCTGGGTTGGGGATTGCGACCGCTGCAGGATTTCGCCCGCGGCCTGCGCGAACGCGATCCGCACAGCCTGGCGCCACTGCCTGAGGCGACGCTACCGCCGGAACTGCAGCCCATGCGAGGCGCCTTGGACCATCTGCTCGCCCAGCTGCGCACCCTGCTCGATCGCGAGCGCCGCTTCATCGCCGATGCCGCTCACGAATTGCGCACGCCGCTGGCGATCCTCGATCTGCACGCGCAGAACGCCCAACGCGCCGAGACGCCCGAGGAGCGCGAGGAAGCCCTCGGCTATCTGCGCCAGGGCGTCAGCCGGGCCACGCGCCTGGCCAGCCAGCTGCTGACCCTGGCGCGGCTGGAGCCGGGCGCCGCCCAGGTCCAGCCGCTGGCCCTGGAACCCCTGGTGCGCGAAGAACTGGCGGAATTGACGCCGCTGGCGCTGGAGCGGCAGGTGGAGCTGGTGCTGGCGGCCCAGGCCGGGCCGGCGGTGCTCGGTGATCCGGACGCCATCGCCATCGCCCTGCAGAACCTGGTGACCAACGCCCTGGCCTTCGCACCAGCCGGCAGCACGGTGGAGGTGCGCATCGAAGCCAGCCAGGACGACGGGGTCCTGCTGCGGGTGGAAGATCGCGGCCCCGGGGTGGACGAGGCCGAACTGGCGCGGCTGTGCGATCGCTTCTACAGCGCCGGCAATCCCCAGGGCGCCGGGCTGGGGCTGGCCATCGTCGAGACCATCACCCGCCGCCTGGGCGGCATCCTGAGGTTCAGCAACCGAGCACGGGGCGGCTTCTGCGTGGAGCTGCACCTGCCACGCGCGGTCTAGGCCTGCTGGTAGCCAGCCACCTTGGCCGGCTGCGCGGGCCGGGTCAGGCGCAGGCCAAGACCCATCAGCAGCACCACACCCACCGCCATCAGCAGCCAGGCGTTGGCCAGGCTGTCCAGGTAGTCGCGCAGGATGCCGGCGGCCAGGGGCGCCAGGCTGGCGATCAGATAGCCGCCGCCCTGGACGAAACCGAGCAGTGCACCGGCCTCGGCCGGGTCGCGGACCTTGTCCATCGCCAGGATCAGCGACAGCGGAAACAGCGCGCCGATGCCCAGGCCGAGCAGGATGGCGGTGGGCACCGCCAGTTGCAGCGGCGCCAGGGCCAGGCACAGCAAGCCGATCAGCACCACGCCGAGTACGCCCAGCACCAGCGGACGGCGATTGCGCAGCCGGGCGATGGTGGCCGACAGCAGGAGACCGGCGCTGACCTCGGCCAGACTCACGCCGCCCAGCAGCAGACCGCTGTCGGCCGGTTGCCAGCCGAGACCGGTGTAGTACGGCGGCAGCCAGGCCAGCACCAGGGTGTAGGCCGCAGTGCCGATGCCAAAGAAGGCCAGTAGCAGCCAACCCTGGCGCTGACGCCAGGGTTGGGCGCGGGGGGTGATGGTCTGCGCCGGCGCATCGGGGCGCGCCAGGGCCAGCCAGGTGCCGAGGGCGAGCAGCACCGGCAGGGTCCAGAGCGCCAGGCCCTGGGCCCAGCCCCAGTGCTCGGCCAGGGGCGCCGCACTGGCCGCCGCCACCGCGGCACCGCCCATGATGCCGGTGGTGTAGAGGCCCATCAGGGTGCTGGTACGCTGCGGATAGCAGTGGCGGATATAGGCCGGGATCAGCGCCTGTACCAGGGCGATGCCGACACCACCCAGGCCGGCGGTGAGGATCAGCCCCAGGCCGCTCGGCTCCTCCCAGCGCAAGGCATTGGCCAGGGCCAGCAGTAATAGGCCCAGGGCGATGCCACGGCGCTCACCGAGCCAGGCCTGCAAGCGGGCACCGCCCAGGGCGCAGAGCCCCATGGCGGCGATGGGCAGGGTGGTGAGGGCCCCGGCGCCACTGCCTTCCAGACCGGTCGCGGCCTGGATGCCATCCAGCAGCGGACCGATGGCGGCCAGGATCGGCCGCAGATTGAGGCCGACCAGCAGCACGAGCAGTACGGCGAGGAAGGCATCCTGGCGCGGCGCGGGCGCAGTCGGGGATGATGATGACGCGGAAAGCATGGACAATCTCCAGAGTGACGCGATATTTCTCTTGATGGGAAGTATCTTAACATCAAGATATATTCGCGAGGTAATCCGATGGCCGATCGCGCCGAATTCGCCGTGGACCAGTGGCACCGGGAACGCCCCGACCTGGACGCCCTGCCCATGCGCCTGGTCGGTCGTCTCGGCGAGGTCGCCCAGGTGCTCAATCGCGATGTCCTGCAGCCCTTCTTCGACGAGCACCGGCTGCACTATGGCGAGTTCGATGTGCTGGCCACCCTGAGGCGCGCTGGCGAGCCCTATGCCCTGAGCCCGACGGTGCTCTATGAGTCGGCCATGATCTCCTCGGGCGGCATGACCAATCGCCTCGACCGCCTGGAGCGCGCCGGCCTGATCGAACGCCGCAAGAATCCCGAGGATCGCCGCAGCACTTTGGTGGCGCTCACCGCCGCGGGCTTCGCCCTGATCGACGGCCTGATGGCCGCCCATGTCGACAACGAACGCCGCGCCCTGGCTACCCTCAGCGAGGCCGAGCAGCAGCAGCTGGATGCCTTGCTGGGCAAGTGGCTGGCCGGTCGCGCGTCCTCCTGACGGCCATGTTCATCGACTTCAGCTCATGCAACGGGTTGCACGCCGTGGCCCAGGACTTCGCCCATGGCGACCGGGTGCCGCCCCACCGCCATCGCCAGGCGCAGCTGATCCATGCGCTGTGCGGCGTGGTGATCGTCAACACCGCCCAGGGGCGCTGGGTGGTGCCGCCGGAGCGTGGCGTCTGGGTACCCGCTGGCGAAGAGCACGACCTGCATCTGCTGGGACGCGTCGAGGTACGCACCCTGTTCGTCGACCCCCAGGTGCGCGCCGATCTGCCGACGCGCTGCCAGCTGATCGCCGTCTCACCGCTCTTGCGGGAACTCATCCTGGCCGCCCTGCCACTGCCGGTCGACCGACCGGCCGAGGGCCGCGCCCGGTACATCCTGCAGCTGATGCTCGACGAACTGCAGGGTTCGCCCACCGCCGGGCTGCACCTGCCCTGGCCGAACGATGCCCTGCTCGCCGAGCTCTGCCGCCACCTGCGCCAGCATCCCGGCGAGCGCTGGACCCTGACCCGGGCTGCCGCCCGGCTGGCGGTCAGCGAACGCACCCTGAGCCGGCTGTTTCTTCGCGAGACCGGCCTGAGTTTCGGCCAGTGGCTGCAGCGGGCGCGACTGGATTCGAGCCTGACCTCGCTGGCCGCCGGCCACACCATCGTCGACGTGGCCCTGGATCACGGCTACGCCAGCCCGAGCGCCTTCGCCACTCGCTTCCGCCAGGTGCTGGGCGTGTCGCCTTCGGCCTATCGCGGCCAGGCGGGACTGCCCGACGCCCCTAGCCCAGACGCGCTTCCAGGCCCACGTCCGCCGGATCGATGAGGCCCAGGGCCGCGCCCCGCTCCGGGTGAGCGGCCAGCGCCAGGCGACCGCCATAGGGATGACGCGGATGGATCGCCAGCTGATTGCAGGCCTCCACCACGCTGGCCACCTCCTCCAGCCGGGAAAAGTCGATGCCCGGCGCTATGCCCTGGCTGTAGAGATTCAGCGCCAGGGTCACCAGATCCACGTTGCCGGTACGTTCGCCGTTGCCGAACAGGCAGCCTTCCACCCGCGTCGCGCCGGCCAGCTGGGCCAGCTCGGCACAGGCGACACCGGTGCCGCGATCATTGTGCGGATGGACGCTGATGGTCACATGGGGAGCCGGGCCCAGGCCGCGGATGAAGCCTTCGATCTGATCGGCATAGACGTTGGGTGTCGCCACCTCCACCGTTGCCGGCAGATTGAGGATCAGCGGTCGCTCGGCCGAGGGCTGCCAGGCCTCGAGCACTGCCTGGCAGATCTCCAGGGCGAAGTCCGCTTCGGTAAAGCAGAAGGTCTCGGGCGAATACTGATAGGTCCAGGCCGTATCAGGCTGGGCATCGCACCGGGCGCGTACCCGCTGGGTACCGGCCACCGCCATGGCCTGGGTCGCGGCGCGATCCTGATCGAACACCACCCGGCGAAACAGCGGCGCGGTGGCGTTGTAGAGGTGCACGATGGCGCGCGGCGCGCCGACCAGAGACTCGAAGGTACGGTCGATCAGTTCGATGCGGGCTGGCGTCATCACCTGCAGCCAGAGATCCTGGGGCAGCCCGTCCGCCGTGACCAGCTCGCGCACGAAGGCGAAATCGGTCTGCGAGGCCGCCGGAAAGGCCACCTCGATTTCCCGGTAGCCCACCGCCACCAGCAGGGCGAAGAAGCGCCGCTTGCGCTCCAGCCCCATGGGTTCGATGAGGGCCTGGTTGCCATCGCGCAGGTCGGTGGAGCACCAGCGCGGCGCCTGGGTCAGCTGGCGACCCGGCCATTGGCGATCGGGCAGGTGAGGCGCGGCGAAGGCTTGGTACTTGGTCTGAGGTTGCTTGAGCATGGGGGACTCCAGGGCTGGGCCCTTGAGTCTGACCGGCGCCGCCCCCCGCTGCGCTTGCGAGCAGGACAGCCCCCTGCGCGATCCGGACAGCCACCGGATGAAAAAAGCCGCCGGGGAGCACCCGGCGGCTTTCTTGACCTCAACAGCAGGGCGATCAGTCTACCGAGATGCGCTCCAGCGGTACCGGCTTCAGCCGCGGCGTGAGCACATGGATGACCACGATGGCCACCAGGTAGGCGCTGCCGGCCACGATGAAGATCGGCTGGTAGGACTTGAAGATCTGCAGGATGTAACCGTTGTAGGTGGTCATCAGCATGCCGCCGATGGCACCCGCGGTACCGCCGATGCCGATCACCGAGGCCACGGCTTCCTTGGGGAAGAGGTCCGACGGCAGGGTCATCAGGTTGGCCGACCAGGCCTGGTGCGCCGCGGCGGCGAGACCGATGATGCCCACCACCAGCCACAGGCTGGAGACGAACTGGGCGGTGACGATCGGGACGACCGCCAGGGCGCAGAGCAGCATGGTGGTCTTGCGTGCCAGGTTGGCGCTACGGCCGAGCTTCATCTGCTTGGAAGAACCCCAGCCGCCCATCACCGAACCGATGTCGGCCAGGATATAGATGGCGATCAGCGGCGGACCGAAGGATTTCAGATTCAGGCCATAGGTCTTGCCGAGGAAGTCCGGCAGCCAGAACAGGTAGAGCCACCAGATCGGATCGGTAAGGAACTTGCCCGCGGCGTAGGCCCAGGTCTCGCGGAAGGTCAGCAGCTTGAACCAGGAAATCTTGGTCTGGGTGGCCGGCGTCGCCGCCACCGGGGAGCCATCGTCCGCCTGGATGTAGGCCAGCTCTTCACGACTCACCTTGGGGTGCTCGTGAGGGCGACGATAGATCAGCAACCAGGCGATCAGCCACAGGGCGGTGACGAGGCCGATGGAGATGAAGGCCGCACGCCAGCCCCAGGCCAAAGTGATGGCCGGTACTAGCAAAGGTGTGATGATTGGCCCCATGGCGGTGCCGGCGTTGAACAGCCCGGTAGCCTGGGCGCGTTCCTTTTGCGGAAACCATTCCGACACC
Organism: Pseudomonas oryzihabitans; assembly: GCF_001518815.1. Taxonomy (NCBI): domain Bacteria; kingdom Pseudomonadati; phylum Pseudomonadota; class Gammaproteobacteria; order Pseudomonadales; family Pseudomonadaceae; genus Pseudomonas; species Pseudomonas oryzihabitans. Next base: position 4,016,643 of record NZ_CP013987.1, read on the forward strand.
GCCTTGAGGCTGGCCGGAAAGCTGCCGGACTCGCCGAAGCCGAGGGTGAAGCGCACCAGCACGAAGTGCGTGACGGTATGGGCGATGCCATGGCCGATGCTGGCGATGGTCCAGATAGTGAAGGCCAGGGCGTAGCCGATGCGTACCCCGACCTTGTCGATGATGCGGCCAAAGGTCAGGAAGCCGATGGCATAGGCGCACTGGAACCAGAACACGATCGTGGCGTAGTCGGTCTCCGTCCAGCCCAGGTCCGCCTGCAGCGTGGGCTTGAGGATGCCGATCATCTGGCGGTCGATGTAGTTGATACCGATGGCGACGAACAGCAGGGCGCAGATCAGCCAGCGATAGCGCGTGAAGCGGGAGGTTTGCTGGGTAGCGGCGACGGGCGGGACCTGCGGCCGCGAGACGGACTCCGTCTCGGGAGTGACCTGGATAGTCATCGAATAGGCTTCCTGACTTGTTGTTATTGACCGGGGTGAACCGGGGTCGTTGGAAAGCTGTTACTAGATATTCATATGACATCGTATGAGTGACTTCCCTAGGTGTCAATGCGCCCAAAGCAGAGTGGTCAGACATCTTTGTTAGGGCTAGGAGATCCGTAACGGTGAGCCCCAGGCAGCCAGCGCCGGGCGCGATATCAGCAGGGCGGCAATCCGTGACGTGGGTGGCACTTTTCCGCCTAAAGACATCTAATACGGACTTTGAAGCGAAGCCGTCGCCTCATCCTGGCCTGACGAGTCCACTGTGCCCCTCGCCGATATCCCTTCCCTGCTGGCGCGCATCGCCGAGCTGGAGCAGCACAATCAACAGCTGCGCCATCAGCTCGACGACCAGGCCATGCCGTCGGAGGGCGCCGCCACCCTGGCCAGCGAGCGTTATCAGTTTCTCTTCAACGCCATGGACGAAGGCTTCTGCATCATCGAGTTCCTCGATGGTCCCCATGGCCCCCTGAGCGATTACCTTCATGTCGAGGCCAATCCGGCCTATGCCGCCCATGCCGGCATTCCCAACGTGGTGGGCCAGAAGTTGCGCGACATGGTCGGCGACGAGGCCCAGGCCTGGCTCGACCGCTACGGCCACGTACTGCGGACGGGCGAATCCATCCGCTTCGAACAGGAGCTGGTGGCCACCGGGCGCTACCTGGACGTCACCGCCTTTCGCGTGGAGCCGGCCAGCCGCCGCCAGGTCGCGGTGCTGTTCCAGGACATCACCCCACGCAAGCGCGCCGAAGCCGCCCTGCGCCAACTCAACGAAACCCTCGAAGAACGGGTGCAGGCCGCCCTGGCCGCCAACCGTATCCTGGCCAACGTGGTGGACGGCGCCGCCGCGCTGATTCAGGTACTGGATTTCAATTTCCGCTGGCTGGCGATCAACGGCTCCGGTGCCGATGTCTTCGAACAGGTGATCGGGGTCCGCCCCCGTATCGGCGCCTCCTTCAGCGAAAGCCTCAGGCACCGTCCCGAACTGCGCGACGGCATCCTCGCTCACTGGCGCCGCGCCTTCGCCGGCGAGACCTTCAGCGAGATCATCTCGGTGGGCGAGGAGCCAGGCCTGCGCCATTACGAGCTGCAGTTCAGCCCCTTGCACGATGCCGAAGGCCGCACCATCGGTGCCTACCAGTTCGCCTATGACGTGACCGAGCGGCTCAACGAGCAAGAGCGCATCCGCCTCATGGAAGAAGCCCTGCGCCAGTCGCAGAAGATGGAGGCGGTCGGCCAGCTCACCGGCGGCATCGCCCATGACTTCAATAACCTGCTGACCGGTATCCTGGGTTCGCTGGAGATGCTCGACGTGCGTCTGCGGCAGGGCCGCCTGCAGAATCTGGATCGCTACACCGGCACCGCCCGCAGCGCCGCCCAGCGCGCCGCTGCCCTGACCCACCGCCTGCTGGCCTTTTCTCGTCGCCAGACCCTGGATCCCCAACCGGTGGCCCTGGAACAGCTGGTGATCGGCCTCGAAGACCTCATCCAGCGCAGCATAGGTCCGCAGATCGCCCTGGAGCGCGAGGCCGATCCAGGCCTCTGGCTGACCCATATCGACGGCTTGCAACTGGAAAACGCCCTGCTCAATCTCTGCCTCAATGCCCGCGACGCCATGCCCGAAGGCGGTCGCATCCGCATCGTCCTGAGCAACGAGCGTCTCGACGAGGCGCGTGCCCAGCGTTGCGCCCTGCCCCAGGGCGACTACGTGCGCCTGAGCGTGGGCGATACCGGCAGCGGCATGAGCGACGAGGTGCGCGCCCGGGTCTTCGATCCCTTCTTCACCACCAAACCGCTAGGCCAGGGCACCGGCCTGGGCCTGTCCATGGTGCATGGCTTCGTGCTGCAGTCGGGTGGCGAGATCCAGATCGAATCCGCGCCCGCGGCGGGTACCTGGGTCCACCTCTATCTGCCGCGCCATCATCGGATGCCGATCGCTGACACCACAGCCCATGTCGAACCCGAGCCCAACCTTCCCGGCCAGGGCGAGACCATCCTGGTGGTCGACGACGAACCCACCATCCGCGCCCTGCTGGTCGACGTCATGACGGCCCAGGGCTACCAGGTACTGGAAGCGGCCGATGCCGCCACGGCACTGGCGCTGCTGCTGCCCGACACCCCTTTGGACCTGCTGGTCACCGATGTCGGCCTACCCGGGACATTCAATGGTCGCCAGCTGGCCGACGCCCTGCGCGACCTGCGTCCGGGCCTGCCGGTGCTGTTCATCACCGGCTACGCGGAAAGCCATATCATCGGGGATGGCGATCTCGAAGCCGGCATGCGGGTGCTGACCAAGCCCTTCACCCTGGATGCCCTGGAACGGCGCATCCAGTTGATGCTAACCCCGCCCTGATCCAGACCCGGCAGCGAAATAGATAGCCTTTTGCTATCATTGGCGAAACGAATCCCTCCCCGTGCCCTTTCCGCCGAGACGCCCATGGACAAGCGATCCTTGGTCCACCTGCTGCTGATCTTCGCCATGATCGCCTTCATGGCCCTGCTGGCGTCGCTCATCCGCTAGCGACGTTAAGCCAGCCATAAGCCTGGTGGTGGCACGCTCTACCCTGTGCCGAAGAGGCATCGTAGAAGCTGACATCTGCGCTTTTGAGCCCGGGAGGATCCGGGCTCTTTTTTGTGCGGAGAAAATGCGCAGCAGTCCACGAGTCGAGGTGTTACCCCTGCGGTGGGCCATGAGGGCCCGGCATGATGGGGCTCCTGTCCAGGAGGGACACGCCATGATCACCAGGATGCCGTCCGTTATCGCTCCGTCGCTCGCCTTCGATGTCTGCCCCCTGGGTGCGGAAACCGCTTCGCTGTCCCTCGATATCCTCCGCCAAGGGTTCCTGGCCCTGGATCATCACGGCCAGCTCGACACGAGTCGCGCCATCAAGCGCCAGCTGCGGGCGCGCCTGGTCGACGCCGTCGATGCCCAACTGCCCAAGGTAGTGGTCGACACCCTGGAACGCGCCCTTCCTCAGCAGCTGCCCCGGCAGCAGCGCCGCACGCACGGCGGGTGAGCGCCTGCTTCAGTCCTGATAGTCCGGCTCCAGCCGCAGCAACTGACGCTTCACGCTCTCCAGATGCAGCCGCGCGCTGTCGGCATTGCCTTGCAGCATCTGCTGGCAGGCGGCGTGGGCGATCACCGGGTCTACCGGTTTGAGCGGTCGACCGCTGGCCATGGCCCTGAGCTGCACCTCGGCGGCGCGCTCCAGGTAGTAGAGATCGTCCCAGGCTTCGGCGATGCTCGGCCCCAGCACCAGCGGCCCATGATTCTTCAGCATGACCACCGCCGCCTCGCCCGCCGCCCGGGCGATGCGCTCGCCTTCGCCAGCGTCCAGCGCCAGGCCGTTGTAGTCCTCGTCCACGCTCAGGCGATCATAGAATTTCAGCGCGGTCTGGCCGGCCCAGACGAAGGGCTCGCCTTCCAGCAGGCAGAGCGCCGTGGCATGGGGCATATGGGTATGGAAGGCCGCCCGCGCCTGGGAATTGAGCCGGTGCAGCTGAGCGTGGATGTGGAAGGCGGTGGCCTCGGGTGCGCCTTCGCCCATGACCACGCCACCGTCGAAGTCGCAGATCAGCAGGGAAGAGGCCGTCACCTCGGCAAAGGCCAGGCCATAGGGGTTGACCAGAAAGAGATCGTCGTGACCAGGCACCACGAAGGAGAAGTGGTTGCAGATCCCCTCGCCCAGACCGAGGCGCGCGGCCATGCGGAAGCAGGCGGCAAGATCGAGGCGGGCCTGGCGGATGGCCGGGGTATCGAGGGTGCGAGGGTGCGAGGGCTGGTCGCGATGGAGGCGGCAGGTTCGAAGGCGTGGGCCATGGGCGGCTCCTTGGACGGGAAGCTTAGGCACTGCACAAAGGATGCCGAGGGTTGTCACCCCGCTGTCATCATCAAATTGCAGCAATACCTTGTTACATCTAGTGGCCTCCTTTCCTGCTGAGATCCTTTCATGGCGTTCATCCCCACCCTTCTCGCCCGTGCCTGCAGCCTCGCCCTCCTTGCCAGCTCGGCGGTCATGGCCGCCGAACCGGCGCGCAACGTCATCCTCTTCATCCCCGATGGCCTGCGGGCGGGCATCGTCGATGCGCAGACCGCGCCGAACCTGGCGCAACTGCGGCGCGAAGGGGTGAACTTCCAGAACAGCCATTCGCTCTTTCCCACCTTCACCACCCCCAACGCCTCGGCCATGGCCACCGGGCACTACCTGGGCGACACCGGGGATTTCGGTAACACGATCTACACCGGCTTCCCGGTTCCGGGGGCCAGCAACAGCGTCACGCCCTTCCTGGAAAACGACGAGGTGCTGGGCGACGTCGACGAGCACTTCGCCGGCAACTACCTGGACGAGGAAACCCTGCTGGCCGCTGCGCGCCAGGCCGGGCTGTCCACCGCTGCCGTCGGCAAGCTCGGCCCCGTCGCCATCCAGGACGTGACCGCCCGCGATGGGGAAAAGACGGTGATCGTCGACGACTCCACCGGCCATCCCACCGGCATCCCCCTGAGCGCGGCCATGCAGGACGCCCTGAAACAGGCCGGCCTGCCGCTGGAAGCCCCGAGCCGGGGCGCCAATGGCAAGGCCGGCAACGCCACCACGCCGGGCACCCTGAGCGCCAACGTCGAGCAGCAGCGCTACTTCCTCGACGTCACCAACCAGGTGCTGCTGCCGCGCTTCAAGGAGAGCGGCAAGCCCTTCGTACTGGTGTTCTGGTCGCGCGATCCCGACGGCACCCAGCACAACCAGGGCGACAGCCTGGGCAAGGTCACTCCGGGTATCAACGGCCCCACCAGCCTGGCCGCCATCCGCAACGTCGACGCCAACCTCGGCGCCCTGCGCGCCCGCCTGAAAGAGCTGGGCCTGGATGGCAATACCGACATCTTCGTCAGCGCCGACCACGGCTTCTCCACCATCTCCAAGGAGAGCAAGACCAGCCCTGCGGCCAAGGCCAGCTACCCCGACGTACCCAAGGGGCTGTTGCCGCCCGGCTTCCTCGCCCTGGATCTCGCCACCGCGCTGGAATTGCCGCTGCTCGACCCGGACGCCAAGGGCGCCGCGGTGGAGATGGACCAGGGCCAGCACCCGAGCAAGGCCAACGGCCTGATCGGTCCCGACCCGGCCAAGCCGGAGGTGGTAGTGGCGGCCAACGGCGGCTCAGACCTAGTCTATCTGCCCCAGGGCGATGCCAAGGCCCTGGCACCCAAGGTGGTCGCGGCACTGCTCAAGCAGGATTATGTCAGCGGCCTGTTCGTCGACGACGACCTGGGCAAGATCCCCGGCACCCTGCCGCTGTCGGCGATCAACCTCAAGGGCTCGGCGCTCACCCCCTACCCGGCTATCGTGGTCAACTTCCGCTCCTATGACAGCGGTTGCGGCAAACCCGACGTCTGCGCCGTGGAGGTAGCCGATACCGGCCTGCAGCAGGGCCAGGGCATGCACGGCAGCTTCAGCCGGGGCGATACCCACAACTTCATGGCGGCTATCGGCCCGGACTTCCGCAAGGGCTTCGTCGACCTGAGCCCGGTCAGCAACGCCGACGTCGGCCAGACCCTGGCCCACCTGCTGCACCTGGAGATCCCGGCCAAGGGGCAACTGGTCGGCCGAGTGATCGGCGAGAGCTTGGAAGGCGGCAAGCCGGTCAAGGCCAGCCACCAGGTGCAGCGTTCCGCACCGGCGGCGGGCGGCCTGGTCACCGAACTCAAGACCCAGAATGTCGGCAGCACCCGCTACTTCGATGCTGCCGGCTTCAAGGGGCGCTCGGTCGGGCTTTGATCCGCAGCTAGAGGGTAAGGGTGCCGCGGATGCAGTCCTGCACCGCGCCACCCACCCAGATGCGGTCGGCGATGCGTGCCACCCGCACCCGGCCGCGGCGGCCCATCGCCGTGCCCTGGCTGGCCAGGTAGCGCTCCGGGGCCAGGCCCGCCGGGATCAGCCACTGTGCCAGGCTGGCGTTGAGGCTGCCGGTGACCGGGTCTTCGGCGAACTCCTCGCCCATCAGGGCACGTACCTCGAACTGCGCCTCGGCAGCGCTGCCTGTCCAGGGTGCGATCAGGCCGACGTTGAGGCCTTCCAGCGCCGTGTAGTCCGGTCGAATCGCCAGCAGCTCCTCGCGACTTTCCAACAGCACCGCGACCCAACCGGGGCCATTGTCGGCCCATTGGCTGGCCTGGAACCGCTCGGGTGAAAGGCCGGTGCCACGGGCGATGCACGCCAGCACCTCAGGCGCCACCGGCCCGCCCCGCAGCAGCGGTGGCGCGGCAAAGGCCAGCTCTTCTCCGGCGGCGCGGATCGGCACCAGGCCCGCGCCGCATTCCTGGATCACCTCGCCGCCGCGCGGCTGGCCGCCCTCGCGCAACCAGACATGGCAGCTGCCCAGGGTCGGATGGCCCGCGAAGGGCAGCTCGCGGACCGGGGTGAAGATGCGCACCCGGTAGTCCGCGGCCGGATCGGTGGGTTCGAGGAGAAAGGTGGTCTCCGACAGATTGGTCCAGCGCGCCAGGGCGGCCATCTGTTCGGTGGAAAGCTGATCGGCACCGCAGACCACTGCCAGGGCATTGCCCTCCAGGGGGCGCTGGGCGAAGACATCGACCTGATGAAAGACGAGGGACATGACGGTGGGCTCCTGGGGCAAAGAGCCGATTGTCCGCGGTCGGCAGGCGATAGGAACAGCCACAGCCAGGTGGCTAAGGGGCCGTACAGAGGAGGTATTGCGCGCGGGATTCGCGTGGAAAACGCTGCGCGGTTTTCCACTCTACGGTGTTGCCCTACGGCATCGACGCGGAGCTTGCCCTCACCCCAACCCTCTCCCGGAGGGAGAGGGGGCGGTTTCGAGCGGAGATTGGCGCTGCGCACGAATCATCAATCCCCCGTAGGTTGGCGCTGAGCGCAGCGAAGCCCAACGGTCGGACCACCCGCCTTCACCCCAGCCCTCTCCCCGAGGGAGAGGGGGCGGTTCTGCGCGGAGGTTGGCGCCACTCCGTAGCGTGGACAACGGCGCAGCCTTGTCCACGAATCCGCCGCCCACCCGTAGGTTGGCGCTGAGCGCAGCGAAGCCCAACGTGGGCACGACACCCTCACCCAATCCCTCTCCCAGAGGAAGAGGGGGAAAAGCCGAGGCACGTCCGCCCCCTCACTCCGCCGCCGGCCGCGCGAAGATCCGGGTCACCGCATCCAGGTGCTCGGCCATGGCCTGGCGGGCGGCGGCGGGGTCGTGGGCTTCCAGGGCTTCGAGGATGGCGAGGTGCTCCTGCTGGGAGCGGTCGGGCATGTCTTCCGGGGTGTAGCGGCGCTGCAGGAGCTGGAACATGCTGCCGTAGCGATGGCCGAGCAGATGGCGCAGCAGCAGGGCATAGGCCGGGTTGCCGCTGGCCTGGGCGATGCGGATATGGAACAGCCGGTCACCCGGATGGGTAGTGGAGCCCAGGCGATTGTCCTCGACGTTGCGAACATAGGCGGCGCGGATACCGGCCAGATCACTGTCGCTGGCGTGCCGGGCGGCCAGGGCGGCAGCTTCCGGTTCCACCAGGCAGCGCGCCTGCAGCAGGGCGAAGGGCGGGATCTCGGCGTCCAGATCCAGCGCCAGGCTAAGTTCCGGATCCATCTCCGCCCACTGACCACGCCCGGCCAGCTCCAGCACCGGGGTATCCGGTGGTGGCGGAGCATTGGGCGCGCAGACCCGTACGCCGTCGCCGACGCGCACATCCACCAGGCCAATCACCTCCAGGGCGATCAGGGCTTCGCGCACCGAGGCCCGACTCACACCCAGCTGCTTGGCCAATTCGCGCTCGGCGGGTAGGCAACTGCCCGGCGGGTATTCGCCGCCGTCGATAAGGGCGCGCAACTGGTCGGCGATCTGCCGGTAAAGCCGCGGCTTTTCAATTACCTGAAGGGGCATGGCGGTCTCGTCTCATGCAGGTCGCGCAGTTTGCCGCGAAAAAATCCTTGCCTGAGAGCCTAGCAGGGTCTAAACAATAGGACCAATGGCCTGACCATTGACCGCTGGCGGTCAGGCGACTCACAACAATAAACAGCCAAGAGGTCTCTCGCATGAGTCATGCAGGCAAACGCGTTCTGGTCACCGCCGCCGGCCAGGGGATCGGTCGGGCCACCGCCCTCGCCTTCCATCGCGCCGGTGCCGAGGTCATCGCCACCGACATCAATGCCGCCGCCCTGGACAGCCTGGATGGGCTGCAGACCCGGGTGCTCGACGTCACCGATGCCGCGGCCGTCTCGGCCCTGGTCGCCGAGCTGGGCAGCTTCGACGTCTTGTTCAACTGCGCCGGCTACGTCCACGCCGGCAGCATCCTAGATTGCGACGAAGAGGCCTGGCGCTTCTCCTTCGAACTCAATGCCACCGCCATGTACCGGATGATCCGCGCCGTGCTGCCCGGCATGCTGGCCCAGGGTGGCGGCTGCATCATCAACATGGCCTCGATCGCCTCCAGCCTCAAGGGCGTCCCCAATCGTTGCGCCTATGGCGCCAGCAAGGCGGCGGTGATCGGCCTGACCAAGTCGGTGGCCGCCGACTATGTCGGCCAGGGCATCCGCTGCAACGCCATCTGCCCCGGCACCGTGGATTCTCCCTCGCTGCACCAGCGCATCGCCGACCAGGCCGCCCGTGAAGGCCGCAGCGAAGCCGAGGTGCAGGCCGCCTTCGCCGCCCGCCAGCCGATGGGTCGCGTGGGCCGCCCGGAAGAGATCGCCGCCCTCGCCCTGTATCTTGCGTCCGACGCCGCCGCCTTCGTCACCGGGACCGCCCAGGTGATCGATGGTGGCTGGAGCGTCTGACGCCGCTTTTCGTCTGTACCCTTTCGCCCCTCATAGGAGCTCCGATGAAACTCTTGCGCTACGGCCCCCAGGGCCAGGAAAAACCCGGTCTGCTGGATGCCCAGGGCCGGCTTCGCGACCTCTCCGGCCAGGTGGCCGATCTTGCCGGCGAGGTGCTCGGCGCCGATTCCCTGGCCCGCTTGCGCCAGCTGGACCCGAACACTCTGCCGCTGGTGGACGGCTCACCGCGGCTGGGCCCCTGCGTCGGTCGGGTCGGCAAGTTCATCTGCATCGGCCTCAACTACGCCGATCACGCCGCCGAATCCGGGCTGGACGTACCCAAGGAGCCGGTGGTGTTCAACAAGTGGACCAGCGCCATCTGCGGCCCCAACGACGCCGTGCAGATCCCCCGCGATTCGACCAAGACCGACTGGGAAGTGGAGCTGGGCGTGGTGATCGGCAAGGCCGGACGCTACATCGACGAGGCCAATGCCCTGGACCACGTGGCCGGCTATTGCGTGGTCAACGACGTCTCCGAGCGCGAGTGGCAGATCGAGCGCGGCGGTACCTGGGACAAGGGCAAGGGCTTCGACACCTTCGGTCCGCTCGGCCCCTGGCTGGTCACCGCCGACGAAGTGGCCGACCCGCAGAACCTCGACCTCTGGCTGGAGGTGGACGGCCACCGCTACCAGAACGGCAACACCCGCACCATGATCTTCACGGTGGCCCAGATCATCGCCTACCTCAGCCGCTGCATGAGCCTGCAGCCGGGTGACGTCATCTCCACCGGCACCCCGCCGGGCGTGGGCATGGGCGTCAAGCCGCAGTCGGTGTACCTCAAGCCCGGCCAGGAAATGCGCCTGGGCATCCAGGGCCTGGGCGAGCAGCACCAGCGCACCGTCGCCGCAGACTAAGCCCCTCCTCTCCACCCTTTTTCCAGCAAACCCCCGTGCCCGCTTTCATCCAGCGGGCACGGGCCGGGTTCGCTCATCCCGCGAAAACCCTCGAGGACAGCGCCATGCCAACAACAATTACCGGCCTGCAGATCGAAGACATCCGTTTCCCCACCAGCCAGGCGCTGGATGGCTCCGATGCCATGAACCCCGATCCGGACTACTCCGCCGCCTACGTTATCCTGCAGACCGACCAGCCGGGTCTGGAAGGCCACGGCCTCACCTTCACCATCGGCCGCGGCAACGAGATCTGCTGCGCCGCCCTGCGCGCCCTGGAACCACGGGTGCGCGGCCTGACCCTGGAATGGATCCAGGAAGACCCAGGGCGTTTCTGGCGGCACATCACGGGTGATAGCCAGCTGCGCTGGATCGGCCCGGACAAGGGCGCCATCCACCTGGCCACCGGCGCGGTGGTCAACGCCGCCTGGGACCTCTGGGCGCGCGCCGTGGGCAAGCCGGTGTGGCGCCTGGTGGCGGACATGAGTCCCGAGGAGCTGGTGCGCTGCATCGACTTCCGCTATCTCACCGACTGCATCACCCCCGAGGAGGCCCTGGAGCTGCTGCGGCAGCGCGCCGAGGGCAAGGCCGAGCGCCTACAGCGCCTCGAAGCCGAGGGCTATCCCTGCTACACCACCTCGGCCGGCTGGCTCGGCTATCCCGACGACAAGCTGCGCCGCCTCTGCCAGGAGGCCATCGACGCCGGCTTCTCCCACATCAAGCTCAAGGTCGGTCGCGACCTCGCCGACGACATCCGCCGGGTGCGCATCGCCCGCGAGGTGATCGGCCCCGAGCGCCAGCTGATGATCGACGCCAACCAGGTATGGGAAGTCGGCGAGGCCATCGACTGGGTGCGCGAGCTGGCCTTCGCCAAGCCCTGGTTCATCGAGGAGCCCACCAGCCCCGATGACGTCGAAGGCCATCGCGCCATCCGCGAGGCGGTAGCGCCGGTCAAGGTGGCCACCGGCGAGATGTGCCAGAACCGCATCCTCTTCAAGCAGTTCATCATGCGCGGCGGCCTGGACGTGGTGCAGCTCGACGCCTGCCGCCTGGGCGGTCTCAACGAGGTGCTGGCGGTGCAGCTGATGGCCGCCAAGTACGACCTGCCGGTCTGCCCCCATGCCGGCGGCGTGGGCCTGTGCGAATACGTGCAGCACCTGGCGATGATCGACTACCTCTGCGTCGCCGGCACCCACGAGGGCCGGGTGGTGGAATACGTCGACCACCTCCACGAACACTTCGAGGACCCTTGCCGGGTGCGCGGCGCGGCCTACCTAACACCCCAGGCGCCAGGTTTCTCCATCGCCATCAAGGCGGCCTCCCGCGCGCGTTATCGCCACGCCGGGGAGCAGCCGTCATGAGCCTGCGCCTGGATGCCCACCAGCATTTCTGGCGCTACCGCCCGGCCGAATTCGGCTGGATCGACGGGCGCATGCCAGGGCTGCAACGCGACCACCTACCGGCCGATCTGCAGCCGCACCTGCAGCGCGCCGGCTTCGACGGCTGCGTCGCCGTCCAGGCGCGCACCCAGGAAGAGGAGACGGATTTTCTGCTCGACCTCGCCGCCCAGACGCCCTGGGTACAGGCGGTGGTCGGCTGGACCGATCTGCGCGCCGCCGACCTGGTGGCGCGCCTGGAGCGCCGCCAGGGCAGTCGCCATCTGCGCGGCTTTCGCCATCCGGTGCAGGACGAGGCCGATCCCGGCGCCTGGCTGGCCGATGTCGCCGCCAACCAGGGCGTCGCCACCCTGCAACGCCATGGCTATCTCTACGAATTGCTGATCCATGCCGAGACGCTGCCCGCCGCCACCGCCTTCGCCGCGCGTCACGACCACGGCGTGCTGGTGCTGGACCACCTGGGCAAGCCGCCGGGCCGGGTTGCGCCCGCCGACTACGCCCGGCTGCTGGCGCCCCTGGCGCGGCTGCCCCATGTGCATTGCAAGCTCTCCGGGCTGGTCACCGAGGCCGACTGGCACGGCTGGCAGGCAGAGCAGTTGCTGCCCTACGCCCGCATCGCCCTGGAGGCCTTCGGGCCGGAGCGGTTGCTGTTCGGCTCCGATTGGCCGGTCTGCACCCTGGCCGCCAGTTACGCCGAGGTGGTCGACCTGGCCGAACAGGCCCTGATGGACCTCACGGCCAATGAGCGCGCGGCGGTCTTTGGCGGCAACGCAGCCCGCCTCTATGGCCTGGGCACCCAGCCGCGGGAGGCCGTGGCATGAACCTGCAGCTGACCGACAAGGTGATCCTGGTCACCGGCGGTGGCTCCGGCATCGGCGCCGCCATCTCCCTGGCCCTGGCCGACGAGGGCGCCATCCCGGTGATCCTCGCCCGCGAGCCGCTGGAGGCCGACTTTGCCGCACGCCTGGCCAAAGAGCAGCCAAAGGCTCGGGCCTTCACTGTGGAGCTGTGCGACGAAGCCGCCTGCGAGCGGACCGTGGCCGCCGTGCAGGAGGCCTACGGCCGTATCGATGGACTGGTCAACAACGCCGGGGTGAACGATGGCGTGAGCCTGGCTGCCGGTCGCGCCGCCTTCGTTGCCTCCCTGGAACGCAACCTGGTGCACTACTACCACCTGGCGCACCTCTGCCTGCCGGCGCTGCGCGCCAGTACCGGCGCCATCGTCAATATCGCATCCAAGACCGCCCTCTCCGGGCAGGGCGACACCAGCGGCTACACCGCGGCCAAGGGCGGGGTACTGGCCCTGACTCGCGAATGGGCCGCCTCGCTGCTGGACGACGGCATCCGCGTCAACGCGGTGCTCCCCGCCGAGGTGATGACGCCGCTCTATGAGCGCTGGCTGCAGGGCTTCCCCGATCCGACGGCCAAGCTCGCCGCCATCACCGCGCGCATCCCCCTTGGCCGGCGCATGACCACCCCGGAAGAAATCGCCGATACCGTGGCCTTCCTGCTCTCGTCACGGTCCAGTCACACCACCGGCCAGTGGCTGAGCGTCGACGGCGGCTACCTGCATCTGGATCGGGCGCTGACGTGAAGACGTGGAGGTAGGTTGGCGCTGAGCGCAGCGAAGCCCAACAAGACACGGGCGCCCTCACCCCAACCCTCTCCCAGAGGGAGAGGGGGCGGTTCCGTGGATCGTGTTTAGGTTTGGCGCTAGCCGAGCGCAGCGATGCGTGGAAAACGCCCTGCGGTTTTCCACCCTACGCCAGACTAAACGTAGGTTGGCGCTGAGTGCAACGAAGCCCAACAGGAGGGCACCCTCACCCCAGCCCTCTCCCAGAGGGAGAGGAGGCGGCTCCGTGGATAGCCTTTAGGTTTGGCGTTAGCCAAGAGCAGCAACGCGTGGAAAACGCCATGCAGTTTTCCACCCTACGCCAGACTAAACGTAGGTTGGCGTTGAGCGCAGCGAAGCCCAACAAAGGGTGAGCACCCTCACCCCAACCCTCTCCCAGAGGGAGAGAGGGGCGGTTCAGTGGATAGCGGTCAGGTTTGGTGCTAGCCAAGAGCAGCAACGCGTGGAAAACGCCCTGCGGTTTTCCATGCTACGTCAGACTAAACGTAGGTTGGCGCTGAGCGCAGCGAAGCCCAACAAGGGGCAGGCATCGTGGCACCCCGTAGGGTGGACAACGGCGCAGCCTTGTCCACGCGCCAAACACCGAATCCGCTATCGCTTGGGACTCAAGGGGCTGTCGTCCTGGTCCTCGCGCTCTTCGGTGGTGGTGGTGTTCGCCGAATCCGGCACATCGCCGTATTCGTCGTAGTCGTGAGGGGTCTGCTTGTCGTCCGCGGGTTCGGGATTCATGAGGTACTCCAATAAAAGAAGTGCCTTCGGTGGAGTCTCCCGGCCCCTGCGGCGTTCCCGCTAGACCAGCGCCACCAGACGTTCGGCGACCCGGTCGAAGGGTTCGATGCTGCGCTGCGCGCGACACAGCGGAATCACCCCCTGCACCGCCGCCACCAGCAGAGTGGCCAGCCCCGTCGCTGCCTCGGTCGAATGCCCATGCTCGACCAACGCCACCTGCAAGCGCGCCTCCCAACGGCGATAGATGCCCGCCGCCGCGTCCAGCTCGCGCTGGGCGATCTCGTCCACCGGCTCTTCCACCGCCACCGCCATCACCGGGCAGCCGACGCGAAAGTCCGAGTCCAGCAGGATGTCGCGCCACAGCTGCAAAAAGCCCTGAATCCCCGCCAGCGCTCCGGCCTGCAGCTGCCGCTCCAGATCGCGACTGACCTGGGCGCCGGCCAGCTCCACCGCTTCCACCACCAGCTGATGCTTGCCGCCGGGAAAGTGATGATAGGTGGACCCCAGCGGCGCCTCGGCGCGTTTGATGGTCTCGCGGATGCTGGTGGCGTTGAGGCCGTGCTGCGCCAGCATGGCCGACGCGGCCACCACTACCCGTTCCCGCACCGTCGACTGCTCGGTCATTCATTCTCCTTGCTATGACAGTCGTCATAATCTACCGTCCAGGCATTATAACAACTGTCATAGGGACCACCCCATGCCCAGCGACGCCCTCGTCGAGGACTTGATCACCGCGGACGGTTATCGCCTCAGCACCAGTCGCTTTCCCGCCGAGGGCACGTTGCAGGGACGGCTGATCGTCGCCGGTGCCACCGCCGTGCCCCAGGGCTTCTACCGGCGCTTCGCCCAACACGCCGCGGCCCGCGGTTTCGAGACCCTGACCCTGGACTATCGCGGCGTCGGCCGCTCGGCACCGGCCTCGCTCAAGGGCTTTCGCATGGACCTGCTGGACTGGGCGCGCCAGGACCTCGCCGCCGCCGTGGACGCCATGGCCCAAGGCGACGTCCCGCTCTACCTGGTCGGCCACTCCTATGGCGGCCATGCCTTCGGCCTCTTGCCCAATCACGCCAAGGTCGCCGGCTTCTATGTCTTCGGCACCAGCGCCGGCTGGCACGGCTACATGCCGCCGCTCGAACGCCTCAAGGTGCTGGCCATGTGGAAGCTGGTGCTGCCGGTGCTGACCTGGTGGAAAGGCTACTGCCCCTGGAGCGCTCTGGGCCTGGGCGAAGACCTGCCGCGCGACGTCTATCGCCAGTGGCGGCACTGGTGCAGCTATCCCCACTATTTCTTCGACGACCCCGCCATGCGGGGCATCGAAGCCGGCTATGCCGAGGTGCGCACGCCTATCGTCGCGGTCAATGCGCTGGACGACCTCTGGGCCACGCCACGCTCGCGCGATGCCTTCATGCAGGCCTATCGCAACGTCGACCTGCAGCGCGAAGACCTCGACCCCCGCCAGCACGGCGGCGCCATTGGCCACATGGGTTACTTCCGCGCCAGCGCCCAGCCCCTGTGGGACCGCGCCCTGGACTGGTTCGCCGCCCTGCCCCGCTCACCGGGGCTGAGCTGAGTCCCAAACAGGCCGCCCCAGCGGCGCGCCTGTCGCTTTTTCAAAAGCTACCCGTCGTTTCCGGACAGCCACTCCGCTGCCCCAGGTCCCATTGTGGCGGCACGAATAACAAGGAGTGACACCCGTGCTGATCGGCGTCCCGTTGGAATCCGGTGCAGGGGAAACGCGCGTGGCCGCGACCCCCGAAACCCTCAAGAAACTGATCGGCCAGGGCCACCAGGTGGTGGTGCAACAGGGTGCTGGCGAGCGCGCCAGCGTGCCCGACGCGGCCTATGCCGCCATCGGCGCCCAACTCGGCGATGCCGCCGCGGCGCTGGGCGCCGACCTGGTGCTCAAGGTCGCAGCGCCCGATGCGGCAGAGCTGGCGCTGATGAAACCTGGCGCCGTGCTGATCGGCATGCTCAACCCCTTCGCCCAGGAGACCCTGGACCAGCTCAACGCCCGCGGCCTCACTGCCTTCGCCCTGGAAGCAGCGCCGCGCACCTCCCGCGCCCAGAGCCTGGACGTGCTCTCCTCCCAGGCCAACATCGCCGGCTACAAGGCGGTGATGCTGGCGGCCGACCACTATCCGCGCTTCATGCCCATGCTGATGACCGCTGCCGGCACGGTGAAGGCCGCGCGGGTGCTGATCCTCGGCGCCGGGGTGGCGGGGCTGCAGGCCATCGCCACCGCCAAACGCCTCGGCGCGGTGATCGAGGCCTCGGACGTGCGTCCAGCGGTGAAGGAGCAGATCGAATCCCTCGGTGCCAAGTTCGTCGACGTGCCCTTCGAGACCGAGGAAGAACGCCAGTGCGCCGAAGGCGTCGGCGGCTATGCCCGGCCCATGCCGGCTACCTGGATGGAGCGCCAGGCCAAGGCCGTGCACGAACGCGCCAAGCAGGCCGACATCGTCATCACCACCGCACTGATCCCCGGTCGTCGTGCGCCCACCCTGCTGCACGAAGCCACCGTGGCCGAGATGAAGCCCGGCTCCGTGGTCATCGATCTGGCCGCCAGCCAGGGCGGCAACTGCCCGCTGACCGAGCTGGACCGGGTGGTGGTCAAGCACGGCGTCACCCTGGTGGGCTACGGCAACCTGGCCGCCCGGGTGCCGGCGGACGCCTCGGCGCTCTATGCCCGCAACCTGCTGGACTTCCTCAAGCTGGTGCTCAAGGACGGGGCCTTCCACCTCGACCTGGAGGACGACATCGTCGCCGCCTGCCTGATGTGCCACGGCGGCGAATTGCGCCGCAAGAACGCCTGAGCCCCAGCCCGGCCCCTCTGCCTTTAAAGGACTGCCCCCATGGATCTGATTTCCGACGGCATCTACAACCTGATCATCTTCGTGCTGGCCATCTATGTCGGCTACCACGTGGTCTGGAACGTCACCCCCGCGCTGCACACCCCGCTGATGGCCGTGACCAACGCCATCTCCGCCATCGTGATCGTCGGCGCCATGCTCGCCGCCGCCCTCACCGTCACCCCGCTGGGCAAGACCATGGGCACCCTGGCCGTGGCCCTGGCGGCGGTCAACGTCTTCGGCGGCTTCCTGGTCACCCGCCGCATGCTGGAAATGTTCAAGAAGAAGGCCCCCAAGGCCCAGGCGGAGAAGCCCTGACATGAGCATGAACCTCATCACCCTGCTCTACCTCGTCGCCTCGGTGTGCTTCATCCAGGCGCTCAAGGGCCTTTCCCACCCCACCACCTCACGCCGCGGCAACGCCTTCGGCATGGCCGGCATGACCCTCGCCGTGCTCACCACCCTGGCGCTGATCCACAAGCTCGGCAGCGAGCTGGCGGTGCAGGGCATCGGCTACGTCATCGTCGGCCTGCTGGTGGGCGGCAGTGCCGGCGCGATCATGGCCAAGCGCGTGGAAATGACCAAGATGCCCGAGCTGGTGGCCTTCATGCACAGCATGATCGGCCTGGCCGCGGTGTTCATCGCCATCGCCGCGGTGGTCGAGCCCCAGTCCCTGGGCATCGTCGCCACCTTTGGCCAGCCGATCCCCAGCGGCAACCGCTTGGAGCTGTTCCTCGGCGCGGCCATCGGCGCCATCACCTTCTCCGGTTCGGTGATCGCCTTCGGCAAGCTCTCGGGCAAATACAAGTTCCGCCTGTTCCAGGGCGCCCCGGTGCAGTTCGCCGGCCAGCACATCCTCAACCTGGTCATCGGCGTGGCCATCCTCGCCCTGGGCCTGATGTTCACCTTCAGTGGCAACCTCGGCGCCTTCGCCGTGCTGGTGGCCCTGGCCTTCGTCATCGGCGTGCTGATCATCATCCCCATCGGCGGCGCCGACATGCCGGTGGTGGTCTCCATGCTCAACAGCTACTCCGGCTGGGCCGCCGCCGGTATCGGCTTCTCGCTCAACAACTCCATGCTGATCATCGCCGGTTCGCTGGTGGGATCGAGCGGCGCCATCCTCTCCTACATCATGTGCAAGGCGATGAACCGCTCCTTCTTCAACGTCATCCTCGGCGGCTTCGGCGGGGCGACGGAAGCCGCGGCCAGTGGCGGTAGCCAGGAGCAGCGCCCGGTCAAATCTGGCTCGGCGGACGACGCCGCCTTCCTGCTGGGCAACGCCGACAGCGTCATCATCGTCCCTGGCTACGGCCTGGCCGTGGCCCGCGCCCAGCACGCGCTCAAGGAGCTGACCGAGAAGCTGGTGCACAACGGGGTGACGGTGAAATACGCCATCCACCCGGTGGCCGGACGCATGCCCGGCCATATGAACGTGCTCTTGGCCGAAGCCGAGGTGCCCTACGACCAGGTATTCGAGATGGACGACATCAACTCCGAATTCGGCCAGGCCGACGTGGTGCTGGTGCTCGGCGCCAACGACGTGGTCAACCCGGCCGCCAAGAACGACCCCACCTCGCCCATCGCCGGCATGCCCATCCTCGAAGCTTTCAAGGCCAAGACGATCATCGTCAACAAGAGATCCATGGCCAGCGGCTACGCGGGTCTGGATAACGAGCTCTTCTACCTGGACAAGACCCTGATGGTCTTTGGCGATGCCAAGAAGGTCATCGAGGAGATGGTCAAGGCGGTGGATTAAGCCCTGTCCCCACGACCGTTTGGGCGGTCGTGGGGGTAGTTCGTCGGCGATGAAATCCGCAGCGCCTACCCCTTCCAAACACTTTCACCCCAAGCGAAGCCTTGCCAACCCTCGGTTTCGGCTGCACTCGCTGCAAAAATCGTCAGACTTCACAGCAAAAGTCTTAACGATTCCGGCCTTTTGCCAGCCTTGACGCCTCCTACCCTGCCTCCTACTGTGAAATCCATCACAAGGAAGCAGCCGTCACGATCTCTCGTCTCGGCCCCGGCCAGGACGCCGTTATGCCGCCCAAAGACCGTCATGGCAAGACCGCGCAAGACTATCGCGCCGCGCTCATCGCCGAACTCGACGCCGTTCCCAACTACCGTCGCCGCCGCAAGGCGCAGCGCTCTCCTCTGCTATTCGTCTGGCTACTGGTGCCTGTCGCTCTGCTCTGGCTGAACTGGCCTTGGGTAGAGCGTTGGCTGCATCCTGCGCCTGTGGCTGAACCGCCTTTTGAAGTTGCGGAGAGCAAAACGCCTGCATCTCCCCTCCCTCCTTCTTTACCTGCACCTCACCAAGCCATAGCCGCGCCTCAACCTCTAGATGCCTGCCTCAAGCAGGGCAACGTGGTGGATGAAGAGGTATTGCGTTGCCGCTATGGCGCCGTGCCTCGTGCGCAAGAGCCGGCTTCGGCTCCGCAGGGAATGGTGTCAGCAGCCTATCTCGCCCAGTACAAGGCGGGGCAAGAGCTAGCTCCCGTGTATACCTCTTCCTCACCTTCTTTCAGCGAAAGCCATTGGGTTCGCAAGTGGGATGGCAGCGGTTCGTATTTGGCTACTTGGGAGGTACAAGACAGTCGGATTGATTACGGCAGTGTTTGCGGGAATCACCGTAAGGGATCAATTGAGTATCGGGAGTGTAGGAAAGGGGCAAAACAGTGGTTCAAGGGGCAATGCGCAGCATTGGGTAAGGCCAAGGGGCAAGAGCTGACTCGCGAGAGGTATTGCTCAGCGGCTGAAGAGTTTGGACCGATGGGATAATCCATTTTTAGCAAGACACTATCGATCCGCCAATTCTAGTCCGCACAGATCCATTCCTCCTGCCCAACGCTTTGGCAGAGAGCGTCTATACTGAAAATTATCTTATATATTTTTTACGATTTCCTAATAAAAAGAGGGCATATGGCAAAGAGAAGCGGCTTTGAGAAAGTGATTCGAGCCATAGCGCGTGAAACAGCCAAACAGCAACGACTTCAAGCCTCTGAACAACGCGCCTTACAGCAGGAGGCCGACCGTACGCAACGTGAACAAAGAAGAGATAGGGCTATAAAAGAACGCGAGCAAGCTCGCTACAGCCGCGAGTCCGAACGATTTGCAAAGCAAAACTATTTAGAATTTCAAACACAAGAAGCACGCGACAAAAATGATAGCACCGCACTATTCTTAAGCGAACTTGAGAATATTTTATCCGCTACATTAATGGTTGATGACACGGTTACCTTTGACTCGCTTAGAGTCTTAGAAAACCCACCACAATTCGCCCCACCAAAGTCCTTAACAACTGCCATAAAAGGTCCTTCCCTAGAGTCATTTACGTCAAAAGTACCCTCTTTACCTTGGCATGCCTTTTTAATGCCAGGCTATAAGGCCAAACACTCGGAAAAACTAAGACTCGCCAACGAGCAATTTATTGCTAGCGAGCAGCAAATCAACACTCAAAACACGCAACGTTTAGATTTATTAAGGAAAGCTCGCGAGGACTATGAAGCAGGAGTATCAGCTTTTTTGGAAAAGAAAGCACTTCGCGACTCTGAAGTCGATGCGTTTCGTTACTCTTATTATGAGGGCGACTCGGAGTCCATTGTAGCTTATTGCAGCATGGTTCTTGAAAAATCTGTCTATCCAGAAGGTTTTCCACAAAACTTTTCTCTGGCCTATCAACCTGACTCAAAACAACTGGTAATTGAGTATGAACTACCTACGGTAGAAATAATCCCCAGCGTAGCCGAGTATCGCTATGTCAAAACTAGAGACGAGATCGTTGAGAAGCTACGCAAGCCTGGAGAAATAAAAGCATTATATTCGGATGTTGTGGCGAGCATAGCACTAAGATGCTTACACGAAATATTCGAGGCTGACCAAGGCGAGTTTCTTGAGACCTGCTGTTTTAGCGGATATGTGAATACAATTGATCCTGCAACCGGCCGGGAGATACAACCGCATCTTGTTTCCGTCCGAACGTCGCGCAAAACTTTCACAGAGATAGACTTAGCGCGGGTAGATCGAGCTGTGTGCCTTAAAAATTTAGGCGCCCATGTTTCTAGATCTCCAAGCGAAGCTCAAGCCGTTAGGCCTATTATTGAATTTCATATGATAGACAAACGATTTATTGACCAACAGGACCTTACTTCACAGCTGAGTTCTGCCACCAACCTAATGGACCTTAACCCATACGAATTTGAAACTCTTGTAGCAAATCTATTCTCAAAAATGGGACTAGAGTCTAAGCTTACAAGATCCTCGCGAGACGGAGGCGTTGACTGTATTGCTTACGATCCCCGACCAATTCTAGGGGGAAAAGTAGTAATTCAGGCAAAACGCTATAGACATACCGTGGGAGTTTCGGCAGTTCGAGATCTTTACGGAACGATGATGAATGAAGGTGCAAACAAAGGAATCCTAGTAACCACTAGCGGCTATGGACCCGACGCATTTGAATTCTCGAAAGACAAACCGATAGAGCTGATCGAGGGTGGCGGATTGCTTTTCCTCCTTCAAGAAATCGGAGTTGAAGCACGAATATTAATGCCTGAAGACTAGGAAAATGCACAAAAAAATCATCAAAATACAATCCTAACTTGCCACATAATAAAACCGCCTACTGAATAGCCGCTGCCTAACTTAAAGAAATCTCAACATAACACTACAGATAAAAACCATCACCTTTACCAAAAGGAATCTCAAGTTTAAATCACACAAGCTCTATCTAAATATTGCGTATCAATCCATTGGTCGATTGCAAAGCTTGCACTAATAATTGGATTATTTTCTTAAAAAAGCTCAATGACTCCGACTACTCCTCATTAAATACTAGGCCCCAGCCACAGTACCCCCCACAAGGACCGTCCCCATGCAAACCTCCCGCTCCCTCATGGTCGCGTTGCTGCTGGCCAATACCGGTGCCGTCTGGGCCGAATCCAATACGGCCAACGTCCAGCAGGACGGTGGCTTCAACAGGGTGAACCTGAACCAGGGCAGCGAGCTGTCGGCGCGTAACAAGGCCGATATCCAGCAGAGCGGTATCTTTCTCACTACTCAGGTCACCCAGCAGGACGATGCCGATGACAGCGTGCGGGTGGTGCAGGACAGCGCCAGGAGCTATGCCGAAGTCAACCAGACCTTGGGTTCGCAGCGGCGGGTGGATATCGAGCAGCTCAATGCGGGCTACGGGCGGGTACAGGTCGATCAGGGGCCAGGCAGTGGCAACGAGACGGTGGTGCGGCAAAGCGGTCTGCGGCTGGATACCTTTGTGCAGCAGGATGGTGGCTTTCACCGCATCGACATCGATCAGACCAGCGACCGGGCAGGTGGTAATACCCTGACGGCACGGCAAGACGGCCTCAACGGCACCCTGGAGCTGGGCCAGCATGGCGATGCGCTGGACCTGCAGGTGGTCAGCTTCGGACTGCGCAATAGCGCCTGGGTCAGTCAGAACGGCAATGACTCGACCACCCTCATCGAACAACGCGGCAACGACAACTACATTAGCCTCAAGCAGGCCGGCGAGCGAACCGATTCCACCGTGGTGCAACAGGGTAACGGCAACGACGCCCGGGTCCGGCACTCCAGCGCCTATTCGCGGCCCAGCAACGTCGATATCGCCCAGCGCGGCGACCTCAACCGCGCCGACGTCAATGTCTATGGCGCCGGCAACCAGCTGACCTTGGCGCAGACTGGTAATGGCAATAACGCCGACGTTATCGCCTCGGGTGAGGGCAATCAGCTGGATCTGGTATCTAACGGCGAGAGCAACGGCGTCTCGGCCTACTACCTGGGTAACGACGGCCAGCTGAAGGTCGATCAACAGGGCGACAATCTCGAGGTGACGGCTTATGTCACAGGTAATGCCTCCAGCATCACCGCCAGCCAGAGTGGCTACCAGCACACCGCCGACCTGACCCAGAACACGGCGGGCAATGCCATCAACGTCATCCAGAGCGGCTTTTCCAACCACGCCGTCATTACCCAATAGCCTTTCGTTCTAGCCGAGCAACTGACCGCTGTGCGTGCGGACGCTGACAGCCCACCTCAAACAGAATTTTTCACTCTATCCACACACAAGGCTATAGACCGATATGAAAGCTTTCGAAGCCGGCTCTTTCTCTGATGTTGCAAACACCCCTCTGGCAACGACGTTGTGGCAGTTTTTGCACAGAGACACGTCCATTGCCTGCCTAGAAACCAGCACCTATCTGCAGCGACCTGCCATTGAAGGTCTCCAGCCTCGTCTGCTGGCTGAGTTTGGTGACGAGATCAAAGCGGACAGGATCAAGCAAATGACCGGACGCATGGTCAAGCAAGTGATGGAGAGTCTGGGCTACCACCTGGAGCAGCCTGATATCGATATCCAGAACAAGGATCTCTATAAAACTGCAGCCCGTTATGCCAAATCCGGGGAAACTGCGTAATCGGACCGGCATGGACAAAAGAGCTATGCCTGGCCTCGGTTGATGGTCGGCAACCCATGGCCTGCCGACCATTCACAGCGTCACGATGATGTAGTAAAGCAGCGTATCGTCGCGTACCAGGGTAAAGGTAAGGACGCGGCTGAAAAGATCTCAGCCGCGCTCATTCCAATTAGCGGATTGAGCTTCGGCAGCTGGGTTCTCAATGTCTGGATCTCGCCGAGACATTCCTCGAATTTGCAGCGCCAGACAAGAAGCTGAGCGTTTTTGCGCATCACTGGCTATGACCGTTGTGGCGCTAGATGCTCAATCTTTGCCCCACGCGGCCGCTACCCTTGGGATGTACCTTTCAAGGAGTCCGCGATGTCCAGCACGCTGTCGGTGAATGGCATTGGCCACGGCATCTTGCGCGCGCCCACGCTCAGGCTGGGTGGCGCGACTGCCAAGCCCACCGCCGAGGAAGAGGCGGCCAAGGTTGAGCTAGCCAAGAAGCCCAAGGGCATCGGCAAGCCCAATCCACTGAACCAGATCAAGGATCAGGCCGAAGCCGAGGCTACCTCTGGCGGGGAGAAGAGCAGCACCGGCAACAAGACCCTGGATACCCTGCAGAAGGCCATAGACATGGCCAAGCGGCAACTGGAGCTGGCGCAAAAGCAGTTGCGCGCTGTAGAGGCCCAGAGCAAGGGCGAAGGCAAGGCTGACGAGGCCAGCCAGGCCGCGCGCGAAGCCGCCCAGGCCAATGTGGCCGCCGCCAGCGAGGCGTTGACGACTGCCTACGCCGCCTATACCGAAGCCCTGAAGAAGGCTGGCGACAGCACCGGTGGTGTCAGCGCCCGGGCGTGATGCTGGCCCCCTGACTGGACGGCCTGGGCTACTCTCGGATGCTATTCAAGATCTGGAGGGCGTACTCGCATGGCAGCCAAACTCAGCGGCAAGACCGCGCTGGTCACCGGCGCGGCCCAGGGCATAGGCGCCGCCATCGCCCGGACTTTCGTGGCGGAGGGTGCCTTCGTCTATATCACCGACCTGAACGCTGACCTTGGCCGCGCCGTCGCCGCCGAGCTGGGGGACGGTGCCTGCTACCTGCATCTGGACGTGCGCTTGGAAGACGACTGGCAGCAGGTGACGCGGCAGATCCTCGCGGAGCGCGGGGGGCTGGACGTGCTGGTGAACAACGCCGGGATCACCGGATTCGAGCAGGGCGTGGTGGCTCATGATCCGGAGCACGCCAGTCTCGAAGACTGGCACGCGGTGCATCGCACCAACCTCGATGGCGTCTTTCTCGGCTGCAAATACGGCATCCGTGCCATGCGGCAGGCAGGCGCCGGGTCCATCATCAATATCTCGTCGCGCTCCGGGCTGGTGGGCATCCCCGGCGCGGCGGCCTATGCCTCGTCCAAGGCCGCCGTACGCAACCACAGCAAGACGGTCGCCCTCTATTGCGCGGAGCAGGGCCTCGCGATCCGCTGCAATTCCATCCACCCCGCCGCCATCCTCACGCCGATGTGGGAGCCCATGCTGGGCGACGGCCCGGACCGCGAGGCCCGCATGGCTGCGCTGGTGCGGGATACGCCGCTGCGGCGCTTTGGCCGGCCCGAGGAAGTCGCCGCCGTGGCGCTGCTGCTGGCCTCCGACGACGCCGGCTACATGACCGGCAGCGAGCTGAATCTGGACGGCGGCCTGCTGGCCGGTTCGGCGGTGACGCCCGCGACGGCGGAAGCGCCCTAGTCGTTGAGTAGGCGATGGAAGACTGCGCTCTGGCTTTCGGCGGGTGAGCGGCTACACCGGCGCCTCAGAGCGCCGTGTCTTCCTGCCGGTAGATCCGCAGCCCACGCGCCTGGTAGTTGGCCAGGGCGGCTGGGTGATCCAGGGTGCAGGTATGCACCCAGACGCGCTCGGTACCAGGCCAGTCCCAGGCGGAACGGAGGGCATGGCTGAGCAGCGGCCCGCCGAAACCAAGCCCCATGAAGGCGCCGGCCAAGCCGAAGTAGCGGATCTCGGCGTTGCGACCATCCGGGCGGTACAGCTCGTAGTAACCGGCAATGGCGCCGCGGTGATAGGCGACCCAGGTGCGGTGGCCTTCCTGCTCCACCAGTTCGCGCCACTGGGCGTCGCTCCAGCTGTCGAGATCGCTCCAGTCCCAGGCCTGGCCGACCAGGGCATAGAGGAAGCGATTGAGTTCGGGTTGCGGCACCTCGCACTCGACGATCTGCAGGTCAGGCCGTGGCGGCTTCTCGCGCAATTCGGTCGGCGCGGTCATCTCCAGGTAGAAGGTGGTGTAGCTCTGCGTCATCGGCTGGCTCCTCTGTAACGTCAGGCCCGATTGTGACCAGAGCCAGGGGGATGCCGCCAGCCTGATTGCGACGTCTAACTAGGTTGCTTGAGCGCGATACGGAGACTTGCCCTAGGGACAGGCGGTGGTATTGGATGAACCCCTACCTGTATCGAGGATGACCATCATGCCCCTCTCATCGCGGCTGACACCCCTGTCCGAACAGAACACGACGGCAGAACAGCAGCGCGTACTGGCCGAGATCCAGAGCGGTCCGCGGGGAAATCTCGATGGGCCCTTCCTGGCCTGGATCCACAGTCCGGCGCTGGCCAACCATGCCCAGCGGCTGGGTGCCTTCTGCCGCTACGGTACTCGGCTGGAATTGCGCCTTACCGAGCTGGCGATCCTCACCACCGCCGCCTGGTGGCGCGCCCAGGCGGAATGGCAGATCCATGAGCCCATCGCCCGTCAGGCGGGGCTGGCGGATCAGGTGATAGAGGCAATCCGGCAAGGCGCCGTGCCGTCCTTCGAGACGCCCGAGGAGGCCTGCGTCCATGCCATCGGGGTGGCGCTCTACGACACCCGGCGTATCCCCGATGACCTCTACCAGCAGGGCGTAGCGCTGTTCGGCGAAGCCGGGATGGTCGAGCTGGTGGGTGTCTATGGCTACTACAGCCTGGTCGCCATGACCCTCAACGCCTTCGCGGTGGACCGGGGCGGCGACACGCCCCTCCCCTTCGCCGAGTAAGGCCGACCTGCTCGTTCCTACCCCGCTACTGCTGCGCCGCTCGCCCGACCGCGCCAGGCCAGGGTCAGCACCATCAGCAACCCCAGGGCGGCCATGCCGGCGCCGGCCAGGGAGATGGCCGGATAGCCCAGACCGGCGCTGATCACCGCGCCACCCAGGGCCGCGCCCAGGGCATTGCCCAGGTTGAAGGCACCGATGTTGACCGCCGAGGCCAGGTTGGGGGCGTCCTTGGCGGCGTCCATCACCCGCATCTGCAGCGGCGGGACCAGGGCGAAGCTGGCGATCCCCCAGAGCAGGATGGCCACGGCGGCCGGCAGCGGCCAGCGTATCAGCACGGTAAAGGCCAGCAGCACCAGGATCAGCAGGCTCAGGGAGGCGATCAGGGTGCGGTCGATGGATTTGTCCGCGGCCTTGCCGCCCCAAAGATTGCCCAGGGTCAGGCCGACGCCGAACAGCACCAGCATGGCGGTGATGAAGGCCGTGGAGCCATGGGTTTCGCTGGCGAGGATGGGCGCGATATAGGTGAAGACGGTGAACATGGCGCCCGAGCCGACCACGGTCAGGCCCAGAGCGGCCAACACCGGCGGGCGGCCCAG
The DNA here is from genome assembly GCF_001518815.1 of Pseudomonas oryzihabitans. Taxonomy (NCBI): domain Bacteria; kingdom Pseudomonadati; phylum Pseudomonadota; class Gammaproteobacteria; order Pseudomonadales; family Pseudomonadaceae; genus Pseudomonas; species Pseudomonas oryzihabitans. Next base: position 4,043,480 of record NZ_CP013987.1, read on the forward strand.
CACGCGGATCTCGGCCAGCACGCCGTCGCTGGGTGGCAGGGCCACGTTGGGCAGGGCGAACCAGAGCGCGGCCATGGTCAGCAGGCCGAGTCCGGCGATGCCCCAGAAGGCCTGGCGCCAGCCGAGCAGTTCACCGAACCAGGTAGCCAGGGGCACCCCGCCGATGGTGGCCAGGGTCAGGCCCATGAACATGGCGGCGACCGCCCCGGCGCGCCGATCCGGGGCGACCACGCTGGCCGCCACCAGGGCGCCGACGCCAAAGAAGGCGCCATGGTTGAGCGAGGTCACCACCCGGGCGATCAGCAGGCTGGTGTAGTCGGTGGCCAGGGCCGACATCAGGTTGCCCAGGGTAAAGATGGCCATCAGGCCGATCAGCAGCTGGCGACGCGGAATGCGGCCGGTGGTCAGGGTCATCAGCGGTGCGCCGATCAGCACGCCCAGGGCATAGGCGCTGACCAGCAGACCCGCCGCCGGGATGGAGACGCCGAGGTCGGCGGCGATGCCGGGCAGCATGCCCATGGGGGCGAACTCGGTGACACCGATGCCGAAGGCACCCGTGGCCAGGGCCAGCAGAGGGGGATTGATACGCATGGGAAAGGCTCCTTATCTATGCCTTGAATGCTAAGCTCCTGCTCGATGAGCCGGTAGACGGCGGTTTTGGCATGCACCTTTGCCCTGGAGGCACAAGTGGATCTAGCAGGTCGCTCGGGAGAGATGGCGGTGTTCGCGCAGGTGGTCGAGGCTGGCAGCCTCTCGGCAGCGGCCAGAGCCCTGCGCCTGACGCCTTCGGCGGTGAGTCGCTCCATCGCCCGCACCGAGCAGCGCCTGGGTACGCGGCTCCTGCTGCGCACCACCCGGGCCATCACCCTCACCGCCGAGGGCGAGGCCTATCTACGCGCCGCGCGGCGCATCCTGGCGGATCTGGCCGAGGTGGAAGAGGCCATCGCCGACCAGGGCGTGCCCCAGGGACGGCTGCGGGTCAGCGCCGCCCTCGGCCACGGCCGCATGACCATCGTGCCGTTGGTGGCGGCCTTCAGCGCCCGCTATCCCGACATCCTGGTGGACCTGGCGCTGGGCGATGAGGTGGTGGACATCCTCGCCGGCCAGGCCGATGTGGCGATCCGCTTCGGCCAGCTCGCCGACAGCCCTCTCACCGCCCGGCCCATCGGCGTCACCGGCCAGGTGGTGGTAGCTTCGCCCGCCTACCTCGCCCGCCACGGCACGCCCCTGGTGCCGGAAGACCTGCTCGGCCACAACTGCCTGAGATTCAACTTTCGCCGCGCCGCGCCGGACTGGCCTTTCGTGCGCGATGGTCGCGAATTCACCCTGAAGATCGCCGGCAACATCGAATGCAACAGCGGCGAGGCCCTGGCACTGCTGGCCCGCGAAGGCGCCGGTATCGCCCGCATCGGTGAATTCAGCGTGGCTGACGACCTGCGCAGCGGTGCCCTGGTGCCGCTGCTGGAGGCCTGGAATCCGGGCGATCTGGAGCCGATCCACGCCGTTTTCGTCGGAGGCACCACCATGCCGGCGCGGGTGCGGGTATTCGTGGATTTCCTGGTGGAACGCCTGGGCCGCTGACGCGTCATCCGACCGCCGTCGCCGCGGTACGGGCCGGCGCTCTGCCGCCCGCGTCATTCGCCAAGCCGGTCCGCTTGTAATAGTCTGAGCAATCAACATGCTTAGGTCGCGGCCCTCCTGCCTGTCGCTGTCGCTGCTGACGGCGGTACGTCCCAGGCCCCTCTTTCCTTGTCCCGCAGGAGCCCTCTTGTCCAACCTTCCCTCGCAGCTGGCCTTTCTCGACGTCCCCGGTGAAATGGCCGCGCTGATGCGCCAGAAGGACTGGTCCCAGACGCCCTTCGGCCCCCTGGAAACCTGGTCGACCGCCCTGCGTTCGGCGGTCAGCATCTGCCTCGGCTCGCGCTTCCCCATCGTGCTCTACTGGGGCGAGACCCGCGCCCTGATCTACAACGATGCCTGGAGCGCGGTGCCGGGGCGCAAGCATCCCTGGGCGCTGGGACGTGCCGGCTGGGAGGTGTGGGCGGAAATCTGGGACATCATCGGCCCCATGTTCGACCACGTGATGACGACCGGCGAGGCCACCTGGTCCGAGGATCAGCTGCTGCCGCTGAACAGATTCGGCTACGTGGAGGAGTGCTACTTCTACTACAGCTACAGCCCGGTACGCGGCGATACCGGCGAGGTGGAGGGCATCTTCACCGCGGTGACCGAAACCACGCACCGGGTGCTCACGGAACGCCGTGAGCGCCTGCTGCGCAATGTCTCCGAGGCCACTTCGGCGACGCGCGTCGCCGAAGACGCTTGCCGCGAAGGGGTGCGCTGCCTGCACGAGGTGCCGGAGGAATCGCCGTTCTGCCTGGCCTATCTGCGCGACGCCGCGACCGGCACCTTGCAGCGCGTGGCCCTGGCCGGCCTGGCGCCAGACGATGTCCTTGCCCCGTTGGACGTCACCCCGGAGGCCGCCGGACTGCCCTGGGCCTTCACCACGGCGCGCAGCGCGCCGACCCTGGTGACCGGTCTCAACGAGCGCCATGGCGGCCGGCTCGCCGGGACCCCTTGGCCGGAGCCCCTGGAAGAGGCGCTGGTGGTGCCGATTCCCGGACCGCTGGGCGAGGAACCCTATGGCTATCTGGTCTCCGGCATCAGCCCGCGGCGGCGAGTGGATGCCGACTACCAGAGCCTGTTCGTCCGCGCTGCCGGGCACCTCAGCACCGCCATCGCCAATGCCCGGCGCTACGAGGAAGAACGCCGCCGTGCCGAGCAGTTGGCCGAGCTGGACCGGGCCAAGACGGCCTTCTTTTCCAACGCCAGCCATGAATTCCGCACGCCGCTGACGCTGATGCTCGGCCCCCTGGAAGACATGCTGGCGCGGCCGGACCGCGCCGACGGCGAGCCTGCGGTGAGTCGCCAGGAGCTGGAGCTCATCCAGCGCAACGGCCAGCGCCTGCTGCGGCTGGTCAATTCGCTGCTGGATTTCTCGCGCATGGAAGCGGGCCGGATGCGCGCGAGCTTCGCGCCCCTGGACCTGGCGATCTATACCGCGGAGCTGGCCAGCAGCTTTCGTTCGGCCATGGCCCGCGCCGGCCTGACCTTCACCCTCGACTGCGCCCGCCTGGACGAGCCGGTGTGGGTGGATCGCGACCTCTGGGAAAAGATCGTCCTGAACCTGGTCTCCAACGCCTTCAAGTACACCCTGGAAGGTGAGGTGCGGGTCAGCCTGCGCCGCCAGGACGCGCACGTCGTGCTGGCAGTGAGAGACACGGGGGTGGGCATCCCGCAGAGCGAACTGGGCAAGGTATTCGACCGCTTCCACCGCATCGAGGGTCAGATCGGCCGGACCCACGAGGGCACCGGCATCGGCCTGGCGCTGGTCAAGGACCTCACCGAGCTGCACGGCGGCGAGGTGCGGGTCACCAGCCAGATCGGCGTGGGTACCACCTTCGAGGTGCGTCTGCCGTTCGGCCATGCCCATCTGCCCGAGGCCAACCGAGTGGGCGCCACGAACCAGGTGTCCACCGCCACCCGCGCCGACACCTTTGTCGCCGAGGCCCTGCGCTGGCTGCCGGACGAGCCGGCCACCCCTACCCCCACGGGGCTCGACGAGCATGCCGGTGGTGGCCAGGGGCGCGGCGAGCGCATCGTCCTGGCCGACGACAATGCCGACATGCGCGGCTATGTCGAGCGGCTGTTGCAGGAGTCCGGCTACCAGGTGGACGCCGTGGCCGATGGCCGCGCCGCGGTCGAGGCGGTGCAGCGGCAATTGCCCGCGCTGGTGCTCTCCGACGTGATGATGCCGGTGCTGGATGGCTTCGGCGTGCTGCGCGCCCTGCGCAGCGACGAGCGCACCGGCCAGGTGCCCATCATCCTGCTGTCGGCGCGAGCGGGCGAAGAGGCCTCCATCGAGGGCATCGCCGCCGGTGCCGACGACTATCTGGTCAAACCTTTCAGCGCCCGGGAGCTCATCGCCCGGGTGGAAGGCGCCATGCGCCTGGCGCGACTCAGGCGCGAGACCGCCGATGCCCTGCGGCAGGCCAACGAGGTGCTGGAGATCCGCGTCCGCGAACGCACCCGCGAGCGCGACCAGCTCTGGGCCTACAGCCACGATCTCATCGGCATCGCCGACAGCCGGGGCATCTGGGTCAGCGTCAACCCGGCCTGGACCCGCACCCTGGGCTGGGCGGTGGACGAGATCATCGGCAAGACCTCGGAATGGCTGGAGCATCCCGAAGACCGGCAGCGCACCCGCCAGGAGATCGCCCAACTGGCCGCCGGCGCCGCTACCTTCAACTTCGAGAATCGCTTTCGCACCCGCGGCGGCACCCATCGTCACCTGTCCTGGACCGCCGTGCCCGAGGGCGGGCTGCTCTACTGCGTGGCCCGTGACGTCACCGTCGAGCGCGAACGGGCGCTGGAGCTGGAGCAGGCGCGGGACGCCCTGCGCCAGAGCCAGAAGATGGAAGCCATCGGCCAGCTCACCGGCGGCATCGCCCATGACTTCAACAACCTGCTCACGGCCATCACCGGCTCGCTGGAATTGCTGCAGCGCCATCTGAACGGCGAACAGCCCCGCGCCGAACGCTACATCGGCATCGCCATCGCCTCGGCGCAGCGGGCCGCCGCCCTCACCCAGCGCCTGCTCAGCTTTGGCCGGCGCCAGGCCCTGGATCTGCAACCCCTGGACGTGAATCGGCTGGTCACCGGCATGGAGACCCTGATCCAGCGCACCCTCAACGAGAACATCCGGCTGCACCTGCAGCTCGACGCGGCCACCTGGCCCACCTGCAGCGATGCCAACCAGCTGGAAAACGCCCTGCTCAACCTCTGCATCAATGCCCGGGATGCCATGGCCCAGGGCGGCCAGCTGGCGATCGGCACCCGCAACCTGTGCGATCCGCAGCTGCTGATGCTGCCCGAGCAGCTGAGCGGCGACTATGTCGAACTGGCCGTGAGCGATACCGGCAGCGGCATCCCGGCCGCCGTGCTGGAAAAGGTCTTCGAGCCCTTCTTCACCACCAAGCCGCAGGGCAAGGGCACAGGGCTGGGCCTGTCGATGGTCTATGGCTTCATCAAGCAGAGCGGCGGCTACATCGACATCCACAGCGAGGAAGGCCGTGGCACCCGGGTCAGCCTGCTGTTTCCGCGCCACCAGGGCATCGCCAGCGAAGGAGTTCCGGAGGAAGTGGTACTGCAACCGGGTCGCGGCGAGCGGGTGCTGGTGGTGGAAGACGAACCCGGGGTACGCCTGCTGATCGTCGAGGTACTCCGCGACCTGGGCTATACCGCCCTGGAGGCCGAAGACGCCCCCACCGCCCTGGCGCTGCTGGAGCGCGAGCCGCAACTGGACCTGGTGGTGTCCGACGTGGGGCTGCCGGGCCTGACCGGGCGCGAGCTGGTGGAAGAGATCCGTCGCCAACGGCCCGGTATCGCCGTGCTGCTGGTGACCGGCTACGCCGAAGAGGCCATGGACGTGCAGCGCTTCCTTGGTCAGGGCATGCAGCTGCTGCAGAAGCCCTTCGCCATCGAGGTACTCAGCGAGCGTATCCAGGGCCTGTTGCAGGACCGTCGCGAGCGTCCCTGACCACGGTTTGCGCCCCTGGCGGGAAATCCTGGGGCTGACGCCTGTCCTATCCAGCCAGGTCGGACCGACCGCCCTCTGTCGCCAGAGGCGCGGGGGCGGTGCGACCTCGCCTACCCCTCAGGTTTTCAGGATACCCGCGTTCGCTATGTCTTCCTCCCGCTCCACCGCTCCCGCCGCCGACCCTGACCAGAAGGCCTCGGCCCGGCGACTGATCTTCATCACCGTGCTGGTCGCCACCATGGGCGCCCTGGCCTTCGGTTACGACACCGGCATCATCGCCGGCGCCCTGCCCTTCATGACCCTGCCCGCCGACCAGGGCGGCCTGGGCCTCAACGCCTACACCGAGGGACTGGTCACTGCCTCCCTGATCGTCGGCGCGGCCTTCGGCTCCCTGGCGGCGGGCTATCTCGCCGACCGCTATGGCCGGCGCACCACCCTGCGCCTGCTGTCGATCCTCTTCGTCCTGGGCGCCCTGGGCACCGCGGTAGCACCCTCGGTGGAGCTGATGGTGGCCGCGCGCTTCGTGCTCGGCCTGGCAGTGGGCGGTGGCTCGGCCACGGTGCCGGTGTTCATCGCCGAGATCGCCGGACCCAAGCGCCGTGGCCGCCTGGTGAGCCGCAACGAGCTGATGATCGTCAGTGGCCAGCTGCTGGCCTATGTGCTCAGCGCCCTGCTCGCCTGGCTGGTGCACGAGAACGGCATCTGGCGCTACATGCTGGCCATCGCCATGGTGCCGGGCATCCTGCTGTTCGCCGGCACCTTCCTGCTGCCCACCTCGCCCCGCTGGCTGGCGGCCAAGGGGCGACTCGAAGAAGCCGAAGCGGTGCTGGAACGCCTGCGCGACACCCCCGAGGAGGTGGAGCGGGAGGTCGAGGAGATGCGCGAGAGCGAGGAGCAGGCCAAACATCGACCACCCCTGCGCGAGCTGCTGAGTCAGGGTTGGGTGGTCAAGTTGCTGCTGCTGGGCATCGGCCTGGGCTTCGTCGCCCAGTTCACCGGGGTCAACGCCTTCATGTACTACACCCCGATCATCCTCAAGAGCACCGGCATGGGCACCAGCGCGGCCCTCACCGCCACCATAGGCAATGGTGTGGTCTCGGTGATCGCCACCCTGCTGGGCATCTGGGCCATCGGCCGCGCCGGCCGGCGCACCCTGCTGCTGACCGGACTGGTGATCGTGGTGCTGGCGCAACTGGCGCTGGGCAGCGTGTTGCTATGGCTGCCGCAGAACCTGACCCAGAGCTACCTGGCGCTGGCCTGCATCCTGGTGTTCCTGCTGTTCATGCAGATGTGCATCGCCCCGGTGTACTGGCTGCTGATGTCCGAGCTGTTCCCCAATCAGGTCCGTGGCCTGCTGACCGGGGTGGCCGTGGCCGTACAGTGGCTGTGCAACGCCACCGTGGCCTTCAGTTTTCCGGTCGCGCTGGAGTGGATCGGCAACTACACCTTCTATGGCTTCGCCGCGATCAACCTGGGGTCGCTTTTGTTCGTCTATTTCTGCCTACCGGAAACCCGTGGCAAGTCATTGGAAGAAATCGAACGCCATCTGAAGAAAGAGTTATAGCGGGTCGTTAGCTGACCGATCGGCGATTTTCCGGCCTGCTGCGGACCAAATGGAATAATTTTTCATTCCGTATCAAGTCGGACTTATCCGGGCCGATGCAGAGTGAAGGCATGTTGCCGTCACTCTTCGCGCAGCGCGCGACCGGGGCATTCGATGAACATCAAACAAAAACTCACGTCGCTTTTCGCGGTAACCGCCTGCCTTCCGGTGATCCTGGTGGCAGGCGTGGTCATCATGAACGTTCGCAGCCAGGCTACCGGCGACTTCCTCGACGGCAGCGGGCGCGAAATCCGTCAGATCGATCGCAACATCCAGCAGTTCTTTGCCGGCATCCAGCAGAACGTCGACTACCTGGCCAAGGAGCCGAACGTCATCGCTCTGGATGGCTTGAAGAACTACCAGGGCGCCGATGCTGCCCAGCAGCCGCAGACCGAAACCGGCCAGCAGGCGCTGAGCTATTTCACCCGCTTCGCCAAGACCCATCCCACCACCGCCTACCTGTCGGTTGGCCTGGCCGATGGCGGCTACATCAGCTGGCCGGACGACGCCAAGCTGGCCAACTACGATCCGCGCGTGCGCCCCTGGTACCAGACCGCCATGGCCAATCAGGGCAAGGTGGTCCGTACCCCGGCCTACTACTGGGCCCAGGACGATGTGGCCCTGATGGGCATCGTCCGGACCATGGAAGACGCCACCGGCAAGGTGCGTGGCGTGGTCGGCCTGGACATCTCGCTGAAGCAGCTCACCGACCTGGTCAAGAGCATCACCCTCGGCCAGAGCGGCTACCTGATGCTGGTGGAAGACAACGGCAACGTACTGGTCGACCCCCGGGATCCCAAGCACAACTTCAAGCAGCTCAAGGAACTGGGTGACGCCTACCAAACGCTCAGCGGCATCCAGAACGGCCTGGGCGAGGTCAATCTCAATGGCACCGACTACATGGTCAACGTCTACCCCGCCAAGGAGCTGGGCTGGAAATTCATCGGCCTGATCGAGCGCAACGAGGTGATGGGCAAGGCCACCACCCTGACCTGGCAGATCGCCGGCATCACCGCCGTGCTGGCGCTCCTGTTCGCCGTACTCGGTGCAGCCTTCGCCGGCATGATCGTGCGGCCGATCCGCGGCGTCTCCGCGGGCCTCGAATCCATCGCCCAGGGCGAAGGCGATCTGACCAAGAGCCTGAACGTCCAGGGCAAGGATGAAACCGCCACCCTGGCCGGTTGGTTCAACCAGTTCCTCGCCAGCATCCGCCAGCTGGTGCAGCGCATCGGCCAGGCTTCCAATGACCTGCAACAGGCCTCGCAGGCGACCACCCAGGCCGCTGCCAGCATGAACGACGTGGCTGGCCGCCAACGCGAAGCCGTGGAAATGGTCTCCACCGCCTTCAACGAGATGGTGGCTACTTCCAACGAAGTGGCGCGCTCCTGCAGCCACGCCGCGGCCTCCGCCGATGCCGGCCACCACAGGGTGCAAGAGGGCTACGGCCAGATCGAAAAAGCTACCAGCAACGTCAACCAGCTCAGCGGTAGCCTCACCCAGTCGGCTCAGGCCATGGCGGTGCTGGAGCAGGACAGCCACAACATCAACACCATTCTCGACACCATCCGCGGTATCGCCGAGCAGACCAACCTGCTGGCGCTCAACGCCGCCATCGAAGCGGCCCGCGCCGGTGAGCAAGGCCGCGGCTTCGCCGTGGTGGCCGACGAGGTCCGGGCCCTGGCCAAGCGTACCGCCGATTCCACCGGCGAGATCGACGGCCTGCTCGGCAACCTGGCGCGCAAGACCCAGGAGGTCACCCGCCAGATCGAGACCAGCCTGGAGCTGTCGCAGACCAGCGTGACGTCCATCAGCGAGGCACGTGGCAGCTTCGAGGGCATCCGTCAGTCGGTGGACGAGATCCGCGACCAGGCCCTGCAGATCGCTGCGGCCGCCGAGGAGCAGCATCAGGTGGCCGAGGACATCAACCGCCACATCGCCCAGATCCAGGACGACGCCCAGCAGGTGGAAGGCCTGGCCCAGTCCACCACCCGCGATTCCTCGCGCCTGTCGCAGCTGTCGGGTGAGCTGGATGGACTGGTAAGACGCTTCAAGGCCTGATGGCTGGTTGAGATAGCGAAAGCCCCGCCGGTAATCCCGGCGGGGCTTTTTGTTGGGCGGCGTTGGGGAGTCCGGGTCGCGTGGATAAGGCTGCGCCGTTATCCACACTACGAAGTCGGCTCTTCACCCTGAATGTCCCCGCCGCACCGTATGGCTCTCCTTCCCGCTTAGGACGGCAGGTGCAAGAGAGGGCCGTAGCGTGGAAAACGGCGCAGCCTTTGCCACTCCTGGCATCAGGTGAGCCTTTGTTGGGCTTCGCTATGCTTAGCCCAACCTACCGGGCTGATCGCGCTGCCTGACACGAAAGGCCTGGGGCTTTTTTGTTGGTAGCGTTGGAGGTCCGGGTCGCGTGGATAAGGCTGCGCCGTTATCCACACTACGAGGTCGGCGCTTCACGCTGAATGTCCCCGCCGCACCGTATGGCTCTCCTTCCCGCTTAGAACGGTAGGTGCAAGAAAGGGCCGTAGCGTGGAAAACGGCGCAGCCTTTTCCACTCCTGGCATCAGGTGAGCCCTTGTTGGGCTTCGCTGCGCTCAGCGCCAACCTACGACCGTGCACTCCGTAGGTTGGGCTGAGACGGCTCTATCGTCGAAGCCCAACAGAACCCTGCACCCGAACTACAGTTTGTCCGGCAGCATCTTGCCGCCCTTGGCTTCGGCGCGTTGGCAGCCCGGCAGCTGGCGCAGGCCCTCGAAATAGGCCTTGAACACCGGATAGTCGTCCAGCACCCCGGCCATGGCGACCATGGCGCCCAAGTAGGAGAGCTGGATGTCGGCCAGGGTCAGGCGGTCGTCGACGATATAGGTCTTGCCGCGCAGGTGGTCGCTCAAATAGCCAATCACCCTGTCCAGCTCCGGCTTGCCACGAGGTTCGAGCACACCGACGTCGCCCCGTTTGCCAAAGATCAGGATCAGCACCGGCGGCCAGGCCGAGGCTTCGACGAAGTCCAGCCATTCCTCGTGATGGGCCCAGGTGGCGGTGCCTGGCTCCGGCGCGAAGCGCCCCTGGCCATAGCGCTGATTGAGATAACGCAGGATCGCCGAGGACTCGGACAGTTGCAGCTCGCCATCTTCCAGCACCGGCGATTTGCCCAGCGGGTGAACGCGCTTGAGTGCCTCGGGTGCCTGGAAAGTCTCGGTACGCGGATAGCGGACCAGTTCATAGGGCAGGCCCAGTTCTTCGAGCAGCCAAAGCACGCGGTGCGAACGGGAATAATCGAGGTGATGCAGCTTGATCATGGGATCTCCTGGGGTGTCAGGCGCCAGAAGGCGAGCCCTGGTCACGGTCGCCGCGCAGGCTGCTGTGGGCTCCCTGGCAGATCTCGCGCAGACCGGACTTCAGACCTTCTTCGAGGGTGGGGTGGTAGAAGGGCATGTCGAGCAGCGAACTGGCGGTCTCGCCATGGATCAGCGCCAGTACCAGCAGGTGGCCGATATGGTCCATGCCCGGCCCGACCATGGCCGCGCCAGTGAGCTTGCCGGTACCCGGCTCGGCATAGAAACGAGCGACGCCCTGGTTGCGGGCCTCGGCCCGGGCACGGCCCTGATCCTGATAGGAAGAGGTGCCGATCAGACTGCCCGCGTCTGGCGGGCTACCCAGCACGGCCACCGGCGGATCGGTGAAGATCAGCGAAAACAGCGGCGAGCGTGGCGTGGGTCGAACCTCGGGATAACAGGCAGCGTTGTGGCCGGCGATGGCGCCCTCACCGGACGCCTCATGGAGGATAGGGCGGTCGTGGTCGGCATCGCCGGCGATGAAGATCGACGAGGAGCCGCATTGCAGGGTCTGGGGGTCGTAGACCGGAGTGCCATGGTCGTCCAGCTCGATGCCGGTGGTTTCCAGGCCCAGGCCCTTCAGGCGCGGCGGTCGCCCGGCCGCCACCAGCACGTAATCGAAATCGCCCTCGCCGCTCGTGTCACCGGACCAGGACAGCCGGACGCCCTCGCCTTCACGCCGGGCATCCACCTCGACATTCAGGTACAGGGTCAGATCCTGCTCCAGGATCTTGCGCAGCTCGGCCTTGACCTCGGTGTCCTGGAGCGCACCCAGGCCGTCATCCTGACCGAACAGGGTGACGGCCACGCCCAGGCGGGCCATGGCCTGGGCCAGTTCCAGGCCTACAGGACCGGTGCCTATCACCGCCAGCGAACGTGGCAGGTCGGGTAGCTCGAAGATCGTTTCGTTGGTCAGGGCGCGGTCGCCCAAGGCGTCGAAGGGCGCGGGCACCAGCGGATAGGAGCCCGTGGCGATGATGATACTTTTGGCCTGAATAGTTTTACCATTACTCAGTTGCAGTCGATCTGGCGCGATGAAGCGGGCGGTGGCGCACTGAGCCACACCCTCGGGTAATTTCTCGAAACCCTGCTTGGTCGCCGCAACAAAGTGATCGCGTTCGCGGCGCACCCGCGCCATGACGGCGGCGCCATCGACGTGGACCTCGCCTACCTCGATGCCAAAGGTCGCGGCGCGCTGGACGGCATGATGGGCCTCCCCCGCGATGATGAGCAGTTTGGACGGCATGCAACCCACCGAAGCACAGGTGGTGCCGGCCCAGTGGTCGTCGATCAGCAGGGTGCGGGCACCCTGGCGCCGGGCGGCGCGTTCGGCAGCGAGGCCAGCAGTTCCGGCACCGATCACGGCGACGTCGCAATGGAGATCCGGGGGAGTCGAACGCTGTGCGGGGTCACTCATCACATCACCTGACGTTGCGAAGGGTTAACCCGACTCACGCCAGGCTCTAGTTAGGGACCCCAAGCGCAGCGTTGAGGTTGCATCTCCAACTCGTGACCCACTTCGACAAAAAACCGACAATTCTTGTCAGGAGCGTCAATTTTCATGCCATTCGTCACCTTATACTGGCGAACTGGAACCATTGAGGCGTCTCATCCTCAATTAGCCAACTTATATGGACGCAGGCATTCACATGGAACGTGACATCAGTAAGATCCCGCTCATCAACGATTGGTCCTACCTGATCGCTCTGGAAACCGGCCTGTTCACCCGTGGTGAACTCAGCGGCGTGGTGCTCAAGGCACTCAACGACCAGGCCCGCCTGCTCTCCCGTCGCTATCTGGTGCAGAAGTCCAAGCTGGATGTGCGCAAGCTGACGCCTGCCGAGACCGAGATCCTCGATACCCTGAGCGAGACCGCCGCCAATCTGCGTCGCCGGCACCGCCTGCCGCACAACATCGTCAAGAGCCTCCGCGCTGGCGGCCTGATCGCCGCCGTCGAGCGCAGCGTCTGCGCCTCGGGCATCCTGCAGTGCCATAACGGCTTCTATGAAGACGGCCTGGAGCCTGGCGCCTTCGAGCGTATCGTCATGCGTCATCCCCAGGAATTCGGCGACCACGCCCGCCAGAGCGCCGCGCTCTATTTCGCCCAGGAACATCCGCAGGAAGACCTGCAAGACCAGTTGCTGCAGGCCAGCGCCTGATGCGCGTGACGTGCGCAGGGAAAGGGGCGGCCGGGAGGCCCCAGTCCCCTTTCGTCTGCGCGCGTCACCCGTCCCTGCTCGTCCCCGCGGTAGTGCTTTTCCGGAGTCCTGGCGCATGACGCCCGCTTTCGCCCCGCTCAGCCCCCCATAGCTCCTGCCCTCGCTGGCCGGCCGGACGATCCCGTGGATCGCGCTGGCTGCCGCCCCTTCGTTGCCGGTAGATCCGGCAGCGGCCTTTGCCTGCGTCCGTCTCGCTGACGGGCGTTCCTGCCAATGCCGTCCGCGTCACCGCCTGCCTGGCGTTCGTCCAGGGTGGTGGCCGCGGCATGGGCCACGGCTGCGAGGAGCAGACATGACCACCGCTCACGTCCCCCATGGACGCAACAACTTCGATTTTCTGAGATTCGCCGCGGCCTCCACCGTGGTGATCGGCCACGGCTTCTGGCTCTCGGGGCACATCGGCGCCGAACCCATCCTCAACTTCACCGGCTTCACCGACGCGGCCAACATCGCCGTCTATGTGTTCTTCGTGATCAGCGGCTTTTTGATCACGGCGTCCTTCCAGCGCAGTCGCAATCCGCTGGACTTTCTCGCCAAGCGCGCCCTGCGGATCTTTCCGGCCCTGATCGTTTCGGTACTCTTCTCCGTACTGGTGGTGGGCTGGCTCGCCACCAGTCGCGAGACCGGCGCCTATTTCAGCGACCGTCAGACCCTGGGCTTCTTCAAGAACATCTTCCTGATGACGCGCTTCGAACTGCCCGGCGTCTTTACCGGCAATCCCTATCCCGACACGGTGAACGGCAGCTACTGGACCCTGCCCTACGAGGTGTTCATGTACCTGTCGCTGCTGATCATCGGGGTGCTGGGGCTGCTGACCCGCTCGGTGGTCATGGCCACCCTGGTGGTGCTGGTGCTGGGCAACTTCCTGCTGCTGCCGCAGATGGGCGTCGCCAGCTTCGTGCTGCACAAGGTGTTCAGCCTGGGCATGTTCTTTTTCGCCGGCGCCCTGCTGCAGCTGGCGGGACCGCGCATCCCCTGGCGGCTGGATCTGGCCCTGGCGCTGTGCCTGCTGTCGCTATCGGCGATCGTCTGGAAGATCGCGCCGGTGATCCACCTGGTGTCGCTGTCCTACGTGATCATCTACCTGGCCCAGGTGCAGGTGCCGGTGCTGCATGGCTTTGGCCGCTTCGGCGACTATTCCTACGGCCTCTACCTGTTCAACTTCCCGGTCCAGCAGCTGCTCATGCACTGGTTTCCCGACCGCTTCTCGCTGGGTGGCTTCCTGGTGGTGAGCTATGTGCTCACCCTGGGCATCGCGATACTGTCGTGGCACCTGATCGAGGCGCCCGCGCTCAAGTTCAAGCCGCGGCGCAAGGTTCCGACCGCCCCCGTGGCACCGGCCTGATGCCGGCGGCCGGTCGACTCAGCCGAGTCGGCCGGCCAGGGCGAAACCGGCCAGGGTCAGCAGCAACGACCCCAGCACATGGATGGTGATGGTCAGTGCCGCCCAGCCCAGGCGACCGCTCTGCAGCAACGTCACCACCTCGGCGGAAAAGGTCGAGAAGGTGGTGAAACCGCCGCAAAAGCCGGTCACCAGGAGCAGCTTCCACTGCACATCCACTTCCGGATAGCGGGCGAACAGCCCCAGCGCCAGACCTATGACGAAGCCGCCAACCAGGTTCACCAGCAGCGTGCCCATCGGCAGCAGCGGGAACAGCGCATTCAGCCGCAGACCGACCCACCAGCGGCAGGCGCTCCCCAGGGCACCGCCGAACATCACCGCGAACAGCGCATAGGGCATCTCGAACTCCTCTTAACGACGACGGGCAGCCAGGAGCAGCACGGCGACGCCGGCCAGGGCTGACAGCAGCGAACCCAGCAGCACACCGATCTTGACCTCGTCGACCAGGAAGGGCGCGCTGGGAAAGGCCAGGGCGCCAATGAACAGGCTCATGGTAAAGCCAATCCCGCAAAGCAGGGCCACGCCATAGAGCTGCATCCAGTTGGCGCCCTCCGGCAGGCGCGCCAGGCCACTGCGGATGGCCAGCACCGCCATCAGCGAGATGCCGACCTGCTTGCCGAGGAACAGCCCCAGGGCGACACCCAGCGGGACCGGGTCCAGCAGATTGCCGGGCGACATGCCGGCCAGGGAAACTCCGGCATTGGCGAAACCGAACACGGGCACGATGAGGAAGGCCACCCAGGGATGCAGCGCGGACTCCACCTTGAGCAGCGGCGAGGCGTCGTCGGCTTCGGTATCGCCCAGGGGAATGAACAGCGCCAGGATCACCCCGGCCAGGGTCGCGTGGATGCCGGAGCGCAGCATGCAGAACCACAGCAGCGCCCCGACCAACAGATAGGGCAGCAAGGCGGTGACCTTGAGGCGGTTGAGCACGAACAGCACCGCCACCAGTCCAGCCGCGGCCAGCAGCATGCTGCTGGAGAGATCGCTGGTATAGAACAGGGCGATGATCAGCACGGCGCCGAGGTCGTCGAGGATCGCCAGGGCCGAAAGGAAGACCTTGAGCGATACCGGGACCCGCGAACCCAGCAGCGACAGCACGCCGAGGGCGAAGGCGATGTCGGTAGCGGCGGGAATCGCCCAGCCCGACAGGGTCTGGGGATCGTGGCGATTGACCAGGACATAGAGCAGCGCCGGCACCAGCATGCCGCCCAGGGCCGCGAGGCCCGGCAGGGCGCGATCACCCCAACTGGAGAGTTGGCCGACCGCCATCTCGCGCTTGATCTCCAGGCCGACCAGCAGAAAGAAGATGGCCATCAGGCCGTCGTTGATCCAGTGACCGAGCGACAGACCACCGATGTACCAGTGCAGGCTGGCGAAGTAGCCTTCGGCCAGCGGTGAGTTGGCGACGATGATGGCGATGGCCGCGGCGATCATCAGCACCACGCCACTGGCCGCTTCGGCGGCGACGAAGCGATTGAGATAGGCCAGGGCCTTGGCAGGGGAAACCGGGGTTGGCATGGGCAGCAGCACTCCGCGCGGCGGCCCGACCTGCGCTCTGTTCAACCTGTCCTACCGCGCTATTGCGGCGACACCCAGCCCTCGATGTTACTACGGCCTCCCGGCCCGTCGCAGCAGAAAATGCCAGCCCGCCCCCTCACTCGCAGGGCCACGCCCGATCTGCTCCGGTCTTGCCAGTGACTTGCACACGGAGGACCATCACTCCCCCGTTCTGCCCAGCAGCTGCCTTTCGCATGTCCCAGGAACCCGTCACGCCCCCCTCCTCCAGCCCCCTTACCCGCCTCGGCCAAGGCCTGCGTGCCTTCTGGCCGGCCCCCTTGCCCATCGACGCCCGCGAGCGGCTGCGTGCCAGCCTGGGTGCCGGGATCGGCATCCTGCTCGCCGCCCTGCTGGCGGCCTGGTGGCTGGAGGGCCAGCCGGTGCATCAGCACGGTGCCCTGGCGCTGGCGCTGGTGGCCCCGCTGGGCGCCAGTGCGGTGCTGGTGTTCGCCCTGCCGTCCAGCCCCCTGGCGCAACCCTGGTCGGTGGTGGGCGGCAACACCCTGTCGGCGCTGATCGGCATCGCCTGCGCGCTGTGGATTCCCGAAGCCAACCTGGCCGCCGCCGCAGCGGTCGCCCTGGCCATCGCCGCCATGTTCACCCTGCGCTGCCTGCACCCCCCGGGCGGCGCCTCGGCACTGCTGATGGTGCTCATCGGCGCCCAGGATTTCAGCTATGCCTGGAGTCCGGTGGCGGTGGATTCACTGCTGCTGGTCGCCGCCGGCCTGATCTACAACAACCTGACCCGCCGCCCCTGGCCCCATGTGCCGCGCCCCGCCGAACCAGGCGGCGAGACCCTTCTGCAGCGGGCCGACCTGGATGCCGTGCTGGCGCGCTACAACCAGGTGCTGGACATCAGCCGCGACGACCTGGCCGAACTGCTCGAACAGGTGGAAGCCCTGGCCTACCAGCGCAAGATGGGCGAGTTGCGCTGCGCCGACGTCATGAGCCAGGAGCCGGTGACGGCCCGCGCCGAGATGCCGCTGCAGGAAGCCTGGGCACTGATGCGCGCCCGCCGCATCAAGGCGCTGCCCGTGATCGATCGCCAGGGCTACCTGCTGGGTATCGTCACCGTGGCCGACTTCATGCGGCAGATCGACCTGGACGTTCATGAAGGCCTCGGCTGGCGCCTGCGCACCCTGGTCCGGCCGAAGGCACGCCAGGACGACCATACCGTCGGCCACATCATGACCCGCACCGTGCGGGTGGCCAGCGCCGATCGCCTGCTCATCGACCTGGTGCCGGTGTTTTCCGAGAACGGCCACCGCCACATCCCCATCATCGACGGCTCGCGCCGCCTGGTGGGCATCATCACCCAGTCGGATCTGATCCGGGCGCTGTACCAGGCGGTGCGCGTCTAGGGCTCAGACCTGGAAGCGGTTCACCAGCCCCTGCAGATCCACGGCCAGCCGTGACAATTCCTGGCTAGCGGCACTGGTCTGGTGGGCACCGTCGGCGGACTGGGTGGAAAGATCGCGGATGTTGACCAGGTTGCGATCCACCTCGCGGGCCACCTGGGCCTGCTCCTCGGCCGCGCTGGCAATCACCAGGTTGCGCTCGTACATCTCGCCAATGCGGGTATTGATCTCTTCCAGCGCCACCCCGGCGGTTTCTGCCAGGGCGCGTGTGGCCTGGGCGCGTTCACTGCTGCTGTGCATGGAGCCCAGGGCCTGGCTGGCACCGCTGCGCATGCCCGAGACCATCTGCTCGATCTCGTGGGTGGACTGCTGGGTGCGGCTGGCCAGAGCACGCACCTCGTCGGCCACCACGGCGAAACCACGCCCGGCCTCGCCCGCCCGCGCCGCCTCGATGGCGGCATTGAGCGCCAGCAGGTTGGTCTGCTCGGCGATGGCGCGAATGACGTCGAGCACCTTGCCGATGTCCTGGGACTGCTCGGCCAGGCGCTGGACCACCGTCCCGGTGGCCGCCACCTCGTCGGACAACGCCTCGATGGCGCCCAGGGTCTCGGCGACACGGGTCTGGCCCTGCTGCGCCGCCTGGCTGGAGGCACGCGAGGCCTCTGAGGTGGAGACGGCGTTGCGCGCCACCTCGTCCACCGCGGTGCTCATCTCGGTGACGGCGGTGGCAGCCTGTTCAATCTCGTCGTTCTGGCGCTGCAAGCCCTGTCCGGCGGCCTCGGTGACCGCATTGAGCTCTTCGGCGGCGGTGGCCAGCTGGGTGGAAGAGCCGGCGATGCGCGAGAGGGTCTCGCGCAGCTGCCCCTGCATCTGCTGCAAGGCGCGCTGCAACTCGCTCACCTCGTCGCGCCCCTGCACCGCCAGGGTCTGGGTCAGGTCACCCTGGGCGACCCGGCGGGCGGCCAGTAGCGCTTCACGCAACGGTCCGACGATGCTGCGGGTCAGGAGCCAAGCCATGAGCACCGTGGCCAGGGCGGCCAGGGCGATCACCGCGATGACGATCAGCCGCGACGCCTCGTAGCGGTCCGCGGAGACCTTTCCATCCCGCTCGATGCCTTCGGCATAGAAGTCGCCCAACTCGCCGAGCTGCTTGCCGGTGCCGTCGACCACCGGCTTCATGTCCACCAGGGTCAGCTTGTTGAGCGCGGCCGTGTCACCCTGGCGCGCCAGGGCGAAGGAAGAGGTCATGCCCTGCTGATAGGTGGCGAAGTCACGCTTGAACAGGTCCCAGCGCTGGTGCTCCTCGGGGGTGTCGACGAAGGCCTCATAGGCCTTGATGCCCTCCATGAGCACCTTGTTGCGCGCCTCGTACTGGCCGACATAGGTGTCGATATTGCGCGGATCCGGGTCCAGCGCCAGGCGCAGGGAGATGGTACGCACCCGCAGCATGTTTTCGCGGATGGCATCCACCGCACGGATGCTCGGCACCCAGTCGCGCTCCACCAGCACCTGACGTTCGCGGATGCCGGCCATCTGCGCCAGGGAAAACAAGCCGAGAAAGGCCACCATCAGGGCAATCAGGCCGAAGCCCAAGGCCGCGCGGGGCGCTATGTTGCAGTTGCGTAACAGCATGGAAATCTCCGTGGCCGCTGGCCCTGTTGTTGTCTGACAACGTATATCGGCCAGGACACCCTGCCCTTTAGCGCAGCGGTTGCAGCGAACCTCGCCGCGTTTTCGTCGTCTCACAGGCACTGTCGCCCATTCCGGGCGACCTGCCAGGAATGTACGGATGAAAACCGGTCCCTCTCGCGCCTCCCCGTTCTCCGCGCCCCGTGCGCTGCTCGCCAGCCTGGTCCTGGGTGGCGGTCTGCTGCTCGCAGGCTGCGCCGGCAATCCGCCGACCGAGCAGATGGCCGTGACCCAGTCCGCCGTCGACGAAGCCGTGAGCAGCGGCGGCAACCAGTTCGCCCCGGTCGAGACCAAGTCCGCCCAGGACAAGTGGACCCAGGCCCAGGCGGCACTGTCCAACGAGAAATACGACGACGCCAAGCGTCTGGCCGAACAGGCCGAGTGGGACGCCCGCCTGGCGACCCGCAAGACCCAGGCCGCCAAGGCCGGTTCGGCACTCCAGGATGCGCAGAACAGCATCCAGCAGATTCGCGAGGAAGGTCAGATCAACCTCCAGCTGCAACAGAATCTCCAGAAAAAGGTGCAGCAGTAAGGCTGCCCCGCTCTCTTGAAGGACGAAACCCATGCGTAAACGTTTTCTGCTCCCGGTACTGTCGGCGCTGACCCTTACCCTGGCCGCCTGCGCCACCCCGCCCAACCCCAACCTGGAAAAGGCGCGCAACGACTACGCCGCCCTGGAATCCCAGCCGCAGGCCACCCAGCTGGCGGCGCTGGAAACCAAGGACGCCGGCACCTGGCTGACCAAGACCGACAAGGCCTACAAGGACGGTGAGAACGAACGTACCGTCGACCAGCTGGCCTACCTGACCCAGCAACGCATCCAGACCGCCATGCAGACCATCAAGCTGCGTATGGCCGAGGCCGAGCTGAAGAAGGTCGACGCCCAGCGCGGCGAAACCCGCCTGAACACCCGCACCGAGCAGCTGCAGCAACTGCAGAAGGCCATCAAGTAAGGCCGACGGGTGCAGGATCCTTACGGGAATCCTGCACCCCCTACCGTGGTCCTCTACAGACCCGCGAGCCCTCTGCTCGCCATCGCTCTGGAGGATCTCACCTGATGCACGCCATACGCCTACGCAAACCCGGCGGTCTGGACCAGCTGGAACGCTGTGAACTGCCCGATCCCGGTCAGCCCGGAGCCGGCGAGATCCGTGTGCGGATCAAGGCCAGCTCGCTGAATTTCCATGACCTGGGCGTGGTGCTGGGCAAGATGCCCGCTGCCGACGGTCGCATTCCCATGTCCGATGGCGCCGGTGTCGTCGAGGCGGTGGGCGCCGACGTCAGTGAGTTCGCCGTGGGCGATCACGTGGTCTCGACCTTCTTTCCGCACTGGCTGGACGGCGAGCCGCCCATCGACGACTTTTCCACCACCCCCGGCGATGGCGTCGACGGCTTCGCCTGCGAGGTAGTGGTGCGACCGGCCACCGCCTTCACCCGAGCGCCCAAGGGCTACAGCCATGCCGAGGCGGCGACTCTGACCACCGCCGGTCTCACTGCCTGGCGCGCCCTGGTGGTGGACGGCAATCTCAAGGCCGGCGACAGCGTGCTGGTGATGGGTACCGGTGGCGTCTCCATCTTCGCCCTGCAGATCGCCAAGGCCATGGGCGCCACGGTGATCGCGACTTCCTCCTCGGACGAGAAGCTGCAGCGCGCCTATGCCCTGGGCGCCGATCACCTGATCAACTATCGCAGCGAACCCGAGTGGGGCGCCAAGGTCCAGGCCATCACCGGCGGACGCGGCGTCGACATCGTGGTGGAAGTCGGCGGTCCGGCGACCCTGGCGCAATCCATCCAGGCCGCGCGCATCCATGGTCACCTGGCGCTGATCGGCGTGTTGACCGGGGTCGAAGGCCAGGTGCCCACCGCCAATCTGATGCGCCGTCACCAGCGACTGCAAGGCCTGATCGTCGGCAGCCGCCGTCACCAGCAGGACATGATCCGCGCGCTGGAAAGCACTGCAATCAAGCCGGTCATCGATCGCAGCTACCCGCTGGAGGAGATCGCCCAGGCCTTCGCCTTCCAGAAGGATGGCAGCCATTTCGGCAAGATCGTCCTGGAGTTCTAAAAATCGTCAGACGAATGCAGGGCGTAAGGTGAAACAGCTCTGCTAGACTTCCGGAACCGCCGCATCGCGTGTTCCGGAAGTCCCGATGACCCTGCCCTCCTCCCCGCCCTACGTCGTCGTCATCGAAGACAACGGGATGCTCGCCGAACTGCTGGGCAACCATCTCGAAGAACGACTGCAATGGGCGTGCACGCGCTTCGACAATGCCGACGATGCCCTGGTGCATCTACTGCAGCAGCAGGATGCTCCTGCCCTGGTGATCACCGATCACCTGATGCCCGGTCAATTGCACGGCGGCGAACTGGCGCAGATGCTGTTGCAGCGCTGGCCTGAATTGCCGATGGTGATCACGTCCGGCTATGGCTACGAAATCACCACGGCGTTGCCACCCCAGGTGATCTTCCTGCAGAAGCCCTGGACTCTGGATGAAGTGGATTCGGCGGTACGCCTCGCACGAGCGCGTCAGGCGGTCGGTTAGACGCCCAACTGGCCGCAGGCCTTCAGCAACTGGTCGATGGTCCAGGGCTTGGGCAGGAACAGCGCCCGGTCTTCACGTTCGGCATATTGCTGGCCGGTATACCCGGAGGACACCAGGATGGGCAACTGCGGAAACCGTTGGCGGACCTGTTTGGCCAGGGCGAGCCCGTCCAGTTGACCGGGCATGCGCACGTCGGTGAACAGCAGATCAGGTGGCAGCGGGTCGGCTTCGAACCAGCACCAGGCGGCATCGGCGGTGTCGAACGACTGGACGGCATAACCTTCCATTTCGAACACCTCCGTCGCCAGCGATCGCAGTACGGGATCGTCTTCGACGACCAGCACAGTGGTAACGGCTGCGGAAGAAACTACATCGGTCATGGCAACGCTACTTCATTAGTACGACTAATTAGACCGAATTTACTCGAATTGGATCACAACACTCGGATAGGCGGCTGGTCGCTTTCCGCTAGCACTTGTCTGATGCCCGCGCGACGACTTAATTCCCAGTCGCTCGAAAAAAGAGTCAGTGAATCCCTGGCCGTCCTCGGACTCTTTAACTCTAAGGCTCTCGCTGGACGCTGTTGGCGTCCTCCCTCTGCTGCTAACGCGTTCGAACGACCTCATGGCTGAATCCGATCTGTCCTACGCTGAACTCCAGGCGGAAGTCCGCCGCCTCCGTACCGCGCTCGACCAGTGCACCGCGTTGCCCGCCCAGGACGCCCAGCGGCGCTTGGCGATCTTCGACGGCGCCATCGACTTCGCCATGGTCGTGCTCGACCCCACCGGAATAATCAGCGACTGGAACAGCGGTGCCGAACGCCTGCTGGGCTGGACGGCGGAGGAGATCCGCGGCGCCCCGGCCGAGCGCTTCTTCACCCCGGAAGACAACCAGATCGGCCGGGCGACGCTGGAAATGCAACTGGCCCTGCGAGATGGCCGCGCCGAGGACGAACGCTGGCATCTGCGGCGCGACGGCAGCCGCTTCTGGGCCAGCGGCGAAATGCATCCGCTGCACGATGACGCCGGGCGCCATACCGGCTACGTCAAGATCCTGCGGGACCGCACCGCCCAGCACCTGGCGGGCCAGGCCAAGCACGATGAAGAAGGCTATCGCCGGGCGCTCGCCGAACTGGCTGAAGGTTTCAGCCACCTGAACGACACCGACGCCGTCACCGAACTCGCCTGTGCCACCCTAGGCACTACCCTGGATGCCCATCTGGTGGGCTATGGGCTGGTGGATGACGACGCTGAAACCATCCGGGTGGAACGCGACTGGACGGCGCCGGGCACCCGCAGCCTGATCGGCACCCTGAATTTCCGCGACTACGGCAGCTGCATCGAGGATTTCAAGCGCGGCGAAACCGTGGTGATCGAAGAGGTCCGCGAAGATCCGCGCACCCGGGCCAATCTTGCGGCCCTGGAGCAGCTGGACACCCGTGCCTTCGTCAACACCCCGCTGTTCGAACATGGGCACTTCGTCGCCCTGCTCTATGTCAGCTCCCGCCATCCACGGCGCTGGACGGCGGCCGAATTGCGCTTCATCGGCGAGGTGGCCAATCGCACTCGCTCGGCAACGGCACGGCTGACCGCCGAGCATGCCCTGCACGACAGTGAGCTCAACCTGCGCCTGGTGGCCGACACCCTGCCCTGCCTGATCGCCTTCGTCGACCGCGCCCTGGTGTATCGCTTCGCCAACGCCGAGGCGCCCAAGTGGTTCAAGAACGCCCCGGACAGCATCCTTGGCCGCAGCATGGCGGAGGTCTTCGCGCCAGAGCTGTTCGCCGCCCGCCGCCCGGCCATCCAGGCCGCACTGGACGGTACCCCGGCACGGCTCGACCTGCCCTGGGCCTGGCCGGACGGCCGCCGGCGCATCGCCGATATCCACTACCGCCCACGGCGCGACGCCCGGGGCGCGGTGGATGGCTTCTATGTCTTCGCCCAGGACGTCACTGTCCAGCGCGACGCCCAGGCGCTTATCCAGGCGCAGAATTTCAGCCTCAGCCAGGAGGTCCAGGCACGTACCGCCGAGCGTGACCGTCTCTGGGCACTCAGCGAGGACCTGCTGCTCACCGCCGACTTCACCGGGCAACTGCTCCGGGTGAGTCCGTCCTGGTCACGCGGGCTGGGCTATTCCGAGGCGGATCTGCTGAGCCGTCCCTATCCCGAGCTCATCCATCCTGACGATCTACCCGGGGTCCTGGCAGCGCTGGATGAACTGCGCCGCAGCGGGCTGCCGACCCGGGTGGAGAATCGGGTCCAGGCGGCGAATGGCAGCTGGCGCTGGCTGGCTTGGACCCTGTCGCTGGACCTCGATCAGGAGCACCTCACCGGGGCCGGTCGCGACATAACCCGGGAAAAGGAGGCCATGGAGACCCAGGCCGTGCTGGAAGAGCAACTGCGGCAGTCGCAGAAGATGGAAGCGGTCGGCCAACTCACCGGTGGCCTGGCCCACGATTTCAACAACCTGCTCGCCGGCATCGTCGGCAGCCTGGATCTGCTCACGCTGCGCATCGGCCAGGGTCGGCTGAACAATCTCGAGCGCTACACCACGGCGGCCCAAGGCGCCGCCATCCGCGCCGCCGCCCTGACCCACCGCCTGCTGGCCTTTTCCCGCCGGCAGACGCTGGATCCCAAGCCCACCGACGTCAATCGCCTGGTGGCCGGCATGGAAGACCTGATCCGCCGCACGGTGGGTCCGGCGATCCAGATCGAAGTGGTGGCCAGCAGCGATCTCTGGTCAACCCTGGTCGATCCGCCTCAGCTGGAAAACGCCCTGCTCAACCTCTGCATCAACGCCCGCGACGCCATGCCCGAAGGCGGGCGCATCTTCATCGAAACCGCCAACCGGGTACTGGATTCCCGCATGGCCCGGGTGCGTGATCTGGAGCCGGGTGAATACATCGCCCTGAGCGTGACCGACAACGGCTGCGGCATGCCACCCGAGGTGATCGCCAAGGCCTTCGATCCCTTCTTCACCACCAAGCCGATCGGCGTGGGCACCGGCCTGGGCTTGTCGATGATCTATGGTTTCGTCCGCCAGTCCGGTGGCCAGGCGCGCATCCATTCCCAGGTCGACCAGGGCACCAGCGTCACCCTGTTCCTGCCACGGCATCGCGAAGCCGCAGCCAGCGCCGACTCCGCCATCGCCCAGCCGGCCCTGCCCCGAGTCGGTCATGGCGAGACGGTGCTGGTGGTGGATGACGAGCCCACGGTGCGGATGTTGGTCGTCGAGGTACTGGAAGAGCTGGGCTACGCGGCCCTGGAGGCGGCGGATGCCAGCTCCGGGCTGCGACTGCTGGAGTCCGACGTGCGCATCGACCTGCTGGTCAGCGACGTCGGCCTGCCTGGCGGCATGAATGGTCGACAGATGGCCGACGCCGCGCGGCAGCGCCGCCCGGGGCTGAAGGTACTGTTCATCACCGGCTACGCCGAGAACGCCGTGGTCGGCAACGGCCACCTGGAACCAGGCATGCACGTGATGACCAAGCCCTTCGCCATGGACGCCCTGGCGGTGCGCATTCGCGATCTGATCGAAGGGACCTGACGTCCGCTTTCGAGTGGGTCCCCCCTCACCCCAGCCCTCTCCCAGAAGGAGAGGGGGCGGTTGGGATGCCCTGGGTGGATAAGGGTGCGGCCTTGTCCACGAACGGGATCAGGGCTTGCCCAGTGGAAAACGCTGCGCGGTTTTCCACGCTACGGTGACGCGGCCAAGGTGCACGAGCCACAACCCCGCACCCGGCTTAATCGCCCCCTCTCCCCTTGGGAGAGGGCTGGGGTGAGGGCGCTCCAGCACAGAGGCCGCCCCCTCGTTGGGCTTCGCCGCGCTCAACCCAACCTACCGGATCTCCGCCGGTACCCGTACCCAGCCTTCCATCAGCCGCCGGGCACTGCGACTCATGCTGGCTTTTTCTACCTGCCAGCTGCCGTCGATCTCGCGCGCCTGGGCGCCGACCACCACAGTGCCCGCAGTATGCCCCATGCGCACCTGACGGCCGCCCAGGTCACCGGTCAGCTGATTGACCAGGGTCCCCGGCAGCGCAGCGGCCACCGCCACGGCGACCGCGCCGGTACCGGGGATGGCATGGTGCAGCTTGCCCATGGAGATCATCCGCGCGATGACGTCGATAGCCTCGGCCGGCACCTGCTTGCCACCCGCCACCTGGTAGGTCTGGGGCGGCGCGATCAGGCACAGCTTGGGTGTATGCGGACGTTCCACGGTGGCCTGAACCGCGGTCCTGGCCAGGCCCATGGCCACTGCGCCAGTGGCGCGGACGGCTTCCAGGCGCTCCAGCAGCGCCGCATCGCCATTGACCTGCGCCTGGGTCTCGGTGCCGCTGAGGCCGAACGATTCGGCATAGGCGAAAACAGTGGGGTTGCCGGCGTTGAGCAGGGTCACCGGCAGCCGGCCCAGCCCAGGGACATCCAGCTCGTCGACCAGTTGCCCGCTAGGTAAGACGCTGCCATCGGTGCCAGTGGGATCGAGGAAGTCGAGTACCACCTCGGCGGCCGGAAAGGCCACGCCGTCGAAGCGGAAATCGCCCTCCTCCTGCACCTCGCCATTGACCATGGGAACGTGGGCAAGAATGCGCTTGCCGAGATTGGCCTGCCAGATGCGCACCGTGGCCAGGCCGTCGCGGGGCGCCTCGACCAGGCCCTCGCTGATCGCGAAGGGACCTACGGCGGCGCTGAGATTGCCGCAGTTGCCCGACCAGTCGATTACCGGCGCCTCGATGGCCGGAGCGCCGAATAGGTAGTCGACATCGCAGTCCGGCCGACAGGAGGGCGTGATCACCACCACCTTGCTGGTGCTGGAGGTGGCGCCACCCATGCCATCGATCTGCTTGCCATAGGGATCGGGACTGCCGATCACCCGCAACAGCAGGGCATCACGCGCTGGACCGGCGGGCGGCAGGTCACGAGCATGAAAGAACACGCCCTTGCTGGAACCGCCACGCATGTAGACGGCAGGAATACGCAGTTGCGGCATCGGTTTCTCCGGTGTGGGAATCAGGCGAGATAGCGGCCGAACCAGTCCAGGGTGCGCTGCCAGGCCAGCTGGGCGGCCGCTTCGTCGTAGCGCGGGGTGGAGTCGTTATGGAAGCCGTGGTTGGTGCCGGGATAGCGGTGCACCTCGTAGGTCCTGCCCGCGGCCTTGAGCGCCTCTTCGTAGGCGGCGGCGCCTTCGTTGATGCGCGGATCGTTCTCGGCGTAGTGGATCAGCAATGGGGCCTTGATGCGCGCGACCTCCTCCGCCCGCGCCTGGCGGCCGTAGAAGGGCACCGCAGCGGCCAGCTCGGGATAGGCGACGGCGGCCGCGTTGGCCACGCCGCCGCCATAGCAGAAGCCGGTGATGCCGACCTTGCCGGTGCTGAATTCATGGCCCATCAGGGTTTCCACGGCGGCGAAGAAGTCGTTCATCAGCTTTTCGGGGTCGACCTGCTGCTGCAACTCGCGCCCCTTGTCGTCGTTGCCGGGATAGCCGCCCATGGACGTCAGGCCATCCGGCGCCAGGGCCAGGTAGCCAGCCTTGGCCAGACGCCGCGCCACGTCTTCGATATAGGGATTGAGGCCGCGGTTCTCGTGGACCACCACCACGGCCGGTACCTTGCCGCTGGCCTTGGCCGGGCGCACCAGGTAGCCGCGCACTCGGCCATGGCCCTGGGGCGAGGGGTAGTAGACGTATTCGGCGACGATATCCGGATCGGTGAATTCCACCTGGCTGGCCAGGGCATAGTTGGGGCTCAGTGCCGCCAGCACGCCGGTGGCCGAGAGCCCCAGCACCGCGGCGCAGACCCCGGCGCGGTCGAGGAAGTCGCGCCGGCTGATGCGACCGTGGACATAGAAGTCATAGAGTTCGAGCAGTTCGGGCGAGAAATCCTTGGCGGTGAGACGGGTCATCGCGGCGCTCCTCTGGCGGGAAACGGAGCGCTCGACCCAGTTGGGTAGGCGCCCCGGTGGCTCCCGAGTGTGCCGCGAATCGTCTGACTATGCCACCGACTCTCCCTGGCGCCGAGGAACGCCTGCAGCACGGCGATCACTGCCTCGAAACTGACCCATTTATTCAGAACAACCCCATTTGCCGATCCAGCAGTCGGTCGAAGCGGTCGCCAACGAAGGGCAGGATGGCGTCGGCCACCGGCGCCAGCTGGCGCTGTACATAGTGGTCGTAGTCGGGCGGCGCATGGGGCAGCTCGACCGGTTCGGCACCGGCGGTGGTGATCAGGTAGCTGATCCAGCCGCCACGGCGAAAGCGCCTGCGGCGTCCCAGCCGGGCGTTTTCCGCCTCCAGCAGGCGTGCGGCGCGGACCTGCGGCGAAAGGTTGCTCTGGTACTCTTCCAGAGGTCGGCGCAGGCGCTTGCGATAGACCAGCAGGTCGTCGAAGTCGCCGGCGCGGGTTCGGGCGACGAAGTCGCGCACGTAGTCCTCGTGCGGTTCGCCGGTGAAGATGCGCAGGTACAGCTCACGCTGGAAGCGCTGGGCCAGCGGCGACCAGTCGCTGCGCACCGTTTCCAGGCCCTTGAACACCAGCTCGGGCTGGCCGTCGGCTCCGGGCCTGAGCCCGGCGTATCTCTTCTTGCTGCCCTCCTCCGCGCCGCGGATGGTAGGCATGAGAAAGCGGCTGAAGTGGGTCTCGTACTGCAGCTCCAGATGGCTTTCCAGCCCCAGCTCCGCCTGTAGCCGCTCGCGCCAGTGGGCGTTGACCGCCGCCACCAGCTCGCGACCGATACGCTCGGCCTCGGCCTCCTCATGGGCAGCCCCGAGCCAGACGAAGGTGGAGTCGGTGTCGCCATAGATGACCCGATGGCCACGCGCCTCAATCAGCTCGCGGGTCTGGTGCATCACCGCGTGGCCGCGCAGGGTGATGGACGAGGCCAGGCGGTGATCGAAGAAGCGGCAGTGCGGCGTGCCCAGCACCCCGTAGAAGCTGTTCATGATGATCTTCAGCGCCTGGGCCAGGGGCGCGTTGCCGGCACGCTTGGCGGCGTCACGGCCTTCCCAGACCCGCGCCACCATCTCCGGCAGGCAATGCCGGGTGCGATGGAAACGCGCGCCGCGAAAGCCCGGCACGGTCTCGTCCTCGGATAGCGCCAGCCCCTCCACCAGGCCCACCGGATCGATGAGAAAGGTGCGGATCAGCGAGGGATAGAGGCTCTTGTAGTCCAGCACCAGTACCGAATCGTAGAGCCCGGGCCGGGAATCCATGACGAAGCCGCCCGGGCTGGCCTCGGGCGGCTGGGCACCGAGACTGGGGGCGACGAAGCCCTGGCGGTGCATCAGCGGCAGATAGAGGTGGTAGAAGGCGGCGATGGAGGCGCCATGGCGCTCCAGCGGCAGGCCGGTGACGCTGGCCCGTTCCAGCAGGAAGCGCAGCAGCTCGGTCTTGGCGAAGATGCGGGTGACCAGTTCGCAGTCCACCAGGTTGTAGCGCGCCAGGGCGCTCTTCTCGCCCGCGAACATGCGGTTGATGGAGGCCATGCGGTCGTGGGGATTGTCGATGGCCTTGCCTTCGCCCAGGAGGCTGCGGCTGACGTTCTCCAGGCTGTAGGAAGGAAACACCCAGGTCGCCGACTTGAGCGCCTCCACCCCATCGATGATCGGCCGTCCGGCCAGCAGCGCCTGGAATTGCCGGCCCTGGCCGCCGGGTTCGTAGCGATCGTCCTCCAGTGCACCACGCCCCAGGTGCAGGGGCACGCCCAGTTTGCGCGCGTGTTCGTGGAGCACGCGGATGTCGAACTGCAGCACGCTCCAACCGATGATGACGTCGGGATCATGGCGCGCCATCCAGGCGTTGAGACGTTGGAGCAGGGTGGCGCGGTCGTCGACGTATTCCAGGTCGAAGTCCACGGCCGCGTCCTCGCCAGTGGGCGGGCCGAGCATGTACACCTGGCGCTGGCCGCAGCCGTGCAGGCCGATGCTGTAGAGCTCGCCGCGCTCGCTGGTCTCGATGTCCAGCGACAGGGTGCGCAGCGTGGGGCGATAGTCGGGATCGGGCCGCAGTGGCCCGCCGTCTGCCGTGGGCAGTGTCACCGGCGCGGTGATGAAGCGCTCCATGAGGAAGCGATCCGCCGGGGTGATGTCGGCTTCGTAGAGGTCGATGCCGGCGGCGGGGAGGCGCTGCTCCAGTTCGCGCAGGGTGCGATAGCGCGGCGCATAGAGCCCCAGGACGGGGCGCCGCTGGAAGTCCTGCAGCGCCAGCTCGCGGATCTCCACCCCGGCCGGCAGCAGGCGCTCGATGTCCGCCCGTCGCGCGGCTGGCGCAAAGGCCACGGCCTGTTGCGCCGGCACCCGCAGCTGGCGCGGACCGCTGTCAGTGGCGAACCAGAACACCAGCTCCATCCCGGTGGACGTCTCGCGCCAGAGGCGTGTCAGCAAGAAACCCTGGGCGGCGACCAAAGCGGCAGCGCTCCTCGACGTGAATGAAGAGCTCATTCTCGCAAGACCGGCTACGACCGGCGACCCCGGCGCGCCAGATGGTCCGCTCGTCGCCACCGCCGAACGGCCTGTGTCCTGTGGCGATGATCTTGCATCGAATGCCCACACCCGTCGTAGAGCCGACCCTGTCGGCTTCTGGGCGCCTCCTTGGTTTCACCTGTCAGGCCGTGTCATGAACCTGTTGTCGTCGTCTTTTTCTGCCACTGCCGTCCCCGGCTACAACGCCCAGCAAGTACGGGCGCGCGAACAGGCGCGCCGCTGGCTGGAGCAGGATGTGCTGGTGCTGGATACCGAGGCGACCGGCCTGGGCGAGGACGCCCAGCTGATCGAGGTGGCGGTGATGACCCTCAGCGGCCGGGTGCTGCTCGATACCCTGGTCCGCCCCAGCATCGCCGTACCGCGCGAGGCGACCCTGATCCACGGCCTGACCGATGCCCACCTGAGCCAGGCGCCCGCCTTTCCCGAGGTGTTCGCCCAGCTCTGGCCGCTGCTGCAGGGTCGCACCGTGCTGGGCTATGGCATGGCCTTCGACTATCGCCTGCTGGCCCATAACGCGGGCTTGCATGGCCAGGCACTGCCGCCGGAACTGGAGCGGGAGACGCCGCCGGTGCAACTGGTGGATGGCACCCGCCTGCACTGCCTGATGCAGCTCTATGCCCAGTTCTGGCAGGAGCCGAGCCTGGACAGCCGGAGCCAGGACGGCTGGCGGCGCAAGTCCCTGGCCACGGCTGCGCGCCAGCAGGGCGTCGCCGTGCAGGAGACCCACCGCGCCCTGCCCGATTGTCGCCTCAAGGCCGCCCTGGTCCGGGCCCTGGCCGACGAAGCGCCGGCCACCTGGCATGGCGTGCAGGCCCTGGCCGGCTAACCGAGCAGGTAATCCACCGGCAGTTGGCGGTCGAGCTTCATCTCTCGCAGGCAGAGGTTGGAGCGGATGTTGAACACCCCCGGCAGCTTGCGCAGCACCTGCTCGACGAAGCGGCTGTAGTCGTCCAGATCTCGCGCCACCACGTGCAGCAGGAAGTCCGCTTCCCCGGTGACGTTGTAGCAGGCCAGTACATGGGGCGAGGCACCGATGATGGCCTCGAATTGCGCCGTGACCTCTTCACTGTGCTGGGTGCAGCCGATCTGCACGAAGGCCATGACGCCGATGCCCAGCCGCCTGCGGTTGAGCACCGCCTGATAGCCCTCGATCACCCCGGCCTCCTCCAGGCGCTTCTGCCGTCGCCAGCAGGAGGCCTCGCTCATCGACAGCTGCTCGGCCAGCCGTGCATTGGACAGCCGGCCATCGCGCTGCAGGCGCTCGACGATGGCGACATCCTGACGATCGAAGTGAGGCATGGAAGGATCCTTTCTGATTAGGTTGCTGGCACGAAAGACTATTTCAACTTGGCGGCTTCCGAGAAGCCAATCAGACAGGCTAATTCCGCGCGGCTCGCCATACTGGAGGTCTCATCCCACCCGAGGCCCCGCCATGAAAGCCGTCGTCTACGAAGCCTTTTCCGCGCCACCCCGCCTGTGCACCGTGCCGGACCCTACCCCCGAGCCGCACGGCGTGGTGCTCAAGGTCATGGCCACCGGCGTCTGCCGTAGTGACTGGCACGGCTGGGTCGGCCATGACACCGACATCGAACTGCCCCATGTACCGGGCCACGAACTGGCCGGGGTGGTCGAGGCGGTAGGCAAGGACGTCAGGAGGTGGCGGGTTGGCGACCGGGTAACGGTGCCCTTCGTCGGTGGCTGCGGCGCCTGCCCGCAGTGCCATGCCGGCCACCAGCAGGTCTGCGACCATCAGTTCCAGCCCGGCTTCACCCACTGGGGCTCCTTCGCCCAGTACGTCGGCATCCACCAGGCCGATCTCAACCTGGTCGGGCTGCCCGAGCAGCTGGACTTCGCCACGGCGGCGAGCCTGGGTTGTCGCTTCGTGACGTCCTTTCGCGCCGTGGTCGACCAGGGCAAGGTCAGCGCTGGCCAATGGGTGGCGGTGCACGGCTGCGGTGGCGTCGGGCTCTCGGCGATCATGATCGCCAGCGCCCTGGGCGCCCAGGTGGTGGCCATCGACATCACCGCCGACAAGCTGGCCCTGGCCCGCAGCCTCGGGGCCGTGGCCACTCTCGATGCCACCCAGGTGGCCAGCGTGCCCGAGGCGGTGCAGGAGATCACTGGCGGCGGTGCCCATGTCTCCCTCGACGCTCTGGGGCATCCCACCACCTGCTTCAATTCCATCGCCAGCCTGCGCAAGCGCGGCAAGCACGTTCAGGTCGGGTTGCTGCTGGGCGACCAGGCGACGCCGGCGCTGCCGATGAACCTGGTGATCGCCAAGGAGTTGGAAATCCTCGGCAGCCACGGCATGCAGGCCCATCGCTACGACGTGCTGATGGACATGCTGCGCCAGGGCACCCTGGCACCGGAGCGGTTGATCGGTCGCGAAATCAGCCTGGCCGAGTCCAGCGAAGCCCTGATGCACATGGACAGGTTCGAGGGTACCGGCGTGACCGTCATCACCCGCTTCGACTAGGGCGCTAGCCGGACTCCGCCGCCTGCAACACCCAGCGCAGCCCCTGCAGGTCCTCGGCGGACAGGGTTGCGCGCAGACGGCAGAGGCGATAATTGACCCGGGTATTCATCGCCACCCATTCCAGGTCCTGGCGGCTAGGCTGGCCGATGAAGTACTCGCCGTAGCGCTCATCCAGCCCGGCCATGCGGTACTGGCCCTTGAGCGGCAGGTAGAGCTGACCGTTCATTTCCCAGCGACTGGCGCTGCAACCATGGAAGCGCACCTTGTCGCCAAAGGTGGACAGCTGGGTGCGGAAATCGGTGGTGGCGTTGCCAGCACTGGTCTTGAACTGGCTGGCGATCACGCTGAAGACGATCCCATCGGGCGAGGGCGCCCCACGCCATTCGATGACCCGGCGATTGAGCGCCGTGTCGAACTTGTCGGTGAAGATGCCGGCGGCCTGCGCCGTGAGCGTTGGCAGGGTCAGGGCACCCAGCAACGCCATCATTGTTTTCAAAACAGACTCCTGGTGGCGACCCGCACACCCAGCCTGAAGCAACAGGCAGAGGCGGCAAAGGGCCAGCTTCAGTCTTTGGAGACCCGATTGGCTGAAAGGTGCCCCCAGCGGTCCGGATAAGCGGTATCTTTCACAGTCTAGCGACGAGCCAGGCTCGTCCATCCCTTGAACCGTCGCCAGCGAGGCGTACGGCCCGACCACGAAACGACCGGCCAAACCGCCGGAGAGCACTGCGAGGATCTATGAGCGCTGCGGACATCGATTGGAAGACCCTCGGTTTCGACTACATCAAGACCGACTTCCGCTATATCGCCACCTATCGCAACGGCAGCTGGGGACCCGGCGAGCTGACTCGCGACAACCAGCTGCACATCAGCGAAGGCTCCACGGCCATCCACTACGGCCAGCAGTGCTTCGAGGGCCTCAAGGCCTATCGCTGCCAGGACGGCTCCATCAACCTGTTCCGTCCCGACCGCAACGCCGCGCGCATGCACAAGAGCTGCGCCCGCCTGCTGATGCCGCCGGTCCCCACCGAGATGTTCATCGATGCCTGCCAGCAGGTGGTCAAGGCTAACGAGGCCTGGATTCCGCCCCACGGCACCGGCGGCGCCTTCTACCTGAGACCCTTCGTCATCGGCGTCGGTGACAACATCGGCGTGCGCACCGCCCCCGAATTCCACTTCGTGGTATTCGGCATCCCGGTCGGCGCCTACTTCAAGGGCGGCATGACCCCGCACAACTTCGTCATCTCCGGCTACGACCGCGCCGCGCCCCAGGGCACCGGTGCCGCCAAGGTCGGCGGGAACTACGCCGCCAGCCTGATGCCCGGCG
Source organism: Pseudomonas oryzihabitans (assembly GCF_001518815.1). Classification (NCBI taxonomy): domain Bacteria; kingdom Pseudomonadati; phylum Pseudomonadota; class Gammaproteobacteria; order Pseudomonadales; family Pseudomonadaceae; genus Pseudomonas; species Pseudomonas oryzihabitans. Next base: position 4,077,063 of record NZ_CP013987.1, read on the forward strand.
CCCAGGCCAAGGCCGAAGGCTTCGCCGACTGCATCTACCTGGATCCCCTGACCCATCGCAAGATCGAGGAAGTCGGCTCGGCCAACTTCTTCGCCATCACGGGCGACGGCAAGTTCGTCACCCCGCGCTCCGAATCCGTGCTGCCGGGCGTGACCCGCATGTCGCTGATGGAACTGGCCCGCGAGCGGCTGAACCTGGAAGTGGTCGAGGGCGACGTCTATATCGACCAGCTCGACCAGTTCGTCGAAGCCGGCGCCTGCGGCACCGCGGCGGTCATCACCCCCATTGGCGGCATCCAGTACGGCGAGAAGCTGCACGTCTTCCACAGCCTGACCGACGTCGGCCCGGTGACGCGCAAGCTGTACGAGGAACTGACCGGCATCCAGACCGGCGACAAGCCGGCTCCGGAGGGTTGGATCGTCAAGGTCTGACTTGGGGGTTGGTTCAGTGTGAAGAAGGCGCCTCAGGGCGCCTTTTTCGTTTGGGTAGACCAGATTCATGCCATTGCTGCCGCTCTGGCTGTTTATCGAGCGATCTGCCGAAACTCGTTTCGCCTCGCTGGCGACTCACCTATCGCGGCCATGGGCCGCTCCTACAAGATAGTCGGCTGCTGTAGGAGCGGCCCATGGCCGCGATTTCAGCAAGGCTCAGGTCTATCCAACGTTGGGCTTCGCTTGCGCTCAACCTAACCTACAAAGGCTCAGGTCGTAGCGTGGAAAACCGCAGAGCGTTTCCCGCTGGCAACCCTTAACCGCCGAAGCCCAACATCCATAGGAGCAACCGTCCTTATCGCGGCCATGGGCCGCTCCTACGGATAGCCGGCTGCTGTAGGAGCGGCCCATGGCCGCGATTCCAGCGAGCTCAGGTCTATCCAACGTTGGGCTTCGCTTGCGCTCAACCCAACCTACAAAGGCTCAGGTCGTAGCGTGCAAAACCGCAGAGCGTTTCCCGCTGGCAACCCTTAACGGCCGAAGCCCGACATCCATAGGAGCAACCGTCCTTATCGCGGCCATGGGCCGCTTCTACGGATAGCCGGCTGCTGTAGGAGCGGCCCATGGCCGCGATTCCAGCGAGGTCTAGGTCTACGCACCGTTGGGCTTCGCTTGCGCTCAACCCAACCTACGCAGCCCTCCCCTACGCCCCCTCTCGCCGCCGCAGGATGGCGCGGGCGCCGATAAAGAGCACCACCACGCAGATCGCCGCCGCGACCAGCCAGCGCTTCGACACATGATGCTCGGCGAAGAAATCTCGCAGGATCTCCCCTACCGCATAACCGATGCCGGTCATGACGAAGCCCCACAGCAGGGCGCCGATGATGTTGAAGAACAGGAACCGCCGCGGCCGCACGCCGCTGGCACCGATCAGCAGCGGGCCGATCAGGCGGAAGCCATAGGCGAAACGGATGCCGATGATCCACAACGCCTCGTGGCGATGGATGCGGCTGCGCAGCCAGTCGATGCGCGCTTGCTGGCGCTTGAAGCGGCTGAGGATGCTGTCGCCATAGCGACGGCCGAGATAGAACAGCGTCTGATCGCCGATGAAGCCGCCCAGGGCCACGCACAGCGCCGTGAGCGGAAACAGCAGGTAGCCATGTCGCGCGGCGATACCGGCCAGGATGGCGACGCCGTCGCCCTCCACCAGGGCGCCCAGGACGGCGGCGCCGTAGCCGTAGTTGCTGATCACCTCGCTGTCGATCATGGGGCCGTCCTAGAGACCGAGGATGGTCAGCATGATGAAGGTGCCGAACAGCACGAAATGGGTCATGCCCTCGATGGCGTTGGTCTCGCCGTCGTTCAGGTTGATGGCGGCGACGATCAGGGTCACGGCCATCATCACCGTCTGCACCGGCGTCATGGCCATCTGGATCGGCTGGCCGTTGTACAGGGCGATGGCCTCCACCACCGGTACGGTGAGGATCACGGTGGACAGGCTGGCGCCCAGGGCGATGTTGATCACCGACTGCATGCGATTGGCCATCGCCGCGCGCAGGGCGGTGAGGATCTCGGGGCTGGCGGAGATCACCGCCACCACCAGCGCCGGGACCAGGGCGGGAACAGCCAGACCTTCCAGCCCGGTATCCAGCGACTTGGACATCACCTCGGCCAGGGCTCCGGTGGCGACGATGCCGACGATCAGCATGGCGATGGACAGGGTGGCGCTGCTTTCACCATGGCCGGCGGTGGCGGCTTCGCCCTCGGCAACCGGGCGCTTACGCTTCTTGTCCGGGTAGTTGTAGCTGAAGAAATAGCTGTGCGGGCCGGTCTGCATGCGCAGGAACAGGGCATAGAGCAGCGCCATGGCACCGATGGTGAAGAAGGAATAGACGTGCCACTGGGCCGAGGGAATGAATTCCGGCACCAGCATGGAGATGCTCACCGCGGTGATGATCATCACCCCGTAGCTGCGGCTGGAGTCATCGTTGTAGGCCTGCTCGCCGTGCTTGAGGCCCCCGAGCAACGCGGCCAGGCCGATGATGCCGTTCATGTCCAGCATGACCGCGGCATAGATGGTGTCGCGGGCCAGGGTCGGCGAGTGGTCGTGGCTCATCATGATCGCCAGGATGATCACCTCCACCAGCACGGCGGAGAGCGTCAGGATCATGGTGCCATAGGGATCGCCGACCTTTTCCGCCAGCAGTTCGGCGTGGTGGGCCACACGCATGGCCGCACAGATGATGGCGGCGATCAGACCGCCAGCCGCGATCAGCGCCAGGGTCTGGCCACCGCCGAGCAGCGCGTGTTCGAACACATAGGCCAGCACCGTGGCGCCAATGGCGACCAGCAGCAGGGTTTCGTCTTTGAGAGCGGCGAGCATGGAAAAGGGCGTCCTTGGTTGAGCAATGCCTTGTTACGACCGCCGTAGACGGCAAAACGCTCGCAGGCACCTCCATCCCGCTGGAGATCGCCGCCCCAGCCGGGCTCAACCCACGCGAGCAGGCGGCACCAGCCGCTTCCATACCGCCTTGGTGCCGGTCGCGCAGGCCTGGCGATAGCCCAGGGCATGGCGTTCCACCAGGAACCAGGACACCACCGCCAACGGCAGGGTGATGCCGATGGAGAGCACCACCATGGTCCAGGCCTCGATGCCGGGAATCACCGCCGCCAGGGTCTGCTGCACCGGGAAGGAATAGATGTAGAGGCCGTAGGAGTAGTCGCCTACTTCATTGAAGGCGCGGATGCGCCCGGCCGGTACGAAGGCGAGATAGAGCAGCACATAACCTAGCGTCAGGTTGTAGACCAGGTAGAAGCTGTCGCGGTCGGGCATCGCCACCGCCAGCAGCGCCACGGCGGCGACGAAGGCCGCCCGCGACAGGGGGATGTAGCCACGCAGCACATAGAAGGCACCGCCCAGGAAGAACATCTGGAACAGCCGCAGCAGGTGCGATTCGCTGGCGAAGAAGTAGTAGGCGAACAGCTTGAACAGCACGGCGCCCGCGGCGAACAGCAGGATGGCGCGCTGGAAGTGGCGACTGTCCAGCCGCAGCCAGAGCACGAACAACCAGAGCAGCGCCAGGGCGCCGTACATGCCCACCTCGAAGGGCAGCGTCCACAGCGAGCCATTGACGATGGCCTGCAGCGGATTGCCCTCGAACAGACCGGGCAGGTCGAATTCGGCGCCAGCGATCAGGCCGGTGTTCTTGAACAGATAGAACCAGGTCTGGGGATCGCTCAGATAGTCGTGCAGCGGCGCCCGGGTCAGCCAGGCGCCCAGGCCCAGCACGGTCAGCACCAGCATCACCAGCAGCCCTGGCACCACGCGCAGGGCACGGCCCCATACGAAGTCGATGATGTCGGCGCGGCTGAGCAGACTCTTGGTGACCAGAAAGCCACTGGTGATGAAGAAGATGTCGACCGCGATGTCGCCCAGGGTCATGCCCAGGCTCTCGCGTCCGGGTTCCGCCGTGGCAGTACCGCTGGAAATGGCGAAGCTGTGGCTGAAGACCACGGCGAGCGCCGCGATCATGCGAATCAAATTGAGATTGTTGTTCTTGCCGCCAACGTAATCCTGAACGGTCTGCACGGATACCTCACGTCTGGTGTTTGGAGCCATGCGTCCCGATTGTAGTCAGATCCAGACCCAATGCAGGCGTTATGGCCCTTTGCTGGCCCAAAGCGTGGAATGCTGGGAATTTCTGACCGCCCAAACCACCGTACATCGGTCAGCGGGAACCCGGATGCCTGCGGAAACCGGTGCAAAGCGTGCGACAATCGTCCATCTTTTTCCGATTCAAGCTATCCCGAGGATCCCATGTACGACTGGCTCAATGCCCTGCCCAAGGCCGAACTGCACCTGCACCTGGAAGGCACCCTGGAGCCCGAGTTGCTGTTCAAGCTGGCCGAGCGCCATGGCGTCGCCCTGGCCTGGCCGGACGTCGAGGCCCTGCGCGCCGCCTACAACTTCGGCAACCTGCAGGAATTCCTCGACCTCTACTACGCCGGCGCCGACGTGCTGCGTACCGAGCAGGACTTCTATGACCTGACCTGGGCCTATCTGCTCAAGTGCAAGGAGCAGAACGTCATCCACACCGAGCCCTTCTTCGATCCCCAGACCCACACCGATCGCGGCATTCCCTTCGAGGTGGTGGTACGCGGCATCACCCAGGCGCTGACCGACGGCGAGCAGCAGCTGGGCGTGACCAGCGGGCTGATCCTGAGCTTCCTGCGTCACCTCTCCGAAGACGCCGCCCAGGCCACCCTGAACCAGGCGCTGCCATTCCGCGACCACTTCGTCGCCGTCGGCCTGGACAGCTCCGAGAAAGGGCATCCGCCAAGCAAGTTCAAGCGCGTCTTCGCCCGAGCCCGCGCCGAGGGTTTCCCGGCCGTGGCCCATGCGGGCGAGGAAGGCCCGCCGGAGTACATCTGGGAAGCCCTGGACCAGCTCGGCGTGGTGCGAATCGACCATGGCGTGCGCGCCTTCGAGGACGAGCGCCTGATGGATCGCCTGGTCGACCAGCAGATCCCGCTCACCGTGTGCCCGCTGTCCAACACCAAGCTCTGCGTGTTCGACGACATGAGCCAGCACACCATCCTCAAGATGCTCGACCGCGGTCTAAAGGTCACCGTCAACTCGGACGATCCGGCCTATTTCGGCGGCTACGTCACCGAGAACTTCATGGCCCTGCACGAAGGCCTGGGCATGACCCAGGCGCAGGCCCAGCGTCTGGCGCAGAACAGCCTCGACGCCCGCCTGGTGAAATGAGCATGAGCCTGACCGCTGCCGAGATCTCCTACTACGAACGCTTCGCCGAGCGCCTCGCCGATGCCGCCGCCGTGGCCATCCAGCCCTACTTCCGCGCCCAGCTGGCAGTGGACGACAAGGGCGACGCCGCCATCGCCGGCCGCCGCTACGATCCGGTGACCATCGCCGACAAGGCCGCCGAACGGGCCATGCGTGAACTCATCCAGGCCGAGCACCCGGATCACGGCATCCTCGGCGAGGAAGAAGAGAACGTCGCCGGCAGCAGTCCCCTGAGCTGGGTGCTGGACCCCATCGACGGCACCCGTGCCTTCATCACCGGCCTGCCGCTGTGGGGCACCCTGGTGGCGCTCAACGACGGCAGCCGCCCGGTGATCGGGGTGATGAACCAGCCCTTCACCGGCGAACGCTACCTGGGCACCCCGGCCGGCGCCTGGCGCAACGGCGCGGCCCTGCGCACCCGCGCCTGCGCCAGCCTGGCCCAGGCCCGGCTGATGTGCACCAGCCGCGACATCTTCGACACCCCCGAGCGTCTGGCGGCCTTCGACGCCGTGGCCGCCGAGGTGCAGCTGGCCCGCTTCGGCGGTGACTGCTACGCCTACTGCATGCTGGCCTCGGGCTTCGTCGACGTCATCATCGAGGCGGGCCTGCAGCCCTACGATGTCCAGGCGCTGATCCCCATCATCGAAGGCGCCGGCGGCCGCATGACCGCCTGGGATGGCGGCGACGCCCAGCAGGGTGGTGCCATCCTCGCCTGCGGTGATCCGGCGCTGCATGCGCAGTTGGTGGAGCGGCTCAAGCACCTGGCCTAGGACGCCCACTTTCGTAGGTTGGCGCCGAGCGCAGCGAAGCCCAACATTACAGTGCGTCCAGCCTGGCTTATCGGCGCTCTGGCTGCTTAGCGAGGTTTGGGGGGAGATGCTGTTCGAGACAAGAACCACCAGCAGCCCTCTATAACCCACCAGGGCCCTATAGCTAACCCTCAGCAATCGCGGCCATGGGCCGCTCCTACAGGTTCGGATTAGACCTGTAGGAGCGGCCCATGGCCGCGATTGGCGATGCTCCATTTTCCGTAGGAACGGCAATATCGGCGGACAATCAGTGAGCCCCCGCCGTACCCATGCACGTCGCCTCGGGCAACCTCCTTAAGCCCCCTCTAAGCCAAACCCCGTATACCGGCAGGATTCCGCCAAGAGTCATTGCCTTGCTCCCCTCCTCCTCCCCTGCCTCGCCACGCGCCGCGCGTCTGGAGCGGGTACTGCTGCTCTGCTGCCTGGTTGCCTACCTGCTCGCCGGTCTATTCGGCCGTGGCCTGTGGAAGGCCGACGAGCCCTACTCCTTCGGCATGGTGTGGAATTTCCTCACCACGCCGGACTGGCTGATCCCGCGGGTCGGTACCGCGCCCTTCATGGAAAAGCCGCCGCTGATGTACTGGACCGGCGCCCTGGCCGCGCGGCTGTCTTCGCCCTGGTTGAGTGCACCGGACGGTGCCCGGCTGGCGGTACTGGCCTGGATGCTGGTGACCCTGGCCGCCCTGGCCTGGCTTACCCAGAGGGTGCTGCCCGGGCGTAGGCGCCAGGCCGTACTCGCCCTGCTGGGCATGTTCGGCATCGTGCAGCACAGCCATCTGCTGATCGCCGACGTGCCCCAGCTGGCCGGCGCCACCCTCGGCCTGGCCGGCCTCGCCGCGCAGCTGCACGACCGGCGCCACCCCTGGCGTCATGGCCTGCTGTTTGGCAGCGGCCTCGGCATCGCCTTCATGAGCAAGGGTCTGCTGGTGCCGGGGGTACTGGGGCTCACGGGAGGACTCTGCGCGCTCTGCTGGCCCAGGCGCCTGGTCGAGCCGGAAGGTCGCCGCTGGCTGCTCGCCGCCAGCTTGGCCGCCCTGCCCTGGCTGCTGATCTGGCCATGGCTGCTCTGGCATCGGGCCCCGGAGCTGTTCCATACCTGGTTGTGGACCAACAATATCGGCCGCTTCTTCGGCCTGGAAGCACGCAACAGCGACAGCGATGGCCTGGTCTCCAGCCTGGCGGACCTGGTGGCGCTGTCCTTTCCCACCGGACCGATCCTGCTCGGCGCCACGCTCTGGCAACTGCACCACCGCGGCGGCAGCCCCTTGCGACGGCTGGGCCGCCATCCCGGCCTGGCCACGGTGGTGCTCTACACGATCGTCTGCCTGGCGGTCCTGCTCAAATCAGCGGTGTTTCGCAGTCTCTATCTACTGCCGCTGTTTCCGGCCCTGGCGCTGCTGACGGCGCGCCTGCAGTCGCCGCCCCCTCTCGCTCGGTTCGGGCGCGTTCTTGGCCTGGGCGTCTGGACGCCTCTCATCGCCCTGCTGGCCCTGGGTGGCCTCGGCCTGGCGCGGGGCTGGCCGCTACCCTGGCCAGCCTTGATCCGCGATCACCTGCCGATAGGAGAACGCCTGCCGGTGAGTCTTCCGGCCTGGACCCTGGCCCTGCTGGCCCTGGTCGCCTGGGGACTGGTGCTGGGTGTGTGCCGTCGACTGACGCCGGCCAGTGTCTGGTTCGTCGGCCTGACCGTCAGCTGGAGTCTCGCCAACAGCCTCTGGCTACCCTGGGTCGATCTGGGCAACAGCTATGCGCGGCCCTTCAGCGAGCTGCAGCGGGTACTCCCGCCCACGGCTTGCCTGGCCAGCTATGGCCTGGGCGAGTCGGAACGCGCCATGGTGCATGTCTATACCGGCTATCCGCCGCAGGAGATATCCGACCTCGCCCAGGTGCCCTGTCGAATCCTGGTGGTCCAGGACGAAAGACACGAAGCGGTGGCCGTGCCTGGGGGCTGGCAGGAGCTCTGGCAGGGCGCCCGCCCCGGCAATCGCAAGGAGCGCTTTCGCGCCTTTCGGCTCAGCCCCTAGTCTCGGCTCGCTACCCGGGCAGGCGGTCGAGAACGTGAAGGGCCCGCTCGAAGATGAAAAACCCGTAGCCCTGGACAGACGAGCTGAATCGTTTAACCTTGCCACGACAAGCTCTAGCCTGCGGATTTCAGGCGAAACGGCTCTGCGCTGCCAGACGGCCGTGCCCGGGCCATGGCTGTGCTCTTGACGTGCTAGAGTGAAAAAACGGATCGACGCTGCAACGCTCGACCGAAGGTTCGTCGACCAGGACGGTGCGGACCCGAACGACCGTGCTGCCGGAGCCGCTCGCATTCCGGCGCAGTCGGCACGGATCAGACGCTGAAAAGGCCCAAGGAGCAGTTCGTGAATCAGGCCAGCGATTCCCCGCCACGCAAACCTCGTCAACCCAGTCCCGCCGCCCAGCTGCGACGACAGCGCCAGATCGAGGCCAAGCGTACCCAGATCCTCAGCGCCGCCCTCGACATCTTTTCCCGCTTCGGCCTGCATGGCGCCAGCCTGGATCAGGTGGCGCTGCAGGCGGACGTCTCCAAGACCAACCTGCTCTACTATTTCAGCAACAAGGAAGAACTCTATCTCGCGGTGCTGCGCCAGCTGCTCGCCACCTGGCTGCGGCCCCTGCGCATCTTCAGCGAAGACCAGGAGCCCCTCGACGCCCTGCGCGGCTATTTGCGACAGAAGCTGGAGATGTCCCGCGACCACCCCGCCGAATCCCGGTTGTTCTGCCTGGAGATGGTCCAGGGCGCACCCTTGCTGCTGCCCGAATTGCAGAGCAGCAGCCTGCACGCCCTGATGGACGAGAAGGTCCGGGTGATCCGCGCCTGGATCGACGCCGGCCGCCTGGCACCGGTGGATCCGCATCAGCTGATGTTCAGTATCTGGGCCACCACCCAGCACTATGCGGACTTCCGGGTACAGGTACAGGCCCTGTGCGGCCGCACGCTGAAGGATCCGGTCTTCTTCGACGAGGTCCTGCGCGGCCTGGAAACCCTGATCATCGACGGCCTGCGTCCACGTCCGGCCGTCTGAGCACGCCTCAGGGCGTCAGGAAGAAGTCGGCGAACAACTCGCTCAGCAAGGGCCAGAGCGGTGCCGGCAGATCGTGAGCCATCTCGGCAATGAGCTCGAAGCGGGCACCGGGAATGGCCCTGGCCACGGCGCGCCCACAGGCTGGGCGCAGAAGCGGATCCCGCACGCCATGTACTACCAGAGCCGGCGCCTGGATGCGCCGGGCGAAGGGGCGCAGGTCGCCACTGCCCAGCAGGGCGAACAGCTGCCGCTGCACCCCGTCCACGTCCACCCCGCGCGCCAGGATACGCTGCACCAGGCGTTCGAGATCGGCGTCGCTCTGGCGGTAGCTGGGGCTCTCGATACCGCGCAGCAGGTTCTTCTGTCGGGCGAGCGCCGCATCGGCCGGCAGGTCGGCCGGCGGCCGCAGCAGCAGGCTGCCAAGCAGCTTGAACGAGGGCGGCGGCAACAGCGGCTGATTCGTGGACGAGAACAGGATACCCAGGCGCGCGACCCGCTGCGGCCAGTCGGCGGCGAGTATCTGGGCGATCATGCCCCCCATGGAGCCGCCCAGCACATGGGCGCGCTCCAGCCCCAGGTGATCGAGCAGCCCGACCGCATCGGCGGCCATGGCTTCCAGGCGATAGGGCACCGCGCTGGGCTTGCCCAGCTGCGCCCGGCCCAGCACCGGCCACAACGACGGCGGTCGCCCACCGGGCCAGTTCAGCCGCGAGGACTGGCCGACGTCGCGATTGTCGAAGCGGATCACCCGCAGTCCACGCCGGACCAGGGCTTCGCAGAAGCCTTCCGGCCAGAGCAGCAGCTGGGCGCCAAAGCCCATGATCAGCAGCAGCGCTGGATCGGCGGGATCGCCCCAGTCCTCGTAAGCCAGTTCGAGGGCGCCAACCCGGGCGCGACCTTCACGTATGTCCATGGCTCCCCCGCGAAATCGGTAAAGGTTCATGCTACCCCAAGGCCAGCGCGTGCAAAGCGGTAGAACCCGACGATCACGCAGCAGCGGTGCGCTATGCTCAGGCGACCCTCTACCTGAGACCACGGCCATGCTTGCAGCGCCACTGGAGTACCACCTTACCGATGAGGCGCGCGAAGAGCTGCGCCAGGCCATCGGTGTGCCGCTGCGACAGTACAACGAAGCCCAGGTCGGCCCGAGCGGTTATCGGGCCCTGGTCATCAGCCTGAGCCGCGACGGCCAGCCCCTGGGCGGACTCTGGGGCTACACCAGCTACGGCTGGCTCTATGTGCAGTTGCTGGCGGTGGACGAAGCCGCCCGTGGCCAGGGTGCCGGCCGCGAGCTGATGCTGCGCGCCGAGGCCGAAGCGGTAGCCCGCGGCTGCCACGGTGCCTGGCTCGACACCCACGAATTCCAGGCCCGCGGCTTCTACGAGCGCCTGGGCTATGAGCTGTTCGGCGAACTGGCGGACTATCCGCCGGGCTTTGCGCGGTATTTCCTGCGCAAGACGCTGAGCTGAGCGGCCGGCTACCGAGGGACCATGCGAGGCTCATCCTTTCGAGCAATGGGTCTGATAGCGTTGCTGACGCTGGCTGGCAGCAGTCAGGCCGAACCAGGCGTCAGGGTCATCGACGGGCGCGGCTGCCTGCTGGGCCTCACCACGGGAAGGCAAACCCAGACTCAGCCGACGCTGGCCTTTGTCGGCGCCCTGTACGATGAGCCAGGAATTCGCCGGGAGGTGCTCTTGCAGATGGCGCAGACCGCCCTGGCCGCCGGCTGTCCGGCCGACGAACCTGTCGACGCCGGAGGCCTGACGCCGCTCAACGCCGCCATCCTCTTCAATCGGCCGGACCTGGTCGCCCTGCTGTTGCGCTACGGCGCCGATCCGGAGCGACGTATCGCGCGCCCTGGCAAGGCATCGGACGGCTGGAATGCCTACCAGCTCCAGGCCTTCCTGAAGCAGAAGCGGCCCCTTGATCGCAGTGCCATCGACCGCTTGCTGGACGAGCATCGCCAGCGCGCCGCGCGCCCCTGAAGTCGCTAGAACGCGGTCAGGAAATTCCCCACCCGGGCGTTCTCCTCCCCACCCTCCAGCAGCGGCACCTCGGCTTCGTCCTTGAGCTGCACCCCGGAGAGCTTGCGGCGATCCGCTTCGCGCATCAGGTAGAGCAGCTTGTGCGCTGCCAGCCCATAGGCGAGGCCCTCCAGGCGCACGTTGGAGATGCAGTTGCGACCGGCATCGTTGAGGCCCGGGCGCGGACCATAGGTGAAATAGAGGCCGAGGCTGTCGGGTGAGCTGAGACCGGGGCGCTCGCCGATCAGCATCACCAGCAGCCGCGCCTTGAGCAAACCGCCGATCTCGTCACCCACCGCCACCCGGCCCTGTTCCACCAGGGTGACCGGCGCCCAGCGCCAACCGTCGGCCTTGGCCTGGTCGGCCAGCCGCTCCAGGAACGGTAGGGCATGGCGATGCACCGCCAGGGCCGAGAGGCCGTCGGCAATGACCACGGCGACGTCGAAGCCGTCCGGATGCTCGGCGGCATAGGCCTGGAGTTCGCGGGCGGATTCCTCCGACAGCTTGCGTCCCAGATCGGGGCGCTGCAGATAGGTGTGGCGATCCGGCGCGGCGCTCTTGAGCACCAGGGTCTCGCGGCCCTGGGCGGTCAGGCCTTCGCGCAGCGCCTGGTGATCGAAGGCCAGGTGCACGGCATCGCGGGCCTGGGCATGGGCGGCCTGGAAGTCCAGCTGGGCGGCAGTGGGCAGGCTGGTGCCGGCGCGGCCCAGGGCGATGCGCGCCGGGGTCAGGCGACGCAATTCGGCCCAGGGATCGGGGCGGGCGGTGTCGGAGTCCTTCATGGCAACCTCCTCGGTAGGTTGGGTTGAGACGGCTTCATCGTCGAAGCCCGACAAGCAAGGATTGGGGCTGGCACTCGGCCCTTTCGTAGGTTGGGTTGAGATAGCTCCACCGTCGAAGCCCAACAGGCACGAGTCGAGCCTGGCAACGTTGGGCTTCGCTAACGCTCAGCCCAACCTACGAAAAACCATTCAAATCTGCGCCAACACCTGCTGGAACGGCGCGGGCAGGCCCTCGCCGAGGCGGAAGCGGCCGTCCTCCAGGCGCAGGATGCCCAGGCGATCGAGCCAGGCGGCGAATTCCGGCGCCGGTTGCAGGCCCAGCACCTGGCGGGCGTAGAGGGCGTCGTGGAAGGAGGTGGTCTGGTAGTTGAGCATCACGTCGTCCGAGCCCGGGATGCCCATGATGAAATTGATGCCCGCCGCGCCCAGCAGGGTCAGCAGCATGTCCATGTCGTCCTGGTCCGCTTCGGCATGGTTGGTGTAGCAGATGTCGCAGCCCATGGGCACGCCGAGCAGCTTGCCGCAGAAGTGATCTTCGAGGCCGGCGCGGATGATCTGCTTGCCGTTGTAGAGGTACTCCGGGCCGATGAAGCCGACCACGGTGTTCACCAGTAGCGGCTTGAATTGACGGGCCACGGCGTAGGCGCGCACCTCGCAGGTCTGCTGATCGACGCCATGGTGGGCGCCTGCAGAAAGAGCACTGCCCTGCCCCGTCTCGAAATACATGAGGTTGTCGCCCAGGGTGCCGCGGCGCTGCGACAGCCCCGCTTCGTAACCTTCCTGCAGCAGCGCCAGGCTGATGCCAAAGCTCTCGTTGGCGCCCTGGGTCCCGGCGATGGACTGGAATACCAGATCCACGGGCGCGCCGCGTTCGATGGCGGCGATGCTGGTGGTGACGTGGGTCAGCACGCAGGCCTGGGTCGGGATCTCATAGCGCTGGATCACCGCATCGAGCATCTTCAGCAGCTCGCAGATGCCGCCCGTGCTGTCGGTGGCCGGGTTGATGCCGATCACCGCGTCGCCGTTGCCGTAGAGCAGGCCGTCGAGGACGCTGGCGGCGATGCCGGCCGGATCGTCGGTGGGGTGATTGGGCTGCAGCCGGGTGGACAGCCGCCCACGCAAGCCGATGGTGTTGCGGAAACGGGTCACCACGCGGACCTTCTGGGCGACCAGGATCAGGTCCTGGATACGCATGATCTTGGACACTGCGGCGACCATCTCCGGGGTCAGTCCCGGGGCCAGCGCAGCGAGACTGGTCTCGTCCGCCGCCGGGCCGAGCAGCCAGTCGCGAAAGCCGCCCACGGTGAGGTGGGCGACCGGGGCGAAGGCCTGGGCATCGTGGCTGTCCAAGATCAGCCGGGTAACCTCGTCGGCCTCGTAGGGGATCACCGCCTCGGTAAGGAAATGCCTGAGCGGCAGCTCGGCTAGGGCCATCTGCGCCGCCACCCGCTCTACGTCGTTACTCGCGGCGACTCCGGCCAGGACATCTCCCGACCGCGCCGGAGTGGCCTTGGCCATGAGCGCCTTGAGATCGGTGAAACGCCAGGTCTGGCCGGCCACACTGTGCTGGAAACCGCTCATGCTACCTCCCGGGTTGCGCTGCTCAGGCCTCGCCAAAGGCAGCATCGGGTGCAATGTCGCCCTGTCTACGGCTGAGACCACAGACCAGCGCCCCTATCACCATCAGTACCACGAAGACGCTGGCGATCACCGGGTTGTACCAGACCATGGCGATGAGGCAGACCACCGCCAGCACCAGGGCGATGGCTGGCACCACCGGATAGCCAGGGGCGCGGAAGGTGCGCTCCAGGTGGGGTTCGCTGCGGCGCAGCTTGAACAGGCTGAGCATGCTCATGATGTACATGACGATGGCGCCAAACACGCTCATGGTGATCATGGCGGCGGTCAGGGTCATGCCCTGCAGGCTGATCACCCCGTCGCTGAAAATGGCGGCGATGCCCACCACGCCGCCGGCCAGCACCGCCCGATGCGGCGTCTGGAAGCGCGACAGCTTGGCCAGGCCATGGGGCAGGAAGCCGGCGCGGGCCAGGGCGAAGAATTGCCGCGAATAGCCAAGGATGATGCCGTGGAAGCTGGCCACCAGCCCGAACAGGCCGATGCCTACCAGCAGGTGCAGCCACATGGAGCCTTCGCCCACCACCCCCTTCATGGCCTGGGGCAGCGGATCGTTGATGTTGGACAGCGCTCGCCAGTCGCCCACGCCGCCAGCGAAGATCATCACGCCGATGGCCAGGGTCACCAGGGTGAGGATGCCGGCGATATAGGCCTTGGGAATGGTGCGCTTGGGGTCCTTGGCTTCCTCGGCCGCCATGGCCGCGCCCTCGATGGCGAGAAAGAACCAGATGGCGAAGGGAATGGCGGCGAACATGCCGCCTACCGCGGCCAGCGAGAACTGGTCCTGGCCAGCCCAGCCACCGCTGGTGAAGTTGGTCAGGCTGAAGCCCGGCGCCACCACGCCCATGAAGATCAACAGCTCGATCACCGCCAGCACCGTGACCACCAGTTCGAAGGTGGCGGCGATGCTCACCCCGAGGATGTTCAGGGTCATGAAGATGAAATAGGCCGCTACCGCGCAGAGCTTGGGATCGAGGGTGGGAAACTGCACATTGAGGTAGGCGCCGATGGCCATGGCGATGGCCGGTGGCGCGAAGACGAACTCGATCAGCGTCGCGATCCCGGCGATGGTACCGCCCCGGGGACCGAAGGCGCGGCGGCTGTAGGCGAAGGGGCCGCCGGCATGGGGAATGGCGGTGGTCAGCTCGGTGAAGCTGAAGATGAAGCAGGTGTACATCACCGCCACTACCAGCGCGGTGACCAGAAAGCCCAGGGTCCCGGCGACGCCCCAGCCATAGCTCCAGCCGAAGTACTCCCCGGAGATCACCAGACCCACGGCGATACCCCAGAGGTGCAGGGTGCCGAGGGTCGGCTTGAGTTTTTCGTTGGTCATGACAGGCCACTCCCCTTGTAGCGACGTGATCCGAATGGGCGACCGCGATCCCGCGATGCCCGGCTTTTTCGAGCTTAAACAGGCCAGGACCGCGCCGACTTGACCGCTCGGCACGGGCGGTGCGACCCAGGGTCAAGTCGGCGTTACCCCTCTTCCCAGGCTGCTACCCGCGACCGCACCAGCACGGTGCGACACCCACCCTCGCGCCCCGCAATGAGGCATGCCAAGGGCCGAATACCGTGAAGCCCTCGACGTTACGGCACCTGTACCGGGTCGACGTCCGGCCCGGGGCACAGCCTTTGCTTCATTCATGCCGATCCCCTCCCTGGACCCGCCCCATGCCTCTGGCCGCTTCCGGCTTAGCCGCCCTGACCTCACCGTCGCGCAACCTCGGCGTGCTCTCTGCCGCCGCTAGCGGGCTGGATACCGTCATCACCAGCCACGGCGGCGATGTCGATCGCATCTTCGGCACCGCCGGCATCGATCCGGAACAGTTGCAGCACCCCACCCTGAGCCTGGGGCTGGGCAACTACTGCCGGGTCCTGGAAGAAGCGGCGGCCCAGTCCGGCTGCGACAATTTCGGGCTGCACTACGGGCAGCAATTCAAGCCGCAGATGCTCGGCCTGCTGGGCTACGTGGGGCTCTGCTCGCCCACCGCCGAGGCAGCGCTGCAGAACTTCGCCGCCGCCTTTCCCTTCCACCAGCACAGCACCCTGATTCAGCTGGTGGACGCCGGCGATTGCTGGCGCTTCGACTACCAGGTGCGCCACGGCGCCATCGTTGCCCGCCGCCAGGACGCCGAGCTGACCCTGGGCATGCTGCTCAACCTCTTGCGCCATGTGCTCGGCCCGACCTGGGCGCCGCGGGCGGTGCAATTCGAACATCCCCGGCCCGAGGGCTGGCACGAGCATCGCCGGCTGTTCGATGCCGCGGTCAGCTTCGGTCACCCTTGCAACGCCATGCTGGTGCCCAAGGCCGACCTGCGCGACCGCACCATGCCCGACCACGACCCACTGCTCCTGCTGGTGGTGCAGGACGCCATTCGCCAACTCGGCCAGCGCCTGCCGCAGCTGGAACTGCTCGAAGAGGTCCGCGCCTCGGTACGCCTGGCACTGCCCCTGGGCGAACCCAGCCTGGAGACCATCGCCCAGCGCCTGGACCTGTCCACCAGCCAGCTGCAACGCCGCCTGCGCGACCAGGGAGCGAGTTTCTCGGCGCTGGTCGAAGGCGTCCGCCGCGACCTGGCTCAGCACTACCTGCGGCAGCGGCTGCCGATCACCGACCTGGCGCCGCTGCTGGGCTACTCGGAGACGAGTGCCTTTTCGCGGGCGTTTCGGCGGTGGTTTCAGGTGAGTCCGCGGCAATGGCGGGGCCTTTCGTAGAGGTTGGATCCTTGAGCGCCAGCGAAGCCCTACGTCGAGCGGCCATCCAAGCACCGGCATCGGTAGGTTGGTG
Source organism: Pseudomonas oryzihabitans (assembly GCF_001518815.1). Classification (NCBI taxonomy): domain Bacteria; kingdom Pseudomonadati; phylum Pseudomonadota; class Gammaproteobacteria; order Pseudomonadales; family Pseudomonadaceae; genus Pseudomonas; species Pseudomonas oryzihabitans. The sequence continues at coordinate 4,093,389 of NZ_CP013987.1, forward strand.
CTGAGCGTAGCGAGGCCCAACGGCAACCCCTGCTCACCCGGTCAGATTCTTGCAAGGCCTTGCCCCAAACAGCCCCAACCAGACCAACGACCACCCGATGACCTCTGCCCTGCCCCCTGCCCTCTTCACCCCGGCCTGGCCGGCGCGCCTGGAGCTGGCCTATGCCCGCCAGGGCGACTGGACCCGGCCCACCACCCGCCGCCACCTCGGTCCCTTGCGGGTGCAGAAGCACCTGCACGCCGAAGGCCCCGCGGTCTGTCAGCACATCCTGGTGCATCCACCGGGCGGCATCGCCGGCGGGGATCGGCTGGATATCCAGGTCAGCGTCGGCGAAAACGCCTGGGCTCAGCTCACCAGCCCCGGGGCAGCCAAGTGGTATCGCGCTGACAGCGCGGCCCACCAGCAGATCGACCTGCACGTGGACGCTGGCGCCACCCTGGAATGGTTGCCCCAGGAGACCATCGTCTTCTCCGGCGCCCAGGCCCATCTCGCCACCCGCATAGAGCTGGAAGGCGATGCCCGCCTCTGCTACTGGGACATCGTCGCCCTGGGCCGCCCGGCCAGTGCCGAGCGCTTCACCGAAGGCCTGTTCCAGGCACACCTGGACATCCGTCGCGATGGCACCCCGCTGTGGCACGAGCGCCAGCGCCTGGTCGGCGCGGACCGCCTGCTGGACTCGCCCATCGGCCTGGCCGGCCAGCCGGTGTTCGCTACCCTGCTGATCAGCGGCACCCTGGACGCCGACACCCTGGCGCGCTGCCGCGACCTCGCCCTGCCGGTACGCGGCGACCTGACCCAGCTGCCCGGCCTGGTGGTCGCCCGCTGCCTGGCCGCCGAATCCCTGCAGGCCCGCGCCTGGCTGATCGACCTCTGGCGCCTGCTGCGCCCGGCCCTGCTCGGCCGCGTGGCCATGCCGCCGCGGATCTGGAGTACCTGAGGCAGCGCCGCCCTTGTAGGAGCGGCCCATGGCCGCGATGATCGACCGACTTCCCTTGACCGCATCTGCCAACCGGAACACCCATGGACCTGACGCCCCGCGAAAAAGACAAACTGCTCATCTTCACTGCCGGCCTGGTGGCCGAACGCCGCCTGGCGCGTGGGGTGAAGCTCAACTACCCGGAAGCCATGGCGCTGATCTCCGCCGCCCTGCTCGAAGGCGCCCGTGACGGTCGCACCGTGGCCGACCTGATGCACTACGGCACTACCCTGCTGACCCGCGACCAGGTGATGGAAGGCGTTCCGGAGATGATCCCGGAGATCCAGGTGGAAGCCACCTTCCCCGACGGGACCAAGCTGGTCACCGTCCACCAGCCGATTGCCTAGGGAGACCATCATGAGTCTGATCGTCCGCGACGCCACCCCTGCCGACCTGCCGGCGGTGCTGCACATCTACAACGACGCCGTCAGCAACACCACGGCGATCTGGAACGAAACCCCGGTGGACCTGGCCAACCGCCAGGCCTGGTTCGACCTGCGCGCTACCCAGGGCTATCCGATCCTGGTAGCCGAGAACGCCGAAGGGACGGTGGTGGGCTACGCCTCCTTCGGTGACTGGCGGCCCTTCGAGGGCTTTCGCCACACCGTCGAGCATTCGGTCTATATCCATCCTGACCAGCGCGGCCAGGGCATCGGCCCGCAGCTGATGATGCCGCTCATCGAACGCGCTCGCGCCTGTGACAAGCACGTGATGGTGGCCGCCATCGAGAGTGGCAACCAGGCGTCAATCCGCCTGCACGAGCGCCTGGGCTTCATCACCACTGGGCAGATGCCCCAGGTCGGTATCAAGTTCGGACGCTGGCTGGACCTCACCTTCATGCAACTGATGCTGGAGCAGCGCCCATGATCCCCGGCGAATACCAGATCCAGGACGGCGACATCGAACTCAATGCCGGCCGCCGTACCTTGAGCCTGACCGTTGCCAACAGCGGCGACCGACCGATCCAGGTGGGCTCGCACTACCACTTCCACGAAACCAATGACGCCCTGGTGTTCGACCGCGCGCTGGCCCGTGGCATGCGCCTGAACATCGCCGCCGGCACCGCCGTGCGCTTCGAGCCGGGCCAGAGCCGCGAGGTGGAGCTGGTCGACCTGGCCGGCGCCCGCACCGTCTACGGCTTCGCCGGGCGGGTGATGGGCAGGTTGTAGGGACAGCCCCTCACCCCAACCCTCTCCCTCAGGGAGAGGGGGCCAAAAGCAGACACCGTGCCTTTCGTCCTTCCCTTTTCTGCCTGAGAAATGGCGGGCGTGAAGGCCCCAACCAGAACACCCGCTCTTCCCCCTCTCCCTCCGGGAGAGGGCCGGGTTGAGGGCAAACCGGACCATTTCTATTCGGGATCAACGCCTATGAAAATCTCCCGCCAAGCCTATGCCGACATGTTCGGTCCCACCACCGGCGACCGGGTGCGCCTGGCCGATACCGACCTCTGGATCGAGGTCGAAGAGGACCACACCGTCTACGGCGAAGAAGTGAAATTCGGTGGCGGCAAGGTCATCCGCGACGGCATGGGCCAGAGCCAGCTGCTGGCAGCCGAGGTGGTCGACACCGTCATCACCAACGCCCTGATCGTCGATCACTGGGGCATCGTCAAGGCCGATGTCGGCCTCAAGAACGGGCGCATCCAGGCCATCGGCAAGGCCGGCAACCCGGACATCCAGCCCGGCGTCAGCGTACCCATCGGCGCCGCCACCGAGGTCATCGCCGGCGAAGGCATGATCCTCACCGCGGGCGGCATCGACTCCCATATCCATTTCATCTGCCCGCAGCAGATCGAAGAGGCGCTCATGAGCGGCACCACCACCATGATCGGCGGTGGCACAGGACCGGCCACCGGCACCTATGCCACCACCGTGACCCCCGGTCCCTGGCACATGGCGCAGATGCTCAAGGCCGCCGATGCCTTCCCCATGAACATCGGCTTCACCGGCAAGGGCAACGCCAGCCTGCCCGGCCCACTGGAAGAGCAGGTCCGCGCCGGCGCCATCGGCCTAAAACTGCACGAAGACTGGGGCACCACCCCCACCGCCATCGACAACTGCCTGGCGGTGGCCGATCGCTTCGACATCCAGGTGGCCATCCACACCGACACCCTCAACGAATCCGGTTTCGTCGAGACCACCCTGGGCGCCTTCAAGGGTCGCACCATCCACACCTACCACACCGAGGGTGCCGGGGGCGGCCACGCGCCGGACATCATCAAGGCCTGCGGCTTCCCCAACGTGCTGCCCAGCTCCACCAATCCGACGCGGCCCTTCACCAAGAACACCATCGACGAGCACCTGGACATGCTCATGGTCTGCCACCACCTGGATCCGAGCATCGCCGAGGACGTGGCCTTTGCCGAGAGTCGCATCCGCCGCGAGACCATCGCCGCCGAGGACATCCTCCACGATCTCGGCGCCTTCGCCATGATCAGCTCCGACAGTCAGGCCATGGGCCGTGTCGGCGAGGTCATCACCCGCACCTGGCAGACCGCCGACAAGATGAAGAAGCAGCGCGGCCCGCTGCCCGAGGATGGCGCTGGCAACGACAATTTCCGGGTCAAGCGCTACATCGCCAAGTACACCATCAACCCGGCGATCACCCATGGCATCAGCCACGAGGTGGGTTCCATCGAGGTGGGCAAGTTCGCCGACCTGGTGCTCTGGCGCCCGGCCTTCTTTGGCGTCAAGCCGACCCTGATCCTCAAGGGCGGCGCTATCGCCGCGAGCCTGATGGGCGACGCCAACGCCTCCATCCCCACCCCGCAACCGGTGCACTACCGCCCCATGTTCGGCAGCTACGCCGGCATGCTCCACGACACCAGCCTGACCTTCATCAGCCAGGCCGCCTTCGAGGCGGGGGTGCCCGAGCAACTGGGGCTGAAGAAGCGCATCGGCGTGGTCAGGGGCTGCCGCACCGCGCAGAAGAGCGACCTCATCCATAACGACTATCTGCCGACCATCGAGGTCGATCCGCAGAACTACCAGGTCAGGGCCGACGGCCAGCTGCTCTGGTGCGAACCGGCCGAGGTCCTGCCGATGGCGCAGCGGTATTTTCTTTTCTAGAGGGCCTGTTCCAACGGCACGGCCTGTTGGGCTTCGCTGCGCTCAACCCAACCTACGGGTGCCCAACGTCGCTTGGCACGGCGTGGAGAGTTGAACCGCGTAGGTTGGCGCTGAGTGTAGCGAAGCCCAACACGACCAACCCTCACCGCTCGCCCACCGCCCAGTCCTCATCGCGCTGTCCTGCCCAATCCGCCGGCAGGACGCCCGCTCGCACGTAGCGATGGATGGACGAATAGGGCCACTCCACCGCCCTACGTGCATGGCCGTGCTTCACCGGGTTGAAATGGATGTAGTCGAGATGTCGCTGCAGATCCTGCTCGTCGCGGACCTGGTGCTCCCAATAGCGTCTTTGCCAGACGCCACGTTCGCGTTTCAGCCGACGCGATAGATTCACCGTCTCCAACGGCGGTAACTGCCGGGAGAAGCCTGCCTTGATCAGGCTCCAACGCAGCGGATAGTCACCATCGTCATCTGGCAGGCGCCAGAGCGCGTGCAGGTGATCGGGGAGGACCACCATGGCGAGGATATCGAAGGGATGCCGGACCTTCACCTCGCGCATGGCCTGCCTGAGCGATCCGATATGGTCGACGAGCAGGGTGGCCGAGCGGTCATTGAGATTGAGCGTGAAAAAGAAGATGCCGCCCGCGGCGCGGCTGCGTCGATAGTCCAAGATCACCGTCCCTGGTGAATGGAAAGTCGTAGTCTAGAGCCTTTTCCAGTGCCTTTGGATAGATCGTGCCTGTTGGGCTTCGCTGCGCTCAGCGCCAACCTACGCGGTTCAACCATCCACGTTGTACCCAATCAACATGGGGCACCCGTAGGTTGGGCTGAGGCGGCTCCATCGCCGAAGCCCAACATGCCGTAGCAGGCATGGGCACCGTTGGGGTTGGTCGTGGTGGGCTTCGCTGCGCTCAGCGCCAACCTGCGCGGCTCGACCATCCACGTTGTACCCAATCAACATGGGGCACCCGTAGGTAGGTTGGGCTGAGGCAGCTCCATCGCCGAAGCCCAACACACCACGGCAAGCATGGGCACCGTTGGGCTTCGCTTTCGCTCAACCCAACCTACACGAAACCCGCCGGCGCTCAGCCGCGACTGACTGGCGCCGCCGGGGCTTCCGCGCGGTCGTCGCGGTCGTAGGCGGCCTTGTCCAGCTGGCCCATCCAGCGTGCGGTCAGGGTGCCGGCGGTCATGGAGCCGTTGACGTTGAGCGCGGTGCGCCCCATGTCGATCAGGGGCTCGATGGACACCAGCAATGCCACCAGGGTGACCGGCAGGCCCAGGGCTGGCAGCACGATCAGGGCGGCGAAGGTAGCACCGCCACCTACGCCTGCTACACCCGCCGAACTCAGGGTGACGATGCCCACGAGCGTAGCAATCCACAGCGGGTCGAAGGGATCGATGCCCATGGTGGGCGCGATCATCACCGCCAGCATAGCCGGATAGAGACCGGCGCAACCGTTCTGGCCGATAGTGGCGCCAAAGGAGGCGGCGAAACTGGCGATGGCCGGCGGTACGCCGAGGCGCTCGGTCTGGGCCTCGATGTTCAGCGGGATGGTCGCCGCGCTGGAGCGGCTGGTGAAGGCGAAGCTCAGCACCGGCCAGACCTTGGGAAAGAAGCGCGCTGGCGACAGGCCGCTCAGGGTCAGCAGCAGCGCATGCACGCCGAAGAGGATGGCCAGGCCCAGGTAGGAGGCGATCAGGAAGGTGCCCAGCTTGAGCACGTCCTGGGGGCTGGCGGTGGCGACCATCTTGGTCATCAGCGCCAGCACGCCATAGGGTGTCAGTTGCAGCAGCAGGCGTACCAGCTTCATCACCCAGGCCTGGAGCACGTCGATGCCGGCCAGCACCTTCTCGCCACGCACCGGATCGTCGCGCTGCAGGCGCAAGGCGGCGACGCCGAGGAAGGCGGCGAAGATCACCACGCTGATGATGGAGGTGGGACTGGCACCGGCAAGATCGGCGAAGGGATTCTTCGGAATGAAGGACAGCAGCAGCTGGGGTACCGACAGGTCCGCCACCTTGCCGACATAGCTGTTCTGCAGGGTGGTCAGGCGCGCGGTCTCCTGGGCGCCCTGCACCAGGCCCTCGGCGCTCAGGCCGAACAGCCAGGTCACCAGCACCCCGACCAGGGCGGCGATGGCAGTGGTGAACAGCAGCGTGCCCAGGGTCAGCAGGCTGATGCGGCCCATGGACGAGGCCTCGCGCAACCGCGCCACGGCCGCCAGGATGGAGGCGAACACCAGTGGCATGATGCTCATCTGCAGCAGCTGCACATAGCCGTTGCCGACCAGGTTGAACCAGCTGATGGAGGTCTTGAGCACCGGGGCGTCGTGACCATAGACGAGTTGCAGCACCAGGCCGAAGGCGACGCCCAGGGCGAGGCCGATGAAGACGCGCACGGCCAGGCTCCAGCCGGTATTGCGGGTACGCGCCAGCAGGCCGAGCAGCACGGCGAAGGCGACGAGGTTGAGGACGAGAGGCAGATTCACACGAGGTCTCCGAAACGGCGCCCGGCGCGGCCGCCGGACGAGAGGCGGGCGATGGTATCAGTTCAGGCCGCCCGGGCTTAGATCGAGGCGCTATCACCTGATAACCCTGGGACCCTGGGCGGAGCGGTTCTATCGCCGGAGCGAACGGTATTTCCGCGGTGCTCGGCACTGCTAGAGTGCGCCGCGTCGGGAAACGAAGCCCGACCCTGCCAACCAGAAAAGGAGTCACCTCATGCAACGTTTCGCCAAGCTCGCCGCCTCTTTCGCCCTCGCCGCCGCCGTCGCTGGCTGCACCGGCACCGCGATGAAGACGCAGAACCTGGATCCGTCGCAGTACACCGTCGTCGGTCATGGCGAAGGCAAGGCCACCGGTCTGATGATCCTAGGTTTCATCCCGGTCCAGCAGAACGACCGCTTCGTGCGCGCCCAGCAGGCCGCCATCAAGTCCCGCGGCGGCGATGCCCTGATCAACGCCCAGGTGCAGGAAAACTGGTTCTGGGCCTATGTCCTGAACGGCTACACCACCACCGTTTCCGGCGACGTGGTCAAGCTCAAGCGCTGAGCCTTCCGCGACCGACAGGCGCCGCCCACCCGGGCGGCGTTTTTGCGCTAGGCTGGCAACTTCTCCCCGAGGAAGCCGACCATGACCGCGACCCTGATGAAACTCCCGCTGCAATCCATCGACGGCGAAACCCTGACCCTGGAACGCTACCTGGGCAAGGTGCTGCTGGTGGTGAACGTCGCCTCCAAGTGCGGCCTTACCAGCCAGTACGAAGGCCTGGAACGCCTTTACGAGACCCAGCGCGAGCGCGGCCTGGAGGTGCTCGGCTTTCCCGCCAACGACTTCAAGCAGCAGGAGCCGGGCAGCGATGCCGAGATCAAGGAATTCTGCTCCCTCACCTACGGTGTGCAATTCCCCCTGTTCGCCAAGCTCAGCGTGGTGGGTGAAGACCAGCATCCGCTCTATGCGGAGCTGACCCAGGCACAGCCCGAGACGACTGGCGATGGCCCCTTCCGCGAGCGCATGCTGAGCCGTGGGGGCACCCCCAATCCCAAGCCCGAGGTGCTGTGGAATTTCGAGAAATTCCTGATTGGGCGCAATGGCGAGGTGGTGGGTCGTTTCGCGCCCGACGTGACGGCGGAAGATCCACGGTTGGTGGAGGCCATCGAGAAGGAGTTGGCGAAGGGGTGAAGCTGCCCTGCCGTTAAATGGCGAGGCGTGACCTGATTCGTAGGTTGGGTTGAGCGCCAGCGAAGCCCAACACTGCCAGGGTCAACCTTCAATATTGGTGCCCTGGCTGATTATCGAGTTTTGCTCGCACTTCTTGTTTCGCTCTCCCGAGCGACTCACTTTTTTCAATCGCGAAAAAAGTAAGCAAAAACGCTTGCCCCGGACATCCGGCCCTACGCTGCGCTTCGGAGCCACTCACGCCAGCGCCGTTCCGGGGTCGGCCTACACGGGCCGTCCATGGCCCGTTAGACCTCTCTGCGGCTCGACCCACTCCACAACGCTGGCGTTCGCCCTCCTGAACGGGGCGATTCGCCAGCCTGAAAGTTTTGATTGAAGAGCCGGTTGGGGGGACAACGGCGCAGCCTTGTCCACGCGTCAAGCGTTGCTCCTTAAGTGGAAAACGCTGCGCGGTTTTCCACACTACACCTGAACACCCAAGCATCAGGCTTGCGCCCCGTCCCCGTCAGTGAGGCCGAGTGCAGGTGTCACGCAGGGGGATGCGAGGCAGGACGCCGAGCAAGGCGCGAGGGGCAGGAAGCCCCTTCGTGCCGTGCCCTCGGAGCGGCGCTGGAGCGAGGGAGACGTAGCGAAGCGAAGTAACAGCCGCAAGCTGGCCCGAAGGGTGAGCGAAGCGAATCACCCGGAGCGTAGCGGAGGGCCGAAACGTGGGGACAAGCGTTTTTGGTTACTTTTTTCGGGGCGCGCAGCCGCGTTTGAAAAAAGTGACTCGCCCGGGTGGGAGAAACAAAAGCCATCAGGACACTCGATAACCCGCTAAGGCGCCTGATATCCAAAATGTTGGGCTTCGCTGACGCTCAGCCCAACCTACGGTAAGTGCTTGGAGCTCCTGCGCGATCAGGCTATGACAGCAGGTCTACCCCCGCTGCAACACCCCGCGCATGGACCCGAAATGCCCCGGGAAGGAACAGAAGAAGGTGTATTCCTTGCCCGCTTCCAGGACCCCGGTGTCGAAGGTCACCGAATCCTTCTCGCCACCGCCCAGCATGCGGGTGTGGGCAATGATGCGTTCGTCGCCCTCGGGCAGGTAGCCCTTGTCTTCGCCCGCGTTCATGCCGGCGGCGTCGACCGCCGAGGCGTCGGTGGAGCGGGTCAGCACCCAGTTATGGCCCATGACATTCTTGGGCAGGCTGCCACTGTGGATCAGCTCGACGGTAAAGGTCTTGCACGAGGCCGGGACCTGGATCGAGGCGCGGCTGTAGGTCATCTGGTCGCCGGCTTCGATCTGGGTGGTGCAACTGTCAGCGGCCCAAACGCCGGTACTTCCCAGGGCGAACAGCGCGGCGGCAAAAAGCTTGGATTTCATGAACCCTCCGGATGCGTGAAAGTCGCCAGTCAGACCGATGCGAGGGTGGCGGGTTCCGAGCACGCTGGCAAGCAGGCGCTGCGCTTCGCTCTATCGCCCTCATCGAAACCTTTGCCAGGTGGCCGTGCCCAATCTCTGCGTACCATGCTCCCATCATCCGCCAGCCAAGGACGCCCGCCATGACCCTTACCGCCCTGCTGCACGAGTTGTTCGCCAGCTATGCCCAGGCCGCCAGTGGCAATGCGCCGGAGGAAGCGTTCCTCGCGCGATGACGAAGCTTTGATCCGGGGGAACGGACGGCTAGGCTAGGCGTTTTGCCTGCCTAGGAGTCCTCATGTCGCTGAAAGCCGTCTGTGTCTTCTGTGGCGCCAAGTCCGGCGCCTCGCCTGTCTTCGAGCAAGCCGCTGCGCAACTCGGCCGCGCCCTCGCCGAACGGGGCCTCACCCTGGTCTACGGCGGTGGCAAGGTCGGCCTGATGGGCGTGGTCGCCGATGCCGCCCTGGCCGCCGGTGGCGAGGTGATCGGCATCATTCCCCAGAGTCTCAAGACCGCCGAGCTGGGCCATACCGGCTGCACCCGCCTGGAAGTGGTCGACGGCATGCATGCGCGCAAGGCGCGCATGGCCGAGCTGGCCGATGCCTTCATCGCCCTTCCCGGTGGCCTGGGCACCCTGGAAGAACTCTTCGAGGTCTGGACGTGGGGCCAGCTCGGCTACCATGCCAAGCCCATGGGCCTCCTGGAGGTCGACGGCTTCTATGCCCAACTGGAGGGCTTCCTCGATCACCTGGTCGCCCAGGGCTTCGTCGCCGCGCCGCATCGCGCCATGCTGCAGGTGGAAGACTCGCCGATCGCCCTGCTGGACGCCCTCGCCGCCTGGCAGCCCACCGCACCGCCACGCTGGGCGGAACCCGCGCCGCGCTAGTTCGACTACACCGCCCGTCTCGGGTCTCGAACCCTCGCCGCTTGCGGCCTGTCGGTACTGACAGGCCCGCAAACGTTTCAAGAGCGACGAGGATTCTCCCATGACCGATTTCCCCAAATCCCCCATGCCGGAACAGCAGCAAGAGGTTCCCGGCCTGCAATCGCGCATGAATCCGGTCCCGGATTGCGGCGAACAGAGCTACAAGGGCTCCGGCCGCCTGACGGGCAAGAAGGCCCTGATCACCGGTGGCGACAGTGGCATCGGCCGCGCCGTGGCCATCGCCTTCGCCCGCGAGGGCGCCGATGTCGCCATCAGCTACCTGAACGAACACGAAGACGCCGAGGACACCGCCCGCCTGGTGCGCGAAGCCGGCCGCGAGGCCCTGTTGCTACCGGGGTGCCTGTCCAAGCGCGAGCAGTGCCTGGCGGTGGTGGACGAGACCGTGGCCGCCTTTGGCCGCATCGATGTGCTGGTCAACAACGCCGCCTTCCAGATGACCCACGAGACCCTCGAAGAGATTCCCGACGACGAGTGGGTCTACACCTTCGATGTGAACATCACCGCCATGTTTCGCATCACCCAGGCCGCGCTAAAGCACATGGGCCAGGGTGGCTCCATCATCAACACCACCTCGGTGAACTCGGACATGCCGCGGCCGACGCTGCTGGCCTATGCCACCACCAAGGGCGCCATCGCCAACTTCACCGCGGGCCTGGCCCAATTGCTCGGCGAGAAAGGCATCCGCGCCAACAGCGTGGCCCCCGGCCCCATCTGGACCCCACTGATTCCCGCCACCATGCCGCCTGAGCAGGTCAAGGAATTCGGCGGCAACACCCCGCTGGGCCGCCCCGGCCAGCCGGTGGAGCTGGCGCCCGTCTATGTGATGCTGGCCTCGGACGAATCCAGCTACACCTCAGGTGCGCGTATCGCCGTCACCGGTGGCAAGCCGATCCTCTAAGCGCCCGTGAAGTACCTGCACCCCGGCGCGAGCCGGGGTCGCCTTTCCCCTTTCCTGCATCGGAGCCCTCCGTGAGCGAGCATCCCAAGCCCCCATTGAAACCCCAACCCCAGACCTTTCCCGGCTCCGAAGCGCGCATGGAGCCACAGCCCGACAGCGGCGCCGAGACCTACCGCGGCTCGGGTCGCCTGGCAGGCAAGAAGACCCTGATCACCGGTGCCGACAGTGGTATCGGCCGCGCCGTGGCCATCGCCTACGCCCGTGAGGGCGCCGATGTCGCCATCGCCTACCTGGACGAGCACGAGGATGCCCAGGAAACCGCCCGCCTGGTCACCGAGGCGGGTCGCCAGGCCGTGCTCTTGCCCGGCGATCTGGCCGAGCGCCAGACCTGCCTGGACGTGGTGCAGAAGACCGTCGAGGCCTTTGGCCGCATCGACGTACTGGTCAATAATGCCGCCTTCCAGCAGGTGCGCGACAGCCTCGACGAGATTCCCGACGAGGAGTGGGTGCATACCTTCAACGTGAACATCCATGGGATGTTTCGGATTACCCAGGCGGCGCTGAAGCACATGCCGCGTGGCGGCTCCATCATCAACACCGCCTCGATCAACGCCGACATCGCGCCCCCGACCCTGCTGGCCTATTCGGCCACCAAGGGCGCCATCGCCAACTTCACTGCAGGTCTGGCGCAGCTGCTCGGCGAGAAAGGTATCCGTGCCAACAGCGTCGCCCCCGGCCCGATCTGGACGCCGCTGATCGTCAGCACCATGAAGCCGGACGAGCCGGAGCAATTCGGTAGCAGCACGCCACTGGGTCGGCCCGGCCAGCCGGTGGAGCTGGCGCCGGCCTATGTGCTGCTGGCATCGGATGAAGCGAGCTACATCTCCGGCGCCATGCTGCCGGTGACGGGCGGGATGCCGGTGCTTTAAGGATTTGCTGGGGTGCCCGGGGGTCACACTCACCCCAGCCCTCTCCCAGAGGGAGAGGGGGTTGGCGGGTCCGTAGGTTGGGTTGAACGCAGCGAAGCCCAACGCGGGATAGCCAGCAGCGTTGGGCTTCGACGATGAGGCCGTCTCAACCCAACCTACGGGATTTCCACCCTGCGAATCCATGTTGGAGACTAGAAGCCTCGGTCAAACGCCCCCTCTCCCTTCGGGAGAGGGTTGGGGTGAGGGCCGCATGGACGCTCTACGGCTGCAGGTAGCGCACCATCGCATCGCCGATCATGTTCTTGTGCCGCCGCAACACCGCCGGTGCCTCCATGTCGATGTCGTGGATGCGGCCGAAGGTGTGGCGGTTGGAGACGCGGTAGAAGCAGAACGAACACATCAGCAGGTGCACATCCACGGCGTCGAGACCGCTGCGGATGTCACCGCTCGCCTCGCCGCGCGCCAGGATGCGGCGCAGAGCCTCCAGGGCCGAGGAGTTGAGGCTGGAGATGGTCTCGGACTGCGCCAGGTGGCGGCCGCGATGGATGTTCTCGATGCTCACCACGCGGATGAAGTCGTCGTGGCTGCGGTGGTGCTCGAAGAGGAACTCGGCCAGGGTGCGGATCGCTTCCAGCGGTGGCAGGCGATCAAGCGGCAGCTCGGCTTCGTCGCCGCGCACATCGCTGTAGAGCTTTTCCAGCACCGTCAGGTAGAGCTGCTCCTTGCTGCCGAAGTAGTAGTAGATCATCCGTTTGGAGGTATGGGTGCGCTCGGCGATGGCGTCCACCCGCGCACCGCTCAGGCCCAGGTCGGCGAACTCGGCCACGGCGGCGGCCAGGATGGCCTGGCGGGTCTTTTCGGGATTGTTCTTGCGCGGCGTACGGAGCGCGGGCGCGAGCGCCGGGGTGTCCTGCATCGGGTCTGACTCTTGGCTGGGGAGAGACGCGGGTACCTGCAGGTACCCGCCTGGCTCAGAATTCCAGGGGCGCCGGGCGACCCTGGCGGGCTTGCAGCATGGCGGCCAGGCGCACCGGACTGTTGGCGGCGCCGTAGCCACTGTAATCCTTGCGCTCCAGGATTTCGAAGAAGAATCGGTCGGCGAAGGACTCGGTATAGACGTGGAAAAGCTCGCCACCCTGGGCATCGCGGTCGTAGAGCACGTTGTAGTAGGCCAGGCGACTGAGGAAATCGTCGTCGAAATCGAAGCGCGCCCCCAAGTCGTCGTAGTAGTTCATCGGGATCTCCAGCAAGGGCACCCCGGCGGCCTTGGCCTGCTCCACCGCCTGGAAGATGTCCCGACAGGCGAAGGCGATGTGATGTACCCCGGAGCCTCGGTAGCTGGAAAGCGCTCGGGCGATGGCGGTGTTGCGGTTCTCGGAGATGTTCAGCGCCAGGCGCACGTTGCTCTCGCGATTCTTTAGCGCACGGCTTTTCACCAGGCCATAGGGGTCAGGGACCACCACCTCGTCATCAGCGCTGAAGTCGAACAGACTCTTGTAGAACAGCACCCAGCTGTCCAGCGCATCGGCCGGCAGGGCGATGGCAACGTGGTCGACGTGGGTCAGGCCAAGGCCACCGCTGGCGCCGGCGCTGACATCGAAGTCGGTGTCATAGAGGCTGCGCCCGTCGGCGCCGCGATCGGCGAGATAGATCAGGCTGCCGTCCGGCGCCCGCATCGCGGGGATCTCCCGTTCGTTCGGCCCGACCAGGCCGCGATAGGGCTGCGCCCGGTACTGCTGGGCGCGTTCCAGCGCCGCGTGGCTGTCGGGCACCCGTAGCGCCATGGCGCACAGCGAGGGGCCGTGGGCCTCGAAGAAGTTGTGGCCGAAGGAATAGGGTTCGGCGTTGAGCACCAGATTGATTTCGCCCTGGCGCAACAGGGTGACGTTCTTGGAACGGTGTCGCCCGGCCTGGGCGAAGCCCAGCTTGCCGAGCCAACGGGCCAGTTCGGCACCGTGGGCGTCGTCCACGGCGAATTCGAGGAATTCGGTGCCTTCCAGACGCGGCGCCTCGGGCGGGGCGAACAGGGGCGCCGCCACCGGCGTTTCCTCACGCTGCAGCCGAGCCGCGGTCTGCTCTTCCAGGTACAGCAGGGACCTCAGGCCATCGGCGGCGGTGGCACGGGTCTGGGCGGCGCGGAAGCCGTCGTTGAAGATCTCCAGCGACAGCGGCCCCTGGTAACCGGTCTGCAGGATGGGCGCGAGAAAGCCGGCCAGGTCGAACTCACCCTGCCCCGGGAAGCAGCGGAAATGCCGACTCCACTCCAGCACGTCCATCTGCAGCAGCGGTGCATCGGCCATCTGCACGAAAAAGATCTTGTCCCCGGGAATCTGGGCGATGCCCGCCGGATCGCCACCTATGGACAGGGTGTGGAAACTGTCGAGCAAGACGCCGAGATTGGGGTGGTCGACCGCCTTCACCAGGCGCCAGACCTGCTGCCAGCTGTTGACGTGGCGCCCCCAGGCCAGGGCTTCGTAGCCGATGCGCAAGTCGCGCCGGGCGGCGTGTTCGGCCAGCAGCTGCAGGTCATCGGCGATCAGACGCTCATCGCCGAGGCTGTCGGCGGCGGTGTTGCTGCACACCAGGATGAGATCGGTGCCCAACTCCTGCATGAGGTCGAACTTGCGCTCGGCGCGGTCGAGATTGCGCTGCAGCCGCTCGCGGCGTCCGCCCTCGAAGTCGCGGAACGGCTGGAACAGGGTGATGGCCAGCCCCAGGTCCTGGGTACGCTGGCGGATCTCGCGCGGGCTGGCACCGGAATACAGCAGGTCGTTCTCGAAGATCTCCACACCGTCGAAGCCCGCCGCGGCGATCGCTTCGAGCTTCTCGGTCAGGGTGCCACTGATGGATACGGTCGCGATGGAACGCTGCATGCCGGTGCTCCTGTGTTGAACGGCTGTCTCCACTGGCTGACTGTAGCGGAGCGGCTCTGGTTCGTCGGGTCTGGAGACGATTATTCTTGGCGCCGGCCAAGCCAACAACGGATTATGTACGAACTGGTTAGTTTCTGTTCGCTGATCGAACAAATGGGTATCTGGCGAATTGACCCACCGCCGTGGCGCCTCGCACTATGGATTGCAGAGCCCTCGTGCTTGCTTCCACCGCGTCAACCATAACAAGACAAACAAGAGTGTGCGTCCATGCCTCTGCTATCCACGCTATCCTCCGCCCCCCGTCTCGTCTGTAGCCCCCTGGCGCTCAGTCGGCGACGGTCAGGCTAGGTCATCCACCCCCTCACACCTTCGGCCCACGGCAGCCCGCACGGACCTGCACGCCATGCCGAAGCTTCCCCTGGCCTGACAATAATTACGGAGACAACCATGGCCAATACCGCCTCCCACACGTCCAGCTCCCAAGCCAAGAAGGCCACTGCCAGCGGCTGGATCGGCTCGGCGCTGGAATACTACGATTTCTTCATCTACGCCCAGGCGGCGGCGCTGATCTTCCCGCAGATCTTCTTCCCCTCCACCGATCCCAAGATGGCCATCGTCGCCTCCCTCGCCACCTATGGTGTGGGCTATCTGGCCCGCCCGGTCGGCGCCTTCGTGCTCGGTCACTGGGGCGATACCCGCGGCCGCAAGAACGTCCTGCTGCTGTGCATGTTCCTCATGGGCATCGCCACCATGGCCGTGGGCCTGCTGCCCACCTATCACCAGATCGGCATTCTCGCCCCCATCCTGCTGGTGGTACTGCGGCTGATCCAGGGCTTCGCCGTGGCCGGGGAGATCTCCGGCGCCAGTTCCATGGTGCTCGAACACGCGCCCTTCGGCCGACGTGGCTACTATGCGAGCTTTACCCTGCAGGGGGTGCAGGCCGGCCAGGTGATGGCCGCCGCGGTGTTCCTGCCGCTGGCCTACTTCATGCCCGCCGATGCCTTCAACAGCTGGGGCTGGCGGATTCCCTTCCTGCTCAGCGCCTTCGTGCTGCTGGCCGGCTTCATCATCCGCCGCGAAGTCCAGGAGACGCCCGCCTTCGTCAAGGAAGAAGCCAAGACCGAGACCGTGGCCAGACGCTCGCCCATCGGTGAAGCCCTGACCACCAGCTGGAAGGCCATGATCCTGGTCGGCCTGATGGCGCTGATGAACGTGATCCCCGTGGTGGCGACCATCTTTGGCGCAGCCTATGCGGTGCAGCCGGCCTATGGCATCGGCTTCGACAAGAGCGTCTACCTGTGGATACCGGTGGTGGGCAACATCGTCGCCGTGCTGGTGATTCCCCTGGTCGGCAACCTTTCCGACCGCATCGGCCGGCGACCGACCATGATCGGCGGTGCCCTGGGTTCGGGCCTGCTGGCCTTCGGCTACCTCTACGCCATCAGCATCCACAGCATGCCGCTGGCCTTCCTGATGTCGCTGCTGATGTGGGGTGTAGTCTACCAGGGCTACAACGCGGTGTTCCCCAGCTTCTACCCGGAGCAGTTCCAGACCCGCTATCGCGTCTCGGCCATGGCCATCGCCCAGAACATCGGCACCATGCTCACCGCCCTGCTGCCGGCGCTGTTCGCCCTGGTCGCCCCGCCCGGTACCGACAACATCTGGATCGTGGTCGGTGGCCTGGCCTTCGCCGTGACCTGCCTGTCGGCCCTAGCCGCCTACCTGTCGCCGGAAACCTACCGAGTGCCCATGAGCGACCTGGGCAAGCCAGGCGCCCAGCAGATGGACAAGCACGCCTACGACACGGCCCGTCAGGACAGCTTCAAAGCCAGCGCCTGATCCGCTTGGAGCCCTCGCCAACCGAGGGCTCCGGCCTGCTACCTTGGTAGTCTTGCCCCAAGACATACGTTGTCATATAACTACTCAGCCGCTCGTATCGGCCACTGCTTTCCAATAATTCAAATAAGAAAGGAATCCGTCATGTCGCCTGCCCCTTCCTAGCGCCACCTCGCCTCGTCCCGCTCCCCCGCCCTCGTCAGATGCCGCCCCTGTGCCGGCAGGGCACCCCTTACCCACAATAACAAGGAACCTCATGAGCACTCGACTCGCTTCCGGCCGGCTCGGCCGTGCCTGCGCCGCCTTCGCCGCCCTGGCCAGCACCACGCCGCTGTGGGCCGCCGACAACGGTTTCATCGAAGGCACCAAGGCCAACCTCAACCTGCGCAATTACTACATCAATCGCAACTTCGTCGATCCGGCCTACACCGCGCAGGACAAGGCCGAGGAATGGACCCAGAGCTTCATCTTCGGCCTGACCTCCGGCTACACCCAGGGGCCGGTAGGCTTCGGCATCGATGCCCTGGGTCTCTACTCGGTCAAGCTCGATGGCGGCGCCGGCACCTATGGCACCGGGTTGCTGCCGACCCACGCTGGCAACGAACCCGCCAAGGACTTCGGGCGCCTGGCGGTGGCGGCCAAGGCCAAGGTTTCCAAGACCGATATCAAGGTCGGCGAATGGTTCGCCGTGCTGCCGATCCTCAGATCCGACGATGGTCGCTCGCTGCCGCAGACCTTCCAGGGTGCCCAGCTCCACTCCACCGAGATCCAGAATCTGGAACTCTGGGGTGGCCAGATGCGCCAGAACAGCCCGCGCAACGATGCCAGCATGGAAGACATGTTCATGCAGGGCCGCGCCAATGCCACGTCCGACCGCTTCAACTACGTCGGTGGCGAATACAGGTTCAACGAGAAGCGCACCCAGATCGGCCTCTGGTACGCCCAACTCGAAGACATCTACAACCAGAAGTTCATCAACCTGGTCCACTACCAGCCGGTGGGCAGCTGGACCCTGGGCGCCAACCTCGGCTACTTCATTGGCGACGACGACGGCTCGGCCCGCGCGGGCGCCCTGGACAACCGCACCGCCTATGCCCTGCTCTCCGCCAAGCAGGGCGGTGGCACCTTCTATGTCGGTCTGCAGCGCGTCAGCGGCGACAGCCCCTGGATGAGGGTCAACGGCACCAGCGGCGGCACCCTGGGCAACGACAGCTACAACTCCAGCTACGACAACGCCCGGGAACGCTCCTGGCAGGTGCGCTACGACCACAACTTCGCCGCCTTCGGCGTGCCGGGCCTGACCCTGATGAACCGCTATATCAGCGGCGACAATGTCCACACCGGCAACATTACCGACGGCAAGGAATGGGGTCGCGAGTCCGAGGTGCAATACGAGGTACAGAGCGGTCCGCTGAAGAAGCTGCTGATTCGCTGGCGCAACTCCAGCATGAGACGCGACTACAGTGCCAGCGGCTCCTTCGACGAGAACCGCATCATCCTCAACTATCCGATCTCGGTGTTGTAGGGCGCAGTTTCGGCGGCGGCCGAGGTGGCCGCCGCTCGCGCCGACTGGACTCGTTGATAGCCGTTCCTACAGTCCAGCCGACCGCTGCACCCTTGCCCCGATCCCTCAGGCCTTATACTGTACAAAGATACAGCTTTCGAGGCCTCCACATGACCCAGCCCCAGCGCCCGCCACGGGGTCGTGGCACCGCCAGTAATCCGCACAATCGCTTTGCCGCCACCCGTAGCGAGGCCGAGCACGACGGCTGGTACGAAGAGGCGACGCCGCTGACCTTCACCACCAGCGTCCGCCAGGAAACGGCGAAGACCGTGATCAGCCGCAACCAGTCCCCGGATGTCGGCTTCGATCGCTCGGTGAATCCCTATCGTGGCTGCGAGCACGGCTGCATCTACTGCTTCGCCCGCCCCTCCCATGCCTACTGGGATCTCTCGCCAGGCATCGACTTCGAGACCCAGCTGATCGCCAAGACCAACCTGGCGGAGCGCCTGGAGGCGGAGCTGAGCAAGCCGGGCTACCAGCCGCAGCCCATCGCCCTGGGTATCAACACCGATGGCTACCAGCCCATCGAGCGCCAGTACCAGCTGACCCGCCAGGCGCTGGAGATCCTGCTGCGCTATCGCCATCCGGTGACGATCATCACCAAGAGCGCGCTGATCCTGCGCGACCTGGATCTCTTCGTGCAGCTCACCGAGCGCAATCTGGTCCGCGTCGCCTTCAGCCTCACCACGCTGGACGATGACCTCAAGCGCGTCCTCGAACCGCGCACCGCGGCGCCCCAGGCCCGCTTGCGCGCCATGCGTACCCTGCACGAGCACGGGGTGCCGGTGAGTGCCCTGCTGGCGCCGATGATTCCCATGATCAACGACCATGAACTGGAGGCCCTGCTGGAAGCGGCCCGCGACCACGGTGCCCGCTCGGCCGGCTATGCGTTGTTGCGGCTGCCACTGGAGATCGCCGACCTGTTCGAGGAGTGGCTGCAGACGCACTTCCCCGAACGCGCCGCCCATGTGATGAGCCTGATCCGGCAGTCGCGTGGCGGCAAGAACTACGACAGTCGCTTCGGCATCCGCATGAAGGGCGAAGGCCAGTTCGCCGAGCTCCTGGCCCAGCGCTTTCGCCTGGCCCGCCGCCGCTTCGGCCTGGAACGCCGCGAGGGCGAAGGCCTGGATTGCAGCCAGTTCGCCCCGCCGGGGGAGCAATTGGGATTGTTTTAGGACAGGCGCCGCACGGGCTGCTCCCTCACCCCAGCCCTCTCCCAGCGGGAGAGGGGGAAAAGCGGCGCACCCGTAGGTTGGATTGAGCGCAGCGAAACCCAACAACCCTGCCCCTCACCCCAACCCTCTCCCAGAGGGAGAGAGGGAAAAGCGGCGCGCCCGTAGGTTAGGTTGAGCGCAGCGAAGCCCAACGGGCCGGCACCCCCCCAGACCTTCCCACACAGCTGCTAGGCTAACGGCTGTTCCTACTTCTGGAGTCGCCATGACCGCCCCTACCTCGCTCACGCCGGCCCAGGCTGTTGCCGCCGGCATCGACTTCGCCGAACTCAAGGTCGACGCCAGTGGCCTCTACTGGAGTCAGTACGACCCTACCGATGGTGCCACCCGGCTGTGGCTGCGCGCATCCGGCGCCGCACCGCGGTGCCTCACGCCAGCAGGCTTCAGCCTGCGCAGCAAGGTGTATGAGTACGGCGGTGGCGCCCTGTGCCTGGCGGACGAGGGACCGCTGTTCGTCAACGAAGGGGATCAGGCGATCTATCGCCAACCGCGGGACGGCAGCGCCCCCGAACGCCTGGCGGGTGGTGAACGCTGGCGCTACGGCGACCTGCACTGGGATGGCGTCCGGCAGCAGGTGCTAGCGGTCGAGGAAGACCGCGGCGAACAGCCGCCGCGGCATCGCCTGGTCGCCCTGAGCTCGGGCGGCGAGCGCCAGGTGCTGGCCGAGGGCGCGGATTTCTATGCGGCGCCGCGTACCAGCGCCGACGGCCGCCGGCTGGCCTGGATCGAGTGGGACAGGCCGCACCAGCCTTGGACCCGGACTCGTCTGCTGGCCGCGGTACTGGACGCTCAAGGACGCCCTGGCGCACCTACGGTCGTTTCGGCCGATCCCGACGAATCGCTGCAACAGCCGCTCTTCGATAGCGAGCACCGGCTCTGGGCACTGAGCGATCGTCAGGGCTGGTGGCAACCCTGGTGCGAGACCCCGGAGGGTTTCACACCGCAAGAGGCACCGGCAGCGGATCATGCCGCAGCGCCCTGGCAACTAGGCGGCTCCAGCTGGCTGCCAACGGTGCAAGGCTGGCTGGCGACCTGGCAGGAGGCCGGCTTCGGCCTCCTCGGCGAGCGGCGGGCGAATGGCGAGATCCGGCGTCTGGCCCCGGACTTTAGCCGTTTCCGCGGCCTGGCCCTGGACGAGGATCACTGCTACTGCATCGCCGCTGCGCCGACCCGGCCGTCGGCCGTGCTGGCCATCGACCGCCAGAGCGGTGCGGTGGAGATCGTCACCGGTGGCGTGGCGCCCCTGGCGGAGGCCACCATCGTCGCGCCGCAACAACTGAGCTACCCCAGCGGCGATGGCCAGGCCCAGGGCTTTCTCTATCTACCCGACGTCCAGGCCGAGGGCCCACCCCCGCTGCTGGTCAGCATCCATGGTGGTCCGACGTCCTGCACCTATCCGGTGTTCGATGCCCGCATCCAGTTCTGGGTCCGCCAGGGCTTCGCCGTGGCCGATCTCAACTATCGCGGCAGCAGCGGCCATGGCCGGGCCTACCGCCAGGCGCTGCACCTGCGCTGGGGCGAGGTGGACGTGGAGGATGCCTGCGCGGTGGTCGAGCACCTCGGCGCCCAGGGGCTGGTGGATCCGCACCGCGCCTTTATCCGCGGTGGCAGCGCCGGTGGCTACACGGTGCTCTGCGCCCTGGCCTTCCGCGACGTCTTCCGCGCCGGCGCCAGCCTCTATGGCGTCAGCGATCCCCTGGCGCTGGCCAAGGCCACCCACAAGTTCGAGGCGGACTACCTGGACTGGCTGATCGGCGATCCCGAGGCCGACCGCGCGCGCTACGAGGCGCGTACCCCGCTGCTGCACGCGGATGGCATCCAGGCGCCGGTGATCTTCCTGCAGGGCCTCAAGGACGCCGTGGTGGTCCCGGCCCAGACCGACGCCATGGCCGCGGCCCTGGAGGCGCGCGGCATACCGGTGGTGGTCAGGCGCTATCCCGATGAAGGCCATGGCTTTCGCCGAGCGGCCAACCAGGCCGATGCCTTGGAACAGGAGGCCGCCTTCTATCGCCGTTGGCTGTGATCGAGGCGCGCTCAGAAAGTCGGTCCGGGCCGACGCTGAGCGCACCCGGGCCGTATAGAATGGCGCTTTAGCCGTCGAGTTCTTGCATGCCCTTCGTTCGCCGCAGTATCGAAAGCGTCGTATCCACCTGGCTGGCCGGCCTGCTCTTGCTCCTGCCGCTGGTCCTGACCCTGGCGCTGATCGGCTGGATCGTCAGCTTCCTCAACGGGCTGATCGGACCCAACACCACCCTGGGCAGGCTGTTCGTGGCGGTCGGTCACCCCTTCGTCGGCAACTCCCTGGCGGCCTACGGCCTCGGTACCCTGCTGCTGCTGGTGCTGCTCTATCCATTGGGACTGGCGGTCAAGCTGGGGCTGCGCCGGCCGCTGGGCTGGTTCGCCGACGTGACCTTCCGCCGCATTCCGGTGGTGGGCAAGCTCTATGGCCTGGCCGAGCGGTTCGTCGAGTTGCTCGACCGTAAGGAAGGCGGCGCGGATATCCGCGCCATGAGTCCGGTGTGGTGCTTCTTCGGGGGCCAGGGCGTGGCGGTGCTTGCATTGCTGCCCAACCCGGCGGTGATCGACATCGATGGCCGCCACTATCACGCCGTGCTGGTGCCCTCGGCGCCGGTACCGGTGGGCGGCGGGCTGCTCTATGTGCCGGTGGACTGGGTGAAGCCGGCGGACATGGGCATCGACATGTTCACCAGCATCTATGTCTCCATGGGCATCACCCTGCCACCGGTGGTCAAGGATCGCCAGGTGGAGTTCATTCCCCTGGAAGAGGCGGTACGCCGCCAGCAGGGGCAGGAAGACGGGACGACCGAGGAGCCGCCCCGCTCGTCCTAGTTCTGCACGGCCTGGACCGAGCCACCGTCGACGCGCAGATTGCTGCCATTGATGAAGGAGGCACGCTCCGACACCAGCAGGGCGATGGCCGCGGCCACCTCTTCCACCTTGCCGCGACGCTTCTGCACGATGCCGGGCCGCTCTTCGTCGAGAAAGCTTTCGATGGCTTCCTCGACCGACACGCCCAGTTCCTTGGCCCGCTTTTCCATCATGCCGTCGGTCATGCCGGTCTCGATGAAGGCCGGCGAGACGGTATTGCACAGCACGCCATGGGCCGCCTCCTGGTAGGACAGATTCTTGATGAAGGCGGCCAGGGCGGCCTTGGCCACGTTGTAGACGGCTTCTTCCCAGTAGGGCTGGACGGCGTTTTCCGAGGTGATGCAGACGAAGCGACCCCAGCCCCGCGTGCGCATGCGCGGAATGGCGGCGCGGCCGACACGCACGGCGGAAAAGAAGTCGGTGGCCCAGGCTTCCTGGTAGTCGGCGTCGCTCAGCTCCAGGGGATCGCCCTTGGCACCGGTAACACCCGCGGTGTGGACCACGATGTCGATCTGGCCGAAACGGGCCTCACCCTGCTCCACCAGCTTGTCCACCGCGGCCTGGTCGGTCATGTCGGCGGCGATCAGCAGCGGCTCGCCCGGCAGGCGCTTGGCCGCTTCCTCCAGCTTGCCCTGCTCCAGGTCGGACAGCACCAGCTTGACGCCTTCTTCGGCCAACAGCGTCGCCGTGGCCAGACCTATGCCACCACTGGCACCCGTGATGAGGGCGACGCGCCCCTTGATTCCCAGATCCATACCGACCTCGCTCATTGATTGCGTACAGTGCCGTCATCCGGCGTCTCTGATTCCGACTCGCCACAGGGCGCCGTTGCGCTTACCGTTCGGCGGAAAGCGCAACGGCTGCCCCGCCTGCCGGTCCAGATAGGCAAGACCACTGGGAAGACCACGATGCAAGCACCCCGCCTGCCCCTGACCCTTTTTCACGATGGTGCCTGCCCGCTCTGCGCTCGCGAGATCGCCTGGCTGCGCCGCCATGCCGATCCGAGTCGCCTGCACCTGGTCGACCTGGCCGCACCGGACTACCAGACCCAGGCACCCGCCGATGCCCCGCCACGCCAGGCCATGCTCGATCTGCTCCACGCCCGGGATGCCGACGGCCGCTGGTTCAAGGGCCTGGACGCCACCTACTGGAGCTGGCGCACCGCTGGACTGGGTCGCTGGGCCCGACCGCTGGGCTGGCGGCCGCTGCGACCCGTTCTGGAACTGGGCTATCGACTCTTCCTAAAGCTGCGCCCGGGCCTGACCTGGCTGCCGCATCCGGAGGGCAGCCGGCGTTGCCAGGATGACGTCTGTACCCTGGACGAGCCGCGCGAGCCGCCGCGCAAGGGCTAGCGCCGCTGCTCTCCCGCCATCGCCCGAGTCCTGAAGAGGCGCTCGTTGACCCTGCTGGCATCCGGCCAGGGTTCGCCTGCTCGCGCGTCTCGGCTAAACTGCGCGGCTGCTCGCGTTACGGATCCTGACATGTCTGCTGCTCTACCCGCCCGCGCCCTGGGCCTCGACTTCGGTACCTCCAACTCCACCGCCGGCTGGCTCAGGCCTTCGGGCGAGGTCCTGCTGGCCCTCGAAGAAGGCAAGGCCACCCTGCCCTCGGTGATCTTCTTCAACGCCGAGGAACGTCGCCCGGCCTATGGCCGCCAGGCACTGCACGAATACCTGGAAGGCTACGAGGGCCGCCTGCTGCGTTCGCTCAAGAGCCTGCTCGGCTCCAACCTGCTCAAAGGCGAGACCAGCATCCTTGGCAGCGCCCTGCCCTTCACCGAGGTGCTCGGCCTCTTCCTCGGCACCCTCAAGCAACGCGCCGAACAGCAGGCCGATCGCCCCTTCGACGCCGTGGTACTGGGCCGTCCGGTACATTTCGTCGATGACGATCCGGTGGCTGACCAGGAGGCCGAGGACACCCTGGCCACCGTGGCGCGCCAGGTAGGCTTCAGCGACATCTCCTTCCAGTTCGAACCCCTTGCCGCCGCCTTCGACTACGAGCGCAGCATCGAGCGTGAAGAACTGGTGCTGATCGTCGACATCGGCGGCGGTACCTCGGACTTCTCCCTGGTGCGCCTGGCACCGGAGCGCCGCAACCTGGCCGACCGCGCCGGCGACATCCTCGCCACGGGCGGCGTGCATGTCGGCGGTACCGACTTCGACCGCCAGCTGAGCCTGGAAGGGGTGATGCCGCTGCTGGGCTACGGCAGCGCCATGAAGAGTGGCGCCACCATGCCCACCAGCCACTACATCAACCTGGCGACCTGGCACACCATCAATGCCGTCTACGCCAAGAAGAGCGTGCTGGCCCTGCGCGACATGAGATACGACGCCCAGGACACCCGCTGCATGGACCGCCTGTTCAAGCTCATCGAGCAGCGCGCCGGCCATTGGCTGGCGATTCAGGTGGAAGACGCCAAGATCGCCCTGACCGATGACTGGCGCCGCACCCTGCGCCTGGATCGCATCGAGACCGGCCTGGCGGCGGATTTGGAGCGCCCGCTGTTCGACGCCGCCATCGCCCTGCACCTGGAGCGCCTGAGCCGCGGCGTGGACGACCTGCTGGCCCATGCCGAGCTCGATCCGGCACGGGTCGACAGCCTGTTCTTCACTGGCGGCTCCAGCGGCATCCCGGCCCTGCGCCAGGCCCTGGCCAGGCGCTTCCCGGGCGCCCGCCTGGTGGATGGCGACCGCTTCGGCAACATCGGCAACGGCCTGGCCATCGAGGCGTTCAAGCGCTACGGCTAGCGCTTTTGCGGCGACAGGTTCCTGGCGAGCGGATACCGTCTGGGTTCAACCTCTCAGACGGCGACTCGCCCGGGGACAATCAGGCGCCGAAGGCGCCGTCGATGGTGTGCATGGCGCCGGTGACGAAGCCAGCCTCGGAGCCGGCCAGCCAGGCCACCATGCCAGCCACTTCCTCGGCGCTGCCGTGGCGCTTGATCGCCATGAAGCTGTGCATCAGCTCCTTCATGGGGCCATCGGCCGGGTTCATCTCGGTATCGATGGGACCCGGCTGCACCACGTTGACTGTGATGCCGCGCGGTCCGAAATCCCGCGCCAGGCCGCGGGCCAGGCCCTGCAGGGCGGATTTGCTCACGGCATAGGCGGCCAGGCCGGGGACCGGCATGCGATCGCCGTTCACCGAGCCGATGACGATGATCCGCCCGCCCGCCGGCATCTGCCGCGCGGCTTCCACCGCCGCGTGATAGGGCGCCTGCACGTTAATGCTGAACAGGCGGTCTACGGCGTCCGGATCCTGTTCCAGGGCATCGCCGAAGAGCGCCACGCCGGAATTCACCACCAGCACATCCAGGGGGCCGCTGTCGCGGACCCGGGCGATCACGGCATCACGATTGGCACTGTCGGTCGCCTCGGCGATGCTGCCCGTTTCCGCGGCCAGCGCCTGGGCGGCGTCCTTCGAGCTGGAATAGGTGAAAGTCACCCGGGCACCCTCGGCGGCGAAGCGCCGCACGATGGCCGCGCCTATGCCGCGACTGCCGCCCAGTACCAGCACCTTCTTGCCTGCGAAATTCGTCATGAGCCTGCCTCCTGATTAATATAGTGAATGCTACAATAATCGTCCCCCGCCCTCTGTCAAAGAATTTTTGTAATGAGTACTACAATTAAATCCACCGCTCGCGGCCGGCCGCGTCGCTTCGATCCGGACGAGGCGGTCGCCAAGGCGCAGCGGCTGTTCCATGAAAGAGGCTATGACGGTGTGAGCGTCGCTGATCTGACCCAGGCACTCGGGATCAATCCACCCAGCTTCTATGCAGCCTTCGGCAGCAAGAGCGAGTTGTATCTCAAGGTGCTGGCGCGCTATGTCTCGAACGGCGCCCTGCGGCTGCAACAGATCCTGGAAGCCGACCAGCCGTTGGTCGTCGCCCTGACCCAGGTCCTGGAAGAGGCGGCGCGCAGCTATGCGGCCGATCCGCAGGCCGTCGGCTGCCTGGTGCTGGAGGGAACCCACTGCGACGATCCCCAGGCACGCGCGGCGGCGAATGGCTACCACCAGGCCGCGCAGGAGCTGATCCGCGCCAGCATTGCCGCACGCCAGCCGCAGCAGGCGCAGGAACTGGCCGATTTCGTCGCCACCACCATGGCCGGACTCTCCGCCAGTGCACGGCACGGCCAGAGCCTGGAGCGCCTGCTGGCCAGCGCGCGCCTGGCTGGTGTTGCCCTGGCTCAAACGCTTCCCGCCTAGAGCTGAACCGCTACCCGGCTCCAGGTCATCGCAGCCGTTGCCCTGACTGAGTTCCAGGTCAAGGCGACTGGCATGCCCAGGATGGACGGGGACGGTAGCTCGGCTAGGCTGCGACCATTGGCCCAGCCAGGTTATGCCCTGCCCTGGCTGACCGCGAGGCGCCGCTGGAGTAAGGTGGCGGCCTTCATTGCATCTTCGAGAGAGTCTCATGTCGCTGGAAATCGTCGACCATCCCGCCCTGGAAGTGACCGGCCTGCTGTTCGAGCCTGGCCAGGGCGAAGACATCGCCGCCCTCTGGCGGCGCTTCGCCGACCGTGCCGGGGAAATCACCGGACGTGAAGGCGAGGCCGAATGGTATGGCCTGAGCTGGCGTCAGGCCGGCGCCATGCATTACCTGGCCGCCGTGGCCACGGCGCCGGGTACGCCGCTGCCCGCCGGCATGGTGCGTCAGGAACTGCCGGAAGGCCGCTATGCCCGCTATGTGCACCTGGGCACAGCGCCCAGCGTGGCCAAGAGCCTGGGCCGGCTGTTCGCCGAACTGCTCCCCGCCCGCGGGCTGCAACCGCGCCCGGGTGCCTGCTTCGAGCACTACACCGAGGCCTTCACGGGCGTGGATGCCCAGGACTCGCAGATCTACATCTACGTCCCGGTGTTCTAGCAAGGCTGCCTTCGGGCGGAGCGCCGCACGCCGGACAGGACGTTCGTCAGCTGCGGCTTGCCTCCCGGCATAACCCTTTCCAAGCTGGGGATATCGCCCGCAACCCCAGGTGCCCGATGTCCCTGCCCGAGCTTCAGTCCTTTATCGCCCGGCACGAGCGGATCTTCCTGCTCACCGGTGCCGGTTGCAGCACCGATTCCGGCATTCCCGACTACCGCGACCGCGACGGCGCCTGGAAGCGCCCGCAACCGGTCACCCTGCAGGCCTTCGTCGGTGACGAGCTGCTGCGCCGCCGCTACTGGGCGCGCAGCCTGATCGGCTGGCCGCGCTTCTGCCAGGCGCGGCCCAATGCCACCCACCAGGCCCTGGCGGCCCTGGAGCGGCGCGGCCAGGTGGAGATGCTGCTGACCCAGAACGTCGATCGGCTGCACCAGGCCGCCGGCAGCGAGGCGGTGATCGACCTGCACGGCCGCCTCGACCAGATCCGTTGCCTGGGTTGCGAGATGCGCCTGCCGCGCCAGGAATTCCAGCAATGGCTGGGCGAACTCAATGGCGACTGGCTGCAGCTGGACGCGGCTACCGCGCCGGATGGCGATGCCGATCTGGAAGGCGTGGACTTCATGAGTTTCCGCGTGCCCGATTGCCCGCGCTGCGGGGCTCTGCTCAAACCGGACGTGGTGTTCTTTGGCGAACACGTGCCCGGCGCGCGGGTGGAGCGCGCCTTCGCCCACCTGGGCCGCGCCGATGCGCTGCTGGTGGTGGGCTCGTCACTGATGGTCTATTCAGGCTTTCGCTTCGCCCAGGCAGCGGCCCGCGCCGGGCTGCCCATCGCCGCCCTGGGCTATGGCCGGACCCGGGCGGACGAGTTGCTGACCCTCAAGGTGGAAGACTCCTGCGCCAAGGCCCTGGCCTTCTTGCTGGAGCATCCCGGCGCGCCATCGACCTCGCTCAAGCCGGCACTTCGCGACGCTGCGGGGCTCGTCCCAGGTGCATCAGCGGACGTTCGATCCAGCAGTAGCTGAGCATCGACAGCAGGCAGGCGAGTACCAGCACCGGCGGCAGCAGCGCCATGAAGCCGAGCGTGCCCAGGGTCTCGACCGAACCCAGGTCGAGCAGGGTGAAGAGCCCATAGAGCAGCAGGCCGTGGGTGAGATAGAGGCTGTAGCTGATCTCGCCGAGGACCTTGAGGCCACGACTGCGCAAGAGGCCGAAGAGGTCGTTGCCGGCGGCCATGGCGGCGAAGGGCAGGGCCAGCGCCAGCATCTGCTTGAGGCTGTAGTCCGGCTGCAGCATGGCGTAGCCCACCAGCGCCAGCACCAGCACCGCCACCAGGGGCGTGCGCAGCCGCGCCAGCAGCGCCGGCCGATGGACCTTGACGAACACCGGCAGGAACCCCAGCAGGAACAGCAGGCCGAAGCGGGCGCCCAGCACGTGATAGTGATAGCCGGCGGCGACCAGGCCGCCCACCATCAGCACCGAGACCAGCAGCGGCAGCCCGAAGCCGCGACGATTGAACAGTGCGGCGATGATCGGCAGGGCCAGATAGAACAGCGCCTCGTAGCGCAGCGTCCAGTGGGCGCCGGCGGTCATCCAGCCGCTCTCCTCCAGGCCGTTGAGGCTGAAGCCGGAAAACAGCTCCCAGCTGAGCAGTTCGAGCATGAAGTGCTGGCCGTCGGCGATGACGAAGTGGGTGCGGATCAGGGTGAAGAGCACCACCACGGCCACCACGCAGAGATACAGCGGCATGACCCGCAGCACCCGCGAACGGAACAACTCGCCCCAATTCGGCGTGCGCCGGTAGACCTTCCCGAAGAACAGGTAGCCGGTGATCATGAAGAACAGCGAGACCGGTACCACGCCCATGTTGTAGAGCAGGTCGCTGTCGGGTTCGCGCCACTGGCCCTCGGCCTTGAGGTGATAGGTCAGCACGAAATGCAGGCAGACCACGGCAGTGGCGAGGATGCCGCGCAGGGCATCCAGCGGTGAGGAACGCGCCAGGGTCTCCTGGGTGAGCAGCGGGCTGCGGCGCAGGGCGAAGGCCAGCAGCACCAGGGTACCCAGGTAGAGGGCGATGGGTAGAGCGACGTCAGTCATATCCGTGACCTTTGTTGGCGGAGCCAGAAGAGGCCTGCCCCCTGAGCGGACGGGCGCTCGCCGGGACAGGCACGCAGGAACAGCGACAGCCGGGCACGCTACCGCGCGGTACGCGACCGTGGGCAGGAAGACCGGAAGAAGGAAAGGAACCGTGCGAGCGGAAAGATCCGCCCGCTTCAGGAAAGCCTGAGAACGCCCATCAGACAAGTCTTGTTACAGGCGTTCCCTGGACAATGCCGTTTCGTTGCAGCGGATCAGCAGCCCTGGCACGCGGCCTGACGGTCGCGCGCCGTTCGTCGGATCCTTTGCTCAGGGCGCCAGTGCCCGCGCCACCACCGGGTAGTGATCCCATACCTGGCCATCCGCCATGGAGCGCAGCAGCTTCACGTATTCGGCGTGGGACCAGGCCAGGGGGGTGGCGGAATCGGTGCCCTGCCCCATCTGGTAGCCATGGCGCCGGTTGTCACCCACGCCATCCCAGACCTGCTCGGGCAGCATCAGGCCGGCGTTGGCGAACAGCTCCAGGCCGCGAACGTAGGTGTCACGCAGCTTGCCCAGCGCCGCCGGGTCCGGCTTGCCCTGCAGGGCCAGGCGTGCCAGCTCGTAATGGCCGCGCTCGCCGGTGAAGATCGGCCAGACCCGGCCACGCAGCCCCGAGTTGGGCACCGGCTGCTCGGTGGCCGGGAAATTGATGCCGGAGCTTTCGCTCTCGCCATAGCCGTCGTTGCCGTAGCGCCGCCAGCCGGGGAAGGTGCCGGTGACGCCGGGATACTGGAAGCTGTACTTGACCCGCAGATTCTCCGGCAGGCCTTCGTCGTCCAGCACCGCCAGGCTTTTCTGTACCAGGGGATCGCTGGCCGGTCGCACGCCGTAGCGCACCAGTTCGAGGAAGCCGGCGTCCAGCACCTGGTCCTCCGGCAGGCCCGGACGACTGTTGTTGTCCACCAGCTTGCCCTTGTCGTTGGGATCGTCGTTCTGGGTGATGCGCAGGTAGTAGTTGCCGGCGCCCAGGCTGCCCTGGGTGGTGACCATGGTCTTTTCGACCTGGCCGGAATAGCGCCGGGCGGTCTCGCGGTAACGGCTGGCATTGGCCTCGTCGCCGGCATGGCGCGCCAGCTCGCTGGCGGTGGCGAGACCGGCGATCACCGCCGCGGTGGTGGATGGCGAATAGCCCCACTGCTCTTCCCAGCGTTCCTGCTGGGTCTGCGGCGGCTTGACCTGCCAGGTGTTCCAGCCCAGGTTGACCTGGCTGTCACGGGCGAGGAAATCCGCCGCGGGCCTGAGCATGTCGCGGTACCAGCGGTCGATTTCGGCGTCGCCGAGAAGGCCACCCTGCCAGAGGCGATAGCCGAGCATGATGGGCATGGCGGTCTGGTCGAGTTGCACGCCGACCCACTCGATGGTGCCGTCGACGTGGGTCTTCTGCAGGAACCAGCCGGTGGCGCCCGGTGCCCGTACCTCGTCGCCCTGTTTCTGCTGATGGATGAAGGCGGAGCTGTCGGCCGGCTTGTGCGCGGTATTGGCATCCACCTGCACCTGCTTGAGGTAACTGAAGGCGACCTTGGGCGTCTGCCGGTCACCCAGCGCCAGCAGGGCCATGGCGCACTGGTAGAAGTCCCGTGGCCAGACCGCCTTGTAGCCGGTGGTGCCCTTGCCCGCCGGCACCGTTTCACCCCAGGGATTGGACAGCGAAGCGATCAGGGCGCCGGCGTGGGTCTTGTCCTCCTGGGCCTTGAGCACCAGGGCGCTGGCATTGAGCAGCTTGCCGCCGTCGCCGGCCTGGGCCTGCAGGCGCGGCAGCTGGTCGAGGCCGGCCAGGTAGTCCTGCCAGCCGATGGCGTCGCCCTCGCCGTTGTAGTGGGCCAGCACCTTTTGATAACCGCGGGCCAGGGTGGCATCGGCCGCCGCCTCGGCCTGGCGCGGATTGGCGCCGAAGCCCACCACCACGTCCAGGGTGGTCTCGGCGCCCTTGAGCGGCAGCTTGGCCAGCATGGCGACGTTGCCGGCCTGGTCGCCGGTGCTGCTGTAGATCTGGGTCAGCTTGCCGTTGCGGCGCAGGTCGTCGAGGCCGTCGGAGCTGCCGACGAAACCTACGGTAGGCGTCTGCAGCGGCTGGCTGGCCTTCACCACCAGGGCGTGCTCGCCTTCGCTGGCGTAGAGCACCCCACCCTTCACCGCGGCGCGGTCGTGGCTGCCGCTGTTGGCCAGCGCCGGATCGACATAGAGATAGGGCTGGATGCGTGGGTCCTGGCTGCGAAAAATGACACGCATGACCAGGGTATCCTGGTCCGGGTCGGTGAAGACGTGCTTCTCGATCTCGTAGCGCCCCTGGCGGTCGCGGTTGACGATCTTGTAGGCCAGCGAGGTGGGCCGGCCGGCGGCATCGGTGGCCAGGTATTCGATGCGGCTATCGGTGTCGTCGCGCTCCAGGTGGGTGAAGTCGGGCCCGCGGATCACCAGCTGCATCTCGCGCAGCTGCGCCTCGTGGATGAGACCCTGCATGGTCTCGGTGACCACGCCCTGGGCCAGGGAGAACCACACCCGCGAGACGCGGCCGGTGCTGGCCTGGTCGCTGTAGGCGCCGTCGCGATAGGCCTCGTAGCTGGTACCGATGCCGGTCTTGCCGGAATAGGACCAGAAGGGCGTGGCACCGGGGGCGCCAGGGGCCTCCAGGGCAAACGCCAGGGGGGTCAGCAGAAAACTGGCGGAACAGAGCAGCGGACGGACGAAGCGGACGGGCATGGGCAGGCGGGCCTTGTTCTGGTTGTGCCGAAAGTCGCATGGCAGAGGGCCTGACGGCCCTCCCCGTTCGTAAGCCTAGCCAATATTTCCAGAAGCGCTGCTCAGCCTTCGTCCCGCGCCGGTGGCCGGGCCGGCGGCAGGTACCCGGCCAGGGGCGAATCCGGCGCCAGCAGCGAGGTGCGGATGAAATGCAGGTAGCTGGCGATACGGCGCAGCGGTGAGCGATCGAAGTCGCCTGGATTGGGCTCCAGGTGGCGCTGGGCCTGGTGCGCCAGGGTGATGGCGTGGTCCACGGCCGTGAGGGCGCGAACCAGGTTGGCGGCGTCGGGCTTGCGGAACAGTCGCACCAGCGCCCGCCCCAGGGCGCGAATGGCCAGGCGCCAGGCGCGTTCTTCGCGATACCAGGGCAAGGGTGGCAGCGCGGCCTGCTCCAGGCGCAGCTCGATGATGGCGTGGCCCAGCTCCAGACTCAGGAAGGTCCAGCGCAGCAGCCGACGCTGCACCTCCGGCTGG
Source organism: Pseudomonas oryzihabitans (assembly GCF_001518815.1). Lineage (NCBI taxonomy): Bacteria > Pseudomonadati > Pseudomonadota > Gammaproteobacteria > Pseudomonadales > Pseudomonadaceae > Pseudomonas > Pseudomonas oryzihabitans. Next base: position 4,125,896 of record NZ_CP013987.1, read on the forward strand.
CCGACGGTGAGCACCTGCACCTGGTTGAGCAGATCGCGCAGGCCGGAATCGAAGCGGCCACTCAGACCGGCCAGGGGCGCCCCGATGGCGTGGACCAGTCGCTCGCGCAGGGCATCTTCCAGCCGGCGCCAGACCCAGGGCTGGCTGGGCGGCAGGAGCACGCTGACGGCCACCACCGCCACCGCGCAGGCCACCCCGTAGGCCAGGTAGGTGTTGCAGAAGACATCGGCGTCGTAGCGCGGCAGATTGCCCGGCAGCGCCGCCGAGCAGAACCAGACCATCAGCCCGGTGCCATAGCCCGCCAGCCGCGGTCGAGTGATCAGCCAGGCACCGGCGGCGAACACTGGCATCAGGACCAGCAGCAACAGGGCGAAGCCGTCGATCCAGGGCAACACCTGGAATTGCAGCAGCCCACCGGCCAGGGCGCCGACCAGGGTCCCGCCGGCCAGTTGCAGGCAATAGCGGCGCGGATCGGCCGAGGTGGAGGCCAGCGCCGAGATCAGCGCCACTGCCAGGGTGCAGGCCGCGCCACTCGGCCAAGCGGTCTCGATCCAGAACAGCCCCACGCCCAGTACCACCAGGGCGCTGCGCAGCCCGGCCATCCAGGCCACCGCGCGACTGGCCAGGGGCGTGAAGGTCTCCCGGGGTGTGGGTGTCGTACTTGCCGGCGCCTCAAGTGCCAGCTGGGCGCCAAGCAGCAGGTGCAGATCCTCGGCGAAGCGATAGAGCAGTTCGGCGGCGGTGTCGTAGTCGAGCCGGTCGGCCTGGGTGGCGGGCGCGGTCCGGATCAGCTGCTGGCGGCCACTGCGGATCGCGGCCATCAGCGTCTCGCGCTCCGTGGCCAGGCGTTCACTGAGGCGGCGCAGGTCACGCTCTTCCGGCAGGCGACCCAGGGCCGGCGCCAGGGCGGCGGCGATCAGCCCCAGGGCGGGCGCAAGCGCCTGGCGTACGGCCGGGGGCCGATCACTCAGGCGATCGAGCAGTTGGTAGAGCGCGTGGAAACGGGTGTTGAGCAGCATGAGGCGATTGCCCAGGGCGGCCAGGCGTCCGCTGCGTCGGCGCAGATAGGGTTCCTCGAAGACACTGGCGCTGCGCAGGCTTTCGAAGCCCACGGAGTCGGCAGCGAAACGCGCACTGAGCCCGGCGAAGCGTTCGCCGTCGAGCTGGCCCAGCAGACCGTCATGGGCCATGGCCAGGAAATCGCGCAGGCGCTGGGCCAGGGTCCGGCGCAGGACGCCACGGGTGGTCTGCGGCAGGATCGCGACACTTACTACCCCGGCGCAGCAGATGCCCAGGGCAATTTCCAACAGACGCCACACCGCCTGCAGAAAGGCGCCCTGGGGCTGGGCCACCGCCGGCAGCCCCACCAGGCAGGCGGTGTAGCCGGCCAGCAGGAAGCCATAGCTGCGAAAGTCGCGATAGCGCGCCGCGCCCCGGGTGCAGTAGCCGATCCACAGCACCAGGGCGCCGAGCAAGAGCACCCGCTCCTGGGCGAACAGGGCGATGGCGGCGACAGTGAAGGTGAGCCCGGCGAGACTGCCCAGGATCCGGTAGAAACTCTTGGCCAGCACCTGGCCGCTCTGCGGCTGCAGGACGATGAACACGGTGACCAGCACGGTGCTCGGTTGCGGCAGTTCCAGGCGATAGGCCAGCCACAGGGCCAGGGTGGCAGCCAAGAGCGCCTTGGCGATGAAGGCCCAAGTCTGGCCATCGGTACGGGCCCATTCGCGACCGGCGCGGCGCCAGGCGTTCAGGCTGGGCCAGCGTCTAGGAGGGGAAGCAGTGGGATGCCGCGCGAAGAGCGGCGAAGCGAAGGGCATGGTGGGCAACGACGGGAGCGACCGGAGGGGAGGAGGCACAGCGCCTCGGCGGCCATTCTAGAAAGCCCGCCCCACGGCGATTAAGTCGGGTGTGACGGCAAAGAGCGTTAACCAACGGGCGGGTAATGGCCCACAATGCCTCTTTCCACCGCCCTGCCCCGCCCATGGATCATCTCTTCAATCTGCGCGCCTTCGCCTGCGTGGCCCAGACCGGCAGCTTCACCGCCGCCGCGCGCCAGCTGGAACTCACCACCGCCTATGTCTCCCGGGCGGTCAGTCAGCTGGAGCAGCACCTGCAGACCCGGCTGCTGCATCGCACCACCCGCCAGTTGCGCCTGACCGACGCTGGCGAACGCTACCTCACGCGCTGCCAGCGCATCCTCGCCGACCTCGACGAAGCCGATGCCGAGGCCCGTCACGCCCTGGCGGTGCCGCGCGGGAGGCTGCGCATCCACACCATGACCGGCCTCGGCCAGCACTATCTGATCCAGAGCCTGGCCGGCTATGCCGAGCGCTATCCCGAGGTGGACCTGGACCTGCAACTGACCAACACCTTTACCGACATCCTCAAGGAAGGCTACGACCTGTCGCTGATCCTGGCTGCTGGCCTGCCGGATTCGGCCTTCCATTCGGCGCATTTGGGCAGTACCCATAGCGTGCTCTGCGCGGCGCCTGCCTATCTGGACCGCCAGGGGCGCCCGGCCATGCCCGCCGACCTTACCGGGCATCGCTGCCTGCGCCTGGTCAATCGGGCCATGGCGCCGGATCGCTGGCTGCTGGAGGGTCCTGAAGGGATAGCCGAGGTGGCGGTGGATCGGCCACCCTTCCAGGTCAACACCGCCGATGCCCTGGCCGAAGCCGTGGCCAGCGGCCTGGGCATCGGCGCCCTGCCGCTGTACGCCGCGGTCGCCGGCCTGGCCAGTGGCCGCCTGCAACGCGTACTGCCCGGGCACCGGCTCTATGCCCTGGACATCCATGCGCTCTATCCGTCGCGGCGCTTTCTCGACGCCAAGATCCGCACCCTGGTCGACCACCTGCGCGAGACCCTGCCCGCCCTGCTGGAACACGATCGGCTGCTGGTGGAAGGGGCCTGACGCTTAAGGCCGCTGCTCGGGCAGCATCCGCTCCAGGGTGCCATCACGGCGGATCGCCACATGCCAGACCACCGCCGCCACGTGCAGCATCACCAACCCATAGACGGCGAACTGGCCAGCCACATGGATGCGATTGGCGAGGATGCCGAGGGCTTCATGGCGAGGAAAACCGGGCAGGGAAAAGAGCCCGAACACCGGCACCGGCTGTCCCTGCCCGGCCATCAGGTAGCCGGTCACCGGCATCATCAGCAGCACGGCGTAGAGCAGGCCGTGATTGAGCCCGGCGAGCAGCCGCAGCAGGCGACCGTCACGGGGGTTGGCCGGCGGCGCCGGATGCCGCCAGCGCCAGGTCAGGCGGATCAGGATCAGCAGGAACACCGAGATCCCGGTGGATTCGTGCAGCAGATACCAGAGGGTCCGCACCGGCCCAGGTGGAAAGTTTTCCGCCACCCAGACGAAGGGCAGCAGCAGGCACAGCAGCGCGACGGTCAGCCAGTGCAGCGCCTGGGCGAATCCGGTATAGCGGGCGACGGCCATGGGCAGCTCTCTCCAGCAGAGGTATCCCGATAGTGCCCTAAGCGCAGCGACAATGCCGCTACGCCGGGGGACCGCCGGTCAGCGCCTTAGAGATGGATCAGCGCGGCCAGCGCCAACACCAGCGCCGGGATCATCACCACGGCGCCCAGCCTGAGGAATTGCCAGAAGCTCACCGACAGCCCCTCGCGGCGCAGCGCGGCCAGCCACAGCAGGGTCGCCAGCGAGCCGGTGATGGACAGGTTGGGGCCGAGGTCGATACCGATCAGCACGGCGCCGGCGATTTTCTCCGAAACCTGGGCGGTCTGCACCGCCGCCCCGGCCAGCAGGCCGGCCGGCAGGTTGTTGACCAGGTTGCTGCCAAAGGCCACCAGCAGGCCGGCGCCCCAGGCAGCCCGTTCCGGCGTCGCCTGGGCGGCCGCCTGTAGCTGATTGGCAAGCGCCTGCAATACCCCGGTGGTCTCCAGGGCCTCCACCAGCACGAACAGCCCGGCCACCAACGGCAGCACGCTCCATGAGATGTGCTTGAGTAGCTCCAGACCGCCGCCGCGCTTGCAGGCCACCACCACCAGGAAGGTGGCGAAGCCGGCAAGAAAGGTCGGCAGACCCAGCTCCAGATCCAGTGCCGAGGCGCCGAGCAAGACCAGGATGGTCAGGATCAGACCACAGCCGGCGATGCGTCCGGTGGCGGGCAGGGCTTCCACAGCGCCCCCCTCGGACAGGCGCTCGGCGCACAGGACCTTGGCCTGGGTCGCCCAGAGGGTCAGGAAGGTCGCCACGATGGCCAGGATCGACGGCAGGGTGAACAGCGCCAGCCAGCGGCCCAGCTCCGGCATATGTTCGGCGAACACCACCAGGTTGGCCGGGTTGGAGATCGGCAGCACGAAGCTCGCCGCGTTGGCGATGAAGGCGCAGGAGAACAGATAGGGCAGCGGATTCTTCACCTTCGCCGCGCGGGTGGCGTAGTAGACCGCCGGCGTCAGCACCACGGCGCAGGCGTCGTTGGAAAGGAACACCGTGACCAGGATGCCGACGCCATAGACCAGCGCGAACAGCCGCAACGCCGAACCCTTGGCCGCGCGCACCGCATGGCCGGCGACCCAATCGAACAGCCCTTCCTTCCGGGCGATCTCGGCCAGCAGCATCATGCCGATCAGGAACAGATAGACGTCGGTGCCCTTGGCGATACCGCGCCAGACGCCATCCAGTGGCAACAGACCGAAGACGGCCAGTAACGCCGCGCCGGCGACGGCGAACAGCGCCTCCGGCAAGCCGAAGGGCCGGGAGACCACCCCAAGGGTGGCTAACCCGGCAATGATCCAGGTCAGCAGGTGAGGAGAGAGCGCGAGTGACCCCATGAACGCCTAGTGCCTTCTGTCGAGCGGGAAAGCGGCAGACATTAGCCTAGTCCGGCCGATTGCGGAGGCCCCATGGAGCCGGATTGGGCATCGGAAGCCCCGCGGTGATCCCGGGTTTCCGGCATCAGCAGCAGATAGAGCACAAAGCCCACGCCCGCGATGGCGGCCAGGGTGGTGAAGGCCGCCGCATAGCCGAAGCGGACGATGATGATCCCGGCGATGGTGGCGCTGATCGCGGCGCCCAGGCCCTGGGCGGTGGCGATGGCCCCCTGGCTGACGTTGAAGCGGCCGCTGCCCCGGGTCAGGTCGGCGACGATGACCGGCATCAGGGCGCCATAGATGCCGGCGCCGACACCGTCGAGCAACTGCACCGCCACCAGGTAGTAGGGGCTGTCGGAGAAGGTATAGAGCACCCCGCGGAGCGCCAGCACGGCAAAGGCGAACAGGAAGATCGGCTTGCGCCCGAAGACGTCGGCCTTGCGCCCTACCAGGATGGCCACCGGCACCATCACGCACTGGGCGGCGACGATACAGACGGCGACCAGCGAGGTGGCGCTGTCCTTGCCGACGATGTGGGTCAGCTGCTGACCGACCGAGGTCAGCATGGCGGCATTGGCCAGATGGAAGATGGCGGCCAGCAGCGCCAGCAGTTGCAGCTTGCGATTGGCCAGCAGCGCCTGCCAGGCCGATACCGGCTTGGCGTCGCGGGCACCCTCTGCGTCGCTCAGGCCCTGGGCCAGGTCATCGTCGATCTCGTCCTGGGGAACGCGGACGATGGCGACGATGGAGGCCGCCGCCAGCAAGGCCATCAGCCAGAACACCACGGTGGGACCGAAGAAATAGGCCAGGCCACCCGCCAGGGCTGCCGAGACGGCATTGCCGGCGTGGTTGAAGCCTTCGTTACGGCCGATGTGCCTGGTGAAGGCCTTGGGCCCGACGATACCCAGGGTGATGGCCGCCAGCGCCGGGGCGAAAAGGGCTGCCGCGGCATGGGCCAGCGACTGGGTAGCAGCCACCACATAGAAGTTGGAGACGAAGGGCAGCATCACGCTGGAGACGGTCACCACCAGGGCAGCGATGCCGACCATCAGGCGCTTGTGCCGGGTACGGTCGATCAGGGCGCCGGCCGGAGTCTGGGCGATCAGCCCGGCGATACCGGCCAGGGTCATAATGAGACCGGCGGTGGCCTCGTTCCAGCCCTCGCCCGGCCCGCGCACGGCGATCAGGTAGATGGCCAGATAGGGGCCCAGGCCGTCGCGGACGTCGGCCAAGGTGAAGTTGAGGGCATCCAGGGCATGGCGCGCGCGGCGTGAGGGCTCGGCGCTGGCCGCGGTGGCCGGGGCACGGGTTTCGGACATGAGCGGGCATCCGTAGCGAGATGAAGAGTCGCAGGACAACACGCCCCACGGCACCTCTCGCCCTAGCCCGCCAGAGGCCGTCGGTATGATTCGACGGATCCCAGCCAACCACCGCTGCCAGGGGAGATTACAAAATGTGACCGGAGCGAAGCGGCGCTAGTGCCGTACCGACAGCAAAGAAATCCCTCTGGCACGGTAGTTTCCGCACGTCTTCACACTTTTGGGTGGCGGCCGTCGCAGGTCGCGCCTCAGGCCACCTGACGTGCCAGGGGCAGCTCGGCATCGGTCTGGGCCAGCACCACCGCACTGCCCTCTTCGCTGCGCGGCCGCAGCATCGACAGCAGGTTGGCCTCGATGGTGGCGCACAGCTTGTCCATGGTGATCTGGTGCTGGCTGTCGGCGAAGGGCGCCTGCAGATCGCTGCCGATGCGCTCCAGCGCCAGCAGCATGAAGCCGACCACGGTGGACACCAGCGGCGTGAACCAGCCCAGGGTCGACACCAGCCCCAGCGGCATGGCGATGCAGAACAGAAAGCTGAACAGCTGCGGAAAGCAGACGTAGGGATAGGGCAAGGGCGTGTTGGCGATACGCTCCATGCCGCCCTGCCAGTTGGACATGTCCACCAGGGTCTCTTCCAGTCGCGCCAGGCGGATGCTGTCCAGGCGGCCCTGGCGGTATTCGCTGGCGATCAGCTCGGCGGTGCCGGCGAGGATGTCGTTGGCGAAGTTGAGGCTGCCTTCGGCCAGCGTCAGTTCGTGACGGGCCAGATAGGGGGCCGCGGCTTGGGCCGGGTCCTGGCGCTTGAGCTGGGCGCGCAGGGCATGCAGGTAGCCCATGTGCCGGCGCAGCAACACTGCCTTGACCCTGTTCTGCGCCTTGCCGTTATCGTCGATCAAGGTCAGCACCTGGCGGCCGAAACTGCGCGAGCTGTTGACCATGGCGCCCCAGAGGGTGCGCGCCTCCCACCAGCGGGCGTAGGCGCTGCTGTTGCGAAAGCTGATCAGCACCACCAGCGCCGAGCACAGCAGAGTCAGGGGCGTGAGCGGCAGGTCGAAGCGATCCTCGACGAACAGCATGGCGTCCACTGTGACCGCCACGTCCCACAGCAGCAGACCGAACAACGACCAGCCGACATAGCTGAAGCTGGTACGCAGGAACTGGATCTTCTTCTGGATCGAACAAAGCTGGATCGGACTGGACATCTGGTACTCCCGGCGGCGGCGCGGATTCTCGATTCGCGGTTGCCGATACCCTCCTGTCGTCCTGCCACGGATCCTTCGACCCATCGCCGCGCCTCCTCCTGAGAATGCAACCTGTTCGCGAGACTAGTCGGCGGTCCTTAAGTCAAACTTAATCCGGACCGACCAGCGGATCATGGCAAAGTGCCGTGTTAGAGCCTTCGGCAAGGGCCTTAACGGCTCTACCGGAAGCCTTCCCGCCCACCTGACCACCGATCGGTCGTGCGCCCGCGCCGCTCGTCCGGGTTGGCGAAAATGTGATCGATCCTGCAGCCGCTCCCGTCCCCCTGTGGCTGAGGACGCGCGTAGCCAGCGCTTTTGGGACAGGCACCGCCCTCGTCACCAGGAGTGGCGTGCCATAATCCCGCCACCTTCGCCGTCCTAGATGCCTGCATGCCCAGAATTGTGAAAGCGAGCCTCGTGCTGCTCGCGCTCTTGGCCCTCTACAGTCTGCTCGGTTTCCTGGTCGGGCCGCGCCTCGCCCTGCACTACCTCAACCAGACGCTGGCCGAGCGCCTCACCCAGCCGGCCAGCCTGCAGGCCCTGAGCTTCAACCCCTTCACCCTGGAGCTGCACGCCGAAAAGCTGCTGATCGGTCCCGCCGAGCATCCCACGGTGGCAGCCGAGGGCCTCTATGCCGATCTGCAATGGGACAGTATCTGGCGCCGCACCCTGCACCTGACCGAAGTACGCCTCGACCAGCCCCAGGTCGATCTGCGCATCGCCAAGGGCGGCCAGGTCAATCTGGCCCAGCTCTGGCGCAGCGAGCCCACCACCGCCTCGCCGACGCCAGCGGATGCGGAGCCGGGCCAGCCCTTCCCGGTGCATATCGAGCGCATCGCCCTGGTCGGCGGCCGGCTGCACTTCCTCGACGCCCGGGGTGCCCAGCCGGTGGAAGCCACCTTCACGCCCCTGGATGCCCAGCTGCATGATTTCCGCACCCGCAGCGGCGACACCCCGGGTCAGTTGGCGCTGACCGCCACCACCGCCCAGGGCGGCCAGCTCACCTGGAAGGGCAGCCTGGACCTCCTGCCGCTACGCAGCGAAGGCGACCTGACCCTCAAGGGCGTCAGCCTCGCGCCCTGGTGGCCCTATGTGCGCAACCAGCTGCCCCTGGCGCTGGGCAAGGGGCGCCTGGAAGCCAGCACCCACTACCGCCTGGACCTGGCCAAGACCCTGCAACTGCAGCTCAGCCAGGGCCGCCTGGCGCTGGACGACGTCGCCGTGCAGGCGGTGAATGCCGAACCCAAGGCCAGCTTCAAGCGCCTGGCCGCCGAGGGCATCGGTCTGGATCTGCAGAAGCGCGAAGTCAGCATCGCCCGCCTGCGCGGCAACGGCCTGGATGCCTGGGGTAACCGCGAGCAGGACGGCACGCTCGACTGGCAGAAGCTCTTCCCCACCAGCGATGCCCCCAGCAGTGGCCCGGCCTGGCGCGTGAAGCTCGACGACGTCCAGCTCAGCGACAACCAGCTGCACCTGGTGGACCGGGTTCCCCAGGACCCGGCCAGCCTCTATTTCAGCGGCCTGGACCTGGCGCTCAAAGGCTTCGATACCGCCGGCGACAAACCCTTCGACCTGGCACTCAAGACCACCCTGGGCGATCGCGGTCGCATCACCGCCAGCGGCCAGCTGGCGCTCAGCCCCCTGCAGGGCAACTTCGACGTCGGCATCGACGAACTCAACCTGCGTCAGGCCCAGCCCTATCTCAGCCCCTATGTGCGCCTGGAGATCCGCAGCGGCCAGCTGGCCAGTCGGCTCAAGGTGGCCCTGAAACCCGGCGAGCCGCTGGGGCTCACCGTCAGCGGCGCGGCCCAGGTCACTCAGGTGCATGTGCTCGATACCCTGCACCAGCAGGACTTCATGCGCTGGCAGCTGCTGGACCTGCAAGGCATCGCCTTCACCCTTGGCAAACAGCTGGTCATCGACAAGATCGACCTGGAACAGCCCTATGGCACCCTGGTAATCAACGAGGACCTGAGCAACAACTTCAGTGCCCTGCTGGTGCCCCAGCCCAAGCGCGAGACCAAGGACACCTCCCCGCCGCTGCAGATTCGCATCGGCGGGGTAACCATCAAGGACGGCAGCGCCGACTTCGCCGACAACAGCTTGAAGCCCGGTTTCGCCACTAACATCCAGTCGCTGGAAGGCGGCATCGGCACCCTGGACACCGCCGCCTCGAAACCGGCCGACATCCACCTCGCCGGCAAGGTCGATCGCTTCGCGCCGGTGGAGATCAAGGGACGCCTCGACCCTCTCGATCCCTTGCAGCAGCTGGACGTGACCGCCTATTTCCGCCAGGTCGAACTCACCACCCTGTCGCCCTATACCGGCAAGTTCGCCGGCTATGCGGTGCGCAAGGGGCGCCTCGACCTGGATCTGCAATACCGCATCGACGACGGCAAGCTGCAGGCGCAGAACCACGTGGTGCTCGACCAGCTGGAACTGGGCGAGCGGGTGGACAGCAAGGACGCCGTGGACCTGCCGGTACGCCTGGCCGTGGCCCTGCTCAAGGACAGCCATGGTCGCATCGACCTGCGCCTGCCGGTGGCCGGCAATCTCGACGACCCCAACTTCAGCGTCATGCCGGTGGTCTGGCAGACCCTGCGCAACGTGCTCAGCCGTGCCGTCCAGGCCCCCTTCCGCATGCTGGCGGGGCTGGCTGGCAGCCACGAAGCCGACCTCAGCGCCATCGACTTCGCGCCGGGCAGCACCACCCTCTCCGCCCAGGCCCGTGGTGACCTGGACAAGCTGGCCACGGCCCTGCGCCAGCGGCCGCAACTCACGGTGGAGGTGAAGGGGCATGCCAGCGCCGCCAGTGACGGTCGCGCCCTGGCCGCCAGCCAGCTGGAAAAGGACTTCCAGACCCAGTACTTCAACTTGCTGCAACGCCGCGGCGACAAGGTCCCGGCCGATCCGAGCCAGCTGCAGGTCCCCGCCGACATGCGTGCTCCGCTGCTGGAAGGCCTGTACCGGCTGCGTCTGCAGGCGCAACCGCCGCAGGAATGGGATAATCTTGACGATGCCACCCGCACGGCGCGCCTGCGCCAGGCGGTCCTCGAAGCCTGGAGCGGCAACGACGGTCTCCTGCGCAGCCTGGCGCAGCAACGCGCGGGCGCCATCAAGACCTACCTGGTGGACACGGCGAAACTCGATGCCCAGCGGGTCTATCTGCTGGACGTCAGCACTAAAACCCCATCCGGCGAGTCGCCCACGGCCGCGCAGTTGCAGCTCGGGGTGCTCTGACCGGTCAGGAGACCTGGACATGCGTTGCCTGCTCGCCGCCTTCACCCTGCTGGTCGCCACCGGCGCCGCCGCTGATTCCATGAGATGCGGCAACGCCCTGGTCAGTCGGGGTGATCGTACCTTCGAAGTGCTGCAGAAATGCGGCGAACCGGTCCACCGCGACCTGGTGGGCTACGAGCTGGGCCGCAACGAACGCCGCGAGGCGGTGATCGAGGAATGGGTCTACGGCCCGAAGAACGGCGCCAACTACATCCTCACCTTCGAAGCCAACCGCCTCACTCGCATCGAGTTCCAGCGCCAATGACCCCTCGCGTTCTGCTTCTGCTGCTTCTGCTTGCCACAGGTACCAGCCAGGCCGCCTCCCTGCGCTGCGGCAGCGCCCTGGTTTCCACCGGTTCCACCACCCACGAAGTACGCGGCAAATGTGGCGAGCCGCTGAGCGTCACGCCCCTGGGCGAGCGCCAGGTCACCGACGGCTATGGCTATCGCCAGGTGGAGTTCGTCGAGGAATGGGCCTACGGCCCCTGGAACGGCATGCTCTATTTCCTCACCTTCCGCGGCGGCCGCCTGGACCAGGTGGACAGCAAGAGAGCCAACTGAGGCGACGCGCGTTGCGGCGCTCGCGTGGACGAGGCTACGCCGTCGTCCACCCTACGGCGCTGTAGCGTGAAAAACGGCGCAGCCTTTTCCACTGGATCGATAAGCTCGCGCTCGCTGCGGCATTCGTAGGTTGGGTTGAGCGCCAGCGAAACCCAACACCATCCAAGGCCTACCCACACCGTTGGGCTTCGCTACGCTCAGCGCCAACCTACGGCGCTTGGCACGGTTCCCGTAGGTTGGGTTGAGCGCCAGCGAAGCCCAACACCCCCCCAGGTCCACCCACGCTACTGGGCTTCGCGACGCTCAGCGTCGACCTACGGCACCTGGCACGGTTTCCGTAGGTTGGGTTGAGCGCCAGCGAAGCCCAACACCCCCCGAGGTCCACCCACACTGTTGGGCTTCGCTACGCTCAGCGCCAACCTACGGCGCCTGGCACGGTTCCCGTAGGTTGGGTTGAGCGCCAGCGAAGCCCAACACCCCCCCAGGTCCACCCACGCTGTTGGGCTTCGCGACGCTCAGCGTCGACCTACGGCACCTGGCACGGTTTCCGTAGGTTGGGTTGAGCGCCAGCGAAGCCCAACACCACCCAAGGTTCAAGCACACTGTTGGGCTTCGCGACGCTCAGCGCCAACCTACGGCGCTTGGCTGGCCATCCCGGGCTTCGACAGGCTGCTGCTCTGCCCGAACGCCTGCACTGCGACCCAGCCCATGCCTGGCTGCGCGAACGGATCGTTGCCAGCCTCGTGAGCCAAACACCAGCCTGACCAATCGACTCTCTGCATGGAGGGCATACAGCGGCTTGGCTGTTCGCCCCTGCCCTCGCCAAGCATCCTTGGTCGCCTTGTACGAACGCGGCCAGACTGCCCGCAGTCGTATGCTTCGTCTCTTCCCTTTCCGGAGTCCGCCATGGCCACGCTACGCCTCTTCACCTCGCCGTCCGCCTTTCCCAATCCGCAACGCCTGCGGCTGTTCATCCATGAAAAGGGCATTGCCGATCAGTTCGAGGAGGTCATCCTGAAGATGGCGCCCGAGGGCGAGCAGCGCCAGTGGCAGCACCTCAAGCGCAACCCTTGGGGCGAGACGCCCACCCTGGAGCTCGCCGAAGGCGGTTATCTGGCCGAGAGCGCGGCCATCGCCCGCTATCTGGACAACAGCTATCCCGGCCGCAAGGTAATGGGCGAAACGCCGCTGGAGCAGGGCCAGGACGCCATGTGGAACGACCGCATCTTCGTCCATGTGCTCTATCGCATCGTGACCATGTTCCATGTGCAGCACGAAGGCCTCGGCCACAAGCTGGAGCTGACCCACAACCCGCAGTGGGGCGAGCATTGCCGCAAGGAAGCCCTGATGCACGCGGCCCTGGTGGATCGGCACCTGGCCGATGGTCGCGAGTGGCTGCTGGGTGGCGCAGCGCCGACCTTCGCCGACATCACCCTGTGCACCGCCATCGCCTTCTCCAAGTTCCCCACCAACCAGACCCCGCTGGACGAGCGCTTCGAGCACCTGGCGGCCTTCTGGGCGCGCTGGCAGCAGCGCGACAGCTTCCGCGCGGCCTATGCCGACGGCCACAGCGGGCTGGACGAGCTGGCGTCCCTGGCACGCGGCTGACCTCGCTCCAACACCCCCTCTCCCCCCGGGAGAGGGCCGGGGTGAGGGTCGCACGCCCGCCTCGCTACCCAGCCGCTCGCGCCACACCGCCAGAGACTTCTCCGGACCACCGCTCCGCTCCAACACCCCCTCTCCCCCTGGGAGAGGGCCGGGGTGAGGGTCGTACCCACCTGACTCGCTAGCCCAGCCGCTCGCGCAACACTGCCAGGGCCACCTCCGGCCCACCGACGACGATGCTGGCCGATACCGCCAGCATCAGGTTCAGCGGCAGGCCGAATTCCTCCAGCGTCCAGCCGTCACGGTCCAGCAGCCCCGCGCCTACCCACTCGGGATGTCGCGCGCGAATCCGCTCGGCCAGGCTGCCCGCCTCCGGGACATAGCCCACCACCGGCTTGCCCAGCGCCACGGCGTAGCCCACCTCGAAACAGGTGCCGCTGTCGGGCTCGGCGCCGCGAAAGAAATCCAGGCTGGCCAGGACGCCATCCGCCTGCTCGATCAGCGCCAGATTCGCCCGATAGATCCAGGCCGCCTGCTCGCGCGGCTCGGTCAGCTCCGGGGGAATGGCGTTGTCCAGTGGAAACAGGCCCGTGCAGCCGTGACGGGCGCACAGCGCCTTGAGGGCCTCGCCATGGGCGACGGCATCAGGGCGAAAGACCTCGGGGCCGGCCAGATAGAAACGGGGTGGCATAGGGAGTCCTCGCTCAAAACGGCCAGTGTAGAGGGCGGGCGAAACCTCGTCTCGTGGCGAGGACTTCGCGCTGTACGCCAGGGTCGGCTAGACCAGCGCCGCCACCGACCGCGGCAGCGCCTCATCGAGCAGCCGACACGCCGCTTCACCGACGCGCCGCACCCCCTCCTCCACGCCCGGACGCTGGGCCTGGGCATAGTTCAGGCGCAGGCAGTTGCGGTACTTGCCCGAGGCGGAAAAGATGCTGCCACAGGCGATCTGCACGCTCTGGGCGAGCAACTCGCGATTCAGTCTGTGGCTGTCGCAGGCCTCGGGCAATTCCACCCAGAGCAGGAAACTGCCCTGGGGCTGGCTGACCCGGGTGCCGGCCGGAAAGTAGCGCTGCACCCAGGCGCTCATCAGGTCGCGATTGCGCTGGTACTGGGCACGCATGCGCCGGACGTGGACGGTGTAGTGCCCGGCGGCGATGAATTCGGCGATAGCCAGCTGCGGTTGGGGGGCGGTGCAGCCAGTGCCTATGTACTTGAGGTGCAGGATGCGCTCGGCATAGCGCCCAGGTGCCACCCAACCGACCCTGAGCCCGGGGGCCAGGGTCTTGGAAAAGGAACTGCAGAGGATCACCCGGTCGTCTTCGTCAAAGGCCTTGAGCGCCCGCGCCCGCGGATAGCCATAGAGCAGATCGCCGTAGACGTCGTCTTCGATCACCGCTAGGTCGTGCTTGCGCGCCAGGGCCACCAGCTGGCGCTTGTTGGCCTCGGGCATGCAGTAGCCCAGGGGGTTGTTGCAGCTGGGGGTGAGCTGGATGGCGCGCACCGGCCACTGCTCCAGGGCCAGTTCCAGCGCCGGCAGGCTGATGCCGATACGCGGATCGGTGGGGATCTCCAGCGCCTTGAGGCCCTGGCCCTTGAGGGTCTGCATCACCCCGTGGAAGGTCGGCGAATCCACCGCGACGATGTCGCCCTCCTGGCAGGTGGCGCGCAAGGCCGTGGCCAGGGCCTCGTGGGCACCGCTGGTGATGACGATGTCATCGGCGGTGAGCACGCAGCCGGCATCCAGCTGCAGCCGGGCCACCTGTTCGCGCAAGGCCGCCACGCCCTGGATGCTGTCGTAGGACAGCCCGGCATTGCCTGGCCGCCGCGCCAGGCGTGCCATGCCGGCGAGCAAGGGGGCCAGGGTCGGTGCCTCGGTATCCGGCAGGCCGCGGCCAAGTTGCACTCGCACCGAGTCGGGGGTGCTGGTCATCAGCTCGCGCACCGGCTCCCAGCCGGACACCTCCACCGGCCAGCGCGCCGGGCGGGTCACCCGGGGCAACTCGATGGCGCGTCTTTCCAGGCGGACGAAATAGCCGGACTTGGGCCGTGGCTCGACCAGGCCGCGATCCTCCAGCAGCCGATAGGCCTGTTGCACCGTAGCCAGGCTCACCCCGTGCTCCTGCGCCAGGGCCCGTACCGACGGCAGGCGTTCGCCCGGTCGATAGAGGCCCTGTTCGATACGGCGGCCGAGCGCGTCGGCCAACAGCTGATAGCGATTCATGTCCGGACTATAGCGGTGCCGGACCGGATCGCGCCCCATACAGATGGCCACGCCACCTACCATACAGCTGCCTGCTGTAAGGCGGCTGTATGGCGGACAACCGACCGGCCTGGACCTGCCCCTGGACGGGCCAACGGCGGAGCATGGGGACAGCACAGGAGAGACGCCATGCCCAGAGACGCCCGCCTTCATGATCGGACCCACACCAGCGGCTGCTGGCTGCTGTTCCAGCGCCAGCTGAGCACCCGCCGCACCCTGCTGGAGCTGTCGGACGAAGAACTGGCCGACATCGGCCTGGATCGCCTGACGGCATTGCACGAAGCCCGCCGTCCTTGGTGGCGGGTGCTACTGGACGCCTGGCGTCAGTCCGGCAGCCGCGACAACCGTGCGGCCCACTCCGCCACCGGCGCCGGTAGCTCCGGATGCCAGAGTCTGCGCCAGACTACCGTCAGCTGCTCGCGACCACCTCGCTCGCGCGGCCACAACGAAGGCTCGGCCACCAGCCGCCAGCCGCTCGTGTCGCGCTGAGCCAGCACGAAGCGAAAGCTGTGGTAACCGGTGGCACCCAGACGCAAATCGGTCACCACCAGGTCGTTGCCGAGGCGGTCGTACCTCAGCCAGTCGTCGGTGAACCAGCGCAGGCGCTGTTCGGCCGGGGAATCGGCGAGGATGGGTGCCAGTTCGCCGCCACGCGGCAGCGGGACCAACTGCGGCGGGCGGTCGTCGAACAGGCCGACCCAGGTTTCCCGGTAGCGCTCCGGACCATCGTCCACCATGACTCGCCAGAGCAGACTGGTGAACGGCAGGGGCGCGCTGAACAGGCGGGCGTCCGCTTGCCCCTGGGTCGCCAGCACCTCGCGCACCTGACGTTCGGCGGAATACTTGGCCACCAGCGTCCAGCCCAGATAGCCCGTGGACAGCGCCAGTGCCGCTACGGCCAGTCGTGGCGAGCGTCCACGCGGGCCAGCCACCAGCCCGGCGAGCACCGCCAGCAGCAGTGGCAAGGTATAGAGCGGATCGATGATGAAGACGCTGGACCAGGCCACCGGGGTGCTCGGCAATGGCCAGAACAGCTGGGTGCCGTAGGTGGTGAAGGCATCCAGCAGGGGATGGGTGATGAGCACCAGCCAGAGGGTCAGGAACAACCGGCGCTGGCTGTAACCCGGATCGCGCCAACGCCCGCACAGCCAGGTCAGCAGCAGGGCCACCCCGGTCAGCACGAACAGCGAATGGCTGAAGCTGCGGTGGTAGGTCATCTCGTTCACGGCGTTACCGTAGTCGATGACCACATCGAGATCCGGCAGGGTGCCCAGAGCCGCGCCATAGAGAATGGCGCGGCGGCCCTGCCAGCGCCCCAGCAGCGCGGTCTGGACGGTGGCGCCGAGCACGGCCTGGGTCAGCGAATCCACCGGTCAGAGGTCCCGGGCGAAATCGAGCATCAGCCGCGCCAGGGCCTGGGGCGTCTGCAGCGGCATCAGGTGACCGGCACCGGGGATCACCTCCAGCCGGCTATTGGGAAAGGCCGCCAGGGTGGTCCGGCGTTGTTCGTCCGGTCCCGGCACCTGCTGGTCATCGGCGCCACAAACCAGCAGCACCGGATAATCCAGGGTCTCGATCCGGTCGCTCCAGTCTTCACGGCTGCCGTGATCGACCCAGGCGCGCCAGGCCTCAAGATTCAGTCGCTGGGCGTCGGCGATCACCACTTCACGGATGGCATCGGGCAGGCGATGGACGCTGGATTCGTCGACGAAAGCCTCGGCTTCCGTCCGGCTCTTGCCATAGGCGCGCTGAGCATCGCGATCCGCGTCGCTCATCGGCTGCGGCCCGGGCGGCGAAGGCGCCACCAGGATCAAGCCGACCAGATACTCCGGCCGCCGCGCCGCCAGTACCACGGCGACCTTGCCAGTCATCGAGTGGCCGACCAGGATGCAGCGTTCCAGGCCCAGGGCGCGGATGCTGGCATCCACCTGATCGGCCATCTCGGCCACGCTGTAACCGTCGACCTCGGCGGCATCGCCAAAGCCCGGGGTATCGAGCGCCACGCAGCGGTGTTCGCCATCCAGATAGGGGGCGGTGGGAAACCAGGTGCGGTGGGAACCGCCGAGAAAGTGCATGAGCACGAAGGTGGGCGAACCACTGCCCTGCTGACTATGGGGAAGCATCGGAAGTCCTCGGTGCGGGGCTGAAGGCAGGCACTTCTCAGATGGAGAGACGGGCAGCACGCTAAGTTCCGCCTCGCCAAGACCTGGCAACCCGGACCGCGCGGGTCGGTCTCATCCAGGGCCCCCTTCTTCCAGGAGTCCACCATGACCGATCTGTCGCGCTTTCCCATCACCCAGCGCTGGCCCGCCCGGCATCCCGAGCGCCTGCAGCTCTATTCGCTGCCCACACCCAATGGCGTCAAGGTCGCTATCCTGCTGGAAGAGCTCGGCCTGCCCTACGAGGTGCATCGCATCGACTTCGGCCAGGACGACCAGCACACCGCGGAATTTCTCTCGCTGAGCCCCAACAACAAGATCCCCGCCCTCCTCGACCCCGACGGTCCCGGCGGCGAACCCCTGGGGCTGTTCGAATCCGGCGCCATCCTACTCTATCTCGCGGAAAAGACCGGACGCCTGCTGCCCCAGGAGCCGGCCCGGCGCTACCAGGCCATCCAGTGGCTGATGTTCCAGATGGGGGGCATCGGTCCCATGTTCGGTCAGCTCGGCTTCTTCACCACCTTCGCCGGCAAGGACATCGAAGACCCGCGGCCTCGCGAGCGCTACGTGGCAGAAGCCCGGCGCCTGCTCGGCGTACTGGATGGCCAGCTCAAAGGCCGAGCCTGGATCCTGGGCGACGATTACAGCCTCGTCGACATCGCCACCTTCCCCTGGATCCGCGCCCTGCTGGAGGTCTACCAGGTGGCTGACCTGGTCGGCTTCCAGGACTTCCCCAACGTCCGCCGCGCGCTCGACGCCTTCCTTGCCCGCCCGGCAGTGCAACGCGGCCTGCAGATCCCGGCTGCCCCCTGATGCTCGCCGACGCTGAACTGCAGTTGCGCCAGTGGCGAGCGGAGGACGGCCCGGCGTTCGCCAAGCTAAATGCCGATCCCGAAGTGATGCGCCACTTTCCCGCCTGCCTGGATCGGGCCGCCAGCGATGCGCTGCTCGAACGCTGCCGCCAGGGCATCGCCGAGCGTGGCTGGGGCTTCTGGGCGCTGGAGCGCTACACCGATGGCGCACTGCTCGGTTTGCTGGGCATCAGCCCGGCACCGGCCGATCTGCCCTTCACTCCCGCCGTCGAAATCGGCTGGCGCCTGGCGCGTCCCTATTGGGGCCAGGGCTATGCCACCGCCGGTGCCCAACTGGCCCTGGCCTGTGCCTTCGACACTCTCGCACTCGAAGAGGTGGTCGCCTTCACTGCCGCCTCCAATCAGCCCTCGTTGGCCGTGATGCGTCGCCTGGCGATGACTGACGCCGGTCACTTCGAACATCCGCGCCTGCCCCCAGGCCATCCGCTGCGGCCGCATCGGTTGTTTCGGCTGAGCCGAGCACGCTGGACTACCGCGCGCATGGCAGCCGAGTAGACTGACTGCTACTTCCAGGCAGAGCAGCATCGATGACCGCAGGGCTGGATAGGAAGGACACGACCGCGATAGTCGAGAACGCCCATTGGCGCCTCGGTTATCGGCAGGATGCTCGGTATCCCGGTTGCTTGATCCTGAGTAGTCAAAGATGCGCTAGCGACCTTAACGAACTCGACGCAGCCAGCCTGGCTGACCTTGGCGCGCAACTGAGCTTCGCCGAGAGACTTCTAAAGCACTGCTATGCGCCGCACAGAGTGGTGTTCTACAAGCTGGGTTTTTCCGCGGGATTCTCCTTTCATTTTCACATTGCGCCGATCACGCGCGCACTGTTGGGCGAAATTGCGGCCCATCCCCGCTACAGCGACGCCCCAGACGGCAACGATGCCATCCTCTTTCTGAGCCGCGAATATGGCGAGCGAGCCCTCACGCCCGAGGAACGACAGGCACAAGAAATCGAGATCGCGCGCCTCAGGGAGACGGCCAACGAGCTCTTGAGCCCATCACCTCACGCCCCTAGCCAGCCAACGTAGTCACAACGCCATAACCCACCCGACTGCTGCTAGAGCATCGCCATCCGCAGGATTAAACTGCGTAGATGTCCCGCTCAGAACGCTTGTTCGATCTGCTCCAGGCCTTGCGCCGGCACCGCCGCGCCGTGAGTGGCCGTGCCTTGGCCGCGGAAACGGGGGTTAGTCTGCGCACCCTGTACCGCGACATCGCCAGCCTGCAATCGCTGGGTGCGGCCATCGAGGGCGAACCGGGTGTCGGCTATATCCTCAAGCCGGGTTTTCTGCTGCCACCGCTGATGTTCACGCCCGAAGAACTGGAGGCCCTGGTCCTCGGCTCGCGCTGGGTAGCAGAACGCACCGATGGCAGCCTGGCAGCGGCGGCCGGCAATGCCCTGGCGCGGATCTCCGCGGTCCTGCCAAGTGAGCTGCAAAATGAGTTGGCCATGACCACCCTGCTCATCGGACCGAGTCGGGAAACACCTCGCAACCAGGTCGATCCGGCGATCCTGCGTCACGCCATACGCCAGGAAACCAAGCTCATCCTGGTCTATCGCGATGCCGCTGACAGCGAATCCCAGCGCACCATCTGGCCCTTCGCACTGGCCTACTTCGACGCCGCACGGGTGCTGCTCGGCTGGTGTGAGTTGCGTAAGGACTTCCGCAGCTTTCGTGCCGATCGCATCGTCTCGGTACAGCCCTGCGAAGAACGCTATCCACAGCGCCGTCAGAGCCTGCTCAGGGACTGGCGAAGGCAGATGGAACGCCAGGGTTCCGTCCCTGCCTGACTGCTGCCAGAAACTGGCAGTAGGGGGTCCTAGACTGGGCGGCATCACCACAGAGGAGATGCGCCATGCACTACAGCACCAGTCTGATGTTCTACGTTACCGACGTCCGTACCAGCCGGAATTTCTACGTCGAATTGCTCGATCTCACCCCAGTCGAGGACGGCCCTGGCTTCGCCCTCTTCGTGCTCCCGTCCGGTCTCGCCCTGGGCTTGTGGGCAAGGGACGCCGTGGTTCCCGCGGTTGGCGCGGGCAGTGCGACGGGTGAACTGGGCTTCAAGGTGGCCAGCATGCCGGCGGTGGATGAGCTGTACGACCGCTGGCGCACGCGGGGCGCCGAGGAGCTATTACCGCCAACCAACCTGCCGTTCGGCCGCAGCTTCGTCGTACTCGATCCTGACGGTAACCGGCTGCGGGGCTATGCGGTGCATCCCGACTAACTCCTGCTAGCGGCCTCGCTCAGCAGCCGGCACACCTCATGCCAGCTGCTGACGCAAGACCCGTATGGTACAAACCCTTAGCAGCCTCGATCCTGCGAGACGTCCAGCCCTGTCCAGGTCGCCGCACCATGACACTAGCCAATCCAGCACTAGCGCAACTGACTGTCCTTGCTCGCACGGCGGTTGTAGCCGCCAGTGCGCTGGTCTTCCGCGTCCTGCTCGGATTGGCAGCGGATGCACAGGTGTACACCCGGGACCGCCTGGCGGCGCGCCTCGGGGATGGCGTCGCCGCACTCCTCGCAATGGGTGAGGCTCGCGCCTCGGTGCAGACGGCTGCGAGCGCGTTGCACCGCATCGTCCACCGTGCTGTCGATCTGTTCCTGAACCGCGCCGTCTCCGGCCCACCCGTTGGCCATGGCTGATCTCCCACTGCGTTGCCTTGATACCCATTGGAAGCGAAGCTCGCGCAGATGTTCGCTGCCGTCCAGCGTCCGCCCGTCGTGCTGGCGGTGGCTGTCGCTTCTGGTGTTGGCCATGACGCTGTCAGGTTGCTCCAGCCGCCTGCTGCTGCGCCAGGTCACGGTTGGGCTGTGCGAGCCCAATGCCCGGCTGACCGGCCTGCCCGCCCCCTGCCGCCAGGTGGTCAGGGATCCCGGCTTCGCCGTGCTGCGTGCACCCGGCGAGCGCCAGCATTTCATCCTGGTACCCCTGCGCCCCCTGCGCGGGCTGGAGAGCCCGGCCCTGTGGCAGCCCGGCCAACCCAACTGGTTCGGCTGGGCCTGGCGCCAGCGCTGGTATCTGAGCGCCTGGGGCGAGGCGCCGGTGACGGACGCCCAGATCGCCCTCGCCCTCAATGCCCCCAGCGGTCGCAGCCAGGATCAGTTGCACGTGCACCTCGCCTGCCTGCGTCCCGCGCTGCGCCAGCAGCTGTGGCAACTGGCGCCAGACATCGATGAACACTGGCGCGCCCTGCCCGTGGACCTGGCCGGGAGTCGCTATCAGGCGCGCCGTCTGAGCGAGACGCAGCTGCTGGCGGCGGACTTCTTCCCTGCTTTGGCCAGGCAGCCGCCCTATCCGCTGCCGGATCCACGCCTGTCGCTGGCCGTGGTGGCGCTGCCAAGCCAGGATGCCAGCCGTCAGTTCCTGCTGCTGGCCGGACGTGCGGGCAGTCAGCCTGGCGACCAGGGTTCGGCGGAACGACTGCTGGCCGCGGACTGCCGGGGAACGTCCCTGCCGCTGGCGACTCAATAGCGCCAACGCGCCAGGAGGCCCCATGCCGCACGAATTTCAAGAACTCTTCGACTTCATCGACCAGTTGCTCGCCTGGTCCGACTTCTATCTCAAATCCGCGCTGCTGCTCTGCGGCCTGGGCATGGTCGCAGGCGCGATCACCTGGAAGCGCTGGTGGGGCAAGGCATTGGCCTTTGGTTGCGCGGGCCTGGGCGCATTGGCAGCCGTCAGCCTGGATCTGCTCCGCCGGCTTTGAACACTCTTGAAAGGTATTGGGTTGGCCGCGCGCCTTCCGTCACCGAAGGTATGGCGGCAAGATGACACTAATCGTCGCTTTCCACCGCCAAAGCTTGAACTGTTTCACCGTCTCGAACAGAGGGCGCTACGGGTTGGCGGATAGATCGCGGCAGCTTGCTAGGGTACTGCCCCACAATAATCCGGCCTGGTCATCACGGCCTTCATCTTTTCAGCTCACGCATACAGACCCGATCATGCCCATGTCCCCATCTCGCCTGCTATCCCGCCTTCCCCATCTCGGCTTCTACCTGGCCGCCTCCCTCGCCTCCTTTGCCGGTACCGCTGTCGCCCAGGAAGGTAATGCCCGTTGGGTCAGTGACAGCCTGACTACCTACGTCCGCAGCGGCCCCACCGATGGCTATCGCATCGTCGGCACCCTCAAGTCCGGGCAGAAGGTCGAGCTGATCAGCACCCAGGGCGACTACAGCCAGGTGCGCGGCGAAGGTGGCAGCACCGTCTGGATTCCCAACAGCGACCTGCAGGACAAGCCCGGCCAGGCCGAGCGCCTGCCGCAGCTGGAGCAGCAGGTAGCCGAACTGAGCGGCCAGCTCAAGACCATCGACGACAGCTGGAAGAATCGCGTCCAGGGCATGCAGGAGACCCTGGATTCGCGCAAGCAGCAGATCGACGAACTGGAGAGCCGCCGTAAGGACCTCGACGCCCAGCTCACCCAGGCCCAGTCGGAACTGCGCAGCACCCAGGCCAAACTTGGCAACGAGAACAAGCAGGCGCTGATGCAATACATGGTCTATGGCGGCAGCATTGCCGGCGCGGGCCTCCTGGCCGGCCTGATCCTGCCCTCCATGACCCGCGGCAGGAAGAAGAACGACCGCTGGTTCTAATGGATAGCGGTCGATAGCGGTTCCGTCCTGGCGGCTGGGCGGAACCCGAGGTCACGGCCCGAGCGTCAAAGAGGCAGCACTTCTGCTAACGTGGCCCGACGCCTTCCGCCCAGACGAGCCCCCATGCCCGACACCCCCCGCTTTCGCATCCAGCAGGTCGAGACCCTTTCCGATGACTGGGGCCTGCTCAAGAAGACCACCTTCGACTACCTGCGCCGCGACGGCAGCTGGCAACGCCAGACCCGGGAGACCTACGACCGTGGCAATGGCGCCACCATCCTGCTCTACGACCGCGCAAGACGCACCATCCTGCTGATCCGTCAGTTCCGCCTGCCCACCCTGGGCAACGGCCTGGACGACGGCCTGCTGGTGGAGACCCCCGCCGGCCTGCTCGACGCGGCCGCGCCCGAAGCGCGCATCAAGGCCGAAGTCGAGGAAGAGACCGGTTACCGCCTCGACAACGTCCAGCACCTGTTCGACGCCTTCATGAGCCCCGGCTCGGTGACCGAGCTGCTGCATTTCTTCGCCGGTGAATACCAGGCCGACCAGCGCATCGCCGAGGGCGGTGGCCTGCACGAGGAAGGCGAGGACATCGAGCTGCTGGAGTTACCCTTCGACGAAGCCCTGGCCATGGCGCGCGACGGTCGGCTGCTGGATGGCAAGACCATCATGCTGCTGCAGTACGCCGCCCTCTACCTGCTGCCGCGCTAGCCCATGGAGCTGATCCGCAGCCGCATCGAGCGGCAGGTGATGAGCCTCACCGGCCTATCCCTGGGTGAGGTCGACTACGAACAGCCGGTGGGCGATCCCGGGTTGTTCGGGCCTGCCAGCGTCCCCTGGCGGGTGCACAGCGATTTCACCTGCATGCTGATCGGCGGCATCGCCGCCCTGCTCATGCAGACCCTGCATCCGCTGGCCCTGGCGGGCGTCTGGGATCACTCGAAATTTCGCGAAGACATGCTCGGCCGCCTGCGGCGTACCGGCCAGTTCATTGCCGCCACCACCTTTGGCAGCCGCGGCGACGCCGAGCGGCTGATCGCCCGGGTCCAGGCCATCCACCGCCACATTCGAGGCCAAGCCGCCGATGGCCGTCCCTACAGCGCCGAAGACCCGGCGCTGCTGACCTGGGTGCACGTGGCCGAGGTCAGTCATTTCCTGGCGGCCTACCTGCGCTACTACGATCCGCACCTTTCAGGGACGGAACAGGATCGCTACTACGCCGAGATCGCCCTGGTGGCCGAGCGCCTGGGTGCGACCGAGGTCCCTCGTTCGCGGGCGGAGATCGCCGCCTACTACCAGGCGATTCGTCCGCAGCTGGTCTGCGATGACCGCAGCCGAGAGGTCTGCCGGGTGCTGCTGCAGGCACCCGCGCCCAGCGCCCTGGCCAAGCCCTTCGGTGCCCTGATGATGCAGGCCGGCATCGACCTCTTGCCCGACTGGGCCAGCGAGGAGCTGGGTTTCCAGCAGGGCCCGCTGCAACGGCGGCTGATTCGCACGGGCATCGGCGCGACCGCCCCGGTGCTGCGCTGGGCGGTGCGCAACGGCTCCTCGCATCGGGCCAGACGGCGGATGGGGATTGAGACGTGAGCTGATCGCGGCCATGGGCCGCTCCTACAGGTTTCAGGGTTTGTAGGAGCGGCCGCATCGGCGGACCACCATGGCCGCGATTAAGCCCATCGAAGGATGTGACCAGCCGTAGGTTGGGCTGAGACGGCACTATCGTCGAAGCCCAACAGCCCGAGGTACGCCGAGGCACCGTTGGGCTTCACTTCGCTCAACCCAACCTACGCCACCGGTTAGCACCGTAGGTTGGGCTGAGACGGCTCCATCGTCGAAGCCCAACAGCCTGAGGTACGCCGAGGCACCGTTGGGCTTCACTTCGCTCAACCCAACCTACGCCACCGGTTAGCACCGTAGGTTGGGCTGAGACGGCTCCATCGTCGAAGCCCAACAGCCTGAGGTACGCCAAGTCACCTTTGGGCTTCGCTGCGCTCAACCCAACCTACGGCCTTTCCTGCCTACAACATCCGCACCTTGATCGACCGCCCCTTGATCTTGCCCTCGCTCAGGCGCTGCAGCGCCTGGCGAGCGATGTCGCGCTCGACGGCGACGAAGGCCTGGTTGTCGAACAGGGTGATCTTGCCGATCTTGGCACCGGGCAGGCCGGCGTCGCCGGTCAGGGCGCCGAGGATGTCGCCCGGGCGCAGCTTGTCCTTCTTGCCCGCCGCCAGGGCCAGGGTGTGCATCGTCGGGACCAGCGGCTCCGGGGTGTCGCGCAGGGCGCCGAGCGGCTGCCAGTCCAGCGGCGAGCCCTGCTGAGCCTCGATGGCCTGGGCGCGGCTGGCCTCGGCCGGGGCCACCAGCGACAGCGCCAGGCCCTGTTCACCGGCACGACCACTGCGGCCGATGCGGTGCACATGCACCGCCGGATCACGGGACAGCTCCACGTTGATCACGGCTTCCAGGCCGGCCACGTCGATGCCGCGCGCGGCCACGTCGGTGGCCACCAGCACACAGAGGCTGCGATTGGCGAACATCGCCAGCACCTGGTCCCGTTCGCGCTGTTCCAGATCACCATGCAGGGCAGCGGCGGAGATGCGCTGGGCATGCAGCGCCTCGACCACCTCCTGGCACTGCTGGCGGGTCTGGCAGAAGGCCACGGCGCTGGCCGGGCGATGGTGACGCAGGAGGCGCACCACGGCGGCCAGACGATCCTGGGCAGCAATCTCGTAGAAGCGTTGGCGGATCTGGGTCTCGCTGTGCTGACTCTCGACGCTGATGCGCAGCGGCGCGCGCAGATAATCCTCGGCGAGGCGTTCGATACCTTCCGGGTAGGTGGCGGAAAACAGCAGCGTCTGCCGCCGCGCCGGGGTCTGCCGGAGGATATCGGCGATGGCCTCGATGAAGCCCATGTCGAGCATGCGGTCAGCCTCGTCGAGCACCGCGACATTGAGCCCGTCCAGCACCAGGGTGCCCTTGCGCAGGTGCTCCTGCACACGGCCCGGGGTGCCGACGATCACCTGAGCGCCGTGCTCCAGGGAAGCGATCTGCGGCCCCAGCGGCATGCCACCGCAGAGGGTCAGGATCTTGAGGTTGGGCGTGGTCCGCGCCAGGCGGCGCAACTCGCGGGCGACCTGGTCCGCCAGCTCGCGCGTCGGGCACAGCACCAGGGCCTGGCAACCGAAATAGCGCGGATTGAGCCCTGTCAGCAGGCCGATGCCGAAGGCGGCCGTCTTGCCCGAACCGGTCTTGGCCTGGGCGATGAGGTCCTGGCCCTTGAGGATGATCGGCAGGCTGGCCGCCTGGATGGGCGTCATGCTCAGGTAGCCGAGTTCGGCCAGGTTGGCCTGCATGGCCTCGGCCAGCGGCAGGGATTCGAAGGATGCGGGCACGGGAGTCCTGGAAACGGCTGGTAAAGGTTTACCAGTCTAGCAGAAGGGTGCCCACTCTCCTCTGCATGGACGCTGGACCAGCGCCTACCTATGCTTAGCGGTACGACAACTCAAGGAAGCTCCACCATGTTCGACCGGCCTGTGCTCTATACCCATCCCATG
This sequence comes from Pseudomonas oryzihabitans, assembly GCF_001518815.1. Lineage (NCBI taxonomy): Bacteria > Pseudomonadati > Pseudomonadota > Gammaproteobacteria > Pseudomonadales > Pseudomonadaceae > Pseudomonas > Pseudomonas oryzihabitans. The sequence goes on from NZ_CP013987.1 coordinate 4,152,189, forward strand.
TCCCGCGGACGCGTCGTGCGCTGGCTGCTGGAGGAGCTCGGGCAGCCCTATGAGGTGCAGCGGATCGACTACGGCCCGGCGATGAAATCGCCGGCCTATCGCGCCATCAATCCCATGGGCAAGGTTCCCGCGCTGCGGCACGGCGCGGCCCTGGTGACCGAGACGGCGGCCATCTGCGCCTATCTCGCCGACGCCTTTCCCGCCGCGGGGCTCGCGCCACCGTTGAGCGATCCGGCACGTGGCAGCTACTACCGCTGGCTGTTCTTCGCGGCCGGTCCGCTGGAAGCGGCGACCACCAACCAGGCGCTGGGCGTCACCTTGCCCGAAGATCCGCAAAAACGCGGCGCGGTCGGCTATGGCAGTCTTGCCGAGGTGCTGGATACCCTCGAAGCGGCCCTGGCACCCGGTGAATACCTGGTGGACGACCGCTTCACCGCGGCCGATGTCTACGTCGGCGCTCATCTCGCCTGGGGCATGGCCTTTGGCACCATCGAGAAACGTCCGCACTTCGAACGCTATGTCGCCGGACTGGTAAGCCGTCCGGCCGCAGTGCGCGCGCGCGAACTCGATGACGCCGAACTCGCCACGCTCAACTAGGTGCCCGCGTCTACAGTTCCACCGGTCCACGCGGATGATGCAACGGGCAACCGTTGCGCTCGCTGCGGAACTGCGAAGACATCTCGTAGGCCGGCTGCCGCGATCTCATGATCCCACCCAGCGGGCGGTGTGCAGCCAGGCCATGCCAGGGGCTGAACACCATGGCGTCGTCCACCTCGCGGGAGCGTGCCTCGTTCCAGGCCGGTTGCGGCCGGACCTCCAGGCGCGCGACGGTCACATAGGGGGTCAGGTCTTCCGGCCAGACCACCGAGGCGTCCTCGATGGGCGTCTGCTCGATGTCGACACCCAGCTGCACGCGGATCTCCCAGACGCCACCCTGATGGGCGAAATGCGCGTTGACCGCTTCGCGCAGGCCGTCGGGCTTGCCGTTGACCGCCACCGGGGCATCGGTCAGGGCAGTCAGCTCGGGCGCCGCCGGGACCACGCTGAGCTTGGCGAAATAGGGGCCGTAGAGGAAGGGCACCATGGTGTAGAAGGTCTCGCCAAGGATGTGGGTTTCCGGGTGCCCGCCGAGACTCTTGAGCGTGGGGCTTTCGCCACCAAAGGCCTCCACCACCTTCTCGGCGCCGCGCAGCACTGCCGAGGCTGCCTTCTTCAGGCCTTCGCCACGGTCAGTGGTCTTGGCCAGCAGCTTGAGCGTCTTGAGAAAGGTCTTGGGATCCGGCGCGGTGAAGGCCGGCGCGTTCTGCATGACGAAATCCTGGGTCACCTGCCCTTCGCTGCCAGGCAGGCGCTCGCCCGGCACCTCGATCAGCTTGAGCGCCAGGCCCCGCGGGGTGGAGACGCTGTCGGCCAGGATGTCGCCGGGATTGGTCGAGAATCTCAGCACCGCGGCATAGCTGCCCGGCACGGCGAAGGCGCCCTGGGCATAGGCCGGTGGCAGACCATCCAGCACCGTCACCTGGCCCGTGAGCAGACCATGACTCTTGGCGTGTACGCTACGGATGGCATGGCCGCCGTTGGCATAGGTGGTCTCGGTGATGTTTCTCATCGCCGCGACCATCTCGCGAACGGTCTCGGCTTCGTCATCCGGCGCCTGTTCGAAGGCGGGCTGGAACGGCAGCGGGTGGACAGCGGCAGGCGTGGTCATCTTGGGACTCCTCGGGTGCCGTCAATCGGACGCAACGGTCAGCCAATCGACCGCTATCGCGCTAACGACGTTCAACCGGCCACCGTCGCCTCCGATACAAGGTCGCTGCCGACAGGCGCATGGGAACGGCGCTGACCAAAGGGGGTTCGATATGGTCACCCACCCCAGGAGTCCACCATGAGCGACGCTGACCAGAAGACCTACGACAACCCCAGCAACACCCCGCCCCCCGAAGAGCTGCCCTATGCCGACATGGAGCCGGAGGAATTTCCGGACGATCCGGACGTGGCTGGCGAAACCGAATCGGGCACCCCAGGCTAAGGGATGGCCCTACCTTGCGGACGACAGCTCAGGCTGCGTCCGCGACACTTTGTGACAGGCTGGTTTGACTGACACCCGTGCCCCCGCGAAGATGACGGGGCGTCTGTCGCGTCGAGCCCTCCCCCATGCTTTCCACCAAGGTCCCTTTGCTCCTGCGTAGCCTGATCGGTCGGCTGGTGCGTATCGCCATCGCCTCCGGAGTCACCTACCAGGCCTTCGATCGCTTGCTGCGCCAGACCTACTTCGAGGTCGCCCAGGATTTCGAACCCCTGCGCGACAAGCCCAATTCCGATAGCCGTATCTCGGTGCTGACCGGCCTGCCCCGTCGCGAGGTTCGCGCCCTGCGCGAAGCCGGCCCGGAACGCACGCCCTGCACGCCCAGCCTGGAATGGCAGGTGCTCAGCGCCTGGACCTCACGCCTGGATTTGCTCGACGCCGAGGGCAATCTGCGCCCCCTGCCCCGCACCCAGCGCCGCGGTGGCGAGCAGAGTTTCGACGCCCTGGTCGCCAGCGTCGGCAGCGACGTCCGCGCCCGGACCGTGCTGGATGAATGGCTGCGCAAGGGCTATGCCCGCCTCGACGAAGAAGACCGGGTGGTGCTCACGCCACGCTCGTTGCTGCGCGGCACCGAGAGCCAGGAAGGCGCGGGCCGGCTGCTGGCGCATTTCACCGGCGACCTGCTGGCGGGCTTCGAGCGCCTCTACCTGCAGGACCGCGCCGCGCCGGACTTCACCTTCCATGTGGTCTACGGCCACAACCTGACCCAGGACTCGACCCTGAGCCTCTACCGCACCGCCTACGACGAATCCATGCACCTGCTCAACCGCCTCAACCGCCTGGTGGTCGAACACGAAGCCCAGGACGCCGGCAAAGCCGACGCCACCCAGCGGGTCACCCTGGGTTTCGGCGGCTATCGCGTGGAACAGAACCGGGATGCCGGCCTGGTGCAGGGGCGGGAGGATTAGCGCCAGCAGTCGGTGGGATCGCCTTTGGATACCTTTTTGACGCCCTGAGCGTTAAGTATCAGGTTGCCACAGGGATCTTTTTCCTGACTGCCTTTGGGCAGCGCGGTCAGCACATAGGGACCATCACTGCCATAGCCTGCACTACCTGCAGCGCTAGTCGAAATCGTCAACTCGTAGTACCCACTGCTAGAGAACACTCTATCGCTGCCAGCGCTTGTCTTGGTATTGACAATGCTCAGGTCTTTCACACTTGTTGGATAGGCATTGTTCTGCGCATAGAACCGTTCCATTCGTGCCGCCGCCTCGTTGAGCAGCGCCTGGCCCTCGCTGCGGTTGGAGCGCAGCACATAGTTCTGATAGCTCGGATAGGCGATGGCCGCCAGGATGCCGACGATCGCCACGACGATCATCAACTCGATCAGGGTAAAGCCTCGTGCTCGCATCGTTACCTCAGGGATCGGGATTCTGGTGGAAAAAGATCGCCAACTCTGCCGTTTACACGGTCTACAACAGCACCGCTGAACTGCTGCCAATATCGCTAAAATCGGTCTTGGACCTACGAGCGTTGCCGACGGAACGTTGCTCCCCATACCGATGGGACCACGAGCCTCCCTAAAGGCGTTCAGCCCGCACGGAAATCCAACATCTACGACGGGTGTATGGATACCAGCGCAGACCTGCGGGTAATCGGTCTCGCCTTTCGTAGCCGTCGCCTAACGATAGGTAAAGGTGCCCAAATCGCAAGGATTGCCTTTGAAGATCAGCCACGGCCGGGCAGGGTGTCGGCCATGGAGTTGATTGGCCCCTATCAATAGTCGCGCAAGGCGGCCTTTGCGCCTTTGGATGAGCTAGGAGGTCATGGAGATCCATGGTCTCGCCGATGAAAGCCTGGCAGTTGCGGATTTCCTAGCATTTGGCGCTGCCAAGAGCACCAGATGGCCTTTCCGGAAAATGCTGCTGCAAGGGCTGTCTCTTCCGCAGCTCCGAACAGCTATCAACCCCGCCCGTACCTACCTCTCCCGCTGAAGCAGCGGCTAACTCGGCGTACGGCCAACAGGCTGAGCAGGCCTCTTCACTTTCCATCAAACGCCATTAATTGAACGAACAAATAATTAAATGGACATTAAATTAAAAGAACGAACAATTAAAAATAATTTAGAGCACCAACTTCTCAATCATGCAAAACCAAACAAGACTCAACTAGCCAAACACCGGGCGATTGATTTAAAAGAAGGAATGCCTTGGTTCATGCCTACCACATCACGGACATGAAGACCCCGGGAGATCCAGGCTTCGGCTAATTCCCAGACCACGCCAGCAAACTCCATTAAACGGCAAGACATTTACCGGCACGCTTATCGAACGCATCTTTCCTTACCAGACACCGCCCAGAGTTAGCTCCGTAACGCCTCTGCTTTCATCGACCGACAATGACAAGGCCGCTATGCACGACTCGAAGAAAATCGATTATTCGCTAAATACCGCCGACACCTCTGCGCCGCACTCCGCGCTGGACAATGCCGCCATCATTTCCGCCTATCGGCGCTGGGCCAATGTCTATGATCGGGTGTTCGGTGGCGTCTCGGCGCCCGGCCGCAAGCGTGCGGTGGCGGCGGTCAATGCCCTGGCGGGTACCCGGGTGCTGGAGGTCGGGGTAGGAACCGGTCTCGCCCTGCCCCACTATGGCGCCGACAAGCGCGTCACCGGGATCGACCTCTCGCCGGACATGCTGGCCAAGGCCCGGGAGCGGGTCGCGCGCGATGAGATCACCACGGTGGAGGCGCTGCTCGAAGCCAACGCCGAGGAAACCGGCCTGCCCACCGGCTCCTTCGATATCGCCGTGGCCATGTTCGTGGCCTCCGTGGTACCCAATCCGCGCAAACTGATGCAGGAAATGCGGCGGGTAGTGAAGCCTGGCGGTCACCTCCTGCTGGTCAACCACTTCCAGGCCGAGCGTGGCATGCGCCTGCTGGCGGAGAAGGCCCTGGCACCGGCCTCGCGCAAGCTCGGCTGGCACCCTGACTTCGCCATGGACTCCATCCTCTCCCGCGAAGACCTGCGCCGCGCCAGTCGCAGCAGCGTACCGCCCTTCGGACTCTTCACCCTGGTGCAACTGAGCAACGACTGATCGCTTACTCCACCCGATAGCCCCGCCCCGCCAGGCAGGCGGCCAGGGCCTGGCGGAAACGCTGGGTCAGGTAGGGGTCGCCTACCGCGCCCGGCCGCTCGGGATCGAAACCGGAATCCCCGGCGGCGTAGCGGCGGCAGTCGTATCGGTCCGTGGCGTAGCGCCCGGGTGGCTGGCCCTGCAAGGGATAGGCGGTGACGTCGTAGGCATCGTAGCCGACGCCCGTGGACGCAGGCGCGGCAGAGGTAACGGGCACTGCCGCGACATTGGGATCGGCGACGGTGACGAAACCGCCACCCGGATCGGTGCGGTAGTAGCTGCCGGCGGCGAAGTAGTAGGTAGTGCCGCCCATCCATAACGTTTCGGCAAAGGCCGGCAGCGCGCTGACCCTTACGCCGGTCGGCGGCAGGGTGACCACATAGCGCGGGCCCTGGGGTCGATACCAGTAGCCGTCGGCATAGTAGTACTGGCTATCGTGGTACCAGATGCGGGTGAAGCCGGCCGGTACCCCGGGCACCTCGAAGCCGGGTCGCCATTGGGGATTGGCGCCCCAACCGGGACGCGGGCCGGACCAATGAGGGTCCCGATCCGGTCGAGGCGGTGGCGGCGGATAATTCCGACCGGGCTGGTCAGGGGCCGGCATCATGTAGCCCGGACGCGGCAGCGGCACGGGGCGATCCTGCCAGGCCGGCTGATAATTTGGTCGCGGCGGTGGGGGATCATTGCGCTCCCAGCGCTCCAGGGCTGGACCATTGCCGCGTCCAGGCGCATCGCCGCGACCGGGCGGACTACCATTCCAGCCACCCTGCCTATTCCCCTGCCAGCGTCCCCCGTTGCCGGGTGGTGGCGCGGGCATGGGCGGCGGTGCGGCACCCGGCGGTGGCGTCACATAGCCACCGCCCAGGCGATAGTTGTTATCGGCCCAGGCAGGCGCAGCGTGCCAGCAGGAAACGCCAGAGAGGACAAGCGCGAACAGGACGGCAGGCGACTTCATCGCACGGCTCCGCAAGGGGATGGCCCAGAGTACCCCAAGGCCTGGCCCTCCCCCAGCCTGACCATCACCCGCTCAGCTATTTGTCGCGGCGCTGTTCCAGGGTCTTGCGCTGCTCGGCCAGGAAGGGTTGCTCGGCCGGATCCAGCCGATCCATCCCGGCGACGATGCGGTGCCAATAGGGATACAGCGGCTCACGCCGGGTCGCCGCCTCGATCCGTGCGGACTCTTCCGCTGTCAGCGCCAGCGTCATGGCCGCCAGGTTGTCGTGCAGCTGGGCTTCGCTACGGGCACCGACGATCAGGCTGGTGATGCCTGGCCGATCCTTGAGCCAGGCCAGGCAGACCTGGGCCACCGACACGCCATGGGCATCGCCCACCGCGGCCAGGGTCTCGATGATGTCCAGGGCGCGCTCGGGATCGTGGACATAGGGCTCGGGCCAGTCGCTGCCCTGGCGCGTACCCTTCGGCGCTGGCTTGCCGCGCCGGGTCGAGCCGGTCAGCAGGCCTTCGCCCATGGGTCCCCAGACCAGGGTGCCGACCTCTTGGTCGAGCGCCAGTGGCAGCAGTTCGTACTCCGCCTCGCGGGATTCCGGCGTGTAGTAGATCTGCTGGCTGACCGGCTTGATGAGGCCGTGCAACTCGGCCTTGCCAAGGGTCTTCATCATTTGCCAGCCGGTGTAGTTGCTGGTGCCGAAGTAACGCACCTTGCCGCTTTGCACCAGATGGGTCATGGCCTCCAGCGTCTCTTCGATGGGCGTGACGCCGTCCCAGTTGTGCAGCTGGTAGAGATCCAGGTGATCGGTGCCCAGGCGGCGCAGGCTGTTTTCGCAGGCGCGGATCAGGTGATAGCGCGAGGCGCCGCTGTCGTTGGGATCGTCGCTCATGGCGCTGCGCCCCTTGGACGCCAACAGGATGCTGTCGCGCTTGTCACCCAGCGCCTGGCCGACGATTTCCTCGGCCAGGCCGTAGGAATACAGGTCGGCGGTATCCACCAGGTTCACCCCGGCGTCGAAGGCGATGTCGAACAGCCGTCGCAGGGTGCGCAGGTCGATGCCACCGCACTTCTCGAAGCCATCACGACCACCCACCTGCAGGGTGCCGAGGGCGAGTTGGGAAACCAGCAGGCCGGAATGGCCAAGCGGACGATACTGCATGGTGCCTCCACGAGTTTTTACCGATAAAGGGTCGACTCCAGGCGTGTTCGGCAAGTTTCAACCGCACAGGAATCGCACTTACAGCGGTCCGCTTGGGTCTATGGCCCCACGCAAGGAGGAAAACACATGTCGAAACACCATCATCACGTTGGCTGGTTCAAGCGTCGCCATGAGGTAAAGCCGGACGACCTCACTATCGTCGACAATTCCCTGGTCAAGCGCGCCGTCGGCGCCGCCGCCCTTGGCAATGCCATGGAGTGGTTCGATTTCGGCGTCTATGGCTACCTGGCCGTGACCCTGGGCAAGGTCTTCTTTCCCGACGGCAATGCCGCGGCCCAGCTGATCGCCACCTTCGCCACCTTTACCGTGGCCTTTCTCGTCCGCCCGCTCGGCGGCGTGGTGTTCGGCCCCCTGGGCGACAAGTACGGTCGCCAGAAGGTACTCGCCCTGACCATGATCATGATGGCCCTGGGCACCTTCAGCATCGGCCTGATCCCCAGCTACGAGAGCATCGGCATCTGGGCGCCGGCCCTGCTGCTGCTGGCGCGGGTGGTGCAGGGCTTCTCCACCGGCGGTGAATACGGGGGTGCGGCGACCTTCATCGCCGAATATGCCACCGACAAGACCCGCGGGCGCATGGGCAGCTGGCTGGAGTTCGGCACCCTCGCCGGCTACATCGCCGGTGCCGGGACAGTCACCGCGCTCACCGCGGCCCTGACTCAGGAACAATTGCTCGACTGGGGCTGGCGAGTGCCCTTCTTCATCGCCGGTCCGCTCGGCCTGCTCGGCCTCTACATGCGCCTGAAGCTGGAAGAAACGCCAGCGTTCAAGGCCCACGCCGAGGCCAACGAAGGCAAGGCGGCGGATAGCCCGGCGCACAGCCTGCGCGAGCTGTTCACCCTGCATCGCGTCGCCCTGCTCAAGTGCGTCGGCCTGGTACTGGTGTTCAACGTCACCGACTACATGCTGCTGACCTACATGCCCAGCTACCTGGCCGTGACCATGGGCTACGCCGAGACCAAGGGTCTGCTGCTGATCCTCATCGTCATGGTGGTGATGATGCCGCTCAACATCCTGGGGGGGTTCTTCAGTGACCATCTGGGGCGCAAGCCGATGATCATCGGCGCCTGCCTGGCGATCCTGGTCCTGGCGATCCCCTGCCTCAAGCTGATCGGCAGCGGCAACGACTGGCTGATCTTCCTGGGTCTGATGCTGCTGGGCGCCTCGCTGGCCTGCTTTACCAGCACCATGCCGTCCACCCTGCCAGCGCTGTTCTACACCCCGATCCGCTACAGCGCCCTGTCCATCGCCTTCAACATCTCGGTATCGCTGTTTGGTGGCACCACTCCGTTGGTCACCGCCTGGCTGGTGGAAAAGACCGGCGACCCCCTGGTGCCGGCCTACTACATGATGGCCGCTGCCGTGATCGGCATCCTGACCATGGTCACGGTACGCGAAACCGCCGGCCAACCCCTGCGCGGCTCGCCACCCTCGGTGGCCAGCGAAGAGGAAGCCAAGGAATTCCTCGCCAGCGACGCGCCCCTCACCGTGGACAAGCAGCCGCCCGGGCAGGCTTGAGTTTCCCGAAAGGATCGCGGCCATGGCTGCCCCTACATAAATCGTAGGAGCGGCCCATGGCCGCCATCAAAAGAGCACGCCCGAGAGGCGGCCCCATCGGCGGACCGCCATAGCCGTACTTAGCAGCATCCCCCACCCACCACCAAATCCCACCCAAAAGAAAAGGGGAGACCTTGCGGCCTCCCCTTGAATTCGTTGTCCTCTCGCACCGCTCGTGACGGTGGCTGCGATCGACCAGGAATGGTGACCTGGGCGGGCCCGGGCGCGGCGGACGGGATACCGTCGTTGGCGATGCGAAAGGCCCTCCTGGGGCACTTCCGTTGGACAGCTCTACCGGGCTATCGAAGTTGAGTTCAGCTTACGCCCCTGCCGCCGGCAGAGGTTTGCGTTGTGCGCACTCTTTCCTGCCTCTTGCGCAATTCATGGCTAGAAACCTAGGATTGGACGCAACCCGATAGCGCAAGGCATGGAAAATGGACAAACTCGATCGCTTCGATCTGAAAATATTGGCAGAACTGCAGCGCGATGCGCGTCTCTCCAATCAGGAGCTGGCCGAACGCATTGGCCTGTCGCCCTCGCCCTGTTCAAGACGAGTCAAGCAACTGGAAGACAGCGGCTACATTACCCGCCAGGTGGCCCTGCTGGATCGCAAGAAACTTGGCCTGTCGCTGACCGCCTTCGTCCTCATCGGCATGGATAGACACACCCCGGAGCGCTTCGAGAACTTCCAGGCGATCATCGCCCAGTGCCCCGAGGTGCTGGAGTGCTGCCTGGTCACCGGCATGGATGCGGACTATCAGCTCAAGGTCGTCGTGCCCGACATGGAGCACTATCAGCAGCTGCTCTTGGGCACCCTGACGCGCATCGAAGGCGTCTCCAGCGTGCGGTCGAGCTTTGTGCTCAACCAGATCCTGGCCAGTACCGAACTACCGCTCAACCACCTGCGGTCCTGAGCGCGGCGCGGCTTCGACGCCGGAGTCGAGAAAACGCGGCAGCACCAGCATATGCGGTACGGCGAAGGCGGCCAGCACGGCGAACAGGGCGCGGATACCGGTACGCTCCTGCAGCAGGAACACCAGGCCACCGGCCAGGGTAAACAGCGCAGCGCCCAGCAGGATCGGCCACGTCAGGCGCAAATAGGCCTTGAAGGTGGCCGCCCCCAGCAAACGTTGGCGCACCCCGGTCTGGGGCGCGGCGTGCAGCAGATAGAAGCCCAGGGCGAACCCCACTAGGGGCGGCGCCAGCACCACGGCCAGCAGCGTCACCGCCAACCTGGGGCAACGCTGCTGCCAGGCGGCCAGCAACAGCACCGGCAGTGCCAGCAGCCCACCCAGTAGGAGCACGCGGGCTAGCCAGTCTGCGAGGGCAAGAGAAGCAGCCGGCCCCATGGCCAGGGCCAGCAACCGGGCGACGGCGGCTTCGTGCACCACCGCCGGACCGCCAATGATGAACAGCCCCAAGGCCAGCGAGGTCAGCCGCTTGGGAAACAGCTCGTCTTCATGGGCGAAATGCCAGGCCGAGAGCAGCAGGAACAGCAGCAGCGCCGCCGTGCCTGCCAGTTGCCAGCAGAGCAGGCAGGCCAGGGCTGTCGCCAGATAGCAGCCGAGAAAGGCGAGGCGCCGCCCGGGTGCGACCAGGCGCAGATCGCTGGCGCCATGCAGCAGGCCCAGACCCAAGCCTACCGCCAGGGCGTAGGCCAGTTGCCCGGCCCCGCCCGCCAGGCTGGCGAGCCCGGCGGTCAGCACCAGCGCCAGCCAGCCTCGCCCGGTCTCCTGCATCCTTAGACGCCGGTCCGCGCCAGGGCCGCACGCAGATTGCGCTCGGAGGTGAAGGCATAGACCACCTTGGCCAGCACGTCGAGCACCAGGATGATCCAGATGGTCGCCGCATCGCTCACCATCCACACACCCTCCGGGCCAATGGCGAAGACCACCGGATAGATCAGCCAGAGCACGGTCAGAAAGCCGGTGTTCTTGCGATAGGCCGCGCCGATCGCGGCATGTTGCCCGGCTAGGGTCGCCAGCGGTTTCCACAGCAGATAGAGCACCCCGACAAAGGCCGCGCAGGACCAGGCGAAGAACACCCACTTGATGGTGCCGTAGGGCGCCAGGGAGGCCACCAGGCCCGTCACGATCATCACCACGTCCAGGGTGACGATGGAGGCCACGAAGCCGCCTTGTCCCTCTTGCTCACGCGCGCCGAGAAAGGCCGAGCTCACCACCCCGGCCAGCAGCAGTGGCGTGGTGAAGGTCCAGTCCAGGTAGCGGGCGACATAGGTCACGCTGCCATCCGGCTTGATCAGATTGCCAACCCCCAGGTACATGGCCAGATAGGCCGTAGCGGCGATGAAGGGCACGGCGGCGTGGATCAGGGTGTGGCCGCGTAGCGGACCACGGTGCGCGCCCTTGGCATAGATCGCCAGGGAGGCGAGCGACATGATGACGAAGCCGATTAGCAGGGGTGTCTGACTCATTGGAGGTCTCCAGAGGGATAAGGGACGCGCATCGGCGGGGCCAGCCGCTCTGGAGTAGGGGTTCCTGGTCTACCGCTGCGCTTAAGGTAGAGAAGTCGCCGCGTGACTTGGTTCAAAATGTTTCAGTGTTCGCGACCAATCGCTGCAGGCCCTTGATCCGGGTCAAGTGGTCCTGGCAGTGGCCGAGGCAAGCTGCGTCGTTTCGTGTCCGCCCAGGAATTCGCATGCTGCCGGCCCAGAACGTGATGCTGAGCTACGGACGCTGCTGCGCCAGCCCCGCCTTCTTCGATGATTTCTATCGGCGCTTCCTGGCCAGCTCGCCTCGGGTAAGGGAGAAGTTCGTCCATACCGACATGGCCGCGCAGAAGCTGCTGTTGCGCCACGGCATCATGAACCTGGTTCTGGTGGCCCGCGGCATGCCCACCACCAAACTGCGCCAGCTCGGCGAAAGCCATTGCCGGGCACGGCTGGACATAGGCCCCGAACTCTACGAACTCTGGGTCGACTGCCTGCTCGCCACCCTGGCCCAGCACGATGCCGAATTCTCTCCAGCGCTGCGCCAGGAATGGCAGGACGTGCTGGAGGCAGGGATCGCGGTGATGCGCAGCTACTACTGAGCGGGCCTGGGTCCTGTTGGGCTTCGCTGCGCTCAGCCCAACCTACGACACCCGCAGGTTGGGCTGAGAAAGCTCTACCGTCGAAGCCCAACACCCCAACGCAACGCACCTCACCCAAACGTCCCCTCTCCCTCGGGGAGAGGGCCGGGGTGAGGGCAGTCCATCGCCGTAGGTTGGGCTGAGACAGCTCCACCGTCGAAGCCCAACACCCCCAAAGCAACGAACCTGCCCCAAACGCCCCCTCTCCCTCAGGGAGAGGGCCGGGGTGAGGGCAAACCAAACCTCGACATACCGCTATACCCCCAAGACAGCCCAATACCGGCCACCTGCCAGCCACCATCGGTCGGCCAACTCGGCCAATCGCCCGGCAACACCCGTCTCGCGCTTTACCCGCCGCACCTGCCTGACTAACGTATGACGAAAGGACTTTTGTGCGACAGATCACGGTTTATCCGCCCTGCCTCACACCACGGATGGATGACCGATGGCCCGCTTCTTCCCCGCTCGCAGCCAGTGCCAGTTCGATACCCCCGGTGAACGTCGCTTCGCCGAACGCCTGGAAAAACTGCTCGAAGACGACTACCTCTGCTGGAGCAACGTCCCGGTCGGCCCCAAGGCGCGCTACCCGGATTTCGTCGTACTTCATCCGCGTCGCGGCATCCTGGTGCTGGAGGTTAAGGACTGGAAGCTCGCCACCCTGGAATCCGTCACCCCGGGCAAGGTGCGCTTGCACACCCAGGACGGCCTCAAGACCGTCGCCAATCCCCTGCTGCAAGCCCGCTCCTACATCCTCGAAGTCGACCTGCTGCTGAAAAAGGACCCGCTGCTACGCCAGAGCGCCGGCTCGCCCCATCCGGGCCAGCTGATCATGCCCTGGGGCTGGGGCGTGGTGCTCACCGGCATCACCCGCCGCCAGTTCGAGCAGACCGACCTGGCCGACGTCCTCGATCCCCAGCGCGTGCTCTTCCAGGACGAAATGACCGAGTCCGCCGACCCCGAAGCCTTTCAGCAACGCCTCTGGGACATGTTCCCCCACGTCTTTCCCTGCGCCCTCAGCCTGCCGCAGATCGACCGGGTGCGTTATCACCTCTACCCCGAGGTGCGGGTCAACAGCCAGCCCGGCCAATTCGGCCTGTTCGACGCCGCCGAGGCGCCGCTGCCCAGCCTGATCAAGGTCATGGACCTGCAGCAGGAACAGCTGGCGCGCTCCCTGGGCGACGGCCACCGCGTCATCCACGGCGCCGCTGGCAGTGGCAAGACCATGATCCTCGGCTATCGCTGCGCCCACCTGGCCAAGGTCTCGGTCAAACCCATCCTGGTGCTCTGCTACAACAAGTCCCTGGCCGGGCGACTGCGCCAGGTGATCGAGCAGAAGGGCCTGGGCGAACGGGTAGTGGTGCAGAACTTCCACGCCTGGTGCGCCGAGATGCTCACCGCCTACCAGGTGGACAAGCCGGACCACCGCTTGGCGGTAGCGGCCAAGATGGAGCAGTACGTGCTGCGCACCATCGAGGGCGTCGACCGCGGCCAGATCCCCCGCGGCCAGTACAGCGCCGTGCTGATCGACGAAGGCCATGACTTCGCCCCCGAGTGGTTCCAGCTGGTGGTGCAGATGGTCGACCCCAGCACCCAGTCCCTGCTGGTGCTCTATGACGACGCCCAGGCCATCTACCGCGGCAAGGGCGGCAAGAAGGCGCTGGACTTCAGCTTCGCCAGCGTCGGCATCCAGGCCCAGGGCCGCACCACCATCCTCAAGCTCAACTACCGCAACACGGTGGAGATCCTCTCCGTCGCCCGCGCCTTCGCCACCGAACTGCTGACCAGCCGCGATGCCAGCGAAGACGGCGTGCCCCTGATCGCCCCGGAAAGCGCCGGCCGCCGTGGCCCCTTCCCCGAACTCATCCAGTGCGGCAGCGACCGCGAGGAATGGGACCTGCTCATCGCCCGCATCCGCGACGAACAGGCCGCCGGCCGCCAGCTCAGCGACATGGCCATCCTCTATCGCAGCACCAGCCAGGCCTACCAGGCCGAATACGAACTCAAGAAGGTCGCCATCCCCTATCGCTCCGGCGCCAGCAACAAGGGCCGCGCCCAACTCTACGACGCCGAAGACAGCGTGAAGATCATCAGCATGCACTCCAGCAAGGGGCTGGAGTTCGGCCTGGTGCTGATTCCAGGACTAGGCGAAATGCCCAAGCAGGGCGAGCCGGAAGCGGATGAGGCGCGGTTGCTGTATGTGGCGATGACGCGGGCGATTGATCGGTTGGTGATGACCTTCAAGACGAACTCGACCTTCACAGACAAACTGAAGAAAACCATCACTTAGAGCTTGAAAAATCCAGGGAACAAAAATATGGCCATTGACTTCAGCAAAACGCTAGTTATAGGAGTATCTTCGAGAGCACTATTCAATCTGGAAAAAGAAAATGAAATTTTCACGACGAACTCTATAGAACACTACCGCAAGTTTCAGTTAGAAAATGAGAGCCTGATCCTAGAGAAGGGAGCCGCCTACTACTTGGTAGAAGCCCTATTAAAGCTAAATAAACACTCTCAAGAGCAGCGTTTAGTTGAAGTGATCATAATGTCTAAAAACAGCCCAGATACTGGACTAAGGATTCACAACAGCATAAAACACTACAACCTAGATATAACTCGCTCTGCTTTTTCAGGCGGAGAATCTCTAGCTCCATTCCTCAAAGCATTTGACGTCGACTTACTATTAACCAAACATAAAGAAGACGTTCAGGCAGCTATTGACATGGAGCATTGCGCTGCTGCAGTAATTTATGATCCTCCTAGTGGATACCTACCAGACGAGGAAAAAATCCGATTCGCATTCGATGCCGACGCGGTGATTTTTTCTGAGGATTCAGAGTACATATACAAAACCAGCGGAATCGACGAATTCCAGAGAAACGAAACAACAAATGAAGATATTGAATTAAAAGACGGACCTTTCGCCAAGCTCATAAGGGTTCTCTCGACAATCCACACAAATATTGGATCTGATAAATCCCCCATAAAACTGTCGATAGTCACAGCTCGGAACAGCCCTGCACACGTACGAGTCATCAAGACATTGAGAAAATGGAACGTCTATGTAGACCAAGCATTTTTCTTAGGCGGTCTTCCCAAAGACAAAGTACTTAAGGCCCTAAGACCTCATATATTCTTTGATGACCAACGTGCCCATGTGGAGCCAGCGTCTAAGGTAGTACCTGCAAGCCAAGTACCTTATAAAACAGGATCCCCCCTCAAAGACTTCCTTGAAAAGGAAGTGGTACTTGAGTTAACACCACTAGAAATTCAACAGCAAAATCAAACACCTTCCAAAACTAGCTAGTCAGTAGCAACCCCACAAACGCCTCCGCCTGCGGCGATACCTCATCCCGGCGTCTGAGCAACCACACCGCCGAGGTCGCCTCGGGATCGTCCAGCTCGCGATACACCAGCCCTTCCATCTGGGTGCGCTGGTAGGTGGCGGGGAGCACGGTGACGCCAAGGCCGGCGGCGACCAGGCCGAGGATGATGAGGACTTCGCTGGCCTCCTGGACGATGCGCGGGGTGAAGCCGGCGCGGGCGGCGAGGGTCAGTAGCTGATCGTAGAGACCGGTGCCGAAGCTGCGCGGGAAGTAGACGAAGGGCTCTTCGGCGAGCGCGGCCAGGGGCAGCGGGCCGCTGCCCTGCTGGGCCAGGGGATGATCGTGTCTCAGGGCGACCACCAGGGGTTCGCGAAAGAGTTCGACCGCCACGAGGGAATCCGGCAATTCGATAGGGCGGATCAGGCCGATCTGCAGGTTGCCGGCGAGCATGGCGTCGATCTGTTCGCGGCTGCTCATCTCCTGCAGTTGCAGGCGCACCTCCGGATAGGCGCGGCGATAGGCGAACAGCGTTTTGGGGATGGTGGCGACGAAGGGCGAAGAGGCGCTGAAGCCCACCTGCAGTTGCCCCGTCTCACCGCGCCCGGCGCGGCGGACCCGTTCGGCGGCCCGTTCGCTGGCCAGGAGTATCTGCCGGGCTTCGTCGAGAAACAGCCGGCCGGCCTCGGTCAGGGCAACGCGGCGGTTATTGCGCTCCAGCAGGCGGGTGTCCAGCTCGGCTTCCAGGGCCTGGATCTGCTGGCTAAGCGGAGGCTGGGAGAGGTTGAGGCGCTGGGCCGCACGACCAAAGTGCAGTTCTTCGGCCACCGCTACGAAGTACCTCAGGTGTCGCAATTCCATGCTGTCTCCATTGAGTCGCAAAACCTATCAATCGAGACAGACAATATATTGGATATATGACCGCGACCAGCTTAGGGTGATGAGGTCAGACTTGCCTTGAGGTACCTGTGAACACGTCCCGGTCGTCCGCCACGCCCCCTGCCCCTGCGCTGGAAACCCGCCCTGCCGCCAATGAGCCGCAGCACGCGTCGGACGCCTTCATCGAAAAGGGTACGCCGCAATTCCTGCGCACCGCCCTGGCCCTGTTCTGCGGCGGCTTCGCCACCTTCGCCCTGCTCTATTGCGTGCAGCCGCTGATGCCCATCTTTTCCCTCGCCTTTGGCCTCACTGCTGCCGCCAGCAGTCTGTCGCTGTCCCTGGCCACCGGCCTCATGGCCTGCGGCCTGCTGGTGACCGGGCCGATTTCCGATGCCATCGGCCGTAAGTCGGTGATGGTCTATGCGCTGTTCGCCGCCGGGGCCTTCACCCTGCTCAGCGCCCTGATGCCGACCTGGGACGGCATCCTGGTGACCCGTGCCCTGGTTGGCTTATCGCTGGCTGGAGTGGCGGCGGTGGCCATGACCTACCTGGCCGAGGAGGTGCATCCCGAACACCTGGGCTATGCCATGGGCCTCTATATCAGCGGCAACGCCCTGGGCGGGATGTCGGGTCGGGTGATCAGCGGGGTCCTGGTGGACTTCGTCTCCTGGCGCATCGCCCTCGGCGCCCTGGGGGTGCTGGCGCTGGTGGCGGCGGTGCTGTTCAAGCGCAGTCTACCGGCCTCGAAGCGCTTCCAGCCGCGGCCCCTGCGGCCACGCAGCCTGCTCGCCGGCTATGCCCTGCACTTTCGCGATGCCGGCCTGCCCTGGCTGTTCCTGGAAGCCTTCCTGCTGATGGGCGCCTTCGTCACCCTGTTCAACTACATCGCCTATCGCCTGCTGGCCGAACCCTATCACCTGAGCCAGGCCTGGATCGGGGTGCTGTCGCTGGTCTATCTGGCGGGGATCTACAGCTCGGCCAAGTTTGGCAGCCTGGCCGATCGCTTCGGTCGGCGGCGGGTGTTCGCCGCCGCCATCGTGCTCAAGCTCTGTGGTCTGCTGCTGACCCTGTTCACCCCGCTGTGGCTGGTGCTGCCGGGTATGCTGCTGTTCACCTTCGGCTTCTTTGGCGCCCATTCGGTGGCCAGCAGCTGGGTGGGCCGCCGCGCGCGCCAGGCGCGTGGCCAGGCGTCGTCGCTCTATCTGTTCAGCTACTACGCCGGCTCCAGCGTGGCCGGCACCCTGGGTGGCTTCTGCTGGCACCTGGCTGGCTGGACCGGCGTCGGCCTGTTCATCGGCGCCCTGTTGCTCGCAGCCCTGGCCGTGGCCGTCCGTCTTTCGAAGTTGCAGCCGCTGCCAGCGGCGTGACGACCGCTCCGTCGTGAAGGGGACGATCTTAGCGCGACCCCTGGAGCCCTGATCGCGATAACCGTCAGCGACGAATTCGCCTTTACGTTCACCCACCCCCGCCAAATCCCGGCTTTCACTGCCGCTCGTCGCACGGAGCGGCGTTTCACGCCCTTGCAAGGGGCTCCAACTTCCCTACCGCGCTAGCCTGTTCCCGGCTCAATGCGGGCGACTGCTACCCCTTCGCAAAGTTCATGCAAATGTTTGCCTAGGGTAATAGCCGCTTGGATAATGCGCGCCGAACGCTGCAATACCCTGCTCATCAGGGATAGATGAAACGGCAAGCACGTAGGCTCCGGGGTAGATTCAGCCGTGAACATACATTTCCAGATTAGCGATTGGCGCGCCTGGGCGCCTGGTCTTGGCGACCAGGATGCCTGGCGGCAGTGGTGCGCCGCGCCCTGGTGTCCGGCGGACGACGGCAGCCAACCCGATGCCAGCTTCCTGCCGGCCATGCAGCGCCGCCGTCTTAGTCGCCTGGCACGCATGACCTTCCAGGTGGCCTGGCCATTGGCCGACGCCCATGGCGAGCCACTGCCGCTGATCTTCGCCTCGCGCCACGGCGAGACCCCGCGCACCCTGGCCATCCTCCAGGAGCTGGCCCGCGGCGAGCCGCTCTCCCCGACCCAGTTCAGCCTTTCGGTACACAACGCCATCATCGGCCAGTGGTCGATCCTGCGTGGCGATCACAGCGAGATGAATGCCCTGGCCACAGGCCGCGATGGTCTCGAACACGCCGTGCTGGAAGCCTCCACCCTGCTCGCCGAAGGCGCCAGCGGGGTGCTGGTGGTGATCGCCGAAGAGGCGCCGCCTACCCTCTATGCGCCCCAGATCGACGACGTACCCTTTCCCTATGCCGTGGGCCTGCTGCTCACTCCTGGCAGCAGCCATGGCCTGAGCGGCGAGCCGGCCCCGGCGGACGCCGCGACCAGCGTCTGGCCGCATGCCCTGGAATTGCTGCGCCTGCTGGAAGCCCGCGGTGATCGGCACCTGGCCTATGCCGGGCGCGCCTGGCATTGGCAGGCGGAGACCTGCTGATGACTGGCCGGCTGGACTACGGCTACCGGCTGCTGGCCACGGGGCTCAACTTCGTGGTGTTCGGCTGCGGCGCCCTGGTCTTCCGCTTGCTTATTCTGCCGATCCTGCTGGTGCTGCCAGGCGATCCGCTGCAGCGGCGTCAGCGTGCGCGGCGGGCCAATGCCCGGCTGTTCCGCTTCTTCGTCGCCTTCATGGTGCTGACCCGGGTGATGAACCTGCGCATCCAGGGCCGCGAGCGCCTGGGCCGCCCGGGCCAGCTGATCATCGCCAACCACCCCTCGCTGATCGACGTGGTGGTGCTCATCGGCCTGGTGCCCGACGCCAATTGCGTGGTCAAGCAGGGGCTCTGGCAGAACCCCTACCTCAAGCGGCAGATCCAGGCGGCCGGCTACATCAGCAACAACGGCAGCGCCGAGATGCTCGACGAAGCCGCCGACGCCCTGCGCGAGGGCCAGACGCTGATCATCTTTCCCGAGGGCACTCGCACCACCCCCGGCGAGCCGCCGCGCTTCCATCGTGGCGCCGCGGCCATCGCCCTGCGCGGCGCCCGCTGCATCACCCCGGTCACTATCCGCGTGGTGCCCAGCACCCTGACCAAGGCCACGCCCTGGTATCGCATCCCCTCCCGGCGCTTCGACTTCCAGCTGGACGTCGGCGCCGACATCGATCCCTCCACCTTCGCCGGGCGGCCGCTGCCGCTGGCGTCGCGTGAACTCAACGACCAGCTGCACCAGCTCTACCTGAAGGAAACCGGCAACCATGACTGATCTCAACCTTGAGCTCAAAAGCCTGATCATCGAGGCGCTCGGCCTCGAGGACGTCACCGTCGACGATATCGGCGACGACCAGATCCTGTTCGGCGACGGCCTGGGCCTGGATTCGGTGGACGCCCTGGAGCTGGGCCTGGCGATCCAGAAGCGCTACGGCATCCGCATCGACGCCGAAGCCAAGGACACCCGCACCCATTTCGCCAACGTCAACGCCCTCGCGGCCTTCGTGGCCGCCCAGCGCGCCGCCTGAGGAGATCGCCATGCAAAGCCGTGAAGCCATCTTCGAGACCCTGCGCAGCGCCCTGGTCGAGCTCTTCGAGCTGGAGCCCGAGCGGGTGACCCTGGAGGCCAACCTCTACGAGGACCTGGAGATCGACAGCATCGACGCCGTCGACCTGATCGACCACCTGCGCCGCCAGACCGGCCACAAGATCGCCGCCGAGCAATTCCGCCAGGTGCGTACCGTGGGCGACGTGGTCGAGGCTGTCTATCGCATCAGCCAGGCGGACGCCTGATCCGCCGCCTATGAGTGCCCTGCCTTCCCGCTCCCCGCTGGGCCTGCTCGCCGCTGCCCTGCTGCTCCTGCTCGGCCTGGCCTATCCCTTCGCCGTGTACTTCGGCCTGCAGCACCTGTCGCCGCGGCTGTTCGCGGTCGGTCTCGGTGTGCTCTGGGGCCTGCGCCTGCTGCAACCCGAACTCAACGGCCTGCAGCGCGGCACCGCCCTGGTCGCTCTGGGCTTCTGCCTGCTGCTGGCCCTGAGCGACGCCGCCGTGCTCTTGCGCTGGTATCCGGTGCTGCTCAGCCTCTTCCTGCTGGCGGTGTTCGGCCTGAGCCTGCTGCGCGGCCAGCCGCTGATCGAGCGCCTGGCACGCTTGCGCGAACCCGAGCTGCCACCCCGTGCGGTGCGCTACACCCGCCGGGTGACCCAGGTCTGGTGCCTGTTCTTTCTGTTCAATGCGCTCACCGCCGCTGCCCTGGCGCTCTGGGCGCCGCTGGCCTGGTGGACGCTCTATACCGGCGTCATCGCCTATGGCCTGATGGGCCTGCTGTTCGCCGGTGAATGGCTGGTCCGCCAGCGCGTGCGGAGGTTGCCATGACGTTCACCCCTCTCGCCGAGCTGCTGGGCGCCGCGAGCCCGCTGGATGCGGCCCTAAAGCAGCGCGCCCTGAGCCTGGCGGCGGCCTTCCAGTCCGCTGGCCTCAGGCGGCTGGCGCTGTACCTGGACGATGCCGAGGACCTGGCCTGCGCCCTGCTCGGCGCCTGGCGCGCCGGCATCGAGGTCGTCCTGCCGGCCGATGCCCAACCCGCCACCCGCGCGCGCCTGGTACCGACGCTCGACGCCTGGCTCGACGATCTTGCCGGCTGGACCGCCGCCGAGCCCCTGGCGCCCGCCCCGCTCGACCTCCAGGCACCGCTGCTGACCCTGAGCACCTCGGGCTCCAGCGGCGAGCCCAAGCTGATCGCCAAGCAATTGTTCCAGCTGGCCAACGAGGTCGCCGCCCTGGAGCGCCTCTGGGGCGAGTCCCTGGGCGAGGCGACCATCCTCGGCAGTGTCTCCACCCAACACATCTATGGCCTGCTGTTCCGCGTGCTCTGGCCGCTCTGCAGCGGTCGCCCCTTCGCCCGCCAGGCGCTGCCCTTCACCGAGGAGCTGCAGCGGGAGACCGCCGCCCTGCTGCGCGAGGGTCGCCGTGCGGTGTGGATCAGCAGCCCGGCGCTACTCAAGCGCCTGGGCGAGAACCTCGATGACGCCATCCTCGGTCAGGTGGTGCGAGTGTTTTCCTCTGGCGGCGTGCTGCCGGAGGCGGCGGCCACGGCCTGCCAGGCGCGCTTCGGCCAGTACCCTACCGAGGTCTATGGCAGCTCCGAGACCGGCGGCATCGCCTGGCGCCAGGGCCCGCAGCCCTGGCAGGCCTTCGCCGACCTCACCCTGGGCCAGGACGCTGACGGCGCCCTCTGGCTGAGCTCACCCTACCTGCCCCAGGGCGTGCGCGAGCAGACCATGGACGGTGTGAGCCTGCTGGGAGACGGTCGCTTCGAGCTGCTCGGGCGTCTGGATCGCATCGTCAAACTGGAAGAGAAGCGCATCGCTCTGCCAGCGCTGGAAGCGCGCCTGCTCGACCATCCCGCCGTCGCCGACGTCCGCCTGGGCGTGGTGCAACAGGGTCGCGCCCTGCTCGGCGCCCTGGTCGCCCTGAGCGAAAGCGGTCTGCACCAGTTGCGCAATGGCGGTCGCCGCGCCCTGGTGGCCGAGTTGCGCGAATACCTGGCCGGCCACTGCGAGGCCATCGCCCTGCCGCGCCGCTGGCGC